>JBBDMU010000015.1:0-25400 GCA_040878085.1 Balneolales bacterium
GATGGTACCGATGTTAACGTGGGGCTTGCTGCGATCAAATGTTTCTTTTGCCATTAGATAAAACTTTAGAGTTTTACGGTTATATTATTTTTTTTCTGCAATTACGGCTTCGGCAATAGCATCCGGTACCGGAGCATATTTACTGAATTCCATTGAATAAACTGCTCTTCCCTGTGATTGAGAGCGCAAATTAGTTGAGTATCCAAACATTTCTGCCAAAGGTACTTCAGCATCAATTACAGAGCCATCAACATTGGTTTCCATTTTACCAACAATCCCTCTGCGGCTGCTTAGATCTCCGATAATGTCACCCATATAATCTTCAGGGGTAATTACCTCGACCTTCATAAAGGGTTCAAGCAAGATGGGGCCTGCTTTGCGAGCTGCTTCACGAAAACCAAGTTTCGCACACATTTCAAAACTTACGGCATCGGAATCAACATCGTGATAAGACCCGTCAAATACTCTTACACCTATGCCTTCTATAGTGTAACTAGCTTGGATACCAGAAGTAAGAGCTGATTTAAATCCTTTTTCAACCGAACTGATAAATTCACGGGGAATGTTACCGCCAACAACTTCATTTTTGAATTCAAAGCCTGTATGGCCTTCCAGCGGCATTATTTCAAACTGTATATCCGCAAACTTACCTTTACCACCCGTTTGTTTCTTGTAGATCTCGCGGTGAGTGATCGGCTTGGTGATCGCTTCACGGTAAGACACCTGAGGCTGACCAACATTGGCTTCTACTTTAAACTCACGTTTCAGCCGATCAACGATAATCTCAAGGTGAAGCTCGCCCATTCCGGCAATGGTAGTTTGTCCGGTTTCATCATCCACACTAACTTTGAATGTAGGATCTTCTTCCATCAGTTTAACCAAACCCTGGGATAATTTATCATTATCCGCTTTGGTCTTAGGCTCAACAGCCAGTTTAATAACAGGCTCCGGAAAGACCATTTTTTCCAGAACAATAGGTGATTCTTCAGAAGAGAGTGTATCACCGGTTCTGACTTCTTTTATACCTACAGCAGCACAGATATCACCGGCACGTACTGTTTTAATATCTTCCTTAGAATTTGCGTGCATCTTCAGCAAACGTCCCACGCGCTCTTTTTTACCCGTAGTCGTATTTAATACATACGAACCCGCATTTAACTCTCCGGAATATACCCGGATAAAAGTGAGCTTACCAACATAAGGATCGGTCATGATCTTAAATGCCAGTGCTGAGAAGGGTTCGTCAAAAAGCGGCTTGCGGGATAGTTTTTTTTCCTCATCTTCTGGCGAAATTCCGTCAACAGCTTCAACATCGGCTGGTGAGGGCATAAATTTGATAATGCTGTCAAGCATCGCCTGGACGCCTTTATTTTTAAAAGCAGATCCACATAATACTGGAGTAATAGCCAGGCTTAAAGTAGCAGCCCTGATCGCATTTTCGATTTCCTCACGCTCGATAGGCTCATCCATCAAGTATTTTTCCATGAGGGCTTCGTCCTGATCAGCAATCGATTCGATCATGATCTTACGATATTCTTCAGCCTTTTCTATCAATTCTTCGGGAATATCAATTACCTCGTAATCCATTCCCATGGTGCTGTCATCCCAGATGATGCCTTTCATGTCCAACAGGTCCACAACGCCCTTAAAGTTCTCTTCATTTCCGATAGGAATTTGAAGAGCTACAGGGTTGGCCTTAAGGCGCCGTTTCATAGAATCAAGCACGTTGAAAAAATCAGCGCCTGTTCTGTCCATCTTGTTGACGAACGTCATGCGCGGTACGTTGTACTTGTTCGCTTGTCGCCATACGGTTTCTGATTGCGGTTGCACAGCGGCAACGGCACAGAATACAGCAACAGCGCCATCAAGAACGCGAAGGGACCGCTCAACTTCAACGGTAAAATCTACGTGTCCCGGGGTGTCAATTATGTTAATTCGGTAATCATTCCAATAACAGGTGGTTGCTGCAGATGTAATCGTAATGCCACGTTCCTGCTCCTGCTCCATCCAGTCCATAACAGCGCCGCCATCATGAACCTCACCCATACGGTGACTGATACCGGTGTAATATAGAATACGCTCAGTAGTCGTCGTCTTACCGGCATCGATGTGAGCCATGATACCGATATTCCGAGTCTTCTTAAGCTCGTTTTGTATTTTTGTTGCTTCAGCCATTATTATAAGATATTGCTAAACTGTTCTTAAAATCTGAAATGTGCGAATGCCTTGTTTGCCTCGGCCATTCTGTGCGTTTCATCTTTCTTACGCACCGCACCGCCTTCGTTGTTCGAGGCGTCTATTAATTCTCGCGCCAGGCGACTTGCCATTGATTTATCGTTTCGGCTACGGGCTGATCTGATCAACCACCGCATACTTAACGCTGTCGCACGCTCAGCACGAACTTCGGACGGAACCTGATAGGTCGATCCGCCGACCCGGCGACTTTTTACTTCCAATACAGGCGCCACGTTATTCAGTGCATCCTTAAAAACCTCAATGCCCGATTTACCTGTTTTTTCTTCGATAACCGAAAATGCCTGATGCAGGATCTTCTGGGCAACATTCTTCTTGCCATCCCTCATCAGGTTGTTTAAAAATCGGGTTACCTGTTTGTCCGCAAATTGCGGATCCGGCTTTACTTCTCTTTTTTCTGCTGATTTTCTTCGCATTTTATCAACGAATGAAATTACAAGTTAAATTACTTCTTACTTAAGATTTTGGTCGCTTGGTGCCGTAATGGCTCCTTGCCTGCTTCCGCTCACTTACACCAGCGGTATCAAGTGCTCCACGCACAACATGATATCGAACACCAGGCAAATCCTTAACACGTCCGCCCCTGATCAACACAATACTGTGCTCCTGCAGATTATGCCCCTCACCGGGTATATAAGCCGTCACCTCGAGGTTATTTGTCAAACGCACCCTGGCAACTTTACGCAGCGCAGAGTTTGGCTTCTTAGGAGTAGTTGTGTAAACACGAGTGCACACCCCTCGTTTTTGAGGGCAACTCTGCAAAGCCGGCGCAGTAGTTTTGGCTACTTTACTTTTTCTGCCTTTTCTGATTAATTGTTGTATTGTTGGCACGGTAAAAAAATCTGTTTAAATTTGTTGTTCAGAGCTTTGAAATATAGGGCTTATTTAAACCCTATTGCAAATACAAAGCTAAATTAATTTCCTGTTTCATGTATTTTATGGCAAAAACAGCTATTATTACAGTAAATACGCCATAAAACCTGACCACTGATATAGTCTAGTATACCATTGAAATTATCCTCTCTTTCCGGATTAACTCCAAACAGGTTGAAAGCCCTCTCATCTTCCGGGATTTCATCCGCTCAACATATCCTTGATTTTTTCCCGCTTCGCTACCTGGATAAAACCAATATCGTTCCGGCTGCCCAAGTTCAGGGCAATGGCGAAAAAGTTACGGTCATTGGCCGAATCACTAAAGTTCAGGAAATCGGCTTTGGCAGAAAAAAACGTTTGGCAGCGACTCTTCAAGACAGTTCTGGTTCAGTTGATGGTGTTTGGTTCAAAGGCCTTTCGTATTTCAGCAAAGAACTAAAACAGGGCACCACCGTATCCTTCTTTGGTTCGGCCAAACAGTTCGGCCGGTCTATCTCAATGACTCACCCGGATGTTGAGAAGATTGAGGTTTCTAACGAATCTAAACCAGATAGTATTTCACCGGTTTACCCGGGAAATTCTTTTTTCACCAAAACCTATATCACTTCTAATATCTTTGGAAAATGGGTATCACAGATTTTAAAGTCCTATCGTCCTGATGAATTTCTCCCCCGCCAGCTACTTACGGACCTGAACCTGCCCAACCTGAAAGATGCCTACCGCATGATCCACTTCCCCGGGTCGCTTCAGCAGGCGGATCTCGCCCTGCGTAGGTTTAAGTTTGAAGAACTATTTTTATTTGAACTGAGCGTCGTAAAACTAAAGATGCACATAATAGATAAAACTCCGGGTCTTCCTCTTGTTAAACCGGCTGATCTGACCAGACGCTTTTTTAAGGAAGTGCTGCCGTTTGAACTGACTGAAGGGCAAACTAGCTCCTTAAAGGATATAAAGGATGATGTGCGGTCCGGCAATCAAATGAACCGGCTTATACAAGGGGATGTAGGTTCGGGTAAAACGGTAGTGGCTATAGGGGCCATGCTGATGGCCATCGATAATGGTTATCAGGCGGCTTTCATGGCCCCTACCGAAATCCTGGCAGAGCAGCATTATCGCACGCTTTCCGAATTTCTCGAGCCGTTGGGACTTAATATCCGCCTGCTGCTCGGCAACCAAAAAACAGCCCATAGAAATGATGTGCTTTCTGATTTGGCGGGGGGTGGTGCCCATATTGTCGTAGGTACGCATGCCATTATACAGAAGCAGGTAAAGTTTGCGAAGCTGGGCATGATCATTATCGATGAACAGCACCGGTTTGGAGTAGTGCAGCGGTCTTTTTTAAAAGAAAAGGGCGAAAATCCTCATATACTGGTCATGTCCGCCACACCCATCCCCCGCTCATTGGCCATGACCTTGTACAGCGATCTGGATATATCCCTGATCAAAGGGCTGCCCGGAGGGCGCAAACCCATCATTACAGCGGTACGCGGCGACAGTAAGCGGGGAAAAGTGTATAGTTTTCTGGAAAAGGTTATTTCAGAAGGCGGACAGGTCTATATAGTCTACCCTCTCGTTGAGGAGTCGGAGGCTATGGATCTCAAAGATGCGACTGTCGGATTTGAACAAATCAAGCAACGTTTTCCGGATCATGAGGTCGGGCTACTGCACGGCAGACTGAAAACTCAGGAGAAAGATGAGATCATGAAGAAGTTTCTCCGGAATGATATTCAGGTACTGGTTTCAACTACGGTTATTGAAGTCGGCGTTGATGTACCAAATGCAAGTGTGATGCTGATAGAGCATGCCGAGCGGTTTGGGCTTTCCCAACTCCACCAGTTGCGTGGTCGTATAGGCCGCGGATCACGCCAAAGTTATTGCATCCTGATGGCCGATGTAAAACAAAGCAAAGAAGCCCGGGTTCGCCTGAAAACCATGAACGACACGAACGATGGGTTCAAAATATCAGAAGTAGATCTGAAACTGCGCGGACCGGGAGATTTTCTGGGCACCAAACAAAGCGGGCTGCCGGACTTTAAAGTAGCTGATATAGTGGAAGACCAGCCCATCCTTGAACTGGCCAAAACCAAAGCACTGGAGCTTTTAGCCTCAGACCCTGAACTCGAAAAACCTGAGAACGCCAAACTGAAAGCTAAATTTGCCCCGCTGCTTGAAGAAAAGAAAATGTTTTATCAAATGAGCTGACAGGTGTGTTGCTGCAATTCAGGCACCAGGAGGCTGTCTCAAAAAGGCTAAAGCTGCTCGTGGCTGTATTAAAAGCTTCAAAACTGCTCCGTGAGGCGTCCACGCCTCGCGAGCAGACATACTCAGGATGCACGAGTGCATTCCCGGCAAGCGTGGACGCTTTGCCGTAGCAGCCTTGAGCTGATAAAACAGGTTACAGAAATTCAGGCAATTCCTTTATAACTCCCGGATAGAAATATCCTTAAACTGGACCAGTGATGGCGGGCTTACCCACTCTCCATCAGCCATGCTTCCGTGATGCTGCAAGGCAATTGGCCCGCTTTCAGGAACACCCGGAAGCTGTGCCTTGTCGAGAACGGTTTCACCATTAAGCTCAACCGTTAACCGGTCACCGACCATGGTAATCACAAATGTATTCCATTCACCTACATGATTGTCAGCAAATTTGCTGGGTGTGACTCCCGCCGCGATCCCGTCAGGCATGCTTGAGTCATTTCTGTAGCCGTAGACCTCACCTGAACCCACAGGCCAGTTCCAAATATTTATCTGTGCCTTAGAAGTTCCCCGCACATAGACGCCTGAATCTGAATCCGGGGCGGCGATTAGAATATCGTTTCCATCTGCGTCAAGCTGGTGGGTTCCGTCCGGGCGAACGATGCGAACATTTTTATTAATGTATGGTGTATCTTTGATGCGCCAGTCCATCCGAAGTTCGAAATCCTGGTACTCTTTCTCTGACCAAAGATTTTTGTCGCCAGGTGCTTCACTTAATGCGTCATAATCAATAACACCGTCTATAACCTTCCAGTGGCCGTTGTCACCCTCCGGTACAACCCAGCCCGACAGATCAGTCCCGTTAAAGAGGGATTCAAAATTATCATCTTGTGTAAAAGCTGTGGTGAGTAAAACGGAAGTAAGCAGGATAATTAATCCGGAAATATGCTTTTTTGTTGTATTGAAAGTATTCATCGTTTAATAGTTTTATGATGTTTGATAGCAGTGCGCTGTGCAAGCTTTATATTTATCTATATCCCGTTTGGCTGGTTAGCCAAAATTTCATGGTAAATGAAAGAAAGCTTATTTGCCTATTAAATAAAAGAGTTTTTTTATTTAATCTTACTAAAAAGCCGCCTGAAGGAAGAGGGTGGTAATAATGAATTCTTATTTATTAACCACAAACAGGGCAAAGTTAAAGCTAAGTGGCTATGAGCTGGATTAGATCGTAATTATTTGTGTTGTTTAAAGGTATTTCCACTTGATACATCTCCTAGTCAACCCCCATACAACTCCTACCGCCAGCAGGGCTTTTGTAGGAGTTGGTACGGAGTTGGTCAGGACTTGGTCAGGAGCGTTTTTGCCAGTTCTACGAATTCTTCGGGTTCTAGTTCTTCGGCGCGTTTGTTTAGGTCAATGGTAACGCGGGAGGCATCGGTGATGAGTGCTGAGATGGCGTTGCTGAGTTTTTTTCTCCTCTGATTGAAGGCTGTACGGATAACGGTCTTGAGGAATGTTATATCAACATCCGGTTGTGTCTTTTTTGGAATTATGCTGATAACAGCACTGTCTACGTTCGGTTTCGGGTAAAAGACTTCCCGGGAAACAGCAAACAGCAGCTCCGGGTTACTGAAGAGTTGGGTTTGAACACTTAAAATGCCATAAGCTTTGGTCCTCGGCTTTGCCACCAGTCGTTCGGCTACCTCTTTTTGAATCATAAAGACGGCTTGTTCATAATAACCTGCCGCATCCAGAACTTTAAATAAAATTGGGCTGGTGATGTAATAAGGAAGGTTTCCTATGATGTATTTTTTTCCTGAGGCCGGTAACGTGGTTTGCCAGTCCCCTTCCAGAACACTTGTGTGATGAACGGTGGCGTCGGGAAATTTGCGATTCAGGATATCCACCGCCCGGCTGTCAACCTCTATAAGATGAAGGTTTTTGAAGTTCGGGTATAAAAAATCGGTAAGTGCACCTTCACCGGGCCCTATCTCAACTATAATATCCTCTTGGCCGGCATTCAGTGCTCCTGCAATTTTTCGAATTATATTTTGATCGCGCAGGAAATGCTGGCCCAGGCTTTTCTTCGGTTTTAACATAAATAGGGAATATATAATTGTTGAGTCAAAATAATCTCAGATTATTGATGTATAAACCTTAAGAAATTTGCCTTTCGATCGTTAAAACTAAAAACGGTTAATTAAAAAGAGTTGCGGTTTACCCGAAACACACTTGTAAAACGAAGGCATTTCAACTATTTTATCTGGTGCAACAGTAACCTATTACTGATCTATGGAAATTATTGATCCTTCAGCTTTTGGGCACCAATTTGGTGTAAAGACACTTGAAAAACGTACGGAAAAATCATCTTCCGAAACATCCCTTAAAATAGGACTCCCAAAAGAACGATCCAACGACGAAAACCGAATATCGTTAACGCCTGGCGGCGTGTCGGTATTAACGGAGAATGGCCATGAGGTCTTGATTGAGAAAGATGCTGGTAAATTTGCCAATCATAGCGATCATGACTATACCGAGGCGGGGGCTGAAATTGCCTATTCTACCGAAGAGCTTTACAAGAAATCGGAGCTGATCGTCAAGGTTTCCCCACCGAACTACCAGGAGATTGAACTGCTGCAGCAAGATCAGATCCTGTTCTCCGCTCTGCACCTTGGAAATACTACCGAAGATTTTCTCAAGACCATGATTAAGAAAAATATCACTGGTATCGGTTATGAGTTCATTCAGGGTGATGACCGTGGGTTTCCTATTGTGAGAATGATGCATGAGATTACCGGTTCGATGTCGGTTCAGATCGCCGCACATTATCTGGAGAACAATCAGAACGGACAGGGCATCATCCTTGGGGGGATTTCGGGCGTCCCCCCGGCGGCTGTAGTTATTTTAGGCACCGGCATTATTGCCGAGTATGCCGCACGGACCGCTCTCGGTTATGGCTCTCAGGTTTTTGTGATGGATAATGACCTTGCCCAGCTTCGCCATATAGAAAATGCTTTGGATCGGCGGGTGATCACGGCAATGGCTAACCCACAATATTTGGCATCAGCTCTAAAGGCTGCCGATGTAGTGATCGGATCAGCCATGGTAGAAGGAAGCAAGGCCCCCTGCTGGGTAACCGAGACTATGATTGAGACGATGAAAGCCGGCAGCGTGATTGTAGACACTGTGATAGATCAAGGCGGCTGTGTGGATACCAGTCATGCAACTACACATTCCGACCCTATTTTTATAAAACATGATGTGATACATTATTGCGTGCCTAATATCCCCTCTGCCGTAGCACGAACGGCCACGGCTGCTTTGAATAACGTGATCGCCCCTTTTCTGCTCAATATCGGCGACTGCGGTGGGATTAATGAAGCGCTTTGGTCAAATATGAGCCTGAGAAACGGAACCTACGTGTACAAGCATCACCTCACAAAAAAGACCCTGTCCAACCAGTATAATTTATCATACCGTGATATTGACATGTTGATTGCCAGCAGAATTTAATTGCAGGCAAATCGTATTAATATTCTCTACTTAAGGGAAACCCCTTCAATTTTAATACGCCAAACAGCTGGGATAAATATGAAGCTGCTGAGGAATTCATTTTTCCAGAATCGCTAGACTATGGCTTATAAAGAACTTACGGAACGAAACTACAAACGAATATCACTTATAAACTGGTCTCTGGCACCCGCCATGCTCATCTTGTTTGCCTGGCCGTACCATATGCTTTGCCAGATACTGGGGTTTCATCAGTTAGCAGCATTCGGGGGTTCATTGCTCTTTGCCGCGCCATTCATGATGACCGTATTGCACGGACATGTCACTATGTCTTTAGGCGCCATGCACCGCCATATGTATTACGACTGGATCAGCAGCCGTCCGTTAACCCATGGATTCTTTTTTCATCCCATATTCTTCCTTACCCGTTTCCGTTTGACGTTGTTTATCATCAGTATGATATTTTTGCCGATAGGGTACTTCTTTGTATAATTCCTTCCTTCATCGGTAAGAAGTGATATACCCTGCATTAGCATGACTACCCCAATACCCTAAGCATTACAACTTGTGTTTTTGTATAAAGCCTCATTTTTTTATAGCAGCTCTTGCCTTTTCTGATTCAAGTGCTTACAATGAGTTTTTAGTAATGACAGCTCTTTTCAGCTCTGGAAATTAACCAAACTACATTCTGATGATAAAATTCAATCTTTTCGCTTTTCTCTCACTGGCATTACCCTGTATAATGGTAAGTAATATTTCGGCTCAGGATGCATCCGAATCAAATCAGCAAATTATACAAGAGTACGAGCAGTGGTCTGCTATGAGAGACGACTGGGCGAATCTTGGGCATTTCCGGGAGGCCAATGAGCATTTAGAGCCTGTCCAACAAGGCAGCCAGAGGGTGGTCATGATGGGCAATTCCATTACAGCAGGATGGAGCGGTAATTTTCCGGAATTTTTCGAAGGGAAACCGTATATCAATCGGGGAATCAGCGGTCAAACAACCCCTCAAATGCTCGTCAGGTTTCGTCAGGATGTAGTTAATTTAAATCCGGATGTCGTAGTCATATTAGCCGGCACCAATGATATTGCCGGTAATACAGGCCCCTCCTCATTGGATATGATAGCACATAATATCTATTCGATGGCCGAGATTGCCAAAGCAAATGGGATTAAAGTTATCCTTTCTTCTGTTCTGCCGGTATACGATTATCCGTGGAAACCGGGCCTGGAACCGGCTGACAAAATTATTAGCCTGAACGAGACGATCAAAAGCTTTTCTGAAGAAAATGGTATTTTTTACCTCGACTATTTCACCGCCGTTGTGGACGAGCAAAACGGGATGAAAGATAATCTTGCTTATGATGGAGTTCATCCCACGGAGGAGGGGTATCGGGTGATGTCAGGGCTTGCGGAAGAAGCGATTAGGCAAGTATTAAAGGATTAAAATGATTTATGGGTAAGTTTTTTTACTCCTTTAATGATTCTTTCCCGGGGCGGCCTTCCGATGCCTGATCGATCCTAAGCGCCCTGAATAATCCGTAAGATGCAGCCAATAAAAATATAACCATGGGCAGGGCCGGTGTCAAAGAGGCCGTTCGAAGCGCAGTCAATCCACCGGCAATCAGCAAGGTAGCCGCAACAACCCCTTCCGTTATACACCAGAACGCACGGTAACTTTTTGGGGGATTGGGATGCCCTCCGGAAGTCACCATCACATCTACAAAAGACCCTGAGTCTGATGATGTGACGAAGAAGATGACAATGAGGATAACACCCACGGATGAAGTGATTGTAGTAGCAGGGAGATGCTGAAGCATTGCAAATAAGGAAAGAGCCTCATCTATTTGAGTGGGTCCGGCTATGCCCCCCGGACCATAATGTTCGATAAATAAAGCAGTCCCTCCGTTTGCTGCAAACCAAAAGAAACTGATCAAAGTTGGTACCAGCAGCATACCGCCAATGAACTCCCGAATGGTACGCCCTTTGGAAATTCGGGCGGTAAAAACACCCACAAAAGGACACCAGGCAATCCACCAGCTCCAGTAGAACATGGTCCATTCGGCCTGCCATCCGTCCAGTGTTGTTTGATCGATTCTAAAGCTGATTTCCGGAAGGTATTGTAAATAATAGCCAATACTTGATATAAAAATCTCAAGAATATATATAGTGGGGCCAAAGATTACAATAAAAACCAAAACCACACCGGCCAAACACATATTAAACTGGCTTAAGCGGCGTATGCCGACCTGCAAGCCTGTCACTACTGAAATGGTGGCCATGGAAGTAACTGTAGCTATAATAATTAGCTGTATGGGCAAACTTGAGGGAACGCCCGCTATTTCGTTCAGACCGGCATTGATTTGCATAGCGCCCAGGCCCAGGGATGTGCCCACACCAAATAAAGTACCCACTGTAGCCACTATGTCTACAATATGACCGATCCACCCATATATGCGATTGCCAATCAATGGGTAAAGCAAAGTACGTGGGGCCATAGGCAGTTCATAGCGGAAATGGAAATAAGCCAATGGCAAGGCGATTGAAGTATAAATTGCCCACGGATGCAGTCCCCAATGGAAATAAGAGTATAACATGGCATCAGTAATGGCGGCAGTTGATTGTGCATCAGCTTGCAGGGGTTGCATGTAGTGACCGATAGGTTCCGCTACCCCAAAGAAGACCAACCCAATACCCATACCCGCCGCCAGTAACATGGCAAACCATGTTAGCATGTTAAAATCGGGTGTCGCTTCATCACCCCCAAGCCGAATCCTTCCTAAACGGCTGACAGCTAAAAATATAACAAATAATAATAGCCCTGTAGCCGAAAGGATGTATAACCAACCGAAATTGGAAACTATAGTTTGCTGAAGGGAAGTAAAGGTTATGTTTGCTTGTTGAGAAAAACCGGCTCCAAAAATTACAAAGGCCAGTATCAATGCAACTGAGCCCAAAAAGACCGGCGGGTTCATTGCATCTTTAAAATTCTCTATTAGGTTCATGCAATTAGCTCTATTTAAGCTGTGACATTAACGGAAGATGTAACGTCCCGTATTTAACCATAAACTATTATCCCTACATGATGCTATGAAATAACAACTTCTTCTTAAATTTAATTCTCATTTTTTAAAATGATGTTCAATAATGAAGTGGCTTTTTAAAAGGCAAAACCATAGGTGATATATATTTTTACAAAAAAGCTACTTATGATGCACCTATTGCATTATATTAAAACTTTTTTAACTTGGTTGTACCAGCAAATATTATTTAAGAACAGATGGCACTTAAACCCTTTTTTGCAAAAGTCTTTGCAAACTATACCGTAAAGAAGATCAACAAAACAGCCTCCGAACCGCATAATGTTCAGGATAGGGTGTTTAAGAAGCTTTTAAAATCGGCGAAGGACACTGCTTTTGGAAAAGATCATAACTTTGCTTCCATAAAACGGTACGAAGACTTTAAAAGACAGGTACCCATACGGGATTATGAAGCACTTTCCCCCTACATCGACAGGGTTATCGATGGTGAGACCAATGTTTTATGGAAGGGAAAACCAGTTTATCTGTGCAAGACCTCAGGAACTACATCGGGTGTTAAATATATTCCTTTGACCAGGGAGTCAATCCCCACACATATTAAGTCTACCCGGAATGCATTGCTGTGCTATATTGCACAGACCGGGAAAACAAGTTTCCTTAATGGGAAAATGATATTCATTCAGGGCAGCCCGGAACTTGATCATAAACATAAAATTCCAGTGGGCCGGCTTTCTGGCATCACTGACCACCATGTGCCGATATACCTTCAAAAAAATAAGATGCCCTCGTATGAGATCAACTGCATCGATGATTGGGAAGATAAAATTGCCGCCATTACCGAAGAAACCCTTAAAGAAGATATGACCCTGATTGGTGGTATTCCTCCCTGGGTGCAGATCTATTTTGATAAACTCCTTGAGGTAACCGGGAAAAAGCATGTGAAGGATATCTTCCCCAACTTCTCTCTTTATGTGTACGGTGGAGTAAACTTTGAACCTTATCGGAAATCATTTAAAAAGACCATTGGCAGGGAAATAGACTCCATTGAAACTTACCCGGCATCCGAAGGGTTTATTGCCTATCAGGATAAGCAAAACCAGCCCGGCCTGCTGTTGAATATAGATGCCGGCATTTTCTATGAATTTATACCGGCCGATGAATATTTCGATGATAATCCCACCCGAATTTCCCTGAAAGATGTCGTATTGGGGGTTAATTACGCTATTATCCTTAACACCAACGCCGGGTTATGGGGCTACAGCATTGGAGATACCATAAAGTTTATTTCCAAAGAGCCTTATCGCCTGGAAGTAACGGGGCGGGTGAAACATTTTACCTCTGCCTTTGGCGAACATGTTATTGCTGAAGAAGTAGAAAAAGCCCTTGCAAGAGCCTCAGCCGGCTCTAATGCAGAGGTAACCGATTTCACCGTGGCCCCTCAAATTGCTCCCCCTGAAGGACTGCCCTATCACGAGTGGTTTATAGAGTTTTCCAAAGAACCTACCGATTATGATGGTTTTGCAAGGGCTTTAGATCAGGAAATGCAGAAATTGAATATCTATTACAAAGATTTGATTACCGGCAATATCCTTCAGCCGTTGCTTATAACAACCATCAAGAAGGATGGCATTATTGGGTATATGAAATCACGGGGTAAGTTGGGTGGGCAAAATAAGTTGCCCCGACTATCTAACAACCGGCTCATTGCGGATGATCTTGCTCAATATTGTGAAGCGGAACAGTTGATTTAAATATCATCTTTGCGGAAGATCAGGTTACCTGGTTAGCTGGGACTGGGGGCGCTGGGACTGAGGGTGCTGGGATTAAGCCCACAGGAGTATTCAATTATTAACAAAGCAACCAGATATTGTATACCTTTAGATGAACCAATTAAAATGCTACTGCATAAGCTAAAATAAGAAGCACCAGTGTGTCCTATAAATTCTCTGGTGAATCTTCTTGTGGTTGTTCGACTGGATAATCTTTTGGAGAAAGCCTGAAGGTCTTGCGGTGATGAATGCAGGGGCCGTGCTGCTTCAGTCCGTTGTAATGTTTCTTTGTAGGATAGCCGACATTTGTCTCCCATCCGTACACAGGGAACTTTTTATGAAGTTTTTGCATTAAATTGTCTCTGTACACCTTTGCCAGAATGGAGGCGGCCCCTATACTGGCCGAGAAAAGATCGCCCTTTACAAGGCAAGTTGCGGGGATGATATGGTCAGGGAAACGGTTACCATCAACAAGTAAATAGTCGGGTGGTTTTTTTGCTTCTTCAATGCACTTGCGCATGGCAGAAAATGAAGCCCAGTAAATGTTCTGATCTTCGATCTCCCGAACACTGCAGCTTTGGATAGACCAGCATAAGGCTTCTTGCTTGATGATCTCCGATAATTCATCCCTCTCGGGCTTAGCCAGAACCTTGCTGTCGGTGATGTTCTCAATCAGGCTATTGGGCTTCAGGATAACACCGGCCGCAACTACCGGTCCGGCAAGACATCCTCTGCCAACTTCATCCAAACCCATAACAGATTTAAAGTTCTGGGCCCAGAGCTTTTTTTCATAAAGGTAATTATCTTCAACAAGCATGCGTGAAAATACGTAGCCCCGAAGGAGGATGCCAATGAAATGATTTTATTTTTCTGTTCGTTACATCTCAAAATTAATACTTTTTATTATGCATTTTCAGTATCAGCAATGGAATGACCGCTTCCGGCGCCAGGATGGCAAAAAAGGGTTCGACAAACTCTTCGATTTGTTTGAGCAACTGCTGCTCATTAGCAGCGGGGATGCCGCACAAGCTTTAAAATGGCTGACCGAGCTCGATAAGGAGTATAATATTACCGACGATATGGAAGGCTACAGCATTGGTGATTTTATACAAGATCTTGAAGATCGCAATCTCATCAAATATGATGAAGAAATTGATCAGGTTCTACTTACTGCCAAGACTGAGCGTGGACTTAGGAAACGATCTCTTGAAGAGATTTTCCGGGGAATGAAAAAAGGCAGTGAAGGCAACCACAAGACCAATTATATCGGTAAAGCAAAGGATCGGGACCCGGAAACCCGTCCCTGGCATTATGGCGACGAAATACAAAACATTGATGGGGTTGGCACCATTACCAATGCTCTAAAGCACAGCGACCTAGACCGGTTTAGTCTGGAAGAAGATGACCTCTGGGTTCATGAAAACGAGCATTACACATCCAATGCCACAGTATTGATGATTGATTTAAGCCACTCCATGATCCTTTATGGTGAGGATAGAATCACACCTGCCAAAAAAGTAGCTATGGCTTTATCGGAGTTAATCCTGAGCCAGTATGCCAAAGATTCTCTGGATGTTATTGCTTTTGGCAATGATGCCTGGCCAGTGGAAATAAAAGACCTACCTTATTTGAAAGTCGGGCCTTTTCACACCAACACACAGGCTGGACTTGAGCTTGCGAGGCATAAGCTACAACGAAGGAAGTACGCAAATAAGCAGATTTTCATGATTACCGACGGTAAGCCATCGGCTATGTATGAAAATGGAAGGCTATACAAAAATAGCTTTGGCCTCGACAGGAAAATAGTAAATAAGGTTTTGGACTCCGGAGTCAAATGCCGGAGGGATAAGATTAGCATCACTACTTTTATGATTGCCCAGGATCCTTACCTGCAGAATTTTGTAAGGGAATTAACTCAGGCAAACAATGGAAGAGCTTATTTTGCCTCTCTGGATTCTCTCGGCGGATATATTTTTGAAGATTATATCCGGAATAGAAAGAAGCATGTAAAGTAAGTATTAGATATTCGCAGTAGGAAAAGAGAACCTGGTAAACATACTTGCTATCAGATAACTGTTACTTGATATTGAAGACTGCTAGAGACTGTCACTATAGACTGCTGAGGCAAGCGTCCACGCTTGCCGGGAGTGCACTCGTGTTATATGAGTGCATTCCCGCTAAGCGAGGAAGCTTAGCTAAGCAGTATTAGGATATGGCAAACCAAATTAACGCCAAGTACTTCTTGAACAAATTAAACGTCGAGTACTTCTTTAACTGCTTCAGTGATATCATTGTTCTGCTGAGCTTCATCGGAAGCATAGAGAATTATAAAATCACCGTTATTGGTCACGGAATTAAGTACATAAGTCAGATTTCGTGCGGTTGCAACCTCATCGATGGCATCCTGTATTTTATCGAGTAGCGGACCAACTAATTCAGCCTGACGTTCCTGAATTTCCTGCTGAAATGTCTGCTGGAATTCCTGGAGTTCCATATTCATTTGTGCAAGACGTTCTTCTTCTTGTCGTTGAGCTGCTTCAGAGATTACAGATAGTTTTTGCTGATATTCTTCTACTTCCGCTCGGAAATCAGTTTCTTTCTGGGTAAACTCTTCCCGCTTGCGTTCAACAAAATTTTGAAGCCTGCGTTCTATAGCGGCCATTTCAGGCATGCTCATCATAATAGCCTGAGGATCTACATACCCGATATTTAATTCACTCTGAGCTTTTGCCTCAGTAGAAAGCAAGCCGGTAAAAGCTAAGAACGTTACAAGGTAAAATATTTTTTTAGTCATAGTCGTGGTTTTATCAGTTTAGCATTATGTTTAAGACCTGCTGGGTTATATCAAGATTATTCTTGCCCTCAGAGGATACGAATATTAAGATCATTTCACCTTCACCGGTGGCCTCATTTAGAACGTAATCAAGTTCCATATCTTCTGCCACATTTTCAATAGCAACATTGATTTGCGTTAAAAGCGGCTGCAAAAGTTGAGACTGCCTTTGCTGCAGTTCCTGTTCGATTTGTTGCTGAAATTGCTGCAGTTCCTGATTCATTACTTCAAGGCGTTCCTGTTCTCTTCTTGCCTCGGCATCTCCAAGATTTCCCTGGCGCTGTTGAAATTCAGCCATTTCATTTTGAAATTCAATAGATTTTTCTTGAAACTCAGCTTCCTTTTCATCCAGAAACTGGTTCAACTGATTTTCTATATCGGTTTTCTCCGGTAATTCATCCAGCACATCCTGTGGATTTAAATACCCAATCTTAGGCTGGCTAACCGCCGCCGCCGTAAATAAAAAAAGTGCTGCTATGGCTATGCTAAATTGCTTGATCATTTTAATTGATTGTTTTATATTTGTATTCAGGTTATGATAACAAGATTATTACTTAATTATTCATTTCATCTACTTGAATCCCCATTTCAAGTAAAACCTCGTCACTCAGATCCCATGTTCTCCGGGCATACATAAACATATAATCACCAGCCCGATCGAATATAAAGTCAAACCCATCCTGTTCGGCTATTGAGTTGGTCGCTTCAAGTATTCTTTGCTGTAGGGGTTCTAATAACTCCTGTTGTTGGGAAAAATATTCACCATCAGGTCCAAAGCGAGATTCCAGGAACTGTTCTCTCTGCTGAATTTTTTGTTCTATCTCCTGTTCCTTTTGTCTACGAACATCATCAGTATAAAGTATTTCTCTTGCTTCAAAATCTTGTTTTAAAGCATCAATATTTACCTGCATTTCATCAATCTCGTTTTTCCACTCCTGACTAATACCAGATAATCTTTGTTCAATTCCTTCATATTCAGGAATTTCTGATAAAATATAGTCTGTATCAATATAGCCAATTTTTTGTTCCTGGGCATAGACGACGCCATAAATGCCCAGGAACAAAAATAAAATGGGTATTTTGATTTTAAGAGAGTTCATTAAAACGGTGCTCCAATATTGAACAGAAATTGCCATTCGCCATCATTCACCTGATCATTACCCGGCAGGCCATCGAATCGATAGCCGTAACTAAGATCAATCAAACCTAAAATAGGCATAAAGATTCTCGTTCCAACCCCGGCAGTCCGTTTCATGTTAAACGGATCATAGCTTGAAAAGCCATCATAAGCATTACCGGCCTCGGCAAATACATATGGGATCAACTGTACCTGATCGCTTGATATAACAGGGTACCTGATTTCGGCAAAGTATTTATTATAAAGGGTACCACCGACTTCCTTACCATCACTTATCGGTGAAATCGAGCCATCACGTCCACCAGGGTAACCTCGCATATCTATATTATCTCTGGTGAAGGTCTGTCTTTGCTGTAATTGAGTTCCGCCCAGAAAGTAACGATGAAACTGACTTCTGTTTTCACTGCCAAACCAGCCCATATATCCATGTTCAATCCCAAACGATGATATTAATTTACCAACCAAAGGATTGTGCTGCTGAAATTTCAATTCCGTTTTATGAAACTGTGATAATCCCGGTATTGGCGGGGCAATTTCAGCTGATAACTGAAACCTGGAACCTGTATTTGGTGAAATTGGATTATCCAGGGAGTTTCGCTCCAGGCTTTCTTTTATTGAAATAAGGCTGGCTTGCCCGCCCAACATTTGCTCAAACCCTTGCACATCAAAATATTGGTATTGCACTCTGGTAGTTTGCTGGAAGAAATCATCTGGCCATGAAAGCCTTCTACCATAGGATACCCCTGCAGAAAGCATCTCCTGGCTTGCTGAACTTTGTGATTGCCTTGAATACTGCCGGTTACTATACCCATCTCTGAAAATACTATAAGACATATTTACACCAAATGAATTCGGACGCCCCATAAACCACGGCTCCTGAAAGGAGAAGTTGTAGTTTTGGTATCCTCGTCCCGTAACTTGTACCCCTAGAGATAGTTTTTGACCATCGCCACTAGGCAAAGGACTCCATGCATCGCCTTTTAAGATATTTTGGGCCGAAAAGTTATTGAAGTTAACTTTTGCAGATAAAATTAAACCGAACTGGCGCCCTCCGAAACCACCGGAGAACTCAAAGTTATCGGTGCTTTGCGATTCATCCAACATGTAGTTTACGCTTACAGTTTTATCTTCAGGGTCAGCGTCCAGATCTGGCACAATTCCTTCCGGATTAAAGTAACCAAGTTGAGACAATTCCCTGATTGTTCGCATAATAGCCGAACGACTATAAGTTGCCCCCGGCGTATTGCGAAGCGTTCGGCGAACAACATCGTCATGAGTTTTGGTATTTCCGGAAAAAGATACTTCCTCAATCTTCGCGATTTCGTCTTCTACTATATTAAAGTTTAAATCAATTGAGTCACCTTCAACTATATTAACCTCCGGCCGCAAATCCAGGAAAAGGTAACCTACGTTGTGGTAAAGGCTAAACACATCCGTCTCATCCTGATTGCTAAACAAGTTTGCCTCAAAGAGTTCTTCATTAAATACATCACCTTTACCCAGCCCAAGTGCTTGGGTAAGCCTTTCATTTGTGTAAACTGTGTTTCCGTCCCAGTTAACATCACGGATATGATACTGAGGGCCTTCATTAACTTTCATAAAAACGCCCAGTGCGTCTCCATCATCGGTAACATATACGGAATCTTCTACGATACGGATATCACGAAAACCATTATTTTGATAAAGGCTGAGAAGATTGTTCTGGGCTTCTTCGTAGTCTTCATCATTGTACGTCTGACGCGTTAAAAATCTTAAGAAGGTATTTCTTTTTATCTCTTTTAAAGATTTGCGCAAATCACGGTCTGAAAAGTGCTCATTGCCTTCAAAGCGGATCTCCGAAATTTGAAGCCTGTCGCCACGATTTACTGCAAATTCAAGGCTGACCCGATTCCGTACGGTATCGGTTGCACTGGTTTGCACGTCAACCTCGGTATTGCGGTAGCCATTTTCTTCGTAATATCGTTTAATAGTACTCACGGCTTGTGCCTTTGAAGATTCGGTTACGGCAAAGCCGGTAGCAAGACGAATATTTTCTTCAATGTCCCTGCGGTGAGATCGTTTGACACCCGTTATTTCAAATCTTTCAAGTCGTGGCTGCTCGGTAACTTGAATTGTTAAATCAATTTGACTACCGGCCGTCTCAGTTCTTATCACCTTTATATCTGAAAACAGACCCGTCTGGTGCAAAGCTTTAATGGCACGGGGAATTTCTTCGCCCGGTATTGTAACACTATTGCCTTCTTCTAAACCAGACGTGGTAGCTATAAAGTTTTCGGTTCTGTCCTCAGAGCCTTTGATAGTAAGGCTTCGTATCACAAACTGCCCCGGAACAACATCCAGCGGGTTATTGATGCGAAAGGTTGGATCATCTGTACTGAGGGTGTCTTTGAATTGAGCCTGACTTGGAGAGCAAATCAAGGTCAATAGAATCAGAAATGGGAAAGCCAGCAGGCTTGTTTTATTAAAAATATTCACTTGAGCAGTAATGCTACCTTTATTTATAATTTCTGTTTTGGATTTGTGAACGGAGTGAGTGCACAAGTTATTGGATAATCTTCATGAAAAGAATTTCAAGTTGAAGGGTTTTCAGCTTTCATAAAGAGTCTATTCGGAGATTTTGCCAAAACGCCGATCCCGTTTTTGGTAAGTTGAAACCGCCTTATAAAGTTCCTCACGGCGAAAATCGGGCCAATAGGTTTCGGTGATGTAGATTTCGGAATAGGCCAGTTGCCACAACATAAAATTGCTCATGCGAAATTCCCCGCTGGTACGGATCATTAAATCCGGGTCAGGGATATCTGCAGTTGCCAGATACCTGGAAATGGTTTCATCATTAATGTCTTCAGGTTTTATGTTTTCCTCTTGGGCCTCTTTAGTAATTTTTTTGACAGCCTCGGTAATATCCCACCGACCGGAATAGCTCAGGGCCAGGCACAGCTCCATATGGGTATTATCTTTAGTTATTTCCATGGCTTCATTTAACTGTTTTTGACAGCTCTTCGGCAGGCGATCGATTTGACCTATTGACGTCAGGCGAATATCATTATCATTGAGCTTCTTTGTTTCTTTACGCAATGACTGTATCAATAAATTCATTAATGCGCTGATCTCGTTAACAGGGCGAAGCCAGTTTTCTGTAGAAAATGCGTATAATGTTAGATGTTTAACACCTAGCTGAGCACAAGCTTCGGTCGTATCCCGTACAGAATCGACACCGGCTTTATGGCCAAAGATTCGCATATTGCCTCTGCTTTGGGCCCACCTTCCATTCCCATCCATAATAACGGCAATATGCTTGGGAATGGCACCGGACGCCTTCAGATCAGCTTGTACGCGCTGGTCACTGTCGGTCTGCTTTTTACCGTTTAGAGTAAGCGTTTTCAAGATTACCTTCTTCTCTTTTGTAATTGATTATCTACTCAGGAAATGAGTCAACTATTTTTATCATGTACGTCTGTACACTATTTAATTTTTTTTAATAAAGAAATCATTTCTAATAAAGCCAAAGCGGCTTCTTCACCTTTATTGCCTGATTTCGATCCTGCCCGCTCTACGGCCTGATCTATAGTATCGGTCGTTAAAACTCCGAAAGAAACGGGGAGACCAAACTTTGAGTTCAAATTATTAACCCCCTGAGTTACAGCACTGGAAACATATTCAAAATGAGGGGTAGCACCACGTATAACAACACCTAAACAAATAATGCCATCAAAGTTAGTTGTTTCCAGTAGTTTCTGTGCGGTTAGGGGGATTTCAAAAGAACCCGGACACTTTACAACTGTTAAATTGTCTTCGCTCAAGCCATGGCGAATCATTGTTTCAACGGCCCCATCCAGGAGCCTTTCGGTTATAAATGAATTCCATCGTGAAACGACAATACCGACTTTTGCATCAGGCACATTGAAGGTTCCCTGGATGTTTTGGATTCCCATACTGTATTTTTTCTAATTCGTTGAGTGATCTTTTCGCTGCTCACCTAAAGTTAACAATTTTTCACTCAAAACTGTATCTATACAAATGGTGCCAAAATTACCGTCGTCATAATGTCTGAACCCATGGAAATCTGACCCTCCCGTTAGCAAAAGACCGAAATTGTTAGCATAATTCATGTACTTCATCTGCAATTCATAATTATGACTGGGGTGTATATATTCAATGCCATCTAAACCAGCCTTTAGGAAATAGCGCAAATCCTCATAAAGATAATGTTGCCCCGGATGTGCAAGTACCGACAATCCACCAACTTCCTTAATGAGATTTATTACTTCAGCAGCCGGCATATATTCGCTCTTGTAATAAGCCGGGCCATCATTGCCCAGGTAGCGGTCAAAAGCCTCTTTTTTATTGGCTACATATGATTTTTTTTGGAGTACAGAGGCTAAATGGACACGGCTGATAGAATCTTGACCCGATTCTGCAACTACATCATCAAAATCTATATCAAAGCCCAGCTTATTCAGATTATTAATCATCTTGTGAGCCCGGGCTATGCGTATTTTTTTCTGGGCCGCCAGCATGGTTATGAGCCTGGGGTGTTCAAGATCAATACAATAAGCTAGCATGTGACACTCTTTTCCCTTGTAATCGCTTGTAATCTCTATTCCGGGGATTAGCTTGATGCCGACCTCTTCGGCAACGTGGCGGGCTTTACGATACCCGGCTATAGTGTCATGATCAGTAATAGCAAGTGTGGAGATTCCTTTCTCGGCAGCCAACCGGACTACCTGTTCAGGACTGAGCACACCATCAGATGCTGTGGTATGCACGTGTAGATCTGCTTTGTTCAATAGTCGGTTATATTTAAAATGCTTTTATACTCTTCAGGGTTGGCAAGCAGACGAATGCCTTCCTGTACTGATTCATCGTATTTCAGGCTATGTTTCAGCTTACCGGTTGTACCTTCATATCGTGATAATAATTCAAGAAATAGTTCCTGCTTTATTTTTTCAGCGTTTTGCTCCATCTGCAGCTGTTTTTCCTCATTTACTATTTCCTCAAAACGAGTAAGCTGTGCCTGGGCATTTTTTCTAATCTCATCATCCAGACTTTCAGTAAACTCTGTATAATAATGTTCGGAGCGTGTTTTGTAATTAAATTCTTCTTTCTCCAAATATACTTGAAAGCTATCAAATAATGCCTCATCTACTAATTCAAGATCGAACTCCGGGTTTTCTGAGGCATATTGATTGGCAAAGAAAAAATAATGGCTGTTTTGCAGCAATGCTACCTCAAGCAAGCTTTGCGGACCGTCATCGACCTGAATATCCGGTTCTATTCCAATTCCTTCATAAACAGTACGCCCTGATAACGTTTTGAAGGGCGTTCTCAGCGAATCAGGCACTTCTACTTCATCAGGATTTTCAACGGAGCTATAATCATGAGATTGTATAGACCGTCCACTCGGGGTGTAGTATTTAGAAGTAGTTATTTTTATTGCAAGATTGTAAGAAAGTGGCCGGATGATTTGAACCAAACCCTTTCCGAAACTGCGATCCCCAATTATTACAGCTTTATCAAGGTCCTGAAGTGCTCCGCTGACGATTTCCGATGAGCTGGCACTACCATTATTCTGCAACACAACCAATGGTTTATTTAAAATAGCTGGTTCCTCGGTACTGTATACAGAGTTTGTCTCGGGCATTCGCCCCTTAGTTTGTACAACCTTGTGTCCGGGACTAACAAATTTATCAACCATATAAACTGCTTCATCCAAAAGGCCACCGGGATTATTGCGCAGATCAAGTATTAACCCGTCAAGTTCACCGCCTTCTTTCATTTCCAGCACGGCATTTCTTAATTCTTCAGATGCATTTTGGGCGAACCTTCTTAATAACACATATCCGATTCGCTGGTCGCCATCCAGTATACCGGAGTAGGCGATGTTCTTAATATCTATTCTTTCCCGGGTCAGGTCGAAAGTCAGTTCCTCATCCAGACCTATTCGAGTGGTAGTGATCGATACTTGTGAACCTGATTCGCCGCGAAGAAGGCTTTGCAGGCCTTCCATTGTCATATTATTGGTGGGGGTTCCATCCACGGCTATAATAACATCACCGGCTTTCATGCCACGACGCTCGGCAGAATAACCTTCGATTGGTGCAATGACAACCAGCTTATCAGCCCGCGCACCAACTTCAAGACCAACTCCGGCATATTGCCCGGTTGTTACAATATCCATCTCCTGGCTGTCGGCCTCATCAATGATAACCGTATAGGGATCAAGTTTTTCGAGCATTGAATTTATGCCATGGCGCATCAACCTTTCCGGTTCTACTTCGTCAACATATCGTGTTGAAACCTCATCATAGACTTCGCTGAATATGGTGAAGTTCTTTTTTATGAGAAAATAAGGATCAGAAGTATAAACGAATCCGAAAGTGAGAGCTGAAATAATCAGAATGCTCACCAATGCCGCTATTTTTTTATATTTCATGCTCGAATAGTTAATTCAGTCTTAATTGGGAACTATCAACGTTTGCCCCACGTATATTCTTGAAGTTGATAACCCGTTTAGGCGCATTAGCTCTTGAATGGAAGTATTTAATTTATTTGCCAAATCGTGAAGATTATCGTTCCGTTTAACAACGTACTGACCAGAATCATTCACTGCAAGATTTTGATTCGATGATCCTCCCTGGCCTCTTAACGCCTGTTTCTGCCGGATATTCATTCCATTTATACTTTCAAAGTAACCTTTTTTGCCCGTGGGAACGTAAAGCGTTAGTCTCTGTCCAGGCCTGATGGAGTTGCCAATGTTATTCCACGACCTAACATGCATAGATAGCGTCTCAAACCAATGCGCAATGTGCCCAACGGTATCCCCTGATTTTACAGTATAGACGACAGCGACAGTATTAGCCGGCTGACTGGAAGACGAAGTTGACGGTGTTGAGGAAGTACTGGTTCGCGCGGTTTGCGCATGTGATGGTCGGTCGGAGCGTATTGCAACAGAACTTCCTTCCGGTACCGGGATCACCAGATCCTGCCCCGGATGTATAGTGCTGGAAAGATTGTCGTTAACTTGATACATGTTTCTTACGGTAGTTCCATACCGGTTTGCAATTAAACCAAGAGTTTCTCCTTTTTTTACACTATGAATAACTATGTTATTATGTTTTTTATCATCCGGAATTTCATTGAAATTCTCAAGAAACTTTTCTTTGGTTCCAACCGGTATTTTTAAATGATATGCTTTGTCTCCGGGAGGGGTTGCCCAGCGCAACAGTTCAGGGTTGTAATCCTGAAGTTCCTGAGTGGTGATACCGGCGCTCTCAGCAAGCAAGCTTAAATCTATTGATCCAATAATTTCTACAGTTTCATAACTGTAAGGGTCTTCTTCATATTCACCTTCAAATCCGAACTCTGCAGGATTCATTGCAATTAAAGTAGCGGCGATAAAACCTGGTACATACCCCCTGGTTTCACGGGGCAGGAACGGGTAAATCTCCCAATAATTTTTTTCGCCGCTAGCTCTGCGCACAGAGCTGTTCATTCGCCGGGTACTTACATTATAATTAGCCATAGCCATATGCCAGTCTCCATCCCAGTATTCTTTCAAATCGCGCAAATGCTGAGCCGCAGCACGGGTGGCTTTTTCAGGATCACGCCGCTCATCAATCCACCAGTTAACTTCCAAACCGTATACAGAACCAGTGGCACGCATGAATTGCCACATGCCAGTAGCCCGGGCATGGGATCGTGCTACCGGAACTAATCCGCTCTCTACCATCGCAAGGTGAATAAGTTCTCTCGGTACTCCCTCATCGTCGAAGATTTCCGTCATCATC
>JBBDMU010000016.1:0-4217 GCA_040878085.1 Balneolales bacterium
AATGTGTAATAACTGTCTATAGCCTGTGCCGCATCTTCCACTACAAATAGGTTATGACGACTGGCAATATTAATAATAGTCTCAATATCGCAAGCTACGCCAGCATAGTGTACAGCCACAATAGCTTTTGTTCTTTCTGTTACGAGCTCTTCAATCTTAGATTCATCTATTCCTGGGTGATCCTCTCTGGAATCAACAAATCGAATGTTAGCTCCCCTCAGTAGAAACGCATTAGCTGTGGATACAAATGTGTATGAAGGCATGATTACCTCATCACCGAGCTGAATGTCTAATAGGATAGCGGCCATTTCTAATGCATCGGTGCAGGAGGTCGTTAGTAAGCATTTATTGAAGCCAAACTTATTTTGGAAAAAGCTATGACACTTCTTTGTATATTTTCCATTGCCAGATATTTTACCAGTATTAACGGCTTCTTCTATGAAGATTGACTCTTTCCCTGTTAATAATGGTTTATTAAATGGAATATTCATGGAAAATTACCTCTACTGAAATGACTTCCTAAGGACATGAAAGTTTTTTTCATCATAGAATAAATCGAAGATTTTTTGCTTATTAACTTCACCATTTAATAATAGTTTTCTTCTAGCTAATTCAAGATCTATTTCATACTTATCAGTACTCATCCTTGGATTTAAGTTATTAATTTCAATATTATAAGACTCTTCAAAAGTAAGAGGATTATAGTCTGATGTATTAGTGTTTAATTTATATTTCATCTTTAACATTTCAGGTTCACACATGAACTCTACATATTTAATAGTATTTTCGTCTAAAAATTCTTTGTATTTATCGGTATTGTTTTTATCAATTCCACTGAAAGCCTTAGTTGATGAGTTTCCAGCCCAACTATTTCCATCACGAGTTAAAATCCCCTTTTTAAAGTGATCATTTGAAAACTGCTCCAGACCCAAGAAATTCGTAATTTTTTGTAAACATTGGTATGTTTGGCGTACTAAATCTTCATATTTTATCCATAGGAGATTCTTGTGCTGATTATATGTATTTGCTAGCGCTACACTATTACGCCAATGTCTAACATGGAATAGCATGGGCCGATGCTTTCCAACATATTTTGGTCCCGCACCTTCATTAAGAGAAGTAATCACATCTCTTGGATCTCGTATTATTAGAATTGTTTTAATTTTGTATTTAAGGAAGTAGGGAATGAATTCCTCCAATAAAATTTCTTTTGAACCTAGAACTTCATTTGTTTCGGTCCTGCAATAAGTATGGAGTACCGTTTTATACAATGTAAAGAGTGATAAGGGAGTTTGGGGAAGCAAATATTTCTTATAATCATGAAGCACCGTTTTTTGCCCACTCCATTCCTCCATCTCGTGTATTAGTCTCCTTAATTCCACCTCGTTTATCCTTTTCTTTTCCAAAAAAGAATTAAGCTGTCTTGGAGTATACTCCCTTTCATTGAATAAGTGGTTTAAGACATAATGGTCTTCAGAATGATTAATCTTTTCATAAAAGTCTCTTTTTAGATGCCTATATACCATTGGAATAGGCTGAGATAGTATATCTATACCATGGTGGGATGAAAGTAAATTTTGAAGAAGAGTTGTCCCGGATCTAGACATTCCGGTTATTAATAAATGTTGTTTCATATATTGACAGTTCTAAATTCTACTACCGCATTTGGATCAAGATCAACTTTTTTTTCAGGATGTGCATAAACAATAATTCCAGCTCTAGTATTCGCACCATCAATCACTCTGGAAACCACATCTCCCTCTTTCATAATTGAAATTGTATGTTGTATATGATTAAATTTCACCGAATTATCCTTAATACTTGTAATTCTTCCTGGCTTTGGCAATATATAATAGGTGCCTGAATATTTCTTGTGTGTCAATTCAAAGTTTTTAAGGTTAAAGCTTGCTAACGATACATCAATGACAGCTTTCACAAAATCAAATCCAGTAGAATAAGGAACCAAATGTGAACCGATTAGATCCCCACCCATTCGCCCGGCAATTTCAACAATTCTTATCTCACCATTATTCATTAACAACACTTCTGAGTGACTCGCTCCATTTCTAATGTCAAGACAACCCAATCCTTTTTTAACAGTATTTATAATTCTATTCTCTATCTCTTGTGATATTTGGGCAGGCTGATGATGTTCTATTTCTACAAAATGAGGAGGGCCTGTAGTTACTTTATCTGTTATTGCAACAAAACAATGTTTACCCTTATACGAGATCATTTCTACTGAAAATTCACGACCTTGTATGAATTCTTCTACAATGGCCCGTCTATTTATAGAACTATCTAAAGCTTTTTCCAGAGCTTCTTCTAGCAGATCAAAACTTTCAACTTTAGTAACTCCCCTAGAACCAGATCGATCGGTAGGTTTAACAATTACCGGTAGATTAAAGGCCCTTTTTTTTTCGATTTTAGGTTTTGTAAACAGTTCAAAAGCAGGACAAGAAACATGCCCTGCCTGTAAAGCCTTACGCATTTCAAACTTATCTGTTGATATAACAGTAGCCTTCATGCTGTTGCCTATTAAACATAATATATTAGCTATATAATTAACCGTTGGAATGGTAATGTCAGAGGCAATAGAAGTGATACCGTCAATCCTTATTTTTTTACATTCAACTAAAATTTGTTCTTTTTCAACAATACTTATCGGATAGTAATAATCAGCAATATCCTTGACTACATTCCCTTCTTCCCAGGCAAAGACATGGGTTTCAATCCCCATCTCGATCGCTTTTTCAACCAATGGTTTTTGAAGATAGCTGGCACCTAATATGGCAAGTTTCTTTTTCATTTAATCCTATTTTACCATGGTTTCAGAGACCTTGATCAACTCATTTCCACGAGCTTTCAGTCCTATTTTATCTCTGATTATTAACTGGTGCTTTTTAGTAAGTGCAGCCGACACCTTTTGGATTTCAGATAAGCTACTCGCTTCTATCAATTCTTCATATGGCTGCCCCTGGAGTTCATGATCACTTAGAAATCTCCAGGTTGGATTCACCAAGGTTTCCCCTTTGAATACGATATCCTTTTTAACAAAAGTGTTATTACCGCTATACAATGAAGTCAAAATACTTCCAACGGCTTGTTGCCTTTCGTGGGCAGTTATGAGCATACCGGCTTTCATCATTATTTCAAAATACTCATTCGGGTGTATAAATTTTTCATGCAGTTTGGTGATTTTTCCCAGCCCTAACCTTTTTATCGAGTTAACCAACTTTTCCCGATAATTTGGAGTTAGGTTATATGCCACCGGCAACAGGATCCTATAATTTTGTACATCATCCTTTTCTGCAAGCAGTTCTAAGATGTCTAAATGATTATTTGTCGGGTCTCCTGAATTGCCGACAATGATGGTCTCAGGAAATTCCTTTTCAAGCATGGTTGGCAGGTCACCATATAATCCCGGAAAGGTGTAGCCAAATCTGCAGAATTCTTTCTTTCCGTAAGTTTGCTCGATGATCTCAAAATCACCTTCTACCCTGGCGTGCACACTATCTATATGTTTCATTACATCATAAATAGGACTTCCGGCTTTTAGGGGATTGTAGAGATCTCCACCCCAAAGCTTCCACGCGATATGTTTTTCGGCTCCAATACTTTTAACCAAGCTTTTTTGCCAGTTAAAGAACAATCCATGCATCATTACCGCGTCAACATCAGCATGCTTACAAATCTCAAAAATCTGTTCAATATGTACACTCTTATCGAACATGTATGAATGATCATTATTGGAAATATCAACCGAAAAATCAGGAATAGCTTTGTGCCTCTCGATATACAGATAATGCTCCTGATCTGAGATCTCGTTGACAAACTCGATCAGATCTGAGAGGCTTTGGGCATACACATGATTAAAACAAAGGTGTACTATTTTTATGTCTGATCTCTTTTCTGCTATGCCGGTATTGGTCACATCACCAATTACAGCCTCACTTTTACTTGTCTTTTTGAACAGAGTTATCCATTCTGCAACCATTGGTAGTACCTCCACATTCCCCTCCAATCCCCCCAGCAGTTTCCTTTCCTGTTCGCCACTCAACCAGGTCGTCACATCCTTCAGCAGAATCCAGGCCTCCACTGTACGCACCATCAGCCATTTGGAGAACTCGGTTTGAACTGATGTATCATCCTGTTCGGATAGGGGAAGCATAAATGGCAAATCTACATTCATATTCTCCTGGCCAAGTTTGGTAGTT
>JBBDMU010000017.1:0-96821 GCA_040878085.1 Balneolales bacterium
CGCGTTCGTCTAGTGGTTAGGACGCCGCCCTTTCACGGCGGTAGCACGGGTTCGAATCCCGTACGCGGTACTTTGGCATTGAACGGCTACAGCACTTCCGGTAGTTGTTCAGTATAAGATGGAGCCCGTAGCTCAGTTGGTTAGAGCGCCAGGTTGTGGCCCTGGAGGTCGTGGGTTCGACCCCCATCGGGCTCCCTTTTTATGATTTTAATCAAATTATGGTTAATAGTATCTTTTTATATTTGCTGATCACTATTAACTTATGTGCTCTATTGCCGCGTTCGTCTAGTGGCCTAGGACGCCGCCCTTTCACGGCGGTAGCACGGGTTCAAATCCCGTACGCGGTACAGCTCAATAAAACATGGTTATTCTGCAAGTTACACTCTTTCCCGAACATTAATTGAATCCTGATCCTGCTGACTGCGGCTTTTATTAAGCAGCTCTCCCAATAAACCCAGTGAAAAAAACTGGACGCCGAGAACCAGCAGCAGTACTCCAAAGAGCAGTAACGGCCTGTTGGTCAGGTAGACCTGGAAAAACAACCTCATGAAGGCCAGGTAAAACGTTATGACCCCACCTACCCCTAAAAATATAGTGCCCAGGGTACCAAAAAAGTGCATGGGACGCTCCATATAGGAACTCAGGAACAGAAGTGTAACCAAATCCAGGAACCCTTTAATAAAGCGAGTAAAGCCGAATTTAGATTCACCATATTTTCGGGGATGATGCGTAACCACTTTTTCACCAATGCGTGAAAAGCCCTGCTGTTCAGCCAGAAAAGGAATATACCGGTGCAGCTCTCCGTATAGCGTAAGTTTTTCAGTCACTTCACGATGATAAACTTTAAGCCCACAGTTGAAGTCATGAAGCTTAATGCCCGTCACTTTTGAAGTTATATAGTTAAAGAAACGGGATGGTATCGTTTTAGTAAGCGGGTCTTTTCGTACTTTCTTCCACCCACTTATCAAGTCGTACCCTTCATTCAACTGATCGATCATCAACGGAATTTCATTTGGATCATCCTGGAGATCGGAATCCATTGTTGCTACATATTTACCGCATGCCGTTTCAAATCCTTTATGAAGAGCGATACTTTTGCCGTAATTTCTACGAAAACGAATACCTCTAACATTGCCAGTTTCTTTTTTTAATGAACATATTACTTGCCAGGAGTTATCGGTGGAACCATCATCCACGAATATCACTTCATAGCTATACCTTTCGGAGACAGCATCATGAATTTGTTTGTATAGTTCCCGAAGTGAGGCCTCTTCATTAAGAAGAGGTACAACGATACTTAAATCGGGGGAATTGGTTTTGTTAAGATCGGGATTTGACAATGAATAATATGTTCTTTAAATCTATATTAACGTAAGTGGGTAGAAGTTACGTAAATCAACTTAATGTTTAAATGAAAAAAATATACTACACCATTGGGGAAGTCAGCCATCTTACCGGCATTAAGCCACATGTTTTACGCTATTGGGAAAGTATTTTTGATACTCTTAGCCCATCTAAAAATCGAGCGGGGAACCGGGTATATACTGAAAAGAATATCAATACTGTGCTGGAACTTAAGAAATTAATTCAGGATGAAAAGTATAGTACCGCCGGTGCTAAAAAGGCTTTGAGGAAAAACGGGAAGACACAGGAAGATATACCGGATGAGTTGGAAGGTGACCTGAACAAGGTCCGCGCCTTTTTAAGTAATTTGCTTCAGGAAATATAAATGCGGGTGCAGCAGATTAATCCTGGACGGCTCATGAATTTTTAACAAAACAATTATGCTGAACAAAGCACATATAGACAACTTCTCTTTCTATTCTATAGAAAACGGACGTTTCAAGCTTGATGGTGGCGCCATGTTTGGTGTGGTACCCAAAACGCTATGGTCTAAACAAATTCAACCGGATGACCTTAATCGTATTGATATGGCGATGCGGAGCCTGTTAATCGTCTCCAATAAAACCAATAGGGTGTATCTGGTCGATACGGGGGCAGGCAGAAAGTTTAATGAGAAATTTACCAAAATATATGGGCTGGATTTTCACCATAGTGATATGGAAACATCCCTGTCTGTGCAGGGATTCAAAAAAGAAGACATCACCGATATTATTTTCACCCATTTGCATTTTGATCATTGCGGCGGAATCTCTTTTATCAATGAAGAAGGCGAGGCGGAACTGGATTTTCCTCAGGCCAACATTTGGGTAACCAAACAGCAATGGGAAACCGCCAATCACCCCAATGCTCGTGAGAAGGCGAGCTTTTTTCGGGAAAATTTGGAGCCCATCAGCAACAGCGGAAATTTGCATCTGATCAATGAAGGTTATGAATATGAGCCCGGGCTTTCTAATATCATCGTGAATGGGCACTCTATAGGCCAGCAACTACCTTTAATTATAACTGGTAAGACAAAACTCTTATTTGCAGGAGATCTACTCCCAACTTTTGCCCATATCCCTACCCCATGGGTTATGGGGTACGACATGCACCCTACCCAAACTTTAATAGAAAAAGAGGCTATTCTAACAAAATGTTATGATGAAGGCATTCTCCTCTATATGCAGCATGATACCAGCCATGAAATCATTAAACTAGGTAAAAAAGGAAACTCTTTAACAATGGGTGAATCCTTAACCCTGGACCATTTACGGTGACGCCGAGAATACAATCAACAATTATTGAACTTTAAATGAGTTGAAGATCAACCATGAAAGCAATTGAAACTAACAAACAGGTAGTGTAGCGTTGCCGGAACCACAATTAAAACGTACGTCATTGGAAGCTATCCGCGGCCATGTCTATAATTGTTATCGTGGATTGCAAAAGAAACGATTTGCCGCTATTGCACTATCTTCTGTATCGGGTATGCTTGGTCTGCTTCTCGTTTTCCTGATAATTGAGAACTATCAGTACTTCTCACCTGCCGTTAAAACTTCTATGGGGGTGATTATTTTTGCTTCAGGCATAGTCTTTTTTAAACTGCTCGTCGGCAAGCTAAAGGATTTATCCTTTAACTCTTTTTATCCAGAATTATCGCGTTCCATTGGAAACAACTCTTTACGGTACCTGATGGATTTCGAGAATTTCAAACGCACCACTGCCACCGGACTGCAGGATGCGGCTGTCGCCCAAAATCTCAGCCAGGTGCCTGAAGATAAGCTTACAGCTCAACTAACTAATTACAGCAAAAATCATCCGTTCAGGAAACTTCACAATTATTCCTTATTCAGTTTTCTTGCACTGGCAGCTTTATTGGGATGGGCAGGCATTTTCTCACCAGATGCCATGATACGAACAGCCTTTTTTTGGGAACAATTTGAGAAACCTCTTCCTTTCACCTACAGCATTGATCCCGGGGATGCCATTATAGCACAGGGTGATCCATTTCAGGCCAAAATAGCATTCGAAAGTGGAAGCACACCCGATGATGTTACGCTAGCCGTAAAAACTAATATTGAATCGGAGTTCAGGCTAAGGCCCATGAGCCGAAGCGGCGATAAATCATTCATATCTGATGATCTTGAATTATACAGCGATGCCCGATATTACATTCAAATGGACGGGCACGAAAGCGAGATTTTTAGAGCCGATGTCCAACTGCTGCCGCGTTTCGGCAGCCTTACGGTGACCATTTCCCCGCCGGCTTACACGGGGCTGGATAACGAAGAAAAAACGTATCCTTTCAGCGGGATTGATGCTTATCCGGGCTCGGAACTAAATATTGCAGCCGTTACCAACAAAGTTCTATTAAATAGCCAACTAGTCCGCCATAATCAGGGAGATACTTTAGCATTAACCTCCGATGACCAAAACAACATAATCCAGCAACTGAAGGTATCCGGTGCGGACTCCCTCTCATTTTTGCTGGAAGACGAATTCGGCCTCACCAACTCCAATTCATTTGCATTTGAACTACGCGCCCTTCAGGATGAACACCCTTTTATCAGTATCATACAGCCGGAACGTGAGATATCATTGCGAAATCCCGAGGAACTACAGGTTGTTTACGATTTAGAAGATGACTTCGGTTTAACTTCTGTTGAGCTTCATTACAAATTAACTAAAGCCTACGTTGAAGAGCCTGTTTATGGAAATGTTAACCTGCCTCTCCCGAACAGCAATGACAGATTGGAACGCCACGATTGGAACCTCAATGAACTTGACCTGAGTTCACTTGATAAATTAGAATATTGGATCGAAGCCACCGATAATGATGAAATTTCGGGATACAAGACCTCACGATCCGAAAGTCATTTTTTGAACATGCAGTCGTTGGCCGACCAGATGTTTGAACAGGAAGAAAGCGAGGAGCAAATTGATGAATCTTTCGATCAGGTTCAGGATGTGTATCAACAGATGCAGGAAAATTTCCAGCGTTTCCGCGAACAAATTCAATCAGACCCTGAAGCTACCTGGGAACAATCACAAACTCTGGAAGATATTAAGGAGCAACGAGAGGATTTAGACCAACAGGTAGATGACCTAAAAAAGGAGTTTGATGATCTTACCAAAGAGATGGAAGAATCCCAAACTCTTTCGGAAGAAACCATGCAGCAGTATGATGAACTTAACAACCTGATCGACGAAATTGACGATCCGGAGATCCTGAAAAAGATTGAAGAGCTGCAACAGAACCTCAGCAATTTTGATCAGTCGGAAATTCAGGAGGCCCTTAAGGATATCGAATTTGATGAAACCAGTTACCGGGAGCGAATGGAGAGAACTGTTGAGCTGTTCAAAACTCTCAGGATGAATGCCGAACTGGAAACCATGGCCGAGCTTCTCAAAGATTTAAAGTCACAGGAACAGCAGCTTATGAACCAGGAGGAACTTGGCGACGAACAGGTTCAGCAGCAGCAAAACATACAAGAGCAACTAGATGATCTTTCCAAAAAGCTGGATGACCTCCCGGAGAAAAGCCCGGACCGGCGTAAGGATAAAATGGAACGACTGCGTGATGAGTTAAAGCCCGATATGGAGACCATGGAGCAGCAACTTCAGGAAAATATCGAAGACATGCAGCAGGAATCCCCTTCTCAGGATAAAATTAAGCAGGACCAGGACCAGCTACAGCAGCAAATGGGGGAAATGTCACAGAAACTGTCTGAATCACGTCAGGAAATGAATCAGGAACAAATCCAGGTGAATATAGCTGCGCTGAAGAACATTCTGCAGAGCCTTATTCTACTTTCAGAAGCCCAGGAGGATGGTACTCAAATTACCGTGGAGCTGGATCAAAACAGCCCAGGTTTTGTGGAGCAGGCAAGGAACCAGCGTAATATCAACCAAAACTTTGAATTTGTAATAGACTCCCTATACCAGGTTTCAGCCGAAATACCGGGATTCTCGAACCAAATCAATGAGAAGAAACTCGAAATCCAACATAACATGCAGCGAGCCATCGAGTATCTGATTGAAAGGGACCGCAGGGAGGCTACCACACAAGAGCGAACAGTTTTAGGCGGACTCAATGAACTGGGATCAATGCTTGCTGACCTGATTGATCAACTTAATGACCAGATGAATGGAAGCGGGGGCGGCATGAGCGCCGAGCAGATGATGAAGCAGATGCAGAACCTTTCGGGCGATCAGCAGCAGCTTAACCAGCAGATACAAGAGATGATTAATGATATGGCGGGCGAGCGGCTATCACAGGATCAAATGCAAAGGCTAGACCAGATGAGCCGTCAGCAAAATGAGATCCGCAAACAAATGCGGGAACTGCAACAATCAGGAGGTTTTGATGCAGGCGATAATATACTCAGCGAGATGGAGCGAATGGGAGAGGAAATGGAAGATGCCATAAACTCACTTCGCGGCGGACAATTGGACGAGACTTTGGTTGAGCGCCAGCAGAACATCTTGTCTCGAATGCTAGACGCGGAGAAAGCTATAGAAGAACGAGAACAGGACGAAGATCGACGCCAGGGCCAGACAGCCGAAGACTATGACCGCGCAAACCCTCCGGAAATGACTATGGAAGAACTGCAGCGAAAAATAAGGTCCGGGCTACAAGACGCCGACCAAACCCGTTTTAGCGAAGACTACCAGCGCCTGATTGAAACTTACTTTGAACTCCTTGAAGATATGGCGAGGTAAGGAATACAATTGGCAGACAACTTTTTTGTCAACTGCCCATCTCTGTAAGGCCTCTAATGTGTATACTTTATAACAGCCGCTTCATTTACATTTCCCCGTAGCGCCACCCATAGATTAAGACTTTGCCTATCTTAATCATCCGGTCTTCATGTTTGAATAATCATATTCTTCTATTAAGTCGAGAACGGCGTGCCTTTCCTCAATCCAGTCTGTAATTTCTGCAACTACATCATCTTGCTCCGGTTCGTTCAGGATTTCATGAAACAGATTGTTAAAGATCTTCAACGTTTTATCCTGGCTGGATATATTGTTTATAATCGAAGCAGATCCCGCCGGATCATAAATCCGATCAAACGACCCATGGCCAATCCAAATCGGTATGGTAATCTGGTTAACTATCCTCAAAGTCTCTTGCCCGGCTTGTTGCAGGCATAAAGCCATGCCTGCACGTAGGCAGCCATGGTAGATTAAAGGATCTTTATTATATCCATTTACAACTTCCGTGCTTCGGCTTATAGAGTGGGTATCCAGACGCATTACCGGCATGCTGGGATATACACTGGCTATATTTCGCGCCATGTCTTGCACCACTTTTGGAATATTATATTGGACCTTTATGGCAGGGGCACTGAGTATAAGTCCAGACAGCGTGTCTTGATAAATCGATGCAAGTTTAATTGCAATATTACCACCAAGTCCGTGCCCCATAAGCAACCAGGACTTTTCTTTAAAACGACTTTTAACAGAAGTCAAAAATTGCGCAGCGTCTGTTACAAGATCATCAAAATGATCAATTGATCCTCGAATACCCTCGCTTCGGCCATGCCCCTGATAATCGAAGGCAAAAACAGCATTCCCTGAATTGGTAAGCTTATTGATGAACTTTTGGTATCGACGGGAGTATTCAGCATATCCGTGAAGCAGCAGGACACAGAATTTAATTTCATTTTTGGGAAGCCATTCCTGGGCATATAATTTTTGATCTCTTTTATTGAAAAAGGAAATATCCGACATATTTAATAAAATAATGAATAGTTAACGTTATTAGCTTAGAATTCCCCAGTCAGAGATATAATTACAAGTACTGACCGGCTTTTCTGGTTCTCTTGATGTCTGATTACAGCATGAAAATAATTACGCTGCCTCTCCTCAGAACTTCCCCAAGATAACGGATATGGAATGAATTCTTATCATAGAAAAGACAGTGAAATAAATTAGCTCCTATAATCTATTGATAGAGCACTAGGTAATAATAATATAGATTTTCCTAATGTTCTCAGACTTGCAATTGATAACTTCTTCCTGAACAAAACAGATTTAGACACGTTAAACCAGGCGGAAGATATCTGCAAGATTGCGTATCTTGGTATCCCTTGCTCTTCAAAAATATTATAAATGCGTCTCCTCAAATTTTTAGGTTCTTTTCTTGCTGTTGCCACTTTGGTTGTCGGCTCAATTTTCTACCTCAATAGCAATGTTTTCTTTCAGGTGTTTCAAAATCGCGCCTCAATAGCCGAAGGAAGTGAATGGGTTGAAAAAACATACTCTCTCAGCGGCTTGGTCGAATATATGGGCGAACACCCCCAGTATGTATCCGTAGTTTCATATGATATTGAAGACCCCGAAAATGGGATCTATTATCAGGCTAATGAAGAAAGAATCATGGGATCATCAGCCAATATCTTCCTGCTGATTGAGTTTGCCCGTCAGGTTGCCGAAGGTTCTGTTGATGCGGATCAATTAGTCTCCCTTGAAGATATTAATGCCTACCATCTGCCCGGCATTGACAATAACCGCCACGGGGATGCGGTGCGGACGCTAAAAGAAAACAATCTGGTTTCAGAAAACGATCATATTAAGCTTGAGGATGTCGTTTCGATTATGATAAAGAATAATGATCTGGCCTCAGCTGATTTTCTATATTTTTTTCTGGGTCCTGATAATATCCAGGCTATGGTTAATGAAATTGGCCATGGTTTGATCGAGGCTCCCCTGCCCTACTCAGGCATGCATATCAGTTTTAATCCTTCGCTTCACGATCGCACAGCTGAGAAAAGCCATAACCAGTTGCTCTCTCTAAACCGGGATGAGTTGATTGAAGAAATAACACAGAACGCCTTGTCATATCAAAATGATGAGTCTTTCCGGCAACAGGTTTCTGAGAATTTCCAGAACAACGGATTGGGTGTCACCTTTATGGAAGAGCGGTTAATGTACGACATTTTCCCAAAAGGCAAACCCCAAGCCCTAACCGGTATACTTGAGAAAATTGTGCGGGGCGAACTGTTTTCAGAAGAAGCCTCGTCCATCATTCGCGATCATCTTAGCTGGCCCATGGAATCGAATACAACCACCCGTGACTTTGATTTTTACGGGGCGTTGTATGATAACCGGATAAGTATTCTAAATGGTATGGATATGGGCACATCAACCTATACTAAAAATCAGCACGTGCAGGTAGTATTTTTTGAAAAGCTGCCCATTGGTTTTTGGATGCATATGTCTAGTAATTTTATGAGCCAGGATTATCAAAAAAGATTGATCTACGACCCGGCGTTGTATGAGGTCAGCAAAGCTACTTTAACACAATAACAGACCATGAAGAAAATCTATTACTTATGGTATTTGCTCTGGCTACTGCCGATCGGTTTATCAGCCCTGGGTGGCCAGCAAGCTCTGGTATATTACGGAATCCAAAATACCTTGCAGAATGGTGCAGAATATGAGGCCGAAGTTGTTGAATTTGAAATGAAGCATATGGCTGCCCAGTCCAATGGAATGATTATTCTGAAGTTTACAACCGATACCGGCGAAATTATTCAAAGGAAACTATCCCTGCCTATTCAAAATGCGGGGATGCTGATGGAATCAAAACTCCTTCAGATAAAATATCTGGAAAGCAGCTATCAACCTGTTATAATCATGCCGACACTTTGGTTTCAAACCAATATGGTGTTAATTAATATTGGGGTAATACTTCTTTCTGTGCTGGTAACTCTTTATGCCAGTGCCCTTGCTCACCGATATGCTAATCGGTTAAGAAACAAAACGATAAATGTGCAACCAGAATTTGAATACACCCATTCATGACATCAGCCAGTAATCAAAAAGGCAACTTATACCTGATCCCCACTCCCCTCGGCAAAACACCCGCGAACAACTCCTTGCCTCCTGCCGTTATCGATACAGTGCATTCGCTGGACACCTTCCTGGTGGAGAATATTCAGTCGGCTCTGCGCTTTTTTCAGTGGATCAAACATCCGATACCCGATTACAAGCTGAAGCTGTACGTGTTAAACAAAAAAACACCGGCAGGGGAAAAAATTGAATATTTAAGCCTGTTGCAAAAAGGTAACTCTGTGGGGGTTGTCTCCGAAGCCGGCTGCCCTGCGATCGCTGATCCGGGAGCCGAATTGGTAAAAATGGCCCATTCCCGTGGCATCACGGTGATTCCACTCGTAGGACCTTCTTCCATATTGCTGGCCTTGATGGGCTCGGGTATGAACGGACAAAGCTTTACTTTCCACGGTTATCTGCCTATTGATAAACATGCCTTGCGATCTGCCATCAGTAGACTGGAACAGGATTCTTCCTCAAAAAACCAAACCCAGATCTTCATGGAAACTCCACACCGCAATAATGTCCTTCTTAGGGATCTAGTTACTTTGGTTCATCCCGACACCCGTATTTGTGTCGCTGTAAGTGTCACATTGCCCGGTGAGCAGATTATTACCAAATCAGCGGGTGCATGGTCGGAATCAAAATTACCCGACCTCTTGAAAAAACCAACAATCTTTCTACTGGAGGCCGGCCGGTAAAGGGTATGGGCGGATGGTAAGTGATTTGTGCTTTGTAATATTTAGTATCGCTCTCTCAAAACCGTACCCGCATTTGCATTCCTACATTGCTTCGTGTGTTGCCCTCGCTTTCGTCAAGGCCGCTTCCCACTACCAGGCGGTTTTCAAAAACAGTTACACCATACTTGACCCAGATATCAACCCGGCGTCCCATCCGATAGCGCATATTCAGATACGTCCTCTGACCGCGGTCAAACAGTGCGGAATTAGACATCACATACAGCATATCATTTTCAAACTGGAATACCTTGGAAGTAAAACTTTCGGTATCAAAAACGGCTATCCGCCCGTCTAACTGAAGACTTTTCGTGGCGTTCCAGCGGAAATCCTGGAATATAAGCATACCCAATTCAGCTTCTTCTCCGGCTTTCTTGCCACGCAGCCATTCGACTCGAGTCCGGGAACGCAATAAAGGATGAACCTGGTGGTCCAACTGGATGCGTATGCTCCCGCGCCGGTCATATCCTGATGCATATACAGATTTTCCGGCAGTACCTAGTGTCTCATAATCATTCTCGCGTTCTTTGTTGCGGACAAGCAAGTAAACCTGCATCTCACGGCTGATCTTGTATTCAGCAAGGCCTAACCAGTCATATCCCTGCGTAGCCCTCCTGGTGCCGAATCTGGGAGCTTTAAATCGAAACTGATCAAAGTACCCGCTTAGGGTAATTCCCCTGGTAATTAACTTTTTTATTCCGAAATACAACCCTTCCTCATTCTGCAGATTTGATGATTCCCCAAAACCCCCACCAAACAGCGATTGGAAATCTTTGGCATAATTCCGGTAGGTCATACTCAACTGAATAGTACCCGGAGAATATTCAATACCCGAAAGCAACCCTTGCCCTCTGTTCAGGCTTTTGGCGGCCTCCCCAAAAAAGACAATGTCGTTCGTAAAATACATATAGTCAATGCCCACTGTTGCCGCCTCTTTGCCTTCAAAATCAAATCTGTTGTACACAGCCTCCCGGGCCAGGATGTATTTGTCAAACTGGGTGTAATAACCACTGACGCCTATGTTTCCACGGGTGAACTGGTAGCGGAGACGCCCGCCGTAGGTTTTCAGGCCGGTATTGAATCGCCTGTCTACCTCGTTTTGCGTCCGGTGCATGCCTGTAGCCCCGGGATAGCGCACCGTATCGTCTTTCACGGGCGTTGAGCTGAGCTTGCGATTGGAGTAAAATGCTGTAACCTGCAACTTTTCTCCATAGGTTAGAGCCGCCCCGCGCTTTGCTAAAGTTTGTCCGCCGGACTGGTACGGCCTCAAACCTCTTTCGTTGTTTCGGATGCGCGTGGTTTCCCGGCCTTTACCAAAAGACATCCCATTCCACATCACCAAGCCCTGGGCGAAATACAGCCCATAATCACCCAAGACGAGCATCTTCAATCGGCCGTTATCCTGAAGGGCAAAATGCCCGGAGTTGTAATCAAAGGACATCGGACTTCTTAGGATTTCACCCGGCGCTTTCGTTTGTGTTATATTAACCGATACATGCCGGCTTCGGTAATTCAAACGCTGATAATACCGCACAGGGCTGCCTAAATACCGGCTTCGGTTGGTATCGGCAGTTTGTTGATAACCCGCCTGCTCTTCCAGAATTTGCTGATATCGGGTGATGGCTTCAAACCGGCCGTCACGGAACCAGTAGGATGGGTCGGTATAAAGATCCCGGCGCAGTTCCTTTCCGCTGCCCACGGTCACGAACGGCCTGAGTTGCTGAAGCGTAACCGGCCCAATTCCCCGTACATCCAGCATTTCCTCTACCTGTTCGAATGGCTTGTCGCCCCGGTGGAGGATAATTTCACGTGCTACCGATGGGTTCATGCCCGGTATTTGCAGCAGATCTCCAGACGATGCCCGGTTCACGTTTACAGGGTTGGCCAACAGGTCTTGCAGGAATTGAATATACTCCTCAGCGTTGATATCTGATTCCTCCTCGTCGAATTCTTCCAAGAGGCTCTCCAGATCAACTTCAAAACGAGCAGCAGTGGAATTGGAAACCTGTGCGGAGGTGGGGACAATAGTTATCAACAGCCAAGCAAACAGAAAAATAAACCCGAAGAGAGATCTTATATTCATCTTAATTACCAGCTCGTTTTGAAATCCACTCCCGGGCTCCACCCCAGCCATTCGTGATGCTGTGCTGCAAAACCCGCTCCCCAAAAGGGACGAGTGATTCCCAGACCGGCCGAGAATGTAAGCGGCTCCGTTGAAACGCCCCCGCGCAGATGCAGGAATTCATCATACACATCTAATTCAAGTCCGGTACGGTAAGCAACAGGGAACCGCACATCCTTCACCAGATCTATTGCAAATAGAACCTTCTCCACCATCAGGTAAGACAAGCCCACGGCCAGCTCCCGCGGCAATTCCTCATTAGCTTCGCCAAAAGAACCTTGATTCACATTAGAAGCACGGGTGCCCAGCCACAAACCATCGGCAAGCTGCACGGAAAAACCTATATTGGCGGCCAATGCTCCGGCAGAGCCATAGCGTTCAATAGACACATGCTGATAATTTAAGACCGCGCCCAGCCGGAAATTCTCAAAAGGCTTCATATAAGCCAGGCGAAACTGATTTTCGCGGTACAAATCAAACCCGTAACCATGCAAACCTACTCCCAGAGTACCAAACCCAAAGCTATGCACCCCTGATATGGCCGAATCGGTCAATTCACTGATACCATAATAGCGTATGGCAAAAAAAGAAACGTGGCTGTTCTCAGCCGGCATCATCGCCGGGTTCTGAAAAATCGACCACTCATAATTGGGCAAAGCCGTAACGGCCCCGGCTATACCAATTCCCCGGGCACCCATTATATTTTGAGAGATAGCTCGGTAGGGCGTAAACAAAATAAAAAACAAAAGAAGCAGAACAACTGTTTTAAGAACCCCGATATTGAGCTTGATGAACCCACTGTCTATATTCATAAGATACGTTTTAACAAATGTCTGCGTTTGACACCACTCCGGACGAAAGCAAATTCCCTCCCAATGACTCTATCACATACCTATACCAAGATTAGATATTCCGGTTCCCGTTTATTTCTAATTTTAGCCACCTTTTTTATTATTGATGCGGCTTCCGCTCAATCACAGGCCTTTGAGGTGGATGTAGAGGTTAACTACAGACAAATCAGCAGCAGCTCGGGTCTGGAACATCTTGGTGAACTGGAAGGGCTGATTGAAGACTACCTGGTCAATAACACCTGGACCGAAGATCGTTTTCAGGAACATGAGCGAATCCGTCTTAAAATTGTTGTAAACCTGAATTCCGCCGAGGGTACCAAAATTAGTGCCACAATAATGACCGCTCTGGAACGGCCCATATACAACACTATGCAAGTCACCTCCTTATTTGTAATTAGCGATAACAGCTGGGAGTTTGATTTCAGACAAAACCGTAGTTTAATCCAGGATTCTTACCAATACGATGATATTGCTTCCCTATTAGATTTTTATGCTTATATGGCCCTCGGCTTCGATGCTGATTCCTTTTCTGAACTTGGAGGGCAGGATTATTTTAATCAAGCACGTGATGTCGTTGAAACTGCGCAATCCGCCGGCGGTGTAGGTTGGGCAAGCAGCGGGGGAACGCGCAAGAATCGTCATTACCTGGTAAACAACTTTTTGAATCCAGGCTATGAAGACTTGCGCAGAGCAATTTACCAGTATCACCGCCATGGACTTGATAAATTTACCACATCCACCGAAGAAGCCAGGGATAATGCACTTGAGGCATTTCAAAAAATTAGAGACAGCCAGCGCCAAACCTCAGACAGCTATCCTTTTGATCTGTTATTCAGCACAAAATACAGAGAATTCACTGCTTTTTTCCGGGATGCCACCCAGGATCAGCGCCTCCAGGCCTACAACTTGCTCCTGGAAATGGACAGAAGTCATCTTACCGAATACGATAAGTTACAGTAAAGTCTGGCTGATAAATCTATTTAGCTCATTTTATAGGCAACCGCTTTTAAAATTCTATTATATAAATTTTCATAGTGATCATCCCTCAGGTATCTTAGTTTTTTATATAGTCATATCTTTCCTTTTCCGCTAAGCTTCCTTTGCCTATATTTAGGCATTGAAAAGCGGTTCAGAATTGATCTATTCATTACAAAAATTTCCTTTCTATGAACTTTTTTGCATGCATTAAACAGGTGCCTGATTTGGCAGGTCCCATGCGTATTAAAGACGGAGAACTTGTACAAGACACTGACAGAATGATGCTCAATGCTTATGATGCATCGGCTGTCGAGGAAGCCCTTGGGCTGATCGAAAAATACGGTGGTGAGCTCGAAGTTGTGCTGGCAGGGCCGGAAAAAGCCAAAGAGACCGCACGCAAAGCATTGGCCATGGGAGCGGAAAAAGGAAATCTCATATCCTTGCCCCCCGATTTAAAACTGGACTCTGCCGGATATGCTGAAATACTCTCCGCCTTTTATAAAGATAAAGAATATGATGTAATCCTCTGCGGCAAGCAATCTCAGGATACCGATGCCGGGCTTACCGGTTCCATGCTGGCAGAGAAACTTCAGATCCCATATGCATCCAACGCTGTCGGAATGGATGTGGATGAAGCTCAAAAAAAGATGATCGTTACACGCCAGGGCGACACTGGACAGGAAATTATTGAACTTTCCACCCCATGCCTGGTAACGTGCTCTAACGATATGAACGAACCTCGCATCCCCAGCCTAAAAGGTATTATGCAGTCTAAGCGGAAGCCTTTTGATACTTACGACCTCGAGAAACTAGGGCTAAATTCTGAAGAGCTCACAGCCAGTAAAGTGAAGACAAAAATCACCGGTTACCGTGATGTCCCCGGCCGCGAACCCGGCAAGAAGCTTGAAGGAGAGCCCGAAGAACTTGTTCAACAGCTTATTAATTTATTGGAAAATGAAGCGAAAGTGTTGTAAAAGTTAATAGGGAAATGTAAGATGTGAGTTGGGAGAAGTGAAAATGTGAGAAATGAGATGTGAGATGAGAGAAAAATGTTCGTGTTCCGTACAGCCTAATTCGTAAGTTATCCCTATGAGTATTTTAAGTTATATTGCTATTTCAGAAGGAAAGATCAAGCGTTCATCATTAGAAGTAGTAAGCCACGCAAGAAAGCTTGCCGAAAATAATGGACTCGAAACGCATGCTGTCATCATTGGGGAGAATGCCGGCGAATTTGTTGATGAAATTAAGAAATTTGGTGTGGGTAAAATATATACTGTTAAATCACCCCTGCTTAAAGATCACATCAACAGGACACTTATTGAAGCTGTTGTAAAGGTTATCGAGCTGGATAAACCCAAGGTGGTTGCATTTGCCTCAACGGAGGCCGTTAAAGATGTTCTTGGTGCGGTGGCCGCAAGAACTGATGCCGGGGTGATATCTGATGTCTCTTCTTTTGACCTTCAGGATAATACGGTGAGAGCTATCCGACCTATAATGGCCACCAAATTTTTAGCTGAAACCGAAAGCAGCGCCGACCTTGTGCTCGTTTCTGTTCGCTCGGGTTCCTATGATGTCAAAGAATCTCCGGGTGACGCTGAAGTCATACCCGTTGAGTTTGACCTTGATGAGGACAGCCTGAAGCAAAAGATCAGGGAGATCATCAGCACATCGGGCGATAAAATAGATTTGTCGGAAGCTAATATTGTTGTTGCCGCCGGGCGCGGCGTTAAGGATCATGAAGGGAAAAAGCTGGTTGAAGAACTTAGCGAGGTGCTTGGTGCGGCTATAGGCGCGTCGCGGTCAGTGGTAGAGACCGGGATGTTTTCCCCTACCACCCAAATCGGCCAGACGGGGAAAGTCGTGTCTCCCCAGCTCTATATTGCTGTCGGTATATCGGGGGCCATACAGCACGTTTCGGGGATGATTAACAGCAAAACCATCGTGGCTATTAATAAAGACCCTGAAGCCCCGATCTTTGATATTGCCACATACGGATTAGTGGGTGATCTCTATAAAATATTGCCGCTGTTCATCGAGCAACTTAAAGAGCTTAAGAGTAAATAAATGCCATTAAAGGGACATTATGAGTGCCTTGTGACTAAATAGTTTCCATGGAAGAAGACAAGTTTGACTGTATTGTTGTAGGGGGCGGGGTTGCAGGGTTGAGCGCTGCCATGACGCTGGCTAAAGCCAATATGAAATTCCTACTCATTGAGCGCGGGGAGTTCAGCGGATCAAAGAACGTGTCCGGCGGCGTGTTGTGGGGAGATGACTTAGCCAAGCTGGTTCCCGAGTACTGGAAAGACGAAGAAGGCTACGAACGCTTCATCAATCATCGCCGCCTGTCATTCATGGACGAGGAATCTTCTTTCTCTATTGATTTTAAATCCGAACATTTCAATGCCACACCCTACCGTGGAATTATCGTGCTGCGGGCCAAGTTCGATAACTGGTTTGCCAACAAAGTGCAGGAAGCCATTGATAAGAGCGACTATCCGGACGAATCCTTTATCGCCAATTCTATATTGGTAGATGAAATAATCATGGAGGACGGAAAAGCCGTTGGCATTAAAGCAGGCGGAGAAGAATTTTATTCCAACACGGTGATCCTTGCCGAGGGCGTAAACAACCTGCTCACCCGGAAAGTGGGCCTGCAGAATAAATATGTGCCTGTTGATTATATGGCCACCGGAATAAAAGAAATTATTCGCTTCGATCAGAAAAAGCTTGAAGACCGGTTCCAGTTGGATGGGCTCAGCGGAATGAGCAACGAATTTGTTGGCTACGCTACCCGGGGCATCGAGGGCGGCGGATTCCTTTACACCAACCGGGATTCGATATCGCTCGGACTTGTTTTGGGCATGAAAGACATGAGAAGAAAAGGCAAAAAGCCCCAGGATGTGCTGAATGAATTCAAAGAGCACCCCGTGATTCGCGACATCATCAAAGGAGGCGAAATGGTGGAATATTCGGCCCATGTGGTATCCACCGGAGATATTCGCGCTATGCCTAAAGAAATTTATACCGATGGCCTGCTTATAGCCGGTGAAGCGGCCAACCTGCTTATGAACTCGGGCAAGGCCATTCAGGGAATGGACTATGCAATGCGATCCGGGATACTGGCTGCTGAAACAGCAACTCAAGCTAAAGGAAAAGGAGATTTTTCCAGTGATACCTTAAAAGCATATCGCTCAGCTCTGGAAGGAAGCTTTGTGCTTAAAGACATGCATAAATTTCAAAGTGCTGTGCAGTTCCTTCACAGTGATGACATGTTTGAGACCGTTCCTAAAATAGTCTGTGATTTCGGAAAAGATTTTTTTACTATAGAAAATAAACCGACACAGAAAAGTGCTACATTACTTAGGAAAGCCGTTAAAAAACATTCCAGTTACTGGAGGATGCTTAAACTAGCACTTAAAGGAGGCCGATCGCTATGAAAAAATTAAGCATTGCCGAACGGTTGGGAACCGTCAGCTATTTAAATCAGGAGAAAAAGGATGCAAAGCCGCATATTGTAGTCAATACCGACATCTGTAACACCGAATGCGGCCATCAGGGAACCACCTATACTTGTCCGGCCAATTGTTATACGAAAGACGAAAAAGGGAAAGTCCATTTTCAATTTGAAGACTGCATAGAGTGCGGTACCTGCATGTTTGTCTGTGATCAGGGGGCGGTAACCTGGGAATATCCTGATCCGGAATCAGGCCGGGGCGTGAAATGGAAATTTGGTTGAGAGAGAACCGAAATATATTGTTTTAAAAGACTGCTGAGAGACAGCCTCAAATCAAGAGAACCACTGGAAGTGATTCCAGTACATAATAATAATTAACAGGAGAATGACCAATGCCTACCGACATACTAGCAGGACTGCATTTTGCATTAAGTGAAGATCAGCAGCTCATCCGCGAATCCGTAAAAGATTTTGTAGAACGCCATGTTGCCCCGGGGGTCATGGAGCGGGATGAGAACCACGAGTTTCCACATGAACTGATCGCTATGCTGGCCGAGCAGAATTTAATGGGCATGGTCTATGAAGAAAAGTACGGCGGAGGCGGCATTGATACCATAAGCTTCACCCTGGCCCTTGAAGAAATCGCCCGTTGGGATGCCTCTCTGGCGCTCACCGTTGGATCTCATACTTCTCTGTGCTCGGGCCATATTAACTTTGCGGGCACCGAAGCGCAAAAAGAAAAATACCTGATCCCGCTGGCATCCGGTGAGAAACTGGGTGGCTGGGCGCTAACCGAACCCGGATCGGGCAGCGACTCCTCGGGCATGAAAACAACGGCGGTAAAAAAAAGAGCTCATTGGGTCCTTAATGGAACCAAAACCTTCATCACTCAGGGATCTGTCGGCGGAATCTTTGTCGTGCTTGCGTTGACCGACGCGTCTAAAGGTGCCAAAGGGATCAGCGCCTTTATCATCGATAAAGATACCCCCGGCTTCCGCCATGGCAAGAAGATGAAGAAACTTGGCATGAACTCCACCGATACCTCTGAGCTTATTATGGAAGATTGTGCCATACCGGAGGAGAACCTGCTTGGGGAGCTCAACAAAGGCTTTTATGACACCATGAAAATTCTGGATGGCGGGCGCATTGGCATCGGGGCAATGGCAGTGGGAATCACCAGGGGCTGTTTAGAAGAATCACTTAAATACTCTGCAGAACGCAGTCAATTCGGAAAACCTATAGGTCAAAACCAGGCCCTGCAATGGATGATGGCCAACATGGCCACCCAAAACGAAGCAGCTCGCCTGATGGTCCATAAAGCCGCCTGGCTCAAAGACCAGGGGCAGCCTTTCACTAAAGAAGCCTCTATGGCCAAACTGTTCGCCTCCGAACTCAGCACGAAATCCGCCTTGGATGCCATACAGATCCATGGCGGATATGGCTACATCAAGGAATATCACGTTGAGCGTTTTCTCAGAGATGCCAAACTCCTGGAAATTGGCGAGGGAACGTCTGAGGTGCAGAGAATGATTATTGCGAAACACTTGCAACAGTGATGGAGAGCGATTCAGATAAAACAAGCACCTTAGTTTTTATTATTTTGGTGAAAGGTTCCTAAATAATCTCCGTTTTATCCCATCACTCTTAATTAGTTCATTCCTGCATCATGACCAAAAAACGCTTTAATATTGACGATCCCTTTGAATTTGAATCACTGTTAAAAGATGATGATCGCATGATCATGGAAACAGCTCGGGAATATGCCCAAACCAAATTGGAACCGAGGGCATTGAGGGGCAATCAGGATGGAATATTTGATGAGGATATTGGCCAGGAGATGGCCGGGCTGGGCCTTCTTGGCTCTACCCTGGATCCTGAATACGGCGGTGTCGGCGCCAGCCATACTGCCTATGGCCTTGTGGCCCGTGAAGTGGAACGTGTAGATTCGGCCTACCGATCGTTTATGTCGGTACAATCTTCTTTAGTTATGCATCCTATTGATGTATTCGGCACCGAAGAGCAACGGAAGCGTTTCTTGCCACGATTGGCTAACGCCGAATTGATTGGTTGCTTTGGGCTCACGGAGCCCGATCATGGATCAGATCCCGCCTCGATGACCACCACAGCCATTAAACAAGACGGGGGATGGGTGCTGAACGGCGCTAAGATGTGGATTACCAATTCTCCAATTGCTGATGTTGCGGTGGTATGGGCAAAAGCCAAAGAGAACCGTGAAGACAAGGCCGAGATACGTGGATTTCTTGTAGAAAAAGGGATGAAAGGGTTTACTGCCCCCGAAACACATGAAAAAATGTCGCTGAGAGCATCCCTTACCGGCGAGCTTATATTTGAAGACGTATTTGTTCCCGATGAGAATGTTTTTCCCGACGTACGCGGACTGAAAGGCCCGTTCACCTGCCTGAACAGTGCCCGCTATGGCATAGCCTGGGGCGCACTGGGAGCCGCTGAGAACTGTTATCACCGTGCAAGGCGGTATGTATCCGAGCGCAAACAATTCGGGCATCCTCTGGCGGCAAACCAGCTTATTCAAACAAAGTTGGCCAACATGCTCACCGAAATTACCCAAATGCAGCTGCTGGCCCTGCGCCTTGGACAGCTAAAAGACGAAGGCACCATGCACCCTTCCATGGTCTCCCTGGCAAAACGCAACAACTGCGGGAAGGCACTGGACATAGCCCGCACCGCCCGGGACATGCTCGGGGGAAACGGCATATCAGGCGAATACCGTGTGATACACCATATGGTTAACCTGGAATCGGTCAACACCTACGAAGGTACTTATGACATCCACGGACTTATTCTCGGCCGGGAAATTACCGGCCTGCAATCGTTCGTTCCAAAAGGATAAACATTAATCCGTTGTGAATACAGCACCATACGCAACCGAAAACCACATTTAAATTACCCTTGGAAACCAAAGAATGCCCATCCTGTGCCGTAGACGTAGATGCCAGCCGTGAGATATGTCCGATTTGCGGATACGAATTCCCTGAACAAAAAAGCTGGGTCAGTATTGTAATTTGGATAATGATTATCCTGATATTGGTTTGGGCATTTTTATAGGATGATTGAGACAATCGGTCCTTTTACCAATAAACACAGGCCTTTTGTTAGAATCATAAAATATTCCCGCCAATTGCAGAAGGATAGTAAAGTTGATGGATCACATATAGAAACGACAAACTTGTATTTGATCCTCCGCAATGAAGCTTTTCCAAACGATAACTCAAGGGGCGAACGCTATACTATTCCCTTCTGCTTGCCCGTGCTGCGGGGATATCCAGAGCAGGAGTAGCCAAACAATATGTCCATATTGCATTGAACACCAATTTGATGCCGCCAACCCAATGCACCATGATGTATGCACGGAAATATTCCTGCCCGAGCACATCCTTTTTCAAGACGCCCTCTGGAAATACGATAAAAGCGGGTATATACAGGAAATTCTAGTCCAGCTGAAATACCATGGGATGGGGAAACTTGGCGGGCAGCTCGGCTCGCTGCTGGGTTTCCACCTTTTGAGCAACCCAGCCTTCCGGCAGAGTAAAGATTATATATTAATTCCGGTGCCTCTGCATACCTCCCGCAAACGTAAGCGCGGGTATAATCAAGCTTTGCTCATAGCAGAAGGGATTTCCTCCGTCACCAATATCCCTGTACTTGAAGAGAGATGTATTACCCGAATCAGAAATACACAATCCCAGACAGGCTTCAACCTGGACAAACGGATGCAGAACATTAAAGACGCTTTTAAAGTCAATAAACCGGAAGCTCTTAGCGGCCGCATCCCTATCCTAGTGGATGATGTTTTCACCACAGGCACCACCACCTTCGAACTGTCGGCTGCAATAATGCCCTATTCGAAACACGAAATGGGGATTGTAACTGTTGCTATGGCATGATGGGAGTATACTAAATATAGACTTAAATTATCCATCCACTTAAATAAATTGAATATCCGTCGACAGACCAAGTTCATTAATCAGCCATTGTCTTGGCGCGTCTACCTTTAATAGTTCTGCTCGTTACATGACCTGACGGTGTCTCAACAGTGATCGTAAAGCAACCTTCGGTATTTAGGTAAGAAGCATTGTCAGCTTTTTTTCAATGTAGTTATTTATTAAATTATATTGAATATTTAAATAATTTCCAAAATATTACCCGATAAGCCGGGCATTATCACAAAGGTTTTCCCCTCTTCTGTTTTCACTGTCTTCCCACTTACTAAATCTTTCCCGATTTTCTTCTCCCCTATCTGTAGGGGTACTTTTTTCTTACTCGTGCTGTTATTGATGACAACCATCACAGATTCATGTTTATAATTCCGTGAAAAAGCATAGATATCATTGTCATTATCTGCTATAATGGTTTTATAATCCCCTAGTTGGAGGGCTTTTGCGGCGTTTCTAATGTGAATCAGGCTCCGGTAATAATTATGCAGATCTTCATCAAAGCTGATTTCACGAGGTTCTGGCCTTGGCTGTAGATCCGGACCTACAGCATCGTCTTCAAATGAGATGTCCGGCCATATCATAGGCTTTCTGCAGCAGGGGTCGTTACCGCCATACATCCCGGTCTCGCTTCCGTAATAGATCATGGGCGCGCCAAGGTAGGTCATCTGAAACAAGGCCAGAAGCTTCAGGGTGCGGTACTCTTCGGCAGTGGGTTTGCGGGTATCGTAATCGGGATTCTCTCCTTTTGATAAATGGTAGTAGCGATGCCAGTCCCGCAGGTCGGCCATTTTACGGTTAACAATGCGTGAGGCAACGCGGTCGGTATCATGGGAGTCCAGCAGATTTTGCATCACATGGGCCGTATCGGGACTGTAGGCTTCCCTGAGCTTTTGCAGCCTTGCATCAAATTGTTTGGGAGTGAGCTTGTTGTGATCACGAATAAAGAATTCTGTGCAGGCAAAGGCGAAGTTGTAGTTCATCACCGCGTCGAATTCGTCCCCTTGCAAATAAGGTTTCTGCTCTTCAATGTTGTCTATTACTTCGGCTACCAAATAGGCTTCGGGATTTATGGACCGGCAGTGTTTCCTCCAGTCTTTCCAGAACGGATGACGGATGCAATAGGCCACATCCAGGCGCCAGCCGTCAATTCCCGAGGCCAAATCTCCGTTTCCATGCGGATCCATCCAGCGCCGGGTGATGTCGTATACGTACTGGCGCGGTCCTTCCACAAGCCCGTTTTCATCCTGCCTGAACTCGGGGAGCTCATTATATCCTTCCCAGGTTTTTACCTCAAAGGTCTTGCCTTTATCAAAATTATCCCACTGTTCAATGGCTAACCAGTCTTTAAACCGGGATTTCTGCTGCTTCTCGACTACATCCAAATAGACCCAGCTGGTCAATCCCATGTGGTTGAAAACACCGTCCAGGATGATCTTCATTTCCCTTTGGTGTACTTTCTCTATCAATCGTACCAACAGCAGATCGGCTTTGGTCCACACCCAGGTAGCTGGATTGCCTGGATTCTCCTGCCGGATAAGCTTCCGGTCACCGTCCGGGTCAGGGCCAAAGTTCGGGTCAACGTGGTGATAGCTGGAAGCATCGTATTTGTGATGCGAGGGCGAATCAAACACAGGATTCAGGTATAAAGCGCCAATTCCCAGATCTTTCAAATAATCGAGCTTATCAATAATGCCCTGAAGATCGCCACCATAACGCCTGCGCTGGATGTTCAACCAGATATCATGTTCATTTTCCAGCTCATAAGGCTGCTTTTTATACCAGTCGGATCCCCATGGATGAGGTTCAAACGGCGACAAGTAATCGTGAGGCCAGGCACCCTTCTGATCGGCAGCCGTCGGGAAATTACCCGAATCACCACACCGGAAACGCTCCGGAAATACATGATACCACACCACCCCCTTCGCCCACTCCGGCGGCCCCCCTAAATCTTCACCCTGCTGATTCACATCATCCCCCAAAATTCACCGATTCACAATAAACAAAAGCTCGCTCGCGTGGCTATTTACCAATATACCAAATCACACAAGCTTGCGTACCAATTACCAATTCACTAATGACAAACCAAGATGAACGTCCACTTCCCGCCGCCACCCCAAAAACAACCAACCACCCACAACAGCATAGCATACAAAAAACATCCCCGTTGTGTCCTTCCTGCCCGTCGCGGAAATCCTCCTCCAAACAAATTTACAAATTACCAATTCACAAAAGCGACCAAACGACTTAAAACCCGATAACCCGCCACCACTCCAAAAACAACCAACCACCCACAACCAACAACAGCGCAGCGTACAAAAACTCAATTCCTCAATATCCACTTAACCCCAAAACGCAATACCCGCCCCGGCATAGGATTATTGGCCGTCTCAAAATACCCCAACTGAGTAAACTGGTTCAAAGCGTTTTCCAGGCGCACGTGCACCATTACCGTACGAACGCGGGCAGATACTTCCAAATCAAGCCGGTGGAACTGCGGGATGGCCTGCTCAAAGGAGTTGCTTTCCCAGTAATCCATTTGGGGAATATAAGTGCCGCTTCGGTAGGGGTTTGGTGAGAACAGAAAACGTCCGCCCACTTTCACAAAAGCCGCGCTGTCAAACATATAATCTTTGTAGAAGGCCGAGGCCCGCCCCCATACCCTTGATCCGCTCTGCGCCAGCTGCTGGTCGGCGGCTATCGGCGAATTGGACGAAAAGTTCTGATAGGTCACCGACAGATCACTTTCAAACCTTGCCCCGTCTACCGAAGCATATACTTCGGCCCCCTCCGTTTTATATCCCCGGGTTTGGGTGAAGGTGCTGTCGAAAGCATTGGTTTCCACATCAGCGCCCAGCATAATGGGATTGGTGATGTCTTTGCGGTAGACCCGCGCCCCCAGGTTCATGGCCGGAAAGAGCCTGGAATCCACTCCTGCCTCCATGCGCATGATTAACTCATTGCCCAAATCAGGATTGCCCTGGTACTCATTGGATTGCCAGTACAGTTGCTGGATGGTGGGCATTTGTTCTCCTATGGAATACGAGCCGTAGGCCGAAAAACCAAAAGGCAGAGATAAACCGGCTTTGGCCCCGAAATCATATTCCTGAAAACCATCGCTGCGCCCCGACAAGGTGCTCCATCCGGAGATATTAGCAAAATCTCTCAAATCGAAATCACCTTCGGCCCGGCCCGTATAACTTACCCAGTTAGTCCGGGCAAGGGATCGGTTGGTGCTTTCATCAACACCCGAGTAGTCAGCATTAAGAGAAACCCGAAGTGCTAGCGGACCCGCATTCATCCAGCGCCGACCCTGAAGGCCGCTGGTGGCAACCTTGTAGTACGTCGAGTCGGCACTTCCAAAGTGGAAGCGCCGGTAGTTGTTTCGGTAGGCGGTAAACTGGGTGTTCACATCTGATACTTCATCGGGGCGGTGCCAGAGCGTGGAATAAGCCAAAATATTACTGGTCGATGACCGTGCACTTGATTCAACGGGCGTGGCATTAAATTCAAGGAACCCAAAAGTGTTCATGTCGGCTATCTGGTAACCGTGAGGTTCGTCAAGTTGCAGGCCATTATACAAACCTCCTGCTTCCGCTATCCACTTTTCGTTGATGTGATGGAAGGCCCGGCCGCTGGCAATACGTCCGCTAAAATCGTTGTTCAGATAATCCCCGTCGTCGTTTTTCCCCCAATAAGACAGTTCAATATTGGTTTCGCGTCCTATGTTCCGAGTAAAGAATCCCTCTGTGCTCCTGTAATTGGATTGCCCCTGATCATAACTGATCATTGTAAGAGGCTCGGTAACATAATAACGCCGGTTCTGGTACTCTGTCTGATGCCGGGTGGAGTGTCTGCGTTCAAAAACTCTGGAAAACCGGTGATGGGGCATTCGATTGGTATTCATGCTCCCGCTTACCCTGTCGTTGATCAGGATGCCTTCGTGGTAAACTTGTTGATGACGCGGTTCATGGCCGCGCAATATCGATCCGTCATTCCTGCCTAATCCCCCAAGGCGATAGGTAATATTGCCTGACTGGTAATGTCGCCATTCGGAAGGGTTCGACCACAACTCCCAGCGCAAAAGGCTATCAACCTTTGTAACCCCGTATGAAGGTACCCCTGATAAGTTCATAGGGCTAACAGGATCAGCTTCTATAATCTCTTCTTCGGGTTCCAGGCTTCTGTTACGGTCATCATTATCCTCGGGCTGCTCTTCTTCAGGAGGGTCGGGCGTACCTTCAACCTGAGCCCTGGCCGGCTGTATAAATATACAAATAGCAGATAATAAAACGAGGTAGCGCAGCATAGCTTGTCCTGCCAATTTACGGGTATTCAGGATGAAGCCCGTAGGGCAAATTTCCGATTCCTTGTAATTTACGGCGAACAATATCGAGGGCGATGATGGCTGTCTTCTCCTTGTTCAGCAAACGATTCTTATTAAGATTCATTTTCACGGCAAAATGATCATCCTTTGACCAATATCCCACCCATACCGTTCCTACCGGCTTGGTTGCAGTGCCTCCCCCCGGCCCCGCAATTCCCGTCGTGGATATAGCCATATCGCTTCCCAGTTTTTCCGCCGCTGCCCTGGCCATTTGCAAGGCCACCGGTTTGGACACCGCACCATGTTGATTCAGCATATCCTCATTGACATCCAGCAAATTTGTTTTCATAGCGTTTGAATAGGCCAGGATTCCCCCGGTAAAATAGGAGCTGCTCCCTGCGATATCGGTGAGGTAATTGCCAATAAAACCACCGGTACAGCTTTCTGCCGTTGACAGGGTACAATTATTTTCAGTAAGCAAACGCCCGACAACCTGATTTAATTCTACATCCTTTTCCTCAGAATAAACAAATTCCCCTGCCATGCGCCGGACATGCTCTTCAAGAGGCCCCGCCTGCCTCACGGCCTCTTCCCGGGTTTTGGCATTACTGCTGACGCGGAGCGTGATCCCAGAGCCATGCGGAAGGAAAGCAAGATCAATGTTATCACCAAGATAATTGGAGACATTTTCCAGGTTTAAATCGCTCAGTGTGCTCTCCCCAATGCCAACCAGCTGAAAGTAACGGGTATAACTGCCTGCCACCCCGGGGAAAACAATTTTGGTTTTGGGAATCACTTCTTGCTTCATCAAATACTTCATTTCAGATGGCACACCCGGCAAAACTGCCAGATTGTGGTCGGGGAACCACATGCCTGGGGCCGTTCCCGCTTTATTAGGCATCACTTCGCAGTTTTCGGGAACATCAGCCTGAGCATAATTAGACTTTGAAAAAGTAATATTCCGCTCCCTGAACAGATTCTGGACAAAATGCAGTGTAGGTTCGTGCCGTTTCATCTCCACTTTAAAATAGCTGATCAAACACTTCTTGGTGATATCATCATGCGTTGGACCCAATCCGCCGGTCATAAGGGTTAAATCAGCCTGCTTCAGGCTTTGGTCTAAAGTATCAATAATCTGATCGGGCTCATCGCCAATAGTGATAACCTTCTCGCATTTAATCCCGTTCTCGGTAAGTATGCGGCCGATCCAGGAAGCGTTGGTATTTTCGGTATCACCGATTAACAGTTCTGTCCCAATGGTGATTACATGAGCGGTCATAGGAGATATTTTGGTTTCTAAAAGTTTTGCTAAGTTAGAAAGATTACGTATCAGATGTGAGTTATGAGGTATCGGAAGATTTTGCGGCTTACAGTGAACTATCCCGACCAGTCTTTCAATTTATCTTCCCCCACCCAACTCCTATACAACTCCTACTACCAGCCGGGCATTAGTAGGAGTTGGTACGGCCTTGGTCAGGACTTGATCAGGCTTTCATCAATTAAAACATAGAACAATATTAGAGCTTTTATGGAGTATTGGAAAAGGGAGATATTACTCTTTTTCGCGTTATCTTCCTTCACCTCATTGTTTTTATCCCTATATTTCCGCCTTGAAATCCGTACCCAACATATTAAGCAGCATACGAATCGTTCTCGCGCCTTTGTTCGTGTTCATGTACCTGCAGCCCGAGTTGATCTGGTCAGCCCTGAGTATTGCTGTTTTCGCCACAGCGGCCGTCACCGATTATTTTGACGGGCTGATTGCCCGCCGATACGGGGCTAAATCAAACACAGGTATATTTCTGGACCCGCTGGCTGACAAGTTCCTTACCTTCGCCGGCTTCATTTGTCTGCCCTTCATTAATGAGCAATTCGCCTGGTGGGCTATCGGCCTTATTTTTGCCCGCGACATCTTCATTACCATCATGCGCATATTTGCCGACAAAAAAGGGCTGCAAATGAATACCAGCTATTCCGCGAAAGTAAAAACTGCTGTGCAAATGGGCTTCCTGTACGTGACGCTGTTGATTGGGGTATTTGTCAAAACGGATATTGTAGTGGGAGACTTTAGCCGCTATCTCCTGGGTACCGGGATATTCGGCCTCCTGCTGTACGTAGTGATGCTGATCACTGTTTATACCGGGGTTGAATATGTTATGATGAACAGAAAAATATTTACCCGCGCGGTTAAATAGTCAATCGTTTAACAATTCACCTGCGTTTTCGGTTTATTTTTCCCTAATGAACTACAGTAAAAATTAATTGCAATGCACATTCTATTTGGAAGCTTTTTTTACATAGGCTATCTGCCTAAGGCGCCGGGCACCTGGGCGAGCCTGGCCGGGTTGGTTCCAATTTATATTGTTTCCCTGCTCGCCGGCTTTTGGGGAGTGGCGGCTCTTGTGGCAGTTGCCTGCGCCATTACATTTATCACCACTTCGGAGTTTGAACGGATCCACGGAAAGGATCCCAGCCCCTTGGTCATGGACGAAGTTGCCGGACAGGCTCTTACTTTTTTGCTTATTTCCTTTACAGCCACAGGTGCGGATATCCTGCTTTTAATTTCGGGATTTCTTTTGTTCCGAATTTTTGATATATTTAAACCTTTGGGCATCAATAAAATTCAGGACTTAAAAGGTGCCCCCGGAGTACTGTTTGATGATTTGGGTGCCGGCCTGTATGCATATGTCTGTCTCAATTTCATTATATTATTTGTCTTGTAAGACTGTCGGACACCATTATTTCATCAAGTGCATCCATGCCAGGATTTGTCCGATGTTTTTGAAGTAAAGAAACTTATACAACATGATTATAGATAAAAATTTTTCAGAAGAATTAGCACTGACCCTGCTTAAAATAAATGCCGTAGTGCTGCGTCCAAAGAACCCGTTTGTTTGGTCATCCGGTTGGAACTCACCCATATATTGCGATAACCGCCTAACAATATTATACCCGGAACTGCGGGAAAAAATCGCCGATCGCCTGGCTGAGCATATTAAAAATACCGATCCGGATGTTGACGTTATTACCGGAACAGCTACCGCCGGCATCCCACATGCAGCCTGGGTATCTGAGCGGTTACAAAAGCCCATGGCTTATGTTCGCGCCAAAGCCAAAGCCTATGGTATGGGCAACCAGATTGAAGGGGGCGTAAAAAAAGGAGAGTCAACCGTAATCATTGAAGATCTTATCTCGACGGGGAACTCTGCAATATCGGTGGTTGACCCGCTGCAATTTATTGGAGCTCACATAAAACAGATCTCCACTATCTTTACTTATGGCTTTCAGACAGCCGACGAGAAATTTAAGGAACTTAATATCCCGGTTTACAGCCTAACCGACTACAGCACACTTATTAAAGTAGCCGTAGAAAATGGTTACGTAAAAGAATCCGATCTGGATTTGCTAAACCAGTGGCGGGAAAACCCGAGCGAATGGCCGAACTAGAAAGGTACGCCTGAGATCAGCTACTGATTTCGGGCTTTTGCCCGTTGTGATGTTATGATGTAGGCACATTTTATATCCAAACCCAGTAGCTCGCTATAACATTTATTAGGATAGCCATTAACAACCAGCGTTAGCGTACAACCAACAAAAGCGAAGCGTACAAATTACAAATCCCCCAACCCACACTTCTTTCCCTTCTAGCTTCGTTTTTTGTATCTTTGGGTAAAACAACTCAACCTAAAGTTTTTTCTTTTGAGCGTACGCACATTTTATATCGAAACCTACGGCTGTCAGATGAATTTTGCCGATTCCGAGATTGTCAATTCCATCCTGATGGAACAGGGTATGAAACCTGTCGATAACCCGGAGGCTGCCAATGTTATTTTTATCAACACCTGTTCGATCCGCGATAATGCTGAGCGCAAGGTGTGGGACCGATTGAAATACTTCCGGTTCCTTAAAAGAAAGAACAAAGGCAATATGACTGTGGGGGTTCTGGGCTGCATGGCCGAGCGTATCCGTGAGAAGTTCATGGAGACCGAGATGCTTGTGGATTTGGTCGTGGGGCCGGATGCTTACCGTGACCTCCCCAACCTGCTGAGCGAAGTTGATGACGGGCAGAAAGCGGTGAACGTGATTTTATCCCAGGAGGAAACCTATGCCGATATCGCTCCGGTAAGAACAACAGGCAACGGGGTGAGCGCCTTTGTATCCGTTATGCGAGGATGCGATAATATGTGCGCCTTTTGCGTAGTTCCGTTCACCCGCGGGCGGGAGCGCAGCCGACCGATGGAAAGCGTGCTTAATGAAATGAGAATGCTCAGCGATCAGGGATATAAAGAAGTGACCCTGCTGGGCCAGAATGTAAACTCTTATAACGACAACGGGACCCGTTTTGCAGAGCTCATGTACCAGTGCAGCCTGATCAACCCGGAAATCCGCATCCGCTTCTCAACATCACACCCGAAAGATTTTCCTGACGAGTTTCTTCATGTGATTCGCGAGAGGCCTAATGTCTGTGATTATATTCATATTCCTGCCCAGTCCGGCAGCAACGAGGTTCTCGAGCGCATGAAGCGGCCTTACACGCGTGAGGCCTACCTGGAACTAATCGATAAAATGCGAACGCTGATACCAGGCGTGGCCCTCTCCACCGATATCATCACCGGATTTTGCGGAGAAACTGAAAAGCAGCATCAAGATACCCTTGATCTTATGGACCAGGTTAAATACGATTTGGCCTATATGTTCTCCTATTCGGAAAGGGAACGGACATTTGCCCATAGAAAGTTTGAGGATGATGTGCCGGAGGAGGTTAAAAAACGAAGGCTTACGGAAGTCATTAATGTGTTTAGAAAATATTCTGAGTTGAATAATCAAAAAGAAATTGGCAAGAAGCACATTGTGCTGGTTGAGGGCCTGAGCAAGCGCTCTAATGAGCAGCTCAGCGGCCGTACCGACACCAATAAGATGGTTATCTTCGACAAGCATAATTACCAGGCCGGTCAGTATGTAGAGGTCATCATCAACGGAAACAATTCGGCAACGTTATTTGGAGAGCCTTTGCAAGCCTTATCGCTATCTGGGCGTGAAGCTCTTACCGGGTAAGCAGGTAAATCGTTTTTGCCTGCATAAAATAAATAGTAAAACATTGGGTTAATAATAAGTTTTTTCTGCGTTGTATATTACAACGTCAGGCTAAAAGACCTGCAACAGATTTGTGATCAATTTAACTGGACCTATATTTGAATACCCCTGCATCACATAAAGATAATACATTTGGGATTACCGGCGAATCCCCTGCTATCAGACAAGTGATTGAAAAGATCAAGCAGGTGGCCCCCACCGATATTTCGATTTTGCTGCAAGGCGAGACCGGTGTAGGCAAGGATGTTACGGCCAAGGCTATTCACGGCATGAGCAAACGAAAAGATAATAATCTTGTTATTGTAAACTGCGGTGCTATTCCTGAAGGTATAATTGAAAGTGAGCTTTTCGGCCACGAAAAAGGATCTTATACCGGTGCTCACGATTCGCGTAAAGGCTATTTCGAGAAAGCCGACGGCGGCACTATTTTTTTGGATGAAATAGCCGATACCCCTAAGAATATTCAGGTCAAACTGCTAAGAGTCCTGGAGACCGGAGAGTTCTTCCGGGTCGGTTCCAGCGAGGTACGCACGGCCGATGTAAGGGTCATAGCCGCCAGTAACCGGGACCTGTGGAGTTGCGTGACCTCCGGTGACTTCCGAGAGGACCTGTATTACCGCCTTGACACTATCAATATTAAAATTCCGCCGCTTCGCGAGAGGCAAGAAGATATCATACTGATCTTCCGGCAGTTCGTCAATGAATTCGCCGCACGTTATGATTCCACATTTCAGGGATTTTCCGATGAGGCCCGGAATCTGCTTGTATCATACCGTTGGCCGGGTAATATCCGTGAGCTTAAGAATGTAGCCGAACAGATGGTAGTGCTGGAAAAATCTCAATACATCACGGCTGAAATTTTACAGAAATACCTGAAAGGGCGCCAACATGAAGGATCTGCCGATAACCTGCCTGTGCTCTTCAAACGCAATAACGACGGCTCTGAAAACAACAAACAGCAATCCGGCAACTACCAGCAGCATGCCGGCAACAATCAGGGGCTAAAAGATCAAGAGTTAATGTACCGCGCTTTGGTTGAACTGCGTAATGAAATCAGTGATCTGAAAAAGATGTTCGGCAGCTTTATCTATAGTTCATTTGCAAATGGAGGAATGAGCAAATCCCTTCCCCTTCCCCAGAATCATGAGGATGAAGTTCACAAAAACCAGAAAGTAGGGTGGCCGGGCAAAAAGCAGTCAAATGGTCCTGTAGAAATGAACAAAGACGAGCATAATGAGTTTCAGGATTTTTTTGATCAGGGAGACCTACCCTCATTAGAAGAAACGGAAAAGTTTTTGATTCAAAAAGCACTGACCAAATACAACGGCAGCCGCCGGAAAGCCGCCGAAGTGCTGGGAATGAGCGAGCGCACCCTGTACCGCAAACTTGATCAATATGAACTTGACTAAACCAGCGATTATTACCCGTATTACAGCATTCATGCTGCTCATCTTCGCCATGAGCGGCTGTTTGCAATACAGCTTTACCGGAATTTCCATCCCCTCGAATGTCAGGACGGTTTATATTTCCTATTTTGTGGATGAATCAGGCAGCGGCATGGGCGATCTGGGTGATATACTTAATGAAACTTTGATAGACAGATTTGTGAATCAAAGCCGCTTGCGCCTATCCGGCAATCCGGAAGATGCCGATATTATTTTCGAAGGAAGAATCACCGGGTACAGCAATCAGCCTTATACTGTTGGCGGAGATGACCGGGCAGAACTGAACCAGGTACAGATCAGCGTTAATTCCTCATTCCGTTACACTGAAGAAGAAGAACCGGAATGGGATAAAAGCTTCTCCGGAAGCTTTCAATATGATCCCAATGTTGACCCTATCGATGGCGAGAATAATGCCGCCCAGGAAGCCCTGAATCGTGTGGCCGACAATATGTTTAATGATGCACTTGGTGATTGGTAAGAACTATCATTTCCTTTTAGAAAGACTTGGGATTTTTTTCTATATTAGCGATAGAACGTTCGCTGGAAGGTTCACCTAATATGAATAAATAACTCAGCCTCTCAACTTTGCCGGATTTCCCCTTTACAATACCCCCATCGTTAAGCTCATTTGTTGAGCAGTTTGATTCTGATCCTCAAAAAAGTACAGATCGCCTGGAAACGCACCTTAAAAAGCGGGGTTTGGATGCTGGAGGATATTTTATTCTGGCCTGTTTATACCATAAGCGGGGAATGAAAACTTTGGCGATAGAGAATGCAATGAAGGCGAAAAGTTTTGCACCAGGAAGTCCGTTATTTGAAAATCTGCATTTCTATCTGCTTCATCCTCAGAAATTTGATGCGGCTGTACCCACTAAAGAGCATAAAACAGAAGAACCACCTCCTTCTGCCAATTCCGATTACGACTTGAACCTGGATTCGCTGATCTCTAAACTTTCGTCCGCAGATTCACTCAAAGTGGAATTAAAATCAGGCAATTCAAAAGATAACACCGACCTGAGCATACCGGCACAAATGGTAAGCGATCTGGCTTCTGAGACCCTTGCAAAGATCTATGAAAAGCAGGAAAAATATAAGCAGGCTATAGAAACTCTTAAAACTATGCAGCAGGTAAAGCCACAGCAATCCGATAAATATCAGAAGGATATCGAACGGATTAATATGATTATAGAAAACGATGGAAAAGAATAGGTAGATTCTTTTTCTTAGTCCCCGCCAAACCAGCCCCGCACCCGGTCCCGAAATGAGCGACTTTCTTTTTCTTCCTCAACTTGCCGGGGCTCATCGGAACTGCCTCCTGTAAAAAAATCACGAACCTTGTCACGGAATCTTTCATCGCGTTCGTCCGGACAGCCTGTTTCAAAATTCGATTTAAGTTGGTAAGGATGAAAACTCCGGGGTAACCTGGCCAATTCGGGTTGTTCCTCCAGATTATTTAGAAAGTATCCCGCAATAGGAAGTGCTGTCTGTGAGCCATATCCCATATTACCTGTAAAACGTACGCGGGGGCTGTAACCGCCAACCCAGGAACCGAAGACGAGATCGGGCGTCATACCTACGAACCACCCGTCGGTAGCGTGTTGCGTTGTACCGGTTTTGCCAGCCAGTGCATGATTGATGCCAAAATGATTTCGCAGACTTCTGCCTGTGCCTTCATCCACAGCTTTTGAAAGCATTTGCACCATGGCGGCAGCTGATTCTTCAGATAGGGCCGGCTCCCGGTCATTTTCATGGTTTGGATTCTTAAAATCGTATATCAGCTCCCCTTCGGCATTATAAATAGCTTTCAAATAATGGGGAGACGCGGGCACTCCACGATTAACAAATGTAGTATAGGCCGCTGTAAGCTCCAGCAAAGATAGTTCGGCTGTGCCCAGGGCAATAGAAGGCTCAAAAGGCATCGGGGTTTTAATACCCATTGCGGCTGCAGTATTTTGCACATTACCAATACCTACGTCCATTAACAGGTCGACGGTTATCGTGTTAATAGAATGTGCAAGAGCCGTCTGTAAGGAGAAGTACCCTCCGTATTCATCTTTAGTATTGCGTGGTGTCCATTCATCGTATGCGGTATATGTGGAAAGGCGGTTACGCTGATAATCGCAGGGTTGTGCGCCCGATTCCAGAACGGTTGCATATACGACGGGCTTGAATGCGGAACCCGGCTGCCTCTGTGCCTTCACATTATCGTAAGAAAAATGACGATGATTGATGCCGCCTACCCATGCCTGTACGTTTCCGCCGTCAGGTTCCATGGCCAGGAACCCTGTGTTTAAAAAACTAAGGTAATGAGAAATGGAGTCGTGCGGCGAGAGGCTGCGTTCCTGTTCGCCTTGCCAGGTAAATACATCCATAGGAACCGGTGTATGCAGGATCTCCTTGATCTGTTCGTCGGCAATTCCCTCTTTTTTTAGACTTTTATAATGAGGGGATTTTTTCCACCGGCTTAGGATCGCGGGATCATTTTGACCAAAAATTGGTTTATTTGAAATCTGCCGGCTAAAATCAGTCTGTAGTTGTGCCATATGTTTTGCAACCGCCTCTTCCGCGGCAGCCTGTACTCGTGAATCCAGGGTGGTTTCAATATGAAGGCCGTCTGTGTACAGGGAGTAGGTTTCCCCATCCAGAGCAGGCTCATTGGCAAGGATATTGTGCAATTCCATGCGAAGATGTTCGCGGAAATGCGGTGCCGGGCCGTCGTTCGTGGTGATCCGGCTGTAGTTTAAAGATATCGGCAAGGCTGCTGTGTGTTCTGCCTCTTCGGTAGTGATCTTATTATAGCGTTCCATCTGGCGCAAGACTACATTACGCCGTTCCAGTGCCCGTTCGGGAAATCGCCGTGGATTGTACCAGGAGGTTGCTCTCAACAGCCCTGTTAGCGTGGCCGCCTCGTGAAGTTGCAACTCGGCAGGTTGGGTACTGAAATAGCGTCGTGCCGCCATTTCAAGCCCGTAAGTCTCCTCACCAAAGGATACGGTATTCAGGTAAAGCTCCAGCAGCTCCTTTTTTGGATAAATATCCTCCAGTTGCCGGGCTAAGATGATCTCTTTAATTTTATCAATAACCAGCCCGGTCCTTCCGGTGCCGCTGCGGGGATAAAGATTCTTGGCAAGTTGCTGGGTTATAGTGCTACCGCCGCCGGAATCCTGCCCCATGAGCAGGGTTTTAAACAGTACACGCAACATGGCCCGCCGGTCGATGCCGTCATGTTCATAGAAACGCACATCTTCTGTGGCCAGCAGGGCATCCTGAAATACGGCAGGCACCTCATCCAAAGAGACATTGGCCCGGTTCTGGACGAAGTAAGTGCCCAGCATTTCCCCATCAGCTGAATATACCTGTGAGGCCTCATGATGACGTATGTTACTGAGCTCATCCCCTCCCGGCAAAGGGCCAAACGCGCCCATCCATACCAAAAAGATCAGGCCCAGGGAAAGTATTACAGGCAGAATGCACAGACCTGTTAAATAAAGCAGGTAGCGGGGTTTGCGGGGCAGGGGTTTCTTACGCATTTAGAGGCACAGGGGTTCTTATTTTGAAAGGGAAAACGGTATTGGGTGGGGGTTATTTTTTAGTGAATTAAAGAATGCTAATAGGGGCGGTTGTATCTGGCATTATTCTGCCTTAACAAAAGGATTGTTAACTTTCTCATGTCCTACGGTGGTCTCAATACCGTGGCCCGGCAGGATTCTTGTTTCATCGGACAGTGTATAAATATTCTCTTTTATTGATTTTTCGAGCTGATCAAAGTCTCCTTTGTACAGATCTGTGCGGCCAATGCTCTCACGAAACAGGGCGTCACCGGCAATCAGCAAGTTTGCAGCTTTGGCATGAAAAGAAAGATGACCGGGAGCATGTCCGGGTGTAAATAGTATATCGAAGGTAAACGGGCCTATTTGCCAGCCTCTCTGAGGTTCAAGGTTTACAGGCGTGAAATTAAATGGTTCAACCTGAAGGCCGAACATAGCTGACGAGGCGACAAAGTTTTCCCACAAGTAGAGATCCCCATGATTCATGTACACCGGTATATCGTACCGATCCAGCACCCGTTGCAACCCCAAAACATGATCGGTGTGTGCATGGGTTAATATTACGGCAATTAATTCAACATCCCACTCTTTTAAAATTTGATCCATGCCACTTATTTCTGTGGCATTAAAGAATCCGGGATCAAATATAACGGCTTTATTTTCTTTTTCGAGCAGATATGTGTTTTCCTGAAAAGGGTTAACAGTAAATGATTTAAGTTTCATTGATCAGGTAAAGTTTTTATTGGGATTATTTTTTACAACGGAAGTATCGATGTCTTCCTGTTTTTGTTTTTGCCACAGGATTTCTTTTCTGGAAATAGTAAGGAGCCATATTGATCCGGTAAGGATAAGCAGGAACGAGAAGATTAACATGAGCTCCCGCAGAGTCAGTATATTGTAATCCAGCAAAACCGAGGCTGTCAAAACAGAAACAGACTGTGTTACTGTAAAGAACAGCCATTCTGAGCTAAACACTCTGCCACGCAAGCTATCCGGAGCGCGTTTTTGCAGCATCACAGTGCTCATCACCCAATTGGCGCCGGAACCACAGTGTGCAAGAACGACAAAGATGACCATCAGCCACAGAAGGTCGGTTTGACCGACTATTAAATAACAGAAACCGGTGGTGATCATTGCCAATCCCATAACAGTTATCCACTTTCGATCATCTTTAATGAACCTTCGCACAAGTACGGGTCCGATGGCCGTGCCAATCCCACGGCTGGCGTAAAGGAAACCGAGTCCTACAGTGCCCATTAACAGAACTTCTTCAGATACAAGGATAAGCATGTAAACCATACCGCCCAGAATGAAAGAGATCGTACCTTTGGCTAAAGCCGGGCGAAGAATATGCCCCGTGCTGAACATGTAACGAAAGCCATCCATAATGCCGGTAAGAGGATTTTTTAAGGATTCCAGCAGTCTCTGGTCGCGATCATGAGGGATATTAATTTTGTAAACAAACCAGGTAGATCCGATATAACTGGCGGCGTTAAGAATGAATACAGCATCCGTGCCGAAATAGGCCGTCGCTATTCCACCGATGCCCATACCTGTGGTAAAGATTACGCTCCAAGACATTGTAGAAACTACATTAGCCAGCATAAGCTCTTCACCCTTTGTGATATTTGGGATGGAGGATTGTTTAGCCGGCTCGAATATTGCACTGAGCATCATTTGAACAGCCGTTAGCACATAGATCAGCCACAAAAGGTTGGCACTTGTTACAAGCAGGAACCCCAGGACAATGAACCCGCGCCCGAAATCACACAAGATTAGAAGCGTGCGGCGGTCGAACCGGTCGGCAATGTAACCCCCTATTGGGGAAAAAGAAGCAAAGCTCAGGAACTTGATCACGATAATCAGCCCCAGTAAGAATTCTGAATCTGAATACCTCAGGATCAGCGTATAAACAGCCAGTATACCGAACCAGTCTCCAAAATTGGAGATAACCTGGCTCAGCCATAACCCCCGAAAGCTGTGGTTGTGGCGTAAAAGCTGATAATAAGGCTGAAATGTATTCATGGAAACCACTATTTGCTTCCGGTGCTGCCGAAGCCTCCGTCGCCTCGTTTTGTTCCCGAAAGTTCATCCGTATGTTCAATCTGCAGCTGTGTGACCGGAGCAATAACCATTTGAGCGATTCGGTCGCCATGGTTGATCACAAACGATTCCAGCCCGTGGTTTATCGCTATCACTTTTACTTCTCCCCGGTAATCGGCATCAATTGTTCCCGGTGAATTTAACATGGTGATGCCGTACTTGAATGCGAGTCCGCTTCTGGGACGTATCTGCGCTTCGTAACCTTCGGGAAGCGCCATTTGGAAACCTGTGGGGATTAACATCCGTTCGCCCGGTTTTAGTATCACCGGATTTTGCACTGCTGCCCGGATATCCATTCCTGAAGCATAGGCCGATTCGTAGGCGGGAAGTTGCAGGTCCTTTCCGTGGGGTAACTTTTTAATTTGCAGCAAGGTTAGATCTGGTTTTTAAGTTTCTTGTTTTTAGTTTGGAGTTTTTCAATAGTTGCTTTTTCTTAAAGTTACTTTTACCTCTTATTTACTTCGTAATCAATTAACCTTACTCTAACGTTTCCGACCCATACGCGCACTCTGGCTTCCAGAGGAATTCGAAGTTCGTCGGCCATGAATAGGGCATCAATACGGCCACTGAAGCCGAAAGGGCCATCTACATCGGCATTCCCGCGGGTTCTAAAGACTTGCACATCATCATCAGGGAAAGCCGGAGAACGATAGCTTTCTATATTACTGCTGTTCTGAAGCTCTACGTTTCCTTTTTCGTGACTGATGTAAATGGGATAATTCACTTTGCTGTCAGTCCCTGCATGCAATCTTGAAAAGTAGAAAAAAGACGGTCCGCTATCTGCCAGGTTCGATAGTTCAAGAGTATCAACAGCCTCGCCTTCTTCGAAAGTGAAGAGCTTTTGGGCCGGGTAATCATAATCATAAAGCGTTTCTTCATAAATATCATCATGTACCTTATCGGTCCAGAACTTTAACCCGTAGAAGGTGGTATCATTATGCGCCATAAAAGTATGATAATTGCGCTCTTTGTAACCGACTAAAAGCATACCCGGATTAGACTTAATATTATAGAACAAATAATGTGCGGGTTGATCACGATAGGTTGTATCCTCTAATATTTCTATAGATATCGTACCCAGAGTAAAAAAACCATACCCGACTTCGTAGGTAAATTTCTCCCGAACTGACAAGATATCAGATACCGTGGGGGGATCTACGATATTTTGTGAAGACACCTTTTTATACTCAAGAGGGGGCGAAAGCGCATAAATAAATCCCAAATAAGCAGATAACAACAGAAAAGTTTTCATATCTCTTCTTCTACAAAAGACGCCACGGCATCTTCATCAAATCCCAGCAGAACGGCTTCATCTTTTTTGAAGACCGGACGTTTTATCATGGTTTGTTTTTCCAGAAGTACTTCAAACAGATCATTGTCATTTAGGTTCTTGTCGGCAAGCCCCAACATTTTCCATGTTCGACCACGTTTGTTTACTAGTGCGTCAAGACCTACCTTTTTCACTAAGTCAGCCAGCTCATTTGGGCTTAGTGGTTTAGTTTTGACATCCCTGAAGTCATATTCAATGTTATTTTCCTCCAGCCATTTTCGGGTTTTTTTGATGGTATCGCAATTTTTAATCCCTATAACTTCAAGCATCAGTCTTCAATTAATTCGTAATTTAACATTCTTGTAAACTTACAGTATTACGCAAGAAAAAACTTATTCGCAGGTATAATATTTTATAATCACCTGCTATATTTAATTTTCTATGACCTACAATATTTCACGGCCTGAATTATTCCTTTTTTGCACCACAATTCTATTGTTAACCATGTTAATATCAGGATGCAGCAGAAATGAGGACCAGGTCCAGTTCGAACGTGAGGCTTTTATAACACCTGAAGGATTTACAGAAGCGAATTCTTTGAGAGAAATAGTTGGACCCGAGGATCCGGACGACTGGAGAATTTCCCCCATGTTCCAGGGGTTTCTTGAAGTAAAAGTCCCAGCTCACCCCAACCCGACGCAAGGCGATTTTGTTCATATTGAACTTCTAATCTACGGTATTGAATCCATAAACGGTCTAATGGTTGAATCCGTTAACGAACGTAACGAGTTTCAACAGCTCTATTTCCACGGGCGGGGCACTCTGGAACCTGGTATTTTAACTATTTCGTTTGATCCAATTCGCTTTAGTCCGAGCCGGGTTTATTCTGATGCACGGGGTCTGAACCGGGTGTTGATCTACGATCAAAATGATAATTTGATAACCTATGGAGACGTCATGGTTGAGTAGGATGCTCACCACAAAGGGCCTAAAGGGCAAAAAGGACCAAAAGAAAAGGAAAGTATGAAAAATTTTAAAGTTGTACTTGGCAGGTTATTTATCCAGTAAACGATTTTCTATAAACTTTCAATGGACGATGAGCTTTAAGCATAAATAAATAAGTTGAAAATAATTCTTACTTCTTTAGGAAGTTATTCCTTCCTGATCTATTTTTTCTAACCTTGGTGAACTTTGTGTACTTTGTGGTGTAAATAACTTTAATTATGAGAAAAATAACCAATTCCGAAATTCAAATACTTGAGCAGCTTGTTTTTGATGAGCCTTTTGAAGCATTGCAGGAAGAGACCAAATTACAGTTTGGTGAATTGCGGGATGATCTGACCAACTTACTTAACGATGGATTCATTGAAATAACAAATTCAGAAAAGCAACAAGTACCCTATTTTGATTCCGACCGGCCACAATTATTCTCATATCGAGCCACCCGCACAGGGTTAAATGCCTTAAAAATAAACCGTGTATGAAGTTTGAATCTACTGTAAAAGACAAAACCTACAGTCTTGAATTCAATGAAACCTTATCAAACGTGGAGGTTAACGGAACAAAGCACGACATCAAGTTCCTGCAGATATCCAACGGACGGCATTTATTAAGGCTTGGCAGAAAAACTTACCTCATTGATAATATCAGCAAAACCGGCAGTAAAATCGACTTTACACTAAACAGTAAATGGTTTGATGTAAATGTTAAAGATGAACAGGCAATTTTACTGGATAAAATGGGTTTTCAAGGTGCACTATCCGGCGGGGGAGATAATCTTATCGCCCCAATGCCTGGTAAAATTTTGAACGTTATGGTTACCGTTGGTGACCAGGTAAAACAGTGTGATCCGCTCATCATCCTTGAAGCCATGAAAATGGAAAACGAGCTTAAAGCCCCCATTGACGGAACCATTTCTGCCATTCAGGTTGAAACGGGGAAATCAGTTGATAAAAAAGCAATCTTAATCGAAATAAAAGCAATTGGATAAATTTGTAATCCAGGGCAATACCCCCCTGCAAGGAACCCTCCCCATTAGCGGATCAAAAAATGCCGCCCTCCCTTTAATGGCCGCATCGCTATTAGCCGACGGACCCGTAACCATCAACAACATACCCAGGCTGAATGATATTTTTACATTTAATAATGTGCTGCGTGTAACAGGAGCTAAAGTTGATTTCGATGATCATAATCATAGCCTCTGTATTGATCCAACGCATATTTCCTTTTTGGAAGCTCCTTATGATCTGGTGAGAAAAATGCGGGCATCCTTTTACATGCTCGGTGCCCTGCTCGGCCGATTTGGAGAGGCCAAAGTCTCCCTTCCGGGAGGCTGCGCGTGGGGGCCTCGCCCCGTAGACCTGCATATTGAAGGACTTAAAGCCCTGGGTGCAGATATACAGATGGAAGGCGGCTATGTGATAGCCAAAACAAAAAATGGGCGACTCGAAGGCGGTTCTTTTACACTCAACCCAAGCAGTGTAGGCGCAACCGTGAATATAGTTCTGGGAGCTGTTCTCGCCAAAGGTGAAAGCACCATCCGCAACGCCGCTCGTGAGCCGGACGTGGTATACCTCTGCGAAGCCCTGAACCAAATGGGCGCCAAAATTAGTGGTGCGGGAACTTCCACTTTAGTCATTCAGGGGGTAGACAACCTCTCCGAAACGACTCTTTATAACAGCCCCGACCGTATCGAGGCCGGCACCTATATGATTGCCGCAGTTATGCACCCCGACTCTAAGCTTAAGCTCACTAACCTGAGAAGTTCTGATCTTGGCAATTTTATTAAAACCTTTAAAAAACTTGAAGCCAACATGCAGGTAGGGTCAGATGAAATCACCATTCAGGCGCCTGATGTTCTTAAGCCCGTTTCCGTAAAAACAGAAATTTACCCAGGCTTCCCTACTGATTTACAAGCTCAATGGGCAACTATGCTTACCCAGACTTTAGGATCAAGTCAGGTGAAAGATAAGATATATATCGACCGCTTTAGCTATGTGCCCGAACTTGTTCGTTTGGGAGCCGATATGAAGCTCAATGGCAGCGAGGTAAGCATTACCGGAAAAACCCAATTAAAAGGCGCCTCCGTTATGAGCACTGACTTAAGGGCCAGCGTGAGTTTAGTAATGGCCGGCATGATAGCCGATGGGCAAACCGAAGTGCTCCGGGTATATCACCTCGACCGTGGTTATGAGAAACTTGAGCAAAAACTAAATGCAGTGGGAGCAAAGATAAAGCGGGTAGACGTAGATTAGTTCTTATTTTAAACTAAATCCTCTTCCTCTCCCGATCATATTCTTCATCATTGATCAACCCCTGCTGCCACAGCCCTACGAGCGTATTAACTTTATCCACACTGCCGGCATTCAGCTCGGGGAAATCGCCTTTTACTTTAGCTTTCTGGCGGACACGATCTTTTTCTGTCTCTACAGCAATCAGAAGAATCTTCTCGATGCGCTTCGGGTTTTCTATACCTCTTAATTCATAATTCTGTTCATTACCCTCAAGCTGTATTCGCCCAATGTTGAACCTTTTTCCCAGGCTGGACTGATTCGCCCTTACCTTTTTAATGTTGGCAAGATTGATGGAAGTACTTTCATCCTGCTCATTCAGTGTTATTTCATTATCGCTAATAACATAGCTAGTCTCCTTCAACCTATTACGTGCGCTGCTAATAATAAGTAACCCAATACCAAACACTGGAACAAGTGCCGCCCCAATAAGGTAACGGACAAATTGATCTTTCCAGTCGGGATGCAATGTGATGTTTTTTTGTTGATTCATGAACTTTTTCATTTAGTAAACTACCTTTTGCACAATCAATACTCTATAAAATCGAAATTCCCTGATGATTTTGCATATGAAAAATCTCTAAATTTCGTATATTTACTTGATTGTTCTAACCCATTTTATAAAGTAGTACAAATCCTTTTTTCTTGAAACCCTGGAAATACGTAGTAGCCGTTTGGCTCACGCTGGTTATCACCGCCGGTTTTCTGATTGATGTTCCCATGATCCCGATTCTTCTGGAAACATCGCGAAATCTATTTCTGCATGTGCCCATGTGGTTTACCATGTTTGCCGTCTTCTTTGCCGGATTTATTTACAGCATCCGGTACTTAAATTCCTTTGATCCTGACATGGACATAAAAGCCGAAACCGCCACCATGGTTGGCGTAGTTTTTGGTATTTGCGGCCTTCTTACTGGTTCTCTGTGGGCGCGTTTCACTTGGGGGGCATGGTGGACATTTGCCGAGCCCAAAATGAATCTGGCCGCCGTAGCGATGCTTATCTATTTCGCCTATTTCATATTAAGGTCATCATTTAATGATCCCGAAAAACGGGCGAAAATGGCCGCTGTTTATAATATCTTTGCAGCCAGTACCGTTCCTTTCTTGCTGTATATTATTCCGCGGCAAATGCCCAGTCTCCATCCGGGGGCCGAGGGCAACCCTGCATTCAGCGAAATTACCGCACCCGAATTGCGATATGTTTTTTATCCCGCCATCATTGGCTTCATTGGATTAGCCTGGTGGATTATGGATATTATTTACCGCTATAAAAAGTTAGAATCACGAATGGAGTACAAATAAGATGTTCAACACCCTGATCTACACAGTGATAGCTTTTTTTAATTTCGCTCTCGAATTATTTGCCCAGGATACTCAATTCAAAGATTATGAGGGTGTAGAGGAAGCTGAAGGGTTAATGGGAATCATTAGTTCCAATGACCTGATTTTTATTGTTCTTGGGGTGAGCCTGATCATCTGGTTTACTTTACTGGCTTTTTTGATTAAGATCGATAAGAAAGTCACGAAACTTGAACAAAAACACGAATCTGAACTGCATACCGAATAAGCTTATGAAACCTCGCCTGGTCGTCGGAATAATCTCCATTATCGTTTTTACTTCTCTGTTAATGTTTAACTTCAGCAAAAATATCAGCTCTTATGTTGATTTCGAACAAGCCGCTTCAATCGACAGTGATCGTGTTCATGTTGTCGGTGTGTGGGATTCCGATAAGCCTTCAAATTTCTCTAAAGAAACCCAAAAGTTTACGTTTCATATGACCGATGAGTCGGGCAACAGTCATCGTGTAGTTTACCCTAAAGCCAAACCAACCAATTTTGAGCAGGCAGAGCAGGTGGTTGTTATCGGCAGAATGGAAAATGGGGTGTTTTATTCCAATGACATGCTAGTCAAATGCCCTTCTAAGTACAACGATGGAAGCGAACTTGAATTTACACAGGCTGAATAGACTTTTATGATAGGATTAATTGGCCACTACGCAATAATACTTGCTTTTTTATCGTCTATTCTGGCTTGTATATTTTATTATCGTGCCGCTCAAAACAACAGTTTAAAGGATGAGCAGCTAGGCACCATTTTTATGGTAACTAAAGGCTCCCTGATCTTCCTGGCTTCAGGCATTCTGGTTTACCTCCTGTTCTCCCACCAGTTTCAATACTTCTACGTATATAATACCACGAGCCTTGACCTGCAAAGCGTCTACATCTGGGCGTCTTTCTACAGCGGACAAGAGGGCAGCTTTCTGCTCTGGATCTTGTTTTCTTTCTTTATCTGCCTGGGCATACTTAAATGGACGGATAATACTTACCGTGCACCTGTCATGTTTTTTCTGCTGCTGAGTCAGGTATTTCTAATCTCTATGGTTGCCGGCATAGAGATTGGCAGCTTCACTCTGGGCGCGTCTCCGTTTCGAACTCTCGCTACAGAGATGCCCAACGCACCGATATTTCAATCTGATCCTGACTTTGTTCCCGCAGACGGCAGCGGCTTAAATGATTTGCTGCGCAGTCCATGGATTGTAATTCATCCTCCTATCCTGTTTGCAGGATTTGCTATGATGGCGGTTCCTTTTGCCTTCGCCTTCGCATCTCTTTGGAAACAAAAGTACAATGAATGGATTTACCCCGCCCTGCCATGGACTCTCGGAGCTAATCTCTGCCTGCTTACCGCCATCTTCTTAGGCGGCTACTGGGCTTATGTCACCTTATCTTTCGGGGGCTACTGGGCGTGGGATCCCGTCGAAAACGCTTCTTTAGTACCATGGATATTCGGCATGGCCGGCATTCATGCCATGCTCATTCAGAGAACCAGCTCTATTGCCCAAAAAGCATCCATTCTTTTTGCAATACTTGCTTACATGGCCGTGGTCTACTCCACTTTCCTAACCCGCTCCGGCATACTGGGCGAGGCCTCGTTTCACAGTTTTGTTGATCTCGGGCTGTACATGCAACTGCTTCTGTTTCTGGTGGTAACGACAGTCATTGGGCTGGGCATGTTCTTCTGGCGCTACAAAGAACTGCCGTCACCCGATAAGGAAGCTCCCTTAATTAGCCGCGAATTCATGATGTTCAGCGGCTCAATGATCCTTTTTCTTGCTGGCTTTGTAATCATGCTTGGCACGAGCTCTCCCATTCTCGGCAGGCTATTTGTGGCCAACCCAACCCCGCCGGCACAAGAATTCTATAACTCCTGGATGCTGCCATTCGGCGTTATTATTGCAATTGCTTCCGTCATTGCCCAATACTTATGGTGGGAAAAATATAATGCCGAAACTCTATCGGCTGCCATGATAGGCCCCACATTCGCTACATCAGTAGTTACCATAGCGACTATAATCTTCGGCAATATTGCCAATATCGCTTATATGATCTATCTGTTTGCCGGCTATTTTTCTATAATAGGAAACGGAATTATCCTGATAAGACTGATCATGCGTAATCCTAAGATAATCGGGGGAGCCGTTACCCATATCGGTTTCGCCATTATGATGATAGGATTTTTAGGGTCAGCATATGATGCCCCCATGCTTGACCAAAATGGGAAAGACTATAATGCTGCCGTACGTGCTGGCGAAGTAACCGATGAGGATGGTTTTCCCGTTAACCAGACCCTGGAGTATGTTGAGCTGGAACTGAATAGGCCCAAGCTTCTCAACGGCCGTTATATGGCCACTTATAAAGGCGGTGAGCCTCATGAAAACGGACGGCCTGGTGAGCAGGTCTATTACATAGAATTTGAGGATATCGAAGGAGATAAAGAACCCTTCACCATGGAACCACTGGTTTACCCTATGGTGGCCAATTCATCGCCAAATGCTGTTGAATGGACCGTTGATCCGGATGTACGTTCCGGTTGGCTGGCCGATATTTATTTATATGTTGCTGGTTCAGCCATGGTAGAGAAGGAAGTTGAAAAAATGGAAGCTAACAAGCCGCAAGGTCTGCCTTCCGTTACCGATATGGGCAAAACCGATTCTGAAGAGGATGAACACGTACAAATTAAACAAGGCTCTCAGATTACCTACGGTAACTACTTAATAGAATTCCAGGAGTTCATACATGTATCACCTGATGAGCTGCCGGAAAATTCCATCATCGGAGTGAAAGCTTTATTAAATATAGAACACGAGCCAACAGGTGAACAGGAAACGGTTACTCCTTTGTTTGCAATAATTGACGATGGCGAAGAACAAGTATCCTATTCTCCCCCGGTGAATTTAAGTACATGGGATGCCGCTGTTCAGTTTCTCAGTGTAGACCCGCAAACAGAGCAAATAGAGCTTAATATAGACGGTATAGACGCTACCGCCGAACGCGACTGGGTGCTGATTGCTGCCGAAAAGAAACCCTTTATATCCGTGGTCTGGCTTGGAACATTTATATTGATGTTCGGCTTTTCTATCTCCATCTTCCGAAGATGGGCAAATCAGAAAAACCGCGAACAGTCAATGAAAAGAAAGAAACTCGATGAATCAAATACACCGAAGCCTGAAGAAACGCCGGCTTAAATTCGCCGCCGTATTTATCTGTATGATTTTCATTGCTGGTTCTGCATCTCAGGCTCAGAGTATGGATAATTCTGAGCGCGAAGTTAAAGAAGTGAATCCGCGTAATGCGCTTCTAAGATCATTTGTGATGCCCGGTTGGGGACACCACTATATAGACCGGCAGAACTGGAGGCGGGGCCAGTATCATCTTGCAGCTGAAGTTGTACTCATTGTATCCTACCTGGGCTTCCGAACACATTCTCATGTGCTGGAGCAGAATATGTACACCATGGCCAGTGCACATTCCGGAATACAGATCAAAGACCGGGAAAGAAATTTTCAACTAGCCGTCGGAAACTACGATTCTCTGGATGAATACAACGACTACCAGGAGAGATCCCGTAACCTGGATCGCACCTTTCCCGACACACCCGAATACCAATGGGCATGGGAGTCAAGCGATAAAAGATTCGAATATCGTGACATGCGTGGCCGGTGGGACCAAACCAACCAACAACTCCCGGCCTTATTATCGCTGATGGTAATAAACAGAGTGATAAGCGGCCTAAGCGCATTCAGCCAGGCAAGAACCCACAACACCAATATCCCTCAACTCAGCCTCACCTACAACCCCAACCTCCACAGCGGTATGCAAGCCAACCTATCCTTCCAGTTCTAAATAAAAGAATGTAAAATAAGCAGGCTAAATAATCAAAATTATAGACCAGAAGCTGGAAACCAGAAACTAGAAATTGGTATCTAAAGACCGGAAACTAGAGACAAAAAACCAGAAACTGCAAACCAATCGCGTCTCCCCTTGCCCCGCTACCTCCTCAGAATACAATACGACGGCTCCGAATTCTTTGGCTGGCAACGCCAGAACAAAGGCGACACCGTGCAGGGAACCATTGAGAAGGGTTTTTCCACTATTCTGCAGGAACACATTGAAATTCACGGCTCCGGACGCACCGACAGTGGAGTCCACGCCGAGCATCAGGCTGCCCACTTTGATTGCGAAACAGATATTACCGGAAAGAAATGGCTACATCGGATTAACAGCATTTTGCCTGCCAGTATCGCAGTTGATTCAATTACACAAGTCCCCGACGGGTTCCATTCACGTTTCGATGCCCTCTACCGGCAATACCGGTATCAAATCACATTACAACCAAGACCTTTACTGCGGAATCAATCATGGTATGTCTTTGAACCGTTTGATTATAACCTGCTTCAAAAGTGCCTGGATATGATCTACGGAATCCACAGCTTCGAGAATTTCGCCAAAGCAACCCCGGAATTAAACCACATGCGCTGCGAAATTCTTAAGGCTAATTATGAAACACCCTTTAGCAGCCAAATCCACATTCATATCAGGGCCAATCGTTTCCTGAGGCATATGGTTCGTTTCCTGGTGGGGAGTATGGTCCAGGTATCCACAGGCAAACTTGAACTGGAACAATTCAAAACCATGCTAGATACCCCCGATACTCCCCAAAAAACCATAACCGCCCCCGCAAAAGGATTGATATTGGAATCCGTAGTCTATAAATGAGTCATTAGTAAAATGAGCCATTAATAGTTAAAATGGTTTATAAATGAGCAATTACCAGTGCAAGGTTTAGAGCTGTAATTGGCCCAGATTTCCGACCCAATAAATCACATCCAGAAGCACAATTACAAAACATAACTCAACTCCTACCCCATCATTTATAACTCGCAACCCAACTCCTACCTCATCATTTACAGCTCATAACTAAACTATTACCCCAACTCCTTGGTCATAAAAAACAACTTCGGATTCCCGTAAGTAAAGCCAAACCGTTCGTACAGCCCCCGGGCACGGTTATCTTCCCTCACCTCCAGGGTTACCTTACAGCAACCCATCTTGCGGGCCTTGCTTTCTACCGCCTGCAACAGTGCCTCCCCGACTCCATAACCGCGGGATTCTGGCAGTACCGCCAGGTCGTGAATATTGATCAGCCTTTTGCCTTTAAAAGTTGAAAAGCCATAAAATCCATTGGCCAACCCAACAGCATTCCCATCCAAAAAGGCAAGAAAACAAACCGTAGTAGGGAAATTTCTAAGCTCCTCGGCTAAGGTGTCTTTTATTTGATCACCAAGCTCCTCGTCCATGCCCATCGGGTCACGGGCATACTGATCACACAGGGTAACCAAAGCCTCAGAGTGGACTTTATTTGATAAATCTGCCTGGACAACTTCTAATTCATTCATAGATTTTTTTGCTTCAAAATACACAACCCTGATTCAAATCTCTCGTAATCTAAAGCGAAATTCACTCCAAACTCTACCGGTAATCAAGCAAGGTTCTGTATAAGGAAAAAACAAGTCGTTCGTTAGCCTTCCAATTCACACTGATTAAGGTTATTTTAATACATCGAGCAAGCTTAGGATTAAGTAAGCTGCAATAATTACACATTATAAAAAAAGCTCGATATCCAGACCATCAGCTTTTACCCCCGCATTTAGCCCAAGCAACTAATTAAGATTAATGAAACTACTTAACAGCAATACATTACTAATTCTTTCAGCCTTACTGCTTACTTCAACTTTCATTTACGGCTGCGATGAAGATGATTATTACATGGCCGATCTGAGTACGGTTCCCGATCCGTATGAGGATACGAAAACTCCTATAGAGACTATTGAGCAAGAAAATGGACTCGTCATCCATATTTATGAAGAAGGTGACGGAGATTTTACGGTATCTGACAGAGACGATGTTTTGGTTCGTTACACTGGCCGGCTCAGCAATGGCGATATCTTTGATTCATCATGGGTTGACGGGAACACTGCTGCACGAAATTTCAATGTGCAAGGAGTGGTAAGAGGATTCTCCGAAGGACTTATAGGAATGCGGGAAGGCACCGTCATGACATTAGTGATCCCCGCTGAACTTGGATATGGCCCACAAGGACGCGGCGGCGGCCCGGGATTTTCTGAAATCCCGGCAAATTCTACCTTGGTTTTCGACATTGAATTGGTTCAGGTAATCGATTAATCAGGAGAATTTTTTCAGTAACGCTGATAGGTATTTTCCAAAGTAATTACGTCGTTTATCAGCAAAAAAACCGCTGGGTCAAGTCCTACTCAACTCCTATACAAGTCCTACACAAGTCTTACTCAGGCCCGCCGGGCAGTAAGACTTGTGTAGGACTTGCAGTGGTGATGGATGAGGGCTGGTTAGTACCTACCAATAATTGGACCTGCCGTTATCTGATATAAACCCGTTTCACCCTTTTGTGCAGTCCGCACAAAATTTCAAAGGCAATAGTATCTATATGTTTTGCCCAAATGTCGGCATTGTTTTCTTTCCCCCCAAGCAGCGTTACGGGAGTGCCGGGCTTAAAGGAATGGTTGCCAAGGAAGACCATTACGAAATCCATGGTAACCCGGCCTACCGTTGGATAGTACTCCCCTTCGATTAATACCTTGACTTTGCCCCCCAGGCTTCGCTTAAAGCCATCGGCATAGCCAACGGGTATCACCGCCAGGTAACCATCATTCGGGGCGCTCCAGGTAGCCCCGTAGCTCACAGTGGTACCTTTCCGGATATACTTGCACAAGCTGATGCAGGATTTCCACTGCAGGACGGGTATCAGCCTGCTTTCGCTAACCAAAGAAGAATCATATCCGTACATGCCCAGGCCGTGGCGAACCATGTGGTATTGGGCATCCGGAAAACAGAGGATCCCGGCGGTGTTGGAGGCATGGAACATGAGATCCGGGATATCAGCCATTGATTCCTTTATTCTTTCAAAAGCTTTTATTTGTCTGCCGGTCAACGGGTCTTGAGGTATATCCGCGGAAGCAAAATGGGTCATTACACCGGTGCATTTCAGATTAGAATAGCCCCTGATTTTCTCTTTGATAGCTTCTGCTTCATCCGGATTGATACCTAATCTGCCCATGCCGGTGTCAAATTCAATATGGTACTGTGATCCCTCTTTAAGAATATTAAAATGTTCCGGATCGCTGATTACAGCAGTGAGGTTGTAAGACAAGTACAATCCGGCATTGCTGCTTTTCGGTGGGCCGAATACCAGGATATCTTTTTGAATACCCGCCTCGCGAAGTTCTAAAGCCTCTTCTGTATTCACCACCGCAAACCAGTCTACTGCGGGAGACAGGGCATGGGCTACAGATACGGCACCGTGCCCGTACGCATCGGCCTTGATCACGGCCATTTGTTTGACGCCCGGTTCCAAATAGCTGTTCAAAACCTGTACGTTATGCAGCAAATGGTTTAGGTTTATTTCGGCAATGGAGGACATTGTTGGTGAAATTATAAGGTATAAGTGATGAGGTAGGAGTTGGCTGGCTCAACTTTTAAGATCATCAAATGAATTCTATGCGAGCTTTCATGAATAAAGGTTGTAAGGGGACAGGTGATAATTTATTTCGGGGTAATACTGGAACAAAATAGTGCTTCGTACTTGGATTCGCTCCATTCCGAATTAATTCGAGTTAAGAATATGAAATCTATTAATAAGATATAGTTATAGATCATTTATGATCTGTGTCCGTTCTGTTTTTCCTGGAGCAGCCAAAATCGAAGTTCGTTGGCATCGGAGAGGCCTACAAAGTAACCATTTTGCAACACCGGTATGTAGTCGGCCTTGAACCGTATGTTGGAATGGAAGGTATTTTTGTTCAGGATATCGATAAAATGCCCCGCCTCAACGATGCGGTAGTGATCTTCAAATTGATCATCCAAAGCTCCGTTTCCGATGATCTCACTGCCTTCAATAATATACTTCAGGTGTTCATTGTTCAATACTGGAATTAAGCATTTGCTCAATACACCGGTATCCAGACTTTCTACCTCATCGACAATAGACCGGGGGTTGCGGGGATAGCCGATACTCATGATCAAATCACTCAGTTCAGGATGATATATTAGTTCCTGTTTTCCGCTGATAGCGGTGTAGCTGAGGTAGATCGCCAGCAGGCCTAACCAAATGGTTACAGTTATATTAAACAAATAAAACGTTACCAGTGCCAGAAAAAACAACACCCCGATTAAACTAAGACTGATGGTATAGGTAAATTTAGAAGCCAGGGAAAACTCCTGCACAGATCTCCATATTATGGCCCTGACCGCTCGTCCTCCATCCAAAGGAAATATGGGCAGCAGGTTAAAAAGACCCAGCAACAGATTCATGTACATGATATACTGGCCCACCAGAAAGACGGGACTGGACATATCAGGCATGGAAACGAGCCATAGAAAACTTATCCCTGCAAAAAGCAAAGATGCCGCCGGCCCTGCCAAAGCGATATACAGCTCCTGAATTGGTTTTAGCGGACGATGTTTTAGTTCCGCCATCCCTCCGAAAAGAAACAAGTGGATACGCTCAAGGGGCAAATGAAGCTTTCTGGCCATAAAAGCGTGTCCCAGTTCATGAATGAAAATAGAGATGGTCAGAAAAAGTGCGGACACTATTCCCATGAGCCAATATACATGGGTGTAATGGCTTAAAACCAGCGCCGGGTAATAACGTTCGCTGAGGATCCATGACATAATCAGAACCACTACCGGCAGCAGCGGATCCATCGTAATTTTAAAAACGCCTATTTTCATCTATTAAAAGCATACAATATTTCTGATCGATATAAAATATAAATACCGGAGCTTTAAATTTAATGCTTTTGTGGTTCGAAACGTTTCTTTTTTCGCTAAACAGTGGTAAACAGTGGCGAGCATCAACAGTTTGTAATTTTTAAATTTTAATTGGTGAAATAGAAAAAAGAGAATTTACTAATTAAGAGAAAAAATTAATATCGGTATCGTAGTGTGGCATGCTTCATGAAAATCATAAACCAACTGCCCAGTATCGATATTGAATAGCTGTTTGTCCCGAGACATTAGTTAAATCTAACTCTTTTTCCCTGTTGTATGTGAAAATTTTCCTTCTATCCATTTTTAATATTGATATATTAATATGAAATATACCAGTAGCGGTGTTCAACTCATGACCCGATTGCTGGAGAGAACCTTTAAGTACATTTTGCAGCAGATAAAGTACCAGTTCATGTTTTTTATGTAATAGTTTACAGATTTATTTGAACAGTTCATTGAGCATAATATTTAAATTAAGATCTTTAGTAAGTTTTAAATACATACTTGACCAGAGTCTGTTCACTGTACTATTAATGATTCAAAAGATTATTAACAACAGTTGATTAACCTAACCGGGCAATTTAAAAATGAAAACTCAAGCTTACAGTATGGTCTTCGATATTGTTGCAGATAAGCTCATTCCTCATTACAGGAAGTTTGACGTTGATAACCGGATGCTATTTACAGGGCACTCTCATCAGGCCTGGCCGGATGTAGCCTATGAGGGCCAAATGGAAGCGTTTGAAGAGGCTGCCCGCCTTGTCGATAACAAGTGGGAAGCGGCATTTCATAAAACTAATATCCTGCGCAGGTATTTGCGTGATTATTATGATGATCCAGATGGTCAATACAGCCTGGCTACCAGCACCCATGAGTTGGTGGTAAAATGGCTATCTGCACTGGATTTAAAGAACAAGCCCCGGTTAATTACTACGGATTCTGAATTCTATACTATTCATCGCCAGTTAAAGCGATTAAAGGAAGCAGACATAGAAGTTGCCGAAATCCCTTCCCTCCCGCTTGAAGGATTTGCGGAGCGACTAGAAAAAACGATGACGGACAAAACATCCGCAGTACTTATATCACGTGTATACTTTGAAAGCTCATTAATTAACAGGGAAATCAGGGAAGCCGCGGAGTTATGCCGCAAATATGGTGTACCAATGCTCATTGACGACTATCACGGTACCAATGTAATACCACTTTCCATACGGGATGAAGATCTTGAGGATTGCTATCTGCTGATCGGCGGTTACAAATACCTGCAGTGGGGTGAGGGGAACTGTTTTCTGCGCTATCCACATGACTGTAGCCTGCGACCGGTAGTCACCGGATGGTTTGCATCGTTCAGTACACTTAGTCAGCCGAGGCATGAGTATACTGTGCAGTATGATGTTGACCAGCGATTCAGTGGGGCCACCTACGATTCAGTCTCTCAATTCCGTGCTGCCCGAGTGGTAGAATTTTTCCGGGATATGAACCTGTCACCCCCCCTCCTTTTCGAGAATTACCGCCGCCAGGTGAGCTACCTAAAAGAATGCTTTCTTGACCTTGGTATTGATCCATCCATTATCACCCTGAAACACGAGTATCCAATTACGGATAACGGAGGCTTTCTGGCACTGTCATCACCCCGGGCCGGTCAAATTTGGAAAGACTTAAAAGAAAGAGGGGTATCTACAGATTTCCGAGGCGACACGCTTCGCCTCGGTCCCGCCCCCTATGTCAGGGGTGAAGATATTGAGGAATTCATGGAGGTATTGAAAGAAGTTGTGAGTTAGGAATGATGAGGTATGAGTTGGTTTATAACATATACCTCATCATTCCTAATTTTTCACTCATTCCCCTGTTCTATATAGTTGAAAAAAGCTTTATTTTTACCCCATGATATCCAAAGAACTTTTTAGCAAAATCCGAAAACTGGAGATCAGGACGAAAGGCCTGGTAAATAATGTTTTCAGCGGAGAATACCAGACGGCCTTTAAAGGCCGGGGAATGGTGTTTTCGGAGGTCAGGCCGTATCAGTACGGGGATGATATCCGTCAGATTGACTGGAATGTGACGGCCCGAAACGACGAGCCGTACATTAAGGTATTTGAAGAAGAGCGGGAACAGACGCTGATGCTGTGTATCGACATTTCACGCAGCGGTTATTTCGGCAGTCAGAACCAGAGCAAGATGGACCTGGCCACCGAGTTGTCTGCTTTGTTGGCCTTCAGTGCCATAAAAAACAACGACAAGGTTGGCATGCTCCTTTTCACGGATCAGGTTGAAAAGGTGATTCCACCGCGCAAGGGACGAACGCACGTGCTTCGCTTGATGCGCGAGCTGCTTACTGCGCAGCCCGAAGGCTCCGGAACCGATATTGGCAAAGCCCTGCAATACGCCAACAGTATCCTCAATCGAAAGTCCATATTAGTATTAGCCAGTGACTTTCAGTCGGGCAATTATGAGAAGCAGATCAAAATGGCTAACAAAAAACACGATCTGGTAACCATGATTATTGATGCCCCCCTGGAAAACGAACTCCCGGATTTGGGGGTTATACCATTTCGTGACGCCGAAACCGGAAGTATCAGTATTGTTGACACCTCCAGCCGAAAAGTGCGCACGGCCTTTAAAGCCCGCCGGCTGAAGCACCGTGATCAGCTCAACAATTTTTTCCTTAAACAACACGTCGATACTATCACGGTGCATACAAACCAGCCGTATATCAGGCCGGTTATGAAGTTCTTCGAAAGGAGAGTAAGGTGAAGGCTGGGGTTCTGGTCTCTGGTTTTTAGTCTCTGGTTTGTGGTTTCTGGTCTCTGGTTTGTGGTAATATTCCTACATTTTATTCTTAGTACTAGTCAATACTTCTCTACCTTATCATTCATAACTTGTCGTTCAAACTTGTCGTTCATAACTTAAATATCCTTTAAACAATGATTTACCAAACCTACGGTTATTTCCTTTTCCTGCTGCTGCTTCTGCCTTTACCTGGTTTATCGCAGCAAGTGACGGGGAGTGTTGATAGGGATTCGGTTTCTGTGGGCGATGAAGTTCGGTATACAGTGACGGTGCCCCGAGCTTCGGGGGTTGAAAAAGTAATCTATCCCGATAGTTCCCATTTCGAACAGGATTTTGATATGGCCGGGCGGAATACGTTTTCGGGGGTTCGTTCAGATAGTGCTGTTTACCATCTCAGATATTTTGGTGGCAGTGAAGCCGCCGTGCCGGAGGTGCCCGTGGGGTTGGTGTCAGGGCCCGATACCCTTTGGATCACCGTTCCGCCTACACCAATGGCATTTACCAGCCGGATAGATGATGAGGCTGCTTCCCTGCGTCCGTTCAAGCCACTCTATGAATTTTCAATATTCCTGCTGCCCTACATTATAGCCGCACTATTTTTGATGTTGCTGGGCTGGCTGGGATGGCGGTATTATAATAACCGGGAAGTTGAAGAATCTCCTCTTGCAGAGCCAGATGAAATCCCAGAATTTCATGATCCTTTACTGGCCCTCGAGAGGGATCTTGGTTTTGTAAAATCGGAATATCCCCATCCCGAAGAAGATTTCAAAGGATATTATTCTAGTCTGGGCAATGCTTTGCGCTCCTATTTCGAAGAGCTTTATGATATTCCGGCCCTGGAATCTACCACATCAGAACTGGCAAGAGAGCTGCGCAACAAGTTTGTTAATGATAAAATGCAATCCTCTACCAATCTCTTGCTGCAACAGGCTGACATGGTTAAGTTTGCCAAGTTTAACCCAGGCCGTGATGAATGTATTAAGGCCATGCAGGAAGCCAACAATTTCCTTATCGAAGCCCGCCGAATCGACGGCCCCCGCGTGAGAAGCATGAAGCTGAGGCACGATGAATTTATAAGAAAAATAAATGAGCAGGAAGAAGAGATGGCGGAGAAGTAACCAAAGAAGTTAACCACAACGAGCACAAAGAGCACAAAGGAAACCCAGAATAGGCTGTGCTTTTGAGGGTGCCCTCATGCTGTTGCTTTAGACAAATTAATAAGTAGCCGGGTTTCCTGTACCGGGACGCTTCGCCAGCCCAATACCTTTATGCTCGTTGTTTTGCTGCCGATACTCTCATTATCTAGCTCTACACCGCTCAAACAAACAGCTTCCCTTTGTGTTCTTTGTGCCCTCTGCGGTTAATACCATTCTACCCGTTAATTAATACTGATCCGCTTCAGATTCCTGCTTCTCCTCATTATTTGGCAGCTTTTCGGCTACCTGATTTTTCAAATACCAGCTGAGCACCCACATCCCCAGGCCAATGGTAATGTAGAAACTGATTACCCGCCACATGAAGACTGCTATGCCTATAAATCCTTTATTTTCAAATAAAGGGCCCTGGAAAATCACAAATAGCCCCTCCAAACCTCCGCTTCCTCCAGGAGTGGGCATGAACAGGCTGGCCAGCATCATTGCTATGCTTCTTAATAGTGAAAGAAACACATCGGCCGGAAGAAAACTTAGCACTATAAATGTTGGCAAAACCGCTCTTGCCATCCAGGACAGGGTTGATAATAAGAAGGCGGTCAATACGAAACTAAAAGGCTTTTTACGAAGCTCAAGTGATGTGGATTCAAGAGTTTTGGCCTCTTTTGAGATCTTATCTTTGTACCGGTTCAGCACCGGGAGTTTAGAAATAAGATTAACCGCCTTCTTTAAGATTGAGGGGTTTCGGAATACTCCATAGATTAATACAGATGCGTAAAGAAGGAGCAACAGGTACATCATCAGCATAGCCCCCTGCCCTACACAACCTATAGTCTCAGGCACAACTGCGAAATACATTCCCGCGACCAGCAGGCTGGGAATGAGAATGATCAGTAGTAACTGTTCCAGCATGATCCCATAAATTATAATAGCGCTGGATTGCCCCAGGGTGACCTTTTCGCGTGTCATCGCATAGGTTCCCAAAGGCGCCCCTCCTATTGTAGAAGGAGTGAACGAGGATGAGAAATCCCAGGTTAATACTACCCGGAATGCTGCTGGCCATGTTAACCGGCGCTCAGAGAGGTAACGAAGTTTAGCCGCAAAGAACCACACCCGGAGCGCTGTGACCGTTAAGGCTATGAATAATCCCGGCAGACGTTTAAGACGCAGGTGCTCAAAAAGGCCCGGTGTATAGGTGAAGTACAACAGGATCAGTACGCTGAGCACGCTTAACGAAACAGAAATGAGCAAATACTTTCTGGAGAAGTATTGTCCGATACCTATATGTTGCCTCATTTTATATCTCAAGTTTCACAAGCTGAATGGCTAACCGGATACATCAATTTTTAGTAAATAATTTCTTGGTAACTATAAGGCGGTTAATGGCTGTATTACTTTGATCTATAAGCCTGTCAAAAACCTCTGCTGCCGTCGGTATATCATTAATCAGCCCGGATACCTGACCTATCTCAAGTTCTCCATCATCCAGCTTACCTTCGAATATCCCTTTTTTTGCTCTGCCCCGGCCCAAAAGCAATCGCAATTGTTTCGCATCTGCACACTTATCTTCGGCTTCTTTTATCTGTTCATAAAACTCATTCTTCAACATCCTGACTGGTACAACCTTTTTCATTGTCAGCATAGTTGAATCGTCTTTCGCTTCCGTTACAACGGACTTAAACTCCAAATGTGCTGAACTTTCCTTCGTAACGGCAAACCGGCTGCCAATTTGCACACCATCTGCCCCCAATGCCATTGCGGCAGTAATGGCGCGTCCATCACCAATTCCCCCCGCAGCAATTATAGGGATTTTAATAGAATCGGCCACCTGAGGAATAAGGCACATCGATGTGATTTCATCTTTACCATTATGTCCGCCGGCCTCAAATCCCTCACATACAACGGCATCTACCCCTTTCTCCTCACATTTTACGGCTAAAGTAACATTGGGCACCACGTGAACTACAGTAATGCCGTGCTCTTTGAGCCAGGATGTGAAGCGGCCGGGATTACCAGCCGAAGTAAATACTACTTTAACCGCTTCATCCACAACAACCTGCATTAGTTTCTCGATCTCGGGATACAGCAGTGGTACATTCACCCCAAATGGCTTATTGGTTGCATTTTTGCATTTCCGGATATGCTCGCGCAAAACTTCCGGGTACATTGAACCGGCCCCTATCAGACCCAATCCACCTTTATTAGAAACTGCCGATGCCAGCCTCCACCCCGAACACCAAACCATGCCAGCTTGGATAATGGGATACTCGATCTGAAAAAGAGAACAAATTCTGTTTTCTGACATTGTTAGCTACTTTTAAACCTTGATCTTTAAAGGTTATGAATTTCTACCTCAATATACTAAAAAAGGCCTTACCGCTTTCATGGCAAGGCCTTCTTTTAGTAAATACTTCTAGGATATAAGGACAAACGACAAAATAGTCACCAGCCCGTAGTATAATCCTTAATTATGTTCTTATTGCAGGCTTAGGCGATGTCGATGCTTTCATCCAAATACACATCCTGAATCAGGTTCATCAGCTCAACACCTTCGTTCATAGGACGTTGGAATGCTTTACGTCCGCTGATCAGTCCCATACCGCCAGCACGCTTGTTGATAACGGCAGTTTTAACCGCGTCAATATAATCGTTCTCGCCGGATGCACCACCTGAATTGATCAGACCAGCACGGCCCATATAGCAGTTAGCTACCTGATAGCGGGTAAGATCGATTGGATGATCGGTTGTCAGTTCGGTGTAAATGCGTTCATCAAGCTTACCGTAGGATGAATCACCGGTATTCAATGCTTTAAATCCACCGTTCAATGTAGGAAGCTTTTGTTTGATGATATCAGCCTGTATGGTCACGCCCAGGTGGTTGGCCTGACCGGTAAGATCGGCGGAGGTATGATAATCTTTTCCGTCTACTTTAAATGCGTTATTTCGGGTGTAGCACCAAAGAATGGTTGCCATTCCCAATTCGTGAGCATAGGCAAAAGCCTCGGCCACTTCAACAATCTGACGACCGGAATCTTCAGAACCAAAGTAGATGGTGGCACCCACTGCGGTTGCGCCCATATCGTAGGCTTGATCAATGGTACCGAATGAGATTTGCTCAAACGTGTTCGGGTATGTCATCAACTCATTGTGGTTGATCTTAACGATAAAAGGAATTTTGTGGGCATACTTTCTGGAGACACTTCCCAGAACGCCGAATGTGGAGGCTACGGCATTACAACCACCTTCAATAGCCAGTTTTACAATGTTTTCAGGATCAAAATAAGCAGGATTTTTTGCAAAAGACGCGCCGCCTGAATGCTCAACACCCTGGTCAACCGGCAGGATAGAAAGATATCCGGTGCCGCCTAATCTTCCATGGTTAATCAAGGACTGCAGATTTCCTAATACACGATTATTGCGGTCAGATTCTTTGTAGATCCGGTCTACATAATCTGACGAAGGAATATGTATTTGATCTTTAGAAATGGTTTTACATGTATGGTTGAGCAGTTTTTCAGCATCATCACCCAACATGTCTTGTATAGTTTGTTCAGCTACCGACATATCTTTCTCCAACTTTTATGGTTCTAATTAATTATTCTTAAATATACGAATTTGGTGCAATAAGTGTTAAAAGCAATATAAATTTCTAACCAAATGAAATAATTAACCTCAATAGCATTAAATAACGCTTTTCTGCCAAATTGATTACAATTTGAGCAAAATCCAATAAACTTGGTTAACTTTCAACCTAAATTATTTTATCCCAAGCCACCGGATATGACGTCATCATCACCGGATACAACAATGAAAATAGATTCACTAAATTTTAAAAAACAGCCGCTCCTATTAGCACCTATGGAGGATGTCACCGACTCACCCTTTCGTCAAATGTGCAAAAAAAAGGGGGCGGATCTGGTATTCACTGAATTCATCAGCTCCGAATCGATGATCCGCGATACGGATTCATCAAAGCACAAAATGCAGTTTGAGGAGGCCGAGCGCCCATTCGGCATTCAGATCTTCGGCGGACGTGAAGAGGCCATGCATAATGCTGCCAAAATAGCCCAGGAGAACAAACCAGACCTTGTGGATATCAATTTTGGCTGCCCGGTCTACAAAATAGTCAAGAAAAACGCGGGGTCGGCTTGCCTTAGAGACCTGCCCATGATGGAACGTATGGCCGGCACAGTAGTCGACGCCGTAGACCTACCTGTAACCGTAAAAACCCGCCTGGGATGGGATGATAACAGCATCCGTATCCGTGAAGTGGCCCTTATGCTGCAGGATGTCGGGGTAAAAGCCCTCACCGTTCATGCCCGGACCCGCTCTCAAGGCTACAAAGGCGAGGCACGCTGGGATTATTTCAAATACCTGAAAGACACACCCGGGCTGGAAATACCCGTTATCGCCAATGGCGATATTTGCACTCCCCATCATGCAAAACAACTATTTGATGAATCCGGAGTCGATGGAATCATGATTGGCCGGGCAGCCATCGGCAACCCCTGGGTCTTCCGCCAAATGCGCCACTACTTGGAAACCAGCGAGTTACTACCGGATGCATCGGTCAAGGATAAGCTCGAAATGTGCGCCGAACAACTTACGGCATCCGCGGAACACCACGGTGAGCGATATGGTATCATCATGATGAAAAAACACTATGGAAACTATCTTAAAGGCGTCACCAACGGAAAACACCTGCGCGTAGAGATTATGCAGCAAACGGAAGTGAAGCCGATCGTTGAATTGCTCATGAACTTTGAGGGGAAAGACTCGTTTAGCATAGCGGTATAGGTTTAACCGCAACGGGCACAAAGAGCTCAAAGGAAGAATAAATAATAACCCAAAGGGCGCTATTTAAATAATTAGCTCGTAACAACTTAGCCTCCCAGGGGTGGTTTCGCCTTTTCATTTTTCTAATAAGCCATAAAGCTTTAAATTAACCTGAGTGCAATCAGGTATTTTTAGCCCCTACTTATAATCCCAAATGCTCTGCCTGCGTTAAAAATAAAATCCAACAACAGTACCTTTTTTATGAAATCGATCTACCTGGATAATGCCGCTACTACCCAACTGGACCAGCGTGTACTCGACGAAATGCTTCCTTATTTCAAGGAAAACTACGGGAACGCGTCCTCTATTCATAACCTGGGTCGCAAAGCTGCGGTTGCTGTGGAGGAGTCCCGGGAGAAGATTGCGCATTATATAGGCGCCGAACCTTCTGAGGTCATCTTCACCAGCGGGGGTACGGAAAGCAACAACAGCATCATCAAAGGGGTAATCGCAGCAAGCGACAAAAAGCATATTATCACATCCCGGGTTGAACACCATGCCGTGCTGCATCCGATCCAATACGGACGCAAAAACGGCATCAAAGCCACCTATCTGGACTGCAGGCCAACCGGATCGGTCACACCGAAGCAAGTGGAAGAGGCTATCACCGACGAAACGGCACTGGTCTCACTCATCCATGTGAACAACGAAATCGGGGCCATCAATCCCATCAAAGAAATCTCTAAGGTATGCCGCGACAAAGGTGTGCTACTGCACTCCGACACGGTGCAAAGCATCGGGAAGATACCGGTGAACGTAAAAGATCTCGGTATCGATTTCCTCAACCTCAGCGGACATAAAATATACGGCCCAAAAGGAGTTGGGGCGCTTTACGTGAAAGGCGGCTCCCCCTGGAAACCCTGGATGGAAGGCGGCTCTCAGGAACGGAAACGACGCGGAGGCACGCTGAACGTACCCGGCATCGTGGGCCTCGGAAAAGCCCTGGAACTAGCTATTGGTGAGATGGAACAAAATCAAAGCCATATCAAAAAGCTCCAGCAACACATGGTCGCCGGTCTCCAGGAGCGATTCCCCGACCTGATAGCCTTCAATGGCGAGCCTGAAACAGGCATCTACAACATTGTCAACTTCTCCTTTCCCCTTGACCAGGACAAAGCCCTCGACGGCGAGATGCTCCTGCTCAACCTGGATGTAGAAGGGATATGCTGCTCCAACGGCTCCGCCTGCACCTCCGGCGCCGTAGAAGCATCCCACGTGCTGATGGCCCTCGGAATGGTAACCCCCACCGCAAAATCCAGCCTCCGCTTCAGCCTAAGCAAAAACAACACCCGCGAGGATGTAGATTACACCCTGGAAAAGCTGGATGAAATTGTCCACCGCATGCTGAAAACGGCGTAAGCAGACAACACTTAATGAAACAATCAACAACTCACAACTTGGCCTTCTAACTTACATCTCATCACTGCTTAACTCCTAACTGTTTTCTGCTAACTATTTCCCCGTTGGGGAAGTTTTTAGCAAATAGCTGCTCAGCCAGCATTGCAGCAATAATATCAGGATCACCAAGTTCGCCCTGATTCTTTGCCCGGATAAAATCCTCAACCATCTCAAAGTCATCTTTACTGACTTTTCTGATCTCTCGCTGCATATCCGTTTCCATTCGGCCGGGATTGAAAGAAATGCACTGAACAGGAAACTCCATTTTAGATTGTTCGAGAGCAATGCACTTGGTGAGCATATCCACACCTGCTTTTGTGCTGCAATAGTGGCTCCAGCCATAATAAGGATTATTGGCAGCCCCGGATGAGACCATAACAATTCGCTTAGTGGCTTTATAATGCTGAAAATTTGCAATTAATCCATGCGATAACATTGCGGGTGCCGTAAAATTTACCTGTAAGTTTTTATGATACGTACCAGCGTCATATTTCCCCATTGGCCCGATGGGAGACAGCATTCCCGCATTATTTATCAATGCAACAAACGTAGTGGTTTCAGGGGCAATGTTTTCGGCAATACGATTCATCAGCCCCTCAATTTCTGCGGTTTGCGATAAATCAAATGTATATTGAAATACAGTAGCACCTTGTTTTTCAATATCTGAGACGAGATCATCCATCCTGCTTCTTGCAATTAAATGATAACATTGCCCCGTTCCAATCATCTTCCTGGCCAGGCTTAATCCAAATCCTTTGGAAGCCCCCGTGATAATTACATGTTTCATGTTGTATCTGTTTTTAACATAATTAATACTGTTAAAGCGATTGATTTCCCCATTACATAACTTTATTCTTTTATAATTGTTAATCTCCGGTAACTTTCCAATTATAATATTTTATGTCTTCAGCCTTTGATTAATTTCACTTCCAATATTACAGTTTCCGCCTTGTTTATACCCAGAGATAAAGCTTTTTGGTCGGTATACAAATCCGTTAACTGTTTGGCATCGCATCGAACGGTAAATTCTGGTTCAATAAAAGGCCATGGGTCAATAGAAAATGTGTTCCTATTTTTCAGAGCTATCGATAATGCGGCTATACCTTCCTGATAAGGGATGTTTTTGATTATTTCATTTGAACTGTTGCCCATGCAGATAATAAGAGATAGGTAATCAAATATAGAAACCAGTTTTTGATGATGGTCTAGCAGGGCATCGACCATGAATTGATGATAAAAGCTGTCGTTTGTCATACTGTCCACAAGCCTTTTTTGTAACGCATTCTGCTTTTGGTAAAACAGGTCCGCTTTGCGCTGTATACTTTCAGGATCTTTGTTAAAATCATGCATACGGGACAAACCTGTTACATGACGCGATACCAAAAGAGCAGAATAACGACTGATCAATTCAGTTTTTAAAGGCCCTTCTTCCCAGATCCGAAAATGATCCGTAATAGGAATATCTTTAAAATCATAAGGGCGTCCGGTACTTTTATTGAGAATAGGATCCATTTCCCACTGTACCCAACCCGCATCATGATTAACCGAGGCATGGAGTAAATCCTTCCAGGGTTCGGGCCTTGTAAAACCGTTCGCACCCCAGCGTTCGGCTAATTGTCCCGATATCCAGGCATGAGCGGGCTGGCTTATGAGAAGACTGTATGCTGTTTCGTCGCGGACAATCATTAACTGGCTATTTACTCTCTGTTACTTCAATGATTTTATCGATTTCCTCCAGGTATTGATCTCCGGTCTCGATAAAGCCGATATTATGATCACCCATCATTTCAAGCCAGTATTTTGGCTCACTTGCGGCATCATAAAGACGTTTCCCATGATAAAATGGGATAAGATCATCTCTGATGCTATGGCCTATTAAAACAGGTATTTCTATATGACTTACGTATTCAAGAGTGGGGTATTTTGTGCGCAGAAAATATTTAACCGGTAGATTGAGCACCACAAATAATATCAGAAATATACTCGCTAATACAATTACAGGCCAATATATCATTCTCATTGATTGAAGTTTTTTTCCAAAAAAAAAGCCAATGCATATTAATTATGCATTGGCTTTAATAAACTTATATTTTCGATCCTAGTATTTACTCTTTGATCTTCGAGCTTTTCGTTTTGCTTCTGCTTCTGGATCATTGGGCGGTTCAGGGAAAGTAAGTTTTTTCTTACCCTTAGGCTGTGATTGCCGTGGTGCCTGGGTCATTACCGGTGCCGCCGGCTGTGCTTGCGCCTGAGGACGCGGTGGTCTGGGTCTCGCTTGAGGAGGAGCCTGACCATTTGCAGCAGCCGGTGCTGATTTTGCTTTAAGCCATAATACAAGCAGAGCTATGATTATCAAAACAGCTATTCCGAGGAATATTAGCATGGTATATGACTGAGGCTGACTTACAAGTCCCCAAGTACTGAGTTTGCTGTCAATCGTGGCAAAATTGTCGTAGGTCATCAAATTGGCAGTGATGATAGGATCTTGCCATCGTCGTTTCACATCCTCTTGCCATACAGTTTCGAATTGCTCATAACGCGCTAATTCATCTTCGTCAGCAGATTCCTGAGCACGCGCTATAGAATTGTCCAGATAACCATTCAAACTGGTGTAGAAAGAAATACCGTCATTAAAACTCTGCAGCTCAATGCCCCGTTCTTCGAAAGTGGCATTAAGTGATTGCCAGACTGCATCATCAACCTGCATTTCCCATTCGTTGATCATACCGGATATTTGATCAACACGCTCTTGTCGTTCGGCCTGGCCAACATATATTTGGCTAAGCTGTGGGCCCAGATTATCAAAAACTTCCTTGAATTCATGCTGAGTAGCATAAAGTCTCAGAAAATCTTCCGAGCTGAGTTGGGTATGGGTATCGAGAAAAGCCATGTTGTTCTGAATCACTGACTCCAAATGTCCGAAAACATTATCCGAATCAATTTCCAGTACCAGTTCTTCACGTTCTCCAGCAGTAAGCGATGGCAGATCAAGACTTTCGTAGGCAACAAAAAGGGAATCCGCTATATCCAAAATCAATTCATCACGTTCCCTAAGCTGTGCCCTAAGATTGCGAACCTGTGCGGCCGAGTTGTCTCTAGCTCGTTGGGTTTGAGATAATTCACTGCTTAGCTGCTCAATTTCATCCCTGCGCTGTGAAAGAGTATCAGACATATTGGATACCAGTTCATCAAGATCGTCTCCTCTTTGAGTACCTTCTTCAATACGGACGATATGATCCCTGGTAGATTCTGTAAGCTCATTTAAATAACTAATACGGCTTTCAAATGTTTCAGGATATAGCAGAACATCAAGAAAATCTTCATGGTCGCTGTATTGCCCTTGCACTTGCCGGGCTTCCTGAACCAGCTCTTCGGCTTCTTCAGAAGATTCTACCTCAATCAGGGACTGATATATATTTTCAATATCCTGTTCAAAGTTACTTTTAATTTGAAAGTCCGACTGGTTCTGGGTATACCCCAGCTGTGATATACCGAAAGTCAGGGCCGAAATTACCAATAAAAACTTGGTTATCTTTAGATGTTTCATCTTATAACTATTGATATGATTTATGATTGATCTTCTTCAATTCCTTCGCTGGTAAGTCGGAATACCCGATCTGTACCATCAAGAAGCTCGATAACAGGAGAACGTTGATTGAATGCAGGATTGGCAACACCGGCTTCGTCTATTAAAATAGTCTCATGAAGTTGTAATTCACCGGCATTAGGTTGTAATACAAAAACATTTGAAAACCCAGGTGCCGTTACAAAGTAATAGCCATCCTGGCTTCGAATTACACGAACCTCAGGGGTAGTGACAGAGCTGGTATCTTCTGTTTCAACGTACTGCAGAGGCTTAACATTAAAGCTTAATCCTGTGCTAATATCCGAAACGTTACCGTCATCCTGCACATCCAGAACGCTTTCGATAGGTTGCGAATAATCAACATTTTCGATCACTAATGATCCGCATGCTGCTAGTGTGCATATGGAAAAAGCCGCAAAAAGATTGACGGCGAGTCTAAATTTATTTATTCGAATCATCTTATTGATAATTGTAAGTTTAATGGTCCCTATTTAAACTCATTCATGCAAACATTCCGAATGAGCAAGACTCTACTAGAGTCAATTCTATTTATTGATATTCTAATCATAATAATAAGGTGAAAATAAACATTATTCAGCTAATTGCACCTATTAAAGTGACCCAATATCGTTATTTTTTCTAAATATAAAAACCGAATTTAAAGTTTTATCAAAGTGCTGATGATAGCCTTTTGATTCAAACGGCTGGCTCCCTGTAGTTCTTCCAAGCCCAATATGAAGGAATAACCGACCACATTGGCACCCGATTTTTCAATCAATTCCGTGGCGGCCATGGCAGTACCCCCTGTTGCTATTAAATCGTCGTGTATAATTACATTAGCGTTTGCAGGGATAGCATCGGCATGAATTTCCAGGCTATCGCTCCCATATTCAAGCTCGTAGGAAGCTGAAATAATTTCAGATGGTAGTTTGTTTGGTTTTCGTACGGGAACGAAACCCGCCAAAAGGTCAGCAGCCAGACGCGGGCCAAAAAAGAATCCCCTGGCTTCGAGTCCAACCACAATATCTATAGATTGTCCATTAAATGGCTTGCGTAGTAGCCGTGATGTGATATCAAGAGTAACCGGATCACTCATCAACGGCGTAATATCTTTGAATTGTATTCCTTTAACCGGAAAGTCCGGTATATTGCGGATACGGGATTTCAGCAACCCTATAAAATCAACTTCTGTAGTTTCAATCATCGAATTCTAGTTATTTTTAAATGAAAAAAAATAGCCAAATATTTATAGTTTTGAAACCAATTAGTTAATCCATTACTAGTATTTTCATGCAGACCCATACCACACTTTACGATCATCAAAGATTTATGAGCCAGGCACTGCTGCTCGCCGAACAAGCCTATTCTGAAGGTGAGGTGCCCGTAGGGGCCGTAGTGGTTCATAATGGCATGATCATCGGCAAAGGGTATAACCAGGTTGAGCGTCTAAAAGACTCCAGCGCTCACGCCGAGATGATCGCCCTGTCCGCAGCCTTTGAAGCAAGAGGCTCCAAATACCTTAAAGGCTGCTCCATCTACGTGACCCTCGAACCCTGCCCCATGTGTGCCGGGGCACTGGTATGGTCAAAGATCGATCGCCTTATCTTCGGCGCCATAGATGCCGAAGCCGGAGCCTGCGGAAGCGTATTCAATATTGCCAAAAATCAAAAGCTGAATCACCGGGTTGAAGTTATCCAGGGTATTTTAGAACACGACAGCGAATACCTGCTCAAGTCATTTTTTCAGAACAAAAGAAAAAACCTGTAGCCGGGGCCCATCCTCCGGCTGATATTTACAGCGGATGAGCCGAGTGGCTGTTGATTAATCACCAAAATATTAAGGGAGCCACACCCCTAGCAAAACTTTAACAAAACCATATCAACACTGTATCAAAGCCGTATCAACACTGTATATATACGGCTTTGATACGGTTTTGATATGGCCTTCAGATGGTTTTGGATAAGCGGGGATAGACAGCAAGTTGCGGTTTTATGTTCGTGTGCAGCACCTTGTTTTACACCGCATTGTGATGTGGGCTAATTTATTTCGGGGCAATAACATCCAATGGTTTAGCAGATCGCTCAGGAAACGAACGAAGAATCTGCTAGTTGTTTGATGGTAACCATTAAGTATGCGATGAGGTTTGTGTCCACAACGATCATGTCCTGCCTTGATCAATGAAGTGCTGGATCTCTTCAGCAGACAAACTTCCTCTTACTTTTTTCCTCATCATCCGAGCTTGACGAAGAATTTCATCAGGAGAAACACGCTTCGGCTCGACGTATCGCTCTAAACAGGCAATAATTTCACTGTTCATGCTGCGATATTGGGCTTCTGCCTGTTGCTTTAGTTTATTGTAAACAGGCTCTGGTATGTTTTTGACTGTGATACTTGGCATGGCTATAAGTTCCGTTATGGTGTAAATATAAAACTAATATCGAAGAATAAATATTGCAAAGGGAGTAGCAAAACAACACCCGGTAGATATCGTTGCCAGTACAATCTTCAACAGTTGATTAAAAACTACCTTCATGATCGTTGGCTATAAGGCCCGAAACCGCCCATAATGTAACTCCAGCGCCTCCCTCGCCGGACGCAGCCCGGCCTCACTCGGAAGCAGAATCACCTGCTTATCCAGCCCTTCGGCCCCTCCCAACACATTGTTATCGCCATCCAGCTCTTTCGAAAGGTGGATCTTATAGTCAGCCCGGATGCTCAGCATATACCGGTCATACATCCAATGGTGCGACTTGCACAAGGCCAGCCCGTTATGCGGATCGTTATTGCTGCTCTCGCTGAAAGGGATGATGTGAGCCCCATCCACCAGCATTTCTCCTGAGGCGGTCACCACCCGGGATCGGCACACCGCGCACGCATAGCCATAGGCCTGCCTCACCTTGCGGCTGAACCCGGCGTCCCTGACCCTGGACTTCGTCACGGCGTAGCGGACCTCATCATCACTGGTATGGTCGATGAGTATCGATGGCTTGTATGACTTATAATCGGCATACCGCTTCTTGTCTGCTTCCAGCCTAAGGGAATGGGAGCGCTTTGCCGGTATAAGGTCGTTTAGCTTTCCAGTTGATTTTTTTTAAACGGTGTAGCAGGATAACCACACACAATATTAAAATAGATTAATTAAAATATTGCATACTAATTTTCCGTTATATTATGAATAACATATAAATAATTAATATTTAGATATGGATAAAACTAAAAATGTATTTATAAGTCACCATAGAAAGGATGAAGACCAAATTGAAAAATTAAAAACTTTGCTCGCTCCGAAAGGTTATCAATTAAAAAATAGTTCAATTGATACTTCCAAACGGGGAAAAGCCACTAGTAAGGATGCAATACGACGATTGCTACGCATGAGGATATCTTGGTCCGGAACTTTTATTTGCCTCGTTGGAACTCAAACAGCTGAACGCAGCTGGGTAGATTGGGAAATAAAAAACGCTGATAGAAAGGATAAAAGTATCATAGGTGTTTTTCTAAATGGCGGAAAAGAAAATGATGTGCCTGAGGCTCTAAATAAATTGGGGGATAGCTTAGTCACTTGGCGAGCAGATAAAATTATTGGTGCAATAGAGGGTTCTTTAAAAGGGGAAGAAAACTGGTGTGCTCCCAATGGTAACCCACGCGAGGGGCAATACTCAATCCCTCACGAAACCTGCTCATGAGATATAGAACTTACATTATAGCAAGAGATTACGGCTTTGCTCCTAACCCATTTGGAATACACTGTTCATTGGCTACATGTAAACCTGAAATACGGAAACATTCAAAAGTTGGTGATTGGGTTTTTGGCACAGGTTCTTCTAAAAAAGGAATGGCAGGGAAATTGATTTATGCAATGGAGGTTAGTGAAAAAATAGATTTTCATACATATTGGAGGGACCCACTATATGAATATAAAAAGCCTATTTTAAATGGAAGTTTAAAGCAAATGTATGGAGATAACATATATCATAAGGATGAACATACCGATAAATGGAACCAACTAAACTCTCATCATAGCAATGAAGATGGAACTATAAATGAACTTAACCTCATCACAGATCTAAAAGGTGAGTTTGTTCTTATATCAAACCACTTCTATTATTTCGGCAGCAGTTGCATTACTATTCCATCTGAATTCAAAAACGAAATGTGCATGAAACGACAGGGGTACAAGCATGTTAATCCATTTATTGCTCAAAAGTTTTTAAATTGGCTACAGGAGAATTATGAACCTGGCAGACACGATGAACCACTTTTGTTTCAAACTTTTGAAAGGTATAAAGGACGATAATCATTAAATAATCAATGCTAATCGAAGAAAAAGATTACCCTGCGCTATACATAGCAGCGAACACCGCCTCAAAAAGGAACCAGAATTATCATATTGGCCTAATAATAGCGTACCTAACAAGTTTAATATTGGGTGCTATTTTTGCTTTCTATGGCATAAATAGTGCCTTATTTGCTATAATAGCTGCTTTTTTCTTTGTTATGGGCTTTCTATTTACAATTTTCATCTTAATTAAGAATCATGAAAATGCATGGTATAACTGTCGAGCTCTTGCTGAGTCTATAAAAACTAGTACCTGGAAATACATGATGCGAGCTGAGCCATATGAAGATAGCGAAAACATTAACTTTACAAATAGTGAATTCAGAAACATGTTACTGCAACTATTGACTCAAAATTCTGGCTTAGCTCATGAATTTGGTGGTAATGTAAGTGAACAAGAACAGATCACTGAAAAAATGAAGCATGTAAGAAAAGTAGAACTTAATGGTAGAAAGGATATTTATACAATTAATCGAATCGATGATCAAAGAAAATGGTATTCAAAAAAATTTATTCAGAACAATGATCAAAAGAAACTCTGGTTTAGCATCTTATTAATATTAAATATTTTAGCCCTTATACTTGTACTAAGTCGAATTTATTTCCCTACCTTCCAGTATTGGCCGGTGGAAGTGTTAGTTGTATTAGCTGGTTCTTGTTTGACTTGGATTCAGTTAAAAAAGTTTCAAGAACTAACTTCAGCTTATTCTATGGCAGCTCATGAAATTGGGATTATTCGAGGTGAAATTGAAACTGTAAATTCAGAAGACAATTTCTCTGACTTTGTTAACGATGCGGAAAATGCTTTTTCAAGAGAACATACACGATGGTTAGCCAAACGAACCTATTAATATTTAAGTTTGATTTTATATGTCTTTTTTATCTAGTGAAAGCTTACAAATTAAGTTACCAGCCTATATAAAACCTTTTCATAAAAACAGAATCAAGCATGCGGGCTATGAACTTTCATTAGGGAATGAAACATATATTACAGATAAAAATAAAAAACATATTCATACAGACAATGATCCTCAAGCTGTTATTAAGCCTGGACAGTTTGCTTTGCTTATAACGAATGAAGAAATTAAAATACCACTTGATAAAATTGCATTCATATCTATAAAAGCTGGTAAGAAATTTAAAGGGCTTGTTAATGTTTCAGGATTCCATGTTGATCCCGGATTTCAAGGGAAATTGAAGTTTACAGTATTTAACGCTGCTGGAAAATCTATTAATCTCTCTATAGGAGATCCATTGTTCATAATTTGGTTCGCTGAATTAGACCGACCAACAGCCGATGGATATAATGGTAAGAATATGAACCAAAATCATATTTCTAGTGAAGATATTATGAATATTCAAGGTGAACTTGCATCACCTCAGGTCATTAAAAATGAGCTGGATAATTTAAAATTGAAAGTAAATATTCTTTTATCAGTATCTGTTGGTTTATTTACTGCTATTTTAGTTTCTTTATTTATCTAATTTGCTACATATATGGGAAAACTAATCGTCTTAGAAGGTCCTGATTTCGTGGGCAAAACAACCCTTGCAAAAAAGCTCTCGGAACTATTATCTAAAAATAAAATTGAAAACCTTCAACTATCTTTTCCTGGAAATATAGATGGTACACTTGGCAAATTTATTCATGATTTTCACCATAATCATAATATGTATGGCATTAAAACCATAAATAATTTCAGCCTGCAAATGTTACACGTAGCAGCTCATGTGGATTCCATAGGTAGAGATATATTACCAGCCTTAGAAAAAGATAAAACTATCATCTTAGACAGATATTGGTGGTCGACTTATGTTTATGGAGAAATTGGTCAAGTTAATAAAGAATATTTAGATAAATTATTAGCCCTTGAAGAATTAGCTTGGAAAAAAGTTAACCCGGACTTAATCATATTAATTGATGCTGAAGAACCTTATTCTCTAAAAGTTACTGAAGAATGGAATCGGCTGAGAAATTCGTATCATAAACTTTATCAAAGAGAAAAAGTTAAAGAAAACGTTATCTGCATAATAAATAATTCAACTTTAGATGACCTCTTTGAAAAAACTATTGAGGCTATTGGAGAGAAACATTTATTGATAAACCTATAAAGCCCAACTCAACGTGTCAAACTCACAACAAACAAAATTACATGACTATAATAGTGAAAAATCAAATAGATCGCCCTACGTATTTATAAAATTAGAACCAGCTAAAATAACTCATGTATATCGTGAATATTGGCGGCTTGCAGCTAAAAGACAGGACATATTTTTTAATAAAATGAATAAAAAATATCCACCTTGGACAGACGACCACATATTAAAGCAGTATAAGTTCACCAATGCATACAGAGCCTCAGACCGTGTAAGTCAGTATCTGATAAAAAATATAATTTATTCCGGACCAGCTTCTATCAAAGATGTATTTTTTCGAATCCTAATCTTTAAGATTTTCAATAAAATCGAAACATGGGAAGCACTTGAAAAACATGTTGGCGAGATATCCTATTCTAATTTCAATTTTGAAGATTATGATGCTATACTGCAGAGTATAATAAAGAACAAAAAACCAATATACTCGGCTGCCTATATTATGGCATCAGGAAAAAGTGTTTTCGGCTTTAACCGGAAACATCAAAATCATTTAAAAATGGTTGAGTCAATGATGATTAATGATTTACCTAATAAGATATTAGATTCCAAATCAATGCAAGAAGCTTTTTCATTAATTAAATCATATCCCAGCCTAGGCGACTTCCTGGCTTATCAATATGTTACAGATATCAATTACAGTGAGATTACCGATTTTTCTGAACTAGAATTCGTTGTTGCGGGACCAGGGGCAAAAAGTGGTATTTATAAATGTTTTTCAGACTTAGGTGGGCTTAATGAAACAGAGATCATAAAATTAATGGTGGATAGGCAAGAACAAGAATTTGAAAGACTTGGTATTGAATTTAAAGACCTATGGGGCAGAAAATTACAATTGATAGATTGTCAAAATTTATTTTGTGAGATAGATAAATATTCCAGAGTAGCTTACCCAGAGGTTAAGGGTTTAAGTGACCGGAAAAGAATTAAACAAAAATATAATCCTCAAAAAGGACAAATAGATTATTGGTTTCCACCTAAGTGGGGTATTAACGAAGCAATAAAAGCTTAATAAAAACATGGGACTATTAATTACTGGTCATACTGCAAGTGAGATATGGACTAACATTGCTCTGAAATTAAATAATGGTAATGCTAAGGCTCAGCCAAGCCGTGCTGGTAATACCTCTGAGTATTTAAAAGTTCTGCTTGAACTAAACAATCCAAGAGAGCGATGGGTACTCACTAGAGAACCAGGAATTAATCCTGCTTTTGCAATTGCTGAAGTCGTTTGGATTATGAATGGAAGAAATGACTCTAAGTTTTTAAATTTTTGGAACAATCAACTACCTAAATTTGCAGGAACTACAAATGAATATCATGGGGCCTACGGTTTTAGATTGCGTAATCAATTTGATATTGATCAATTAAACAATGCATATCAAACATTTTTAAATAATCCGGAATCACGACAAGTTGTTCTTCAAATTTGGCAATCAAATATTGATTCACCCAAATCAGACGGTAGCCCTGCAAGTAAAGACGTACCTTGTAATATAGTGTCAATGTTAAAAGTGCGAGATGGAAAGCTTGAATGGACACAAATCATGAGAAGTAATGATCTAATGAGAGGGCTACCTCACAACCTAATACAATTCACTATGCTTCAAGAAATTATGGCAGGTTGGCTTGGCATGGATGTAGGGTCTTATCATCACTTTAGTGATAGCATGCACTTATACCATGATTCGAAGGAAGATTTTTCAATAGTTTCTAGAGAAGAAATAATTAATATAGATGATTTAAGAGTTAAAAAAGAAAGTTCAGAAATATTATTTAAAGAATTCTCCGATAAAATAGAAAACCTTATTTTCGGAAATGTTAATGCAAAAACCATAAGGGAAATTTCTTCATGGACTCAAGCACCTAAAGCTTATCAGAATTTGCTGTTTATTATATGTGCTGAGGCTGCAAGACGATTTAAATATAACTCTCTGGTTACTGAATTTATCGAAAAGTGTGATAACCCTATTTTAAATCAAGCTTGGTTTAATTGGTGCCAGAGGTTTAATCAACCACAGCCTATCAAATAATTGATAGGCTGGATAATTCAATAACTTAGACGATTATGATACAACAAGAAAGATGAATTACTGAAAAAAACCATGATGAGAAAAAATAAGCTCCTGAAAGCTCACACAATATCAGATACTTAAGTTATCGACGGCGAACAACACTACTACGCAATACTTCCTCACTAGTTGAACGCAGACGATATCGTTCAGGGAAAAAATAGGTTAGCCAAGTTTTAAAAATTTTCCAATGTTCCTTCGGCGTATGAACGAGATCACCATTGTTTTCAATGAAAGAAACAGCTGCTTCGTCAGATAAGCCGTCTGATGCTACCTTACGATCGATCTCATTAACAAGTGGCATTTGATCGAGAATAGCTGCCACCTGCTTTTCAAATACTTTCCTGTCACAGCCGGATGGCACATCTAACACAGTTAAATCTTTTCTTGCATCCTGCTCAGCTTTGCTTACAAGCGGCATGACTTCATCAATAACCTCCTGATCTAAAGGTGTTGTAGCGTTATAATCAAGGTAAATTGGGTTCGGCACAATAGTGGTTCTTAAAATTGCTTAACGTTATGTAATAGTAAGATTTTTCTACATCAATGTTAAGTAAAAAGACCGTTCATTTAGTGTAATATTATACAATACAATACAACTACTTCTATATCATAGAGATGATATTACGTTTTTCCTAATTGGACTAATAACAAGTTACAGCTACTTGTGACAACGTATTGTCATGCTTGTAGATTTATTAACTTTATTATATTACTCGCTTCAAAAATCCCTCCATTGTCCTCCCATCCCCGGCAGCATCCTCAGTCTCCTCTACCCCCACAAACTCATGCCAGCCATGATCCAGATCCTCATCATACGCATAAGCATGCAGCGCTGGCACCCCCCACTCCCCGGCCACAAAATACATCTCATCGATCAACCGTGAACGGATCGCCTTCTCCACCTCGGCGATCTCCATGTCCGTTTGCCTGGCGAATACCACGCTCCCATACTGCTTGTAGTTGCCCGCGTCGCGGTACATATACTCGAACTTTATATTACCCCTGGAATTTGACATCGTTATGATATTTAAGAAATTCAACATCCGGCAAAAACCGTGATGGCGGGAAAATCCCCTTCCCTTCGTATTTCAAGAAGAACTCATCAACAGCCTTGCTAGTTTCCCTTTTCATCGCCGAGGCAACCCTGATGGTATACTCGGGTGTGATCGTTATCAGCCCCTCCTCAAAAGCCCGGTCATGCAATCCATTGATGGCGATCCCGTTCCTGGGGTCTTCTTGGTGTCCTTGCCCCACGGACGGATATTCGCGGGTGATCGTAAAAATCCACTTCTTAAGACCTTTCTATGTTAAAGGATTAACAACACCTTGCAATAAATCCTTTTTCTTTTCGCTTAAGCTTTGTCATCAAGAACCAAAGGAATCTTATATAATGAAACCACCGCCGGATGCTCAAGTATTGGAATCTTCAACCACTATCATGTGGTATGATGATGAAAGTGGTGTGGTATGTGTTGTTTCAAAAAAAGGGCCTGTGAGAACACCGGAAACTTTAAAAAAAACTCTGGAAGGTCTTAAAAAGCTGGGGGGTGATGATAAAACCTGTTTGCTTATGGATATAACGAATATATCTGAAGTTACCCGGGAAGGCCGTGAGTACCTGGCCCGGGAATTTCCAAAGTTTGTTAAAGCCATAGCTCTTTTATCAGAATCAGTATTTGGCAAAATGGTGGCAAACCTGTTTTTCACCATTAAAAAACAGCCCTACCCAACCAAAAGGTTTACGGATGAGCAAGCAGCTATAAAATGGCTAAAACAACATCAATCTTAAAATACCATAGCCCTGCCAGCTCATGAAAAATGACCAGCGCATAGACCACATCCTTGATCGGCTCAGCAAGCTTAGGGATCGTAGTGATGTTTCAAATGACAGAGATGAGCTAAATGCCATCATTGACGGGCTAAATAATCTTAATGAGGAAATAGCGGCAAAAAGAGAACGGGTTGACTCTTTAACCAATATTTTGCTGAATTTTACGGTATTGAATTTTTCTGATAAAGCCGTGATTAGTAACAACAGGGACGAAATAGATGCCATAGCCATCGGATTGAATGCTTTGGCCGAGGAAATGGAATACTCCCTTAAAGTCCAAAATGATTTACGAAATGAAACGGAGGTGAAAGCTGAACTACTGGAAATTGCCAATAACGAACTGGAATCTTTTACCTATTCGGTAAGCCATGACTTACGGACCCCTTTGCGTGCCATCCACGGCTATACTCAAGTATTGCTGGAAGATTGCAATGCAAATTTGGATGATGAATGTATCCGTGCATTGAATGCAATTTTGCACAATTCCAAAAAGATGGGCCAGCTTATTGACGAATTGCTCACTTTCTCAAGATTAGGCAGAAAAGAGTTAAGTAAATCAACATTGAACACCAATGAGTTGGTTGATTCGGTGATAAGAAAATTTGACGAACTGCAAGACAAGGGGGTTGAGTTGATTGTTCATCCTTTGTCCCCAATTTATGCCGACCAGACACTAATGAGCCTGGTTTTTCAGAACCTGATTTCCAATGCCATCAAATATAGTTCAAAAGAACAATTGCCGCGAATTGAAATTGGTGTTTCGGAAACCGAACAGGGGCAAGCATATTTTGTAAAGGATAATGGAGCGGGTTTTGATATGGAATATTACGATAAACTATTCGGGGTATTTCAGCGGCTTCACCGGGATGATGAATTTGAGGGAACAGGAGTTGGTCTACCGATTGTACAGCGAATCATACTTCGCCACGGAGGTACCGTTTGGGCGGAGGGAGCCGTTGATGAGGGAGCAACTTTCTACTTCACAGTCAGCACTTCAAATCAAGAGGAATAATATGGACAAAGAAATAGAAATACTACTTGTAGAAGATAACATGAGCGATGCTGAGCTTGCTATGCGGGCGCTTAAGAAAAAGAATCTATCCAATCAGCTTATTCATCTGAAAGATGGTGAGGAAGCATTGGAGTTTATTTTTGCAAAAGGAAAGTTTTCGGATCGTGATATAACAAAAACACCAAAGATGATCCTCCTTGACCTGAAAATGCCCCGAATCGACGGCATTGAAGTATTGAGGAGAATAAAAGAGGATGAACGTACCAAAACCATTCCGGTAATAGTACTGACTTCTTCCAATGAAGATCCTGACATCAAACGATGCTATGAGCTCGGTGCCAATAGTTACATTGTAAAACCAGTAGAATTTGACGGCTTCCTGAATTCTGTTACCGAGGTAGGGCTATACTGGATGTTGATAAACCGGCAACCGCATTAGTATTTTAAATTGCTCCCCATACCATGCCACAAAAGCAATTGAAAATACTACACCTTGAAGACTCTGCTGATGATGCTTTGTTTGTAGAACGTTGTATCAAAAAGTCCATTTCATCTTATAATATTCTTGTAGTGGATAATAAAATGGATTTTTTAGGTGCCCTGAAGGAATTTAACCCGGATATCATTCTTTCCGATCATTCATTGCCCACATTCGATTCCGTCCGGGCGCTCGACCTGTTCAAACGGGAAAAACGAAACATTCCATTCATACTAGTCACCGGCGCTGTATCGGAAGAGTTCGCGGTTCAAAGCCTTCAGCGAGGGGCTGATGATTATATTCTTAAATCCAGTCTTGACCGCTTGCCAAATGCTGTAAAGCGGGCGTTAGACAAGAAAAAAACAGAGAAACAAAGGGACGAGCTTGTTCACAAACTGGAAGCCTCTTTAAAGGAAAAGGACGACCTATTACAGGAAAAAGATGTTTTAATAAAAGAGATACATCATCGGGTAAAAAATAATCTGGCTATTATTACGAGTCTGCTGAACATCCAGGCTAAGTCGGTAAATGATGATTATTATCAAAGTTTACTTGTTGAAAGCGTAAATAGGGTTCGATCTATGGGCATGATCCATGAGATGCTATACCAGCAGGAAGATTTCAGCCGCATCTCCTTTGAACCTTATATCCTGAAGCTTTTGCAGTTTATATCAACCAACTACTCCCGGCCCGGCTTAACCGTGTCATACGACGTAAAAGCCAAAGGGATCTATTTGAACATGATTATTGCCGTTCCCTGCGCATTAATCATCAACGAATTGATAACCAATGCTTTTAAGCATGCTTTTGTAGGCCGGGAAAACGGAGAAGTAACAGTTAGCCTTACCCGGGAAGCAGACCGACACACCCTGATCATCAAGGATAACGGTATTGGTTTCCCAGATAATAATGATGATTCTACTTTAGGAATGTCGCTGATTCACGGCCTTGTCAGGCAAATCAAAGGAACGGTAACCCATAAAAATAAAAACGGCACTTCTTTCATGGTCACCTTTGAACAGGCGTAGGCTCTGGCAAAACAAAAAACTCAACAGGCACTCAGCCAACGGCCACCATCAAGCTGAAACCGATAAAGAAGCCGTTCAAAGAGAGATCGATGAAGCATTCCGCACCGGCTTCGCTGAAATTGAAATCCAGTTGAAAAAATACCCGATGGCGATACCATTCACTGCCTGTTTACCTGGGGCGGTGATGCTTCACCATCACAACTGCAACCCACCTTTACGGCAGCTCCTGTTGCATTTAACAATTCGTGTGTTAACTTAAAAAATGAGCCCTACCGTATTCAGGTACAATGGATATCGCTTCTTTTTCTTTTCACGGGAAGAAGAAAGGATGCACGTTCACGTTATTCATGCTGATGGCGAGGCAAAAGTTTGGCTGGAACCTGAAATAGAGCTTCAATCCTTTGTAGGATTACGTTCCAGGCAGGTTAAGGAAATAATGGAAAAAGTAACCGAACACCGCAATGAAATCAAAGAAAACTGGAACCGACACTTCGGGCAATAATATTACAGAAGTCACCAATATTTCCGCCCATGGAATATGGCTGTATCATGAAAAGAAAGAATATTTTTTGCCTTACCAATCATTCCCATGGTTTCAAAAAGCTACTATTGAAGAGGTATTGAACGTAGAAGTCCCCTCCCCCAACCATTTCTATTGGCCTGACCTGGATGTGGACTTGCACCTTGATTCCATCCGTTATCCGCAAAAATACCCGATGGCAAGCAAACAAGCTTAAGGCACAAAGCGGTAAAAAGGCTTGTCAGGCTCCTCGCCCCGCTGCCGGTAATACTCCAGATAATCATCAATAGAATCGCGAAAGGCTTGTTCGAGTTCCTCCACGCTTTTGCCTTGGAATGTAATGACATCACGTAAATCCACAACTTCACCATGAAATATACCCTTTAATTACGAATACGGATATTGAGAAAAGCTGCCGCCCTTGGTGAACCATTAATAGCATAAAATAACCAAAGTACCCGGAGTTTTTCCCGCAACACGAAACCCGCAACCCGCAACCTCTTATGAAAGCAGTTTGCTTAACGTGGTTATAACATCGGGCGTCAGGGGTTTTGGCAGTACTTTTCTGACAATCGGAAATCGTTTAGCTTTCTCCAGGTCTTTTTTATCGTCGGACGAGGTGACGATCACCACACGGGTTTTATCAAAATACCGCGCATACCGCCTCATGTATTCATCGAGAAACTGCCAGCCATCCATAACAGGCATGTTCAGGTCCAGCAGTATCAAAGAAGGGTATTCAGGGTGCCGGGTCTTCAGCAGCTCTTCGTAATAGTCAATGGCCTGCTGCCCGTGATAAGCGCTAATGACATCTTCCGCAAACGAGGCCCGTCTGTTCAGTGCGGCAAACAGCATCTGCGTCACCGCGTCATCTTCGATGTATAGTATTTTGTTCAACATAAGTTCAACATAAGGCTTTGTGGTCTAATTTCTCTTTCTTTCAAACAAGCAATACGGTTTTTCAACTGAAGCAAACACGCCGTTTCCAAGAATTTATGGGTTACTTTTTAAACCTAAGAACAAATTCGGTGCCTTCCTCCACGGTGCTGCTCAGCTCGATAGAGCCACCCAATGCTTCTATCTGGGATTTTATCAGGTACAGGCCCATGCCTTTTCCATTCGTGCCGGAATGAAATCTCTGGTAGAGCCCGAATATTTTACCCTTATGCCTGTCCAGGTTAATGCCCAACCCGTTATCCTTGAAATGCAGGGCTACATGATTGCCCCGGCTTTCCGACCATACCTTTATCTGTAATGGCCGCGAAGGCGAGCGGTATTTCATCGCATTGGTAAACAAATTGAGCAAAATACTTTCCATATAGGGTTTATTGAAGTAAACCCCGGGTACCTCACTGAAGTCGATATCCATATCGGGCTTGTGCCGGTTAATCAGGTTTTGGGTCTGTTGCATCACGTCGTCAAAAGTGTCGCCCAATGAAATCACCTGCTGCTCAATAGGGGTATTTCCTTTGATGAGCAATATTTTGGTCAAGTCTTCAATGGTTGTATGTAACATTAAGGTCGAGGTGCGGAAACCATTTAGGATAGTTTGAACCTCTTCGTCTTCAATGGTGATGTGTTCAAGCAGGGTTAGCAGCCCTTTCAAATTAGACAGGGGCGACTTGAGGTTGTGAGAGGTGATATAAGTAAATTGCTCCAGGTCTTTGTTCTTTCGGGTGAGCGCAGAAATGAGTTGTTCCCTTTCGGATTCCTGAATTTTGCGGCCGGTGATGTCTTGCAGAGCCCCCAGCATCCGCACCGCCTTCCCTTTTTTATCTCGAAGAATATTTCCCCGTTCCAGGATATTTCCATAGGTGCCATCTTTCTTTTGGATGCGGTATTCAATAATCCACTCAAAGGTTTCTGCGGTGTTCAGGGCGTGTTGGAGGCTGTCATGGGTATATTGTGCATCATCGGGGTGGACGGTCGATAACCACCCATCAATCGTATTACCAGGATCTTTATACCCCAGCGGCCCGATAGCCTTCTCATCATCGCTCCAGTGGAGGGTGCCGGTTTCCAGGTCCCAGTCGTATATTCGGTCTCCGGTGGCTTTGGAGATCAGGTCGTAACGGTCTACCATTTTCCTCATTTGCTGCTCGTTACGTTTTTGGCCGTCAATGTCGGTGCATGTACCAAACCACTTGATGATGACCCCATTACTGTCGCGCATGGGCAGGGCACGGCCGAGCACCCAGCGGTAGGTTCCGTCGGCATGTTTCAGCCGGTATTCGATCTCATAAACTTCCCCGGTTTGCGTTGAGTGTTTCCACCTCCTCCAGGCCCGCTCCCGGTCGTCGGGGTGAAAAGCCTGATTCCATCCATGGCCAAGGCTCTCTTCAAGGGTCAAACCGGTGTATTCCATCCATCGCTTATTATAATAGATATGCCATCCGTCGGGACGGGTAACCCACACCAGCTGGGGCAAAGTCTCGGAAAGGGTGCGCATTTCCAGCTCGCTTTGCTCAAGCCGTTTACGGTCCTCAACCTGTTTGGTTACATTAACAGCGAACACAAGCACACCTTCGATCTCGCCGGAATTATTCCGGTAGGCCTGGAATACCAGGTTTAAATAGACCCCGTTGGGAAAACGCCCATTGTTTTGCAGGGTTACAAAAACCTCATCGGCGATATAGGGTTCGCCCGTGGTATACACCCGGTCAAACAAATCTATGAAGCCTTGCTTTTGCACTTCGGGTAACACCTGAAGAACGGACTTTCCTATAATGTCCTGTTTTCCAATCAAGGCCAGGTACTTCCGGTTGGCATTTTCAAATACATGCGCTTCCCCTTTAAGCAAGGCGATGGCTACCGGTGCCTCAGCAAATAAGCCGGTATAACGCGTTCGTTGCTTTTCAAGGGCTTCTTCTGTTTGAACCTTGGCCGTTATATCTTTGGCAATTCCGTATATGCCCTTGATTTTCCCATCCACAACAATAGGCATGTTGGTGATTGTCAAGTTCAGGCTCTTGCCCTTAGCCGTAACAGCCCCGCAACAATAAGTGGGTCTTGCTCCCTGCTTAGCTTTTTCATATTGGGCAACCACCATATCAGTATCTTCCGGAGCCACATAGGGTAAAAAAGTAGTCCTAAGAAGGTCTTCAACGGTAGTGTCAAGCATAAGGGCCAGGCTATTATTGGCACTCAGGAAGTTGGCTTGCAGGTCAAATGAGAAAACGGCATTGGGGTTGTGATCAAATAAGGATTTATAACGCTGCTCACTTTCCGTGACCAGCGCTTGCCAGGCCTTGATACTGTTCGACAGACGAAAGGCCAGCCAGCTTCCGGTGACCAGCAAAATCAAACCAAGAACCACCGAAGAGCCGATAGCAATTTGATTGATCAACCTTGACCCACTCGACAGGCTATAGCTAATTTGGTCACGGTAGGCGTTTTGCCGGGCCTCATAACGGGATATTTGGCTGAGGTACTCGGTGATTTCCGCCTCGCTGAGCGCCCTGCTTTCCAATTGCTCCTGTATACGTGAAGCCAGGTTCTCCAATGCTTGCGCCTCACGGTTGATTTCCTCCCATACGGTGATGGCCTGAGCGAAATGGCTTAAATGCTGAAAACGCATAAAGGTGGTAATCATATGGGAAATATCCCGAGGATGGGAGTTTAAATCCGTTAATAACCCCTGTATTTTCTCGTAATCGGGCTCATCCCTTTGGAGTTCGGAACGCAGTTCCCGATCGGTCTGTATCAGCCCCATCGCCTGATCAAACAGAACCAGATTTTGAGGGTCGGCCGTTATAACGTATTGAGACAGATTGTAAGAGACTTCCTGATAATTAGGGAATTTATAGGCCTGCAGGGTTGAAAACCCCCGTATGCCCGAGAAGGTGTTCACAGACACGATGATCATAATAACCAGGCAAAGACCCAGCACGGAAAACACCATGAGAATGCCGGCCACCTTCCTGTCTACAAGCAGGCGGTCGGGCGTATTTTTGTCATTATATGGGTTCATAAGAGGGTAATAAAAGGGCAACCAAGAATATAAGGCTATCCAAATAATGTATTAAAGTTTGACATTAAATGATATTTCTTGTCTACCCAACTTTGACCCTTGCAAGAAGTTCGCGGATTGCCCCGCGCTGTTATAATCAGCGGGCTCGATGTGCAATACACCGATTTATCTCACTTCCCTCCTCACTTCGCAATTTGGTCGTTCGGCCCATTCGGTTCATCGCAAATCCTTCTTCTTGATTTGCGGAATCTCGCGTCTTTTTCTTACTCCGACCACACCGCCTGCTCATTGCCATTGGGGTCCATAAAATGAAACCTCCTCCCGCCGGGGAATGAAAATATATCCTTCGCAATCGTGCCGCCATTCTTGGTCACCCTCCTCATGGTGCCCTCCAGGTCGGAGGCATACAGCACGATAAGGGCGGTGCCATTTCAGTATTTAAATCATAAACGAAATGAAAACGAAGATAATCCGTATATCACAGTTGCTCATCTCAAGCATTACCCTCTGCTCTTAAGTAATCTCGACCATATTGTTTGCCTGACTTGCACCCGGCACTAAACCTTCTGCCATGGCATAACCTATTTAATCCTATACAATTCGATCTTCTCAATAATCTCCGATACCTCGGCCGGAACCATATCGTTCACAGTCTGCCTTTCGGAGATTCTGCTGCGGATTTCGGACGAAGAGAACGGGACCGGTTCATGGTTTACAAAATGGACGCTTGCTTCGGGAGGGATATCAGATACATCATAATCAGGCCTTTTGGCTACCAGAAGTTCACAATGGGATAGCAGTTCCCGGTAATGATACCAGGTTGTGATTTGCCGGAGGGAATCACTTCCTATGCAAAGGAAGAATTTGATGGTGGGATATTCATCCTTCAGATGCTTCACGGTTCGAAGCGTATAGTTGGGGGCAGGCAGGCTTTCTTCAATTCGAACCACTTCTACCCCGGCTCGATTGTTGAAGGCCGCATCTAACATTTCACAACGAATATCAAAATCTGTTAAATGCCGGCTCTTATGCGGTGGGCTCGCCGATGGCACAACCCATAGAACATCTATTTTACCGCTTGCCAGGTAGGAAGCTGCAATTTTTTGATGTCCGTTATGTACCGGATCAAAACTACCTCCAAAAAGCCCGACTTTTTTGCTCATCGTTGGGCAGTTGCCTCTGTAAACGGTTCGAGACCATCCAGAGCGCGTCCGTAGAAATGTTCGGCGGTATCTCTGTGTTCACCACGCGGAAATATCTGTATGTACTCGTGATAGCTATCTACGGCTTTATCATAACGCTCTTCCTGCCTGTTGGTAACACTGTTATCAGCATACACAACGTAGGACTCTATTTGTTTTGCCAAAGCCCGTTCCGCAAATCTGCTTTCTGGATAATCTTGCATAGTAAGCCCGAAATATATTGCAGCCGCTTCATATTGCCCGATACGCAGATAGAGTTCCCCTGCACGAAACTGCTTCTCGGCAAGTTTATTACGGAGGTTTTCAAGATTATCTCTGGCGTCATCAGCATATTCCGAATTTCCATTTCTCTGAAGAAAAAGCTGGAATAATTCTATAGCCCGATGGGTTTCAGTTTGGTCAAGATTATACCGCGGACTCATTTGATAATAACTCAAAGCCTCTTTATACTCAACTTCGGGTCGCCTCTCTGTACGAGGGTAATTTGTGGCGTAGCGACGGTATTCCGTTGCTGCAATCAAATATTGACGATCTTTATAATAGCTTTCGGCAAGATAATACTGCGCATCGCGTGCATGTTGCGTGCCCCGGCCTATGGAGAGTACAGTTTCAAAGGAACGCGCGGCATCATTGTACTTCTCGTTCTCATACTGTTCCATCGATTTTTCAAATGCCACTTCTAAGGAATCGCCCGCCCGAATCGTGCTTTTGGATGCACAACTTGCCATGAACAGGCCGGCCAGGATGATAATAAAATACGTTTTTTGCAAAGTCACCTAAATTTAGTTCGTCAATATTATGATTCTCTTACCATTAACTGATCTAAGAGATTATTTATTTCATTTCTGTGTGCTGAATTTTCAAATTGCTGCAAACACTTTCGCGCCAACTTATAATGATTGCTGATCACTTCTTGTGCTTCAACAATTACGTTAAGTTCATGATATAAGCGAATGATGTCATCAATTTCGTCCTGACCGGGAGCCTCGCTATTCAACACAAAATTCAGCACTTTCTTTTGCTCATCTGAAGCCTTATTGAAGGCAGCGATAGTCAGCCAGGTTTTCTTCCCCTCCCGTATATCACCGCCTATATTCTTGCCGAACTTCTTGGAATCTCCCACCGCATCCAGCAGGTCATCCTGTATTTGGAAGCCGATTCCGGCATGATAACCAAGTGCTGAGGCGGTATCCACCTGAATTTGCGGAGCAAGGGCAACCAGTGCGCCCAGTTTTAACGCGCAGCTAAGTAAAGCTGCTGTCTTCGCATTAATCATTTTCATATAATCGTCAAGGGTCACATCCTCACGGCTTTCAAATTCCATATCCAAAGCCTGCCCCTGACAAACCATTACCACAGCTTCCCGAAACGTCTGATGGATGGCCAGATACTGCTCTTTGGAATACCGGTCATCCTTGCCATAGAATTCAAGCTGCTCGATTGAATGGGCAAAAAGTACATCCCCTGACAGAATGGCCGTACTTGAATCCCATTTCTTAAAGACGCTGGGCTTATTCCGCCGGGTATCGGCACTATCCATTATGTCATCATGAATAAGCGTGAAATTATGGAGTAATTCTACCGCCAGGGCTGCCGGCACGGCCATTTTTGAATCGCCGCCACATAATGATGAACCCAGTAATGTCAATTGAGGGCGTAACCGTTTACCGCCATTTTGCAGGGCATATCGGATCGGATCATATAAAGACCGGGGCTCAAGGGGTAAGTTGAGCGAATGCAACTGATGGTTAATTAACTCGAGAATAACGGTAGGTGCTTTTCGGGTAATTGTTTTTTGTATGTTAATCCAGACTCGCCAATATAAACTATTACGTGGAATTTTGTTAATGCTTTTATCTATTTAATCCCAGCAATTATATTAAAAGCCGGAAGGTTGTTAAGAACTTTTTGCTACAGAATCGATTGTGAACTGTCTGCTATTTGCAATCTTTGAAGCAAAACCCCACCAACAGGTTTTTGGGAAGACAAAGTTTATCCTTTTGTAAAACGGCATGTACCCACACTATCTTTTCCTCATTCTTGGCCGGTACATTTTTTTATTCACCTTATGAGGAACTGGTTAACGAGTTTCTAGTCGCTTAATTTTTATTTTAACATATAATATAAATGACATGTAGGCAATGGTCAGCAGCCATTGTCTTTTTAAATCATGCCTTAAAGCCAATCATCGTCTCTTCAAGCTTTAGCTTTTTTTGGTGCTCATCCGATACTTTCGGGAATGGCCGCGAATGTGCGCTTGGAAATAAACTAACCCTCTTGATCTAAGCGGTTAGCTATTATCTTTTTACAAAAAATAATATTCTTAGAGTTGTATACTCTTTATACTAAATAAATTAATGGTTCCATTGATGGCCAACTTGATATACAGCAAGTTTATTGATTAACATAACAATGAGCTCGTTTTAATTTTGGTAACGCAATGGCATGTATAACAAGAATTATCATAAATAATATATGATGCAACAATATGTAAGCAATAGCTTGACCAGGGTAAAGAAAGCCTGGTCAATCCCTGCAAGGCGAAAAACCATGCTTAGTGCAGGAGCCATCATTTTTGCTGTAATATTGGCTACTCCAAAAATCTTGCCCATGCTTTTTCATATTTTTCCGTCATCTGCAGACTTATCGGAATCAACGATACCTGAGGCAGACGTTGCCATTATAAAACCGGTGGTTTTGGAAGATAAAATATCTGCCACAGGAACCATTAGGGCCAATCAGCAAGTTGATCTACGTGCGGAGGTATCAGGTAAAATTACCGGGTTAAATATAGAAGAAGGTGCCGCCGTAGAAAAAGAAAAGCTACTCGTTAAAATTAATGATAATGACCTTCAGGCACAGGTTCAATCGGTTGAGTATAACTTGGAGGTAATGAAAGAACGTGAAGATCGGCAAAGGCAACTCTTTGAACGTGGAGGATCGACACAGGAAGATTATGATGCCACCCTCATGGAACTCAATGAGCTCCGTTCCGAGTTGGATTATATTGAAGCGCAAATTGCAAAAACTGAAATCCGGGCACCCTTTGATGGTATATTGGGCCTAAAATATGTGAATAATGGTACTTACATTTCCCCGACTACACGCATAGCCACTCTTCAGGATATTACTTCCGTATTGGTTGACTTTTCCGTACCCGAGCGATATTCAGCTCAAATCCAACCAGGCAATCGGGTTTTATTTACGGTACAAGCCATTGATTCGGTATTTACTGGTGAGGTATTCGCTGTAGAGCCTCGAATAGAAACCCAAACCAGAACCTTGCAAGTAAGGGCTCTTAGCGATAACGAGAATGGCTTGCTTCGTCCGGGCGCATTTGCCAGTATCGAATTAATCCTTGATTCCACCGAAGATGCATTAATGGTGCCGTCTATCGCTCTTATACCAGATATGGGTCAATACACCATTTTGCTGTATCAGAATGGAATAGTTATTGAACAAGCTGTTGAAACCGGCACCCGAACTAATAGTAGGGTACATATCCGTGAAGGATTGAGCGCACAGGATACTGTTCTTGTTAATGGCCTGCTTCAGTTACGGGATAGCATGGAAGTTTCAATTAGAAATATACAGTACGGGAATTAGGAATGAGCAATATTTCAACGCTAAGTATTCGCCGTCCGGTACTGGCTTCAGTGATGTCCATCGTGATCGTAATTTTCGGTTTTATTGCTTATACCTTTCTGGGTATACGCGAATATCCAGTCGTCGATCTGCCGGTGATTACCGTAAGCACCGGTTATACCGGGGCCAATGCCGATGTGATCGAAAGAGAAATTACCGAGCCTCTGGAGTCACAGATCAATGCTGTTTCGGGCATACGTACGCTGACCTCCGTTAGCAGCGAAGGCCGCAGCATGATCCGTGTGGAATTTGGCATTAATATTGATTTGGAAACAGCCGCCAACGATGTACGCGATCGTGTTTCGCGTGCAGCGGAAAGTTTGCCGCCGGATGCCAATCCGCCCAGTGTAAGAAAAGAGGATACCGATAGCGACCCTATTGTTTTTCTCAATCTGAACAGCGATCAACGCGACCGGCTGGAGCTCACGCAGATTGGCCGAGATGTATTTCGTGAACAGCTCCGGACCATTGACGGCATTAGTATTGTGAGCGTATGGGGACAGCAGCGTTATTCCATTCGCCTCTGGATGGATCCCGCTCTGCTGGCTGCATATAATGTAACGCCGATGGATATCCAGCAAGCACTTGATGCCGAAAACATAGAACTACCTTCGGGAGTTATTGAAGCACAGGAAACCGAATTGACTATTCGTACAATGGGCAGGATGTCGAAAGTGGAAGAATTTAATAACCTTATAATTCGCGAAGAAAACGGTAACAACATTCGTTTTCAGGATATCGGCTATGCTGAAATGGGGACCCGGGACGATCGTACCGTTTTAAAACGAAATGGAGAGCCTATGGTGGGAATAGCAGCTATCCCCCAACCGGGTTCTAATCAAATTGCTGCGGCTGATGAATTATTTCATCGCGTAGAAATGATCAAACAGAATCTACCGGCTGACATAGAGGTAACTGTTGGATTTGATACCACAGAATTTATTCGTGAATCGATCGCTGAAGTCCAGCAGACTATTTTCATAGCTTTTGTCCTGGTTGTAATAATCATCTTTCTGTTCCTGCGCGATTGGAGAACAACCATAATACCTATCATCGTGGTACCAATAGCTTTGATTGGTTCTTTCTTTGTAATGTATATCGCAGGTTTTTCAATCAACATTCTGACCTTGCTGGCTTTGATTTTGGCCATTGGCTTGGTGGTTGATGATGCAATTATTGTACTTGAAAACATTTATGCAAAAATGGAACAAGGACTATCCCCACTTGATGCAGGAATTGAAGGTACCAAAGAGATCTTTTTTGCCGTACTTGCCACATCATTGGCATTGGTTTCTGTATTCGTTCCTATTCTCTTTCTGGAGGGGGTTACTGGTCAATTATTCAAAGAGTTTGGTGTAGTGATAGCCGGAGCTGTGGTTATTTCATCTTTTGTAGCCCTTACCCTCACTCCCATGCTTTCCTCAAATTTTCTGTCAGCCAGCAAAAAGCAATCTGCATTTTATGAGAGAACAGAGCCCTATTTTGTTAACCTAACCAACTGGTACCGTGGCAAGCTGAATGCGTTCATGGTTCAAAGGCATAAGGCTTTTTGGCTGCTGGGAGGCTCAGCCATATTAACAGTTATATTCTTTACCGTAATTCCTGAAGAAGTCGCGCCTCTCGAGGATAGAAGCTCCATTAACATCTCGGTAACAGGACCGGAAGGTACTACCTTTAAATACATGGATTTGGTGATGGATCAGGTCATTGAGGTAGTAAAAGAATATGCTCCTGAGACCAAAGATCTAAACACAACAACATCTCAGGGAGCCACCAATACAGGAAGTGGCTTCTTAACACTTGAACATCCCAGCAACCGGGATCGATCACAACAAGAAATTGCCGCTGTGTTAAGTAAAGAATTAGCCAAGCTTCCGGGTGCGGAAATCTATGTTTCTCAGGCCCAGACATTAGCTAGCGAGACATCAGGCTTGCCCGTTCAATTTGTTATACAGGGTGCATCAGTAGATTCTCTACGAGAAGTGGTGCCTCATTTTTTGGAAGAAGCCCGAAACAACCCTACGTTTAGTTTTGCTGATGTAAACCTGAAGTTCAACCGACCGGAACTTCGTGTTGAAATTTCAAGAGAAAGAGCCCGCGCTTTAGGTATATCAGTGCAGGATATCGCCCAAACCTTGCAACTGGCTTATTCAGGTTCAAGGTTTGGCTATTTCAACATGGAGGGCCGGCAGTACTGGGTATTGGGTCAAGTACTCGATACGAGCCGGGATAAACCACAGGATCTGCGTTCCCTTACCGTTCGTAATAACCGTGGAGACCTTATTCAAATGGATAACGTGGTAAACCTGATAGAAGATAGTGGACCCCCTGAACTTTTCCGGTTTAACCGCTTATCATCCGCCACCGTTTCAGCATCACTGGCAGAGGGAGAAACCATAGCAGATGGTATCAATGCCATGCGGGATATTTCAGGCCGTGTATTAAATGAAGACTTTAGTACTTCCCTAAGCGGAGCTTCCCGTGATTTTGAAGAAAGTGCATCCAGCCTGAACTTTATCTTTCTGTTGGCCATTGTGTTCATATATCTGGTGCTGGCTGCTCAATTTGAAAGCTATCGCGATCCGCTAATCATTTTAATAACTGTGCCACTTGCCCTTTTCGGCGCCCTTCTTGCACTTTGGTATTTCAACGAGACACTAAATATTTTTAGTAAAATAGCGATGATCATGCTCATCGGACTGGTTACTAAAAACGGAATATTAATTGTTGAATTTGCTAACCAGCGCCAGACTCAGGGGTATTCTGTTATGGAAGCTATACAGGGTGCTGCAGTTGCCCGATTCAGGCCTATCTTGATGACCTCATGCTCAACAGTTCTTGGAATATTGCCAATAGCCCTTTCTCTAGGGGCTGGCTCAGAAAGCAGAGTATCGATGGGAATTGCCGTAATCGGAGGTTTGATTATCGGTACCATGCTTACCCTTTTCGTGATCCCGGCCATGTACTCTTATATATCAACGGAAAAAAATCCTCAACCCATTTCGAGCATTTGATAATCTACAATGGAGATTAAAGGTTTTGAAGTCTTTGATCTTCTTTGCGTATCAAACATTACATCTAAAGCAATATGAAAAAGAAAATCAGTTTGATTGCATTATTTACTATTTGTTTGTTCTCCCAAGCCCGGGCTCATGATGTTTTATCTATTGAAGATGCCATTATCCTTGGTATGGAGAATAATTTCAATATTCAAATAGCGCAAAATCAAGCAGAAATAAGCAGTCTTAACAAATCATTTGGAAATGCCGGATTTTTACCTTCTCTGGAAATATCTGGAATTCGATCTGATTCTTATGAAGATAATTTGATTATTGATAACGGGGTAAGTACCGGCACCCAGAGAAGTGATATTATGAACAGGAGTGCAGCCATCAATATGAACTGGACCATCTTCGACGGTATGCGTATGTTTTCCAATTATAATCGATTATCAGAACTTGAGAATCTGAACCATACCGAAGCAAGCATAGAAGTTGAAAGAATAATTACTGATATAGTAATATCTTACTATAATATCGTCAGGCAACAGAAAAGCTTAGGGGTATTGGAAACAGCCGTTGAAACGTCAGAAGAACGGGTTCAAATCGCAGAGACAAAACGCGAATTGGGTTCGGGTTCTGAGTATGAACTCCTGCTTGCCCAAACAGATTTAAATGCCGATCAAGCTGCTGTAATCCGCCAAGAAGTAGTTCTAAATGACGCCAAAATGGAGATCATCCGGCTCTTGGACCTTGAAGCCCATGCTGACTTTGAAATCGTTCAGGAAATAAATCTTCTAGAACAGATATCACTTGATGAAGCTTTTACGGGAGCTGTGCAAAATAACCATCAGATTGAAGCGGCTAACACCCGTACATCAGTTTCCAAACTTGAAGTCCAGGAAACCCGTAGAGCAAGATATCCAGAAATAGACCTGAATATAGGCTATACAATGAATCGAAACAAAACGGATGCGGCCCGGTTGTTGGTGGAAGAGATCGACGGGCCAGCCATAGGCTTTACCGCCCGTTTCAACTTATTTGATGGATTTAATATCAATAGCCAGATCCAGATTGCCAAAATCAACCATAGAAACAACCAGATAGAACTTGATGAGCAGTTGAAGTCTATAGAAACAAGGGTAAGTTCGGAGTTTAAGAATTATACAAGTACCCGGAGACTGGTTGAACTAGAACAAGAGAATCTAGAACTTGCCGAACAAACTTTAGAAATTGCTCTTGAACGCTTTACCTTCGCTACCATTACCTCCATAGAACTGCGCGAATCGCAGCGCATATTAATAGATACGGAAAACCGTTTAATAACTTCTCAATATGAAGCCAAAATATCCGAAACGGAACTGTTGCGTTTAAGTGGGAATCTTTTGGAAGAATTTGGTTTTTAACACTGCGACACATAAAGGAGACACGCTAGCTTGTCCCCACTTGGTCATCATGAGAACTAAGGCTAAACTACCCTCAAATGGCGAAAACTCAAATCCTGCGGACGCTCGCAGCCCAGCAAGCAAAGTATGGTTTTTAACTCATGCTGCCAACGGGTGTACAGGGCTTCGAGTCCCTCATATCCTCCTTCGGTAACAGCTTGTATTACCGGCTGCGCTGTGGCTGTAAAACTGGCACCTAAACACATAGCTTTGGCAATATCGATGCTGTTTCTTATTCCTCCGGAAGCAATAACCTCAATATCCTGATGCTCAATCTCTTTAAGTTGAAGCAGACAATCCGCCGTAGGGATGCCCCATTCATTAAAAAAGTTATTTTCGCTAGTGATTTTACTTCGCTGATTTTCCACTTTTGCCCAGCTTGTACCCCCTGAACCGGCAACATCAACTGCGGCAACACCGCAATCCATAAGATCTTCGACAACAAATTTCGAAAGACCGGCCCCGGTTTCTTTAACGATTACGGGAAATTCAACTTCACCAACCACCCGGCGGATGCCCTCTTTGACGCCTTTAAAATTTTGGTCACCCTCCGTCTGCATTAGTTCCTGCAAAGGGTTCAGATGAATGATCAAAGCATCTGCGCGAATTATATCGACAATAGACTCTATATGTTCTTTCTCCATGCCATCAATGATTTGCGCGCCCCCGATATTGGATGCGATAAATGCGGTGGGGGCTTTTTCCCTGACCACCCGGAATGTATCCATGGCTTTTTTGTCTTCGAGCATCACCCTTTGGCTGCCTACGCCGAAAGGCAGGTTATACTGCTCGCAAAAAGAAGCAATGATGGCATTGACTGCACCGCCCTGTGCATATCCCCCGGTCATCGACGAAATAAAAAGCGGCATGCTGAACCAATGGGTAAACAGCCTTGCCTCGCAGGTTACTTCATTAAAATCAACCTCAGGCAATGCATTATGCATGAAATCGTAGCGTTCAAAACCCGTCGTCTTCTCATACCCGGCCTGCCCGGAAACGGTGAGATCCACATGGTCTTTTTTTCTCTGGGAAATGGACATTTTTCAGTGATCAGTGAACAGTGATCCGTTTTCCTCATTCTGATCACTGACATAATTTTGTAACCTACGACTATAAAAACTTATATAAAAGGTTCATTTATAACTAATGGAGAGTATTTTTCAGATCAGCAATTACGAATGCAACATGTTATTCACCCTGTACTAAAGCAACCCATTCTGCAAGCCCAAACTGCTGCATGCTCCGATAAAACCTTCGGTCCGCGGTGATCATCTTTCCTTCAACGGCCATTGCCAACATGATATACATGCAATCGTACATGCTCACCTTAAATTTCAAAGACAGATCAAAAGCCTGATCTTTTAGATATTCATCCGGAGTTACATCAAAGGGAAAAAGAGCTAGAATATTTCTGATTCGCGTGGCTTCGTTAATATAAAGCTCCCTGCGCCTCGCCTTTTTGGATAAGACCGCAGATGTTTCCAGAAAAAACAGATCCGGCACGTGAAACTCATAATCCTGTTTCATAATTGATCGGGCCTGTTCACTAAACTCTTCGTTGAGAAACCATTTTAAAGCCACCCCGGCATCGATTACCAGTTTTTCCATTTACTCGCGCAGCGATCTAACATCTTCGCTGCTATCGGAAAACGATCTTTTACGGGCTTTATATGTCTCATACACTTCGTTGATTTTATTGATCGTCTCCTCTCTGGTAGATGTTTTGGCATAATCCTCAAGCGTAATTTTAACCTCTGCCTGAAGAGACCTGTTATTTACAGCCGCCTTTTTCTTAAGCAATTCAATAGTATCTTCGCTGAGGTTCCTAATGAGTATGTTTTTCATCGTATTTAGTTTGAATGATATCTCTATGATATCGCTTTTACTTTATTTATTCAACGACAAATTTTTCATAAAATTAGCGGGAGCAAAAAGATTAACAGCCAGGGTTTGCTCCCAATTAACCTTCCACTCCGAATCATCTTCTTCAAAGGCCACCGGCCAAGATTCCGGCGTTATTGATCAGGACAGAAGGCGGGTAATTACCTCAAAAAGGGGTTTGATAATGCGGTAAAGTTCATCTTCCCGCCCCATATTGGCATGAAGCCCCACAAAATGATTTATTTCGGTTTTCTAAATACAGGTACGAACGAACAGGCCTCGCCGTACATGAGCCGGTCGGTGTAGGGGAGCAGCTTTTGAGTGGCCAATAAATAGACGCTGGGGGGAAGTTCTTTGTCGCTGCATCCTTTGAGCAGAATTCGCTCGCCTTCGTATTGAGACCAGTCCACAGCATCAATTTTTCGACGGTAGATCTCATGAAGCACGTTTTCCCGGCTTCCAAACAAGACATCTTTGGCGTGCTTATTCGCGTGGGTCGCAACGAGCATATACGCCCAGGAGGCAATGATGGCATCGGTTGAGCAGTACACAGTGAGGTATTTACCCTCATACTGGCTCCAGTCATGCTCATCAAGAGCGGCACGGAAATCTTTTTCTTTAAGCACGAACTCCATGTACAAATAATCCTTCAAGTCAAATTCTACAATCTCCGTATCATCATAGAACTCCTGCAGGTCAAGGGTGAGAAGCTTAGATTTTTTTACTTTATTAATCATGTAATTAACCACTAAGAGCACAAAGAACACTACGTAAAGAAGATTCTTTATGCTCTATTTTTAATTTTAACCACTAAGAGCACAAAGATCACAACGTAAGCAAATTCTTTATGCTCTAAAGGGGGCAGAATGCTCAATTCTGGATGCAAAGACACCGGTGTTCTTTTAACCTTTGTGCTCCTTTGCGCCCGTTGTGGTGAATCTCTTATTTCTTTGCGCTCAATGCGTTTAATCCTACATTGCGAATGATTCGCCACAAGAGCACGTCCGGGTAGCATTGGGATTTATGAAATGAAACCCTTTACCATCCAGCCCGCTTGAATAATCAAGTTCAGTTCCAGCCAGATACAGAAAACTACGCATATCAACTACAATAGTAATCCCTTCAGATTCAATAAATTTATCCTTTTTATCAGCGCCGCCTTCATCTTTATCAAACTCCAGCTTGTACGACAGGCCCGAACAACCGCCACCCACCACGCCAACACGCAACGGTGTATTCTCATCCACATGCTCATTCAAACGGATTTCCCGAATGCGCTTAACTGCATTCTCACTAAGCTTTATAGCCATAACAACTCCAAACTCTAAACTTTAAACTCTAAACCAGAAACTAAAAACCAGAGACTGGTTTAAACCGACTCTATGGTTATATCCGGATCAATACGCTTGGCCATACTTTCAATGGCATATAAGGTTCCGGATGTAGCCGTCGGGCATGTTCCGCAAGCTCCCTGATAATGAACTCTCAGAATATTATCATCAAGGCCCAGCACTTTCAATCCGCCGCCGTCTGCAAGCAGATACGGGCGCACCTGATCATCAAGCATCTTATTGATTTCAATAAGGCGCGGATCATCGGAATTCATAGCCTCCTCGCTGGCATGAACCTCATGATCATCAGATGCCAGGTGATCAATGGCCTCGGCTTCCCTGATGGGCGGGGCCAGTTGCCTGAGCAGTGAATTCCAATCGGTACCGCCATCCTGGGTAACTGTGACATAGCGATCTACATAGTAAACGGAAATCACATGAGGGATATTAAACAGTTCGGTTGCAAACGGATCTTCGCTAGCCTCTTCCGCTGCTTCGTATGATCGGGTAACACCCTGTGAAATGGGTTCGCGGAGAACGAAACGCATGGCATCAGGATTGGGGGTTCTTTCTATTTCGGCTATTTTCGGCA
>JBBDMU010000018.1:0-3875 GCA_040878085.1 Balneolales bacterium
GATTATGGCTGCTGATCACGAATTATTAAGAACTTATTATTATCATTGTCTACCGCATCAATCATCTAACCCAAGCCAAGAAGAAAAAGATAGATTTTCAGGAGCCCAAAAGTTTTACAAAAGATTAAACCATTTAGATAGTTTTACAGTACAGCTAGGGAAAATGGCATTTAGAGGCATAGACGATGATGGGTATTCCATTTATGAACAAAAAAGAGTCGATGTCATGCTTGCTACCGATATTGTTATGCACAGTACAAAAAGACTAATCACCCATGCTGTTCTTTTAACAGGGGATAGTGATTTTCTCCCTGCTATTGAAATAGCAAAATCAGAAGGTGTTCACCTAACATTATATTATTGTGAAAAAACCAGACCTCATGATGAATTATTAGACTTGGTAGATTCAAGAAGGAAAATAGATGAATCAATGATAAGTTCTATAAAAAGATAAAAGCCCCCATCCTAATGCAATTCATGCCAAATAAACTGATCATTATAATGAAAACTTTTCTTCTCACGCATACCTTCACGGCCATCTTGATCCTGGCTAATATGATTAAACTTTCCTTCTTGCTGCAGCTTAAGCACAATGCTACGTACATCACGTTCAGAGCGTCCAGTATATTGGGCTAATCGTTTATAGGAAGGATACTTGCCTTTCATGTGGATGTAGTTTTGGATGATGCGGAGAATCTTGCGTTCGATGTGGGTCATAATCATACCTCCATAGAGAGTGTATGACTATTATAGGGGAATGTATGTTTGGTTACAAGGTGGATGTCCTATTTTTTTGTAAATAACTTTGTCCGTATTTGTCCAAAAGTGTTTACATTTTGTTTACACCGTGTATAATATTGATTACAGATAAGACTGCTTAAAAGAAATATCAACTATTAACAAATTGTTGGCACTATGAATATATATGAAGTATACAAAGTGTGCGTTTTTTCATTTTACACTAATTACATTTAATTAACATAAAATAGCTTACTTTTGTCTATAATAAAATCACATGCAAATATTTAGATTAAAGTCCACTTGGTCTTGCAGACTTTTGGAAAATCATTTTAGAAAGGCGAGGTAGTTATGGCGACAAAAAGTTTTACCACAGAATTTAAATTCGGAAAACGTAGTGCGCGCAAATTACTTAACGCTATTAACAACAGCAAAAAAGTAAATCATCAAATTAACCAAAGGGTTTCTAACATCAGCGAGAAAAAGGAAATTGATGAAATAATGAGTTCCTATATGAAGGATAAGTAAATGGCGTTAAGTGTCCTTTCATTAAATGATTTATTAACCCAGTCAAGCTATTCTGAGGAGACAATAAATGATCTCCTCTTTTCTTTTGAAACAATTCCAAGTGGACAAGCCCAAGGGGCTAATGACGTGGAATCTTTTTTGCGTACAAAAGCCATTCAATTCGAAAAGCTGGATTTATCTAGAACTTATTTAGTAATGTCCACCTATCAAGATACTAGTTTTATATTTGGTTACTTCTCTATATCTAATAGGCCATTAGTAATTAATAGAAAAAATTTTAAAAGTTTATCAAAGAGTTTGCAAAAAGCATTAATGGGTGTGGGCCACAAGACAGATCAAAAAGCTTATGAAATTAAAGGTTACTTGTTAGGGCAATTGGGTAAGAATTTTAACGATGTTGCTAGAAAGGCAAAAATTGCTACTGGTAGTGATATTTTAACTTTAGCTTATACGAAAATACTCGAGGCTTACGAAGTCGTAGGCGGCAGAATTTTATATCTGGAATGTGAAGACAATGATAAAATAAAAGATTTTTATAGGAAGAATGGCTTTAGAGAATTAGAAGATTTTAAGTCACCTAATAATTTGTGTTTATTTGTTAAAAAAATCGAACATATTACAGAAGAATAAATTAAAAACAATAAAGCCCCCATCCTAAGACGAGGGCTGAAATAAGGGAGTGTATATTTATATTGTTCAGTTTAGGTAAATTTATGCAAGCCCTTCTTTTTCAAGTGCTTCCTTCTGATCTCTAGCTTGTACAGCTTCTTGTATGTTTTTAAAGCACCCTATATATTTAAGTTTTCCGCCAACCCTTAACTCGGCTGCCCATTTCTTTGTTGATTTTATTTGATAAACACCTGTATGTCCAGATGTATTTGTTTTTATTTTTTTTGGAAGTCTCTTGTTTTTGTTTTGTTCTTCCCATGTTGACCATTTGCAATTCGATAGCTCATAGTTTCCGTTGTTATCAATACGATCAATAGAATGATTTAAAGATGGACGATCTCCCATGTCTGAATAAAATAGTTCAAAACTATTCCTCCATCTTGTGCAAACCTTTATACCTCTTCCTCCATAACGGTTATAGTCTTTGTTTTTAGGGTTAGTACACCGTCTGATCATGCCATTCCAAATATTATATTCTGTTGTTTTTGTTCTGCCGTGCTTTTTTATTTTATCAGCTTGGGATTTTCTTCCTGAACAACCACAAGATTTACTATTCCCACTTCTCAAGGCGTGGCTTTGTACAGATCTTTCTGTACCACAGTCACACTTAACATTCCAATAAATATTACCGTACTTGTTGCACATACCTTTATTTACAACTATCCACTCACCAAACCTTTTACCTGTTAAATCAATCAACTTTTTGCTCATCTCGAAACCTCCCCTATGTATCCTTGTATATAAGAAATAAAAAAGAGCAGCTTTTAACTGCTCTTCCTTGCGCTTTTAAGTTCTTTTAAATGTTTATCTGCTTCTATTGCCTCTTTAGTAATACTATTGTTCTTCCATGTTGCCCAAACCAATACACCTGCTGCCACTAAATCTGCTACAGCATTGATAAGTTCCTCAGGCACATCATAGCCAAACAACTTAATGATCGATGCTATGGCTAAAAGTAGTCTTATAATTGAGGCTTTATCCATGTTATTTCACCACCTTGTATGTTTGACCGTTTATTTTAAGTTCACCCACAACGTTGGATTCGTTCTTATCCAATGCCTTTTGTGTTTCAGGCCCAACAAGTCCATCTACTGAGATACCTTGATCCTTCTGAAACTCCTTCACGGTTGATTCTGTTTCAGGTCCAAAGTCGCCATCTATCGATAATGAATATCCTAGCTCAGACAATCTTTCCTGTAGGTTTGTGACAGCTGGGCCCTTCTTTCCTTTCTCAAGGTATCCGTCTGTGATGTAATCCACTGGATTGACTGAGTTACTTCTAGCTGAGTTCCAACGCCCTTTGTGGAGCTCAAAATGAAGATGCTGGCCTGTGACGTTTCCTGTGGCTCCCATGATGCCAAGGACTTGCCCTTGCTTGACTTTCTCCCCACTGCTCACCTTACGTGAGCCTGTACGTAGATGAGCATACACCGTTTCCCATTCTTGGCCGTTAATGTTGTGCAGGATGTACACAACCTCTCCGTAGCTGTTAGATAGGTGTGATAGCCTCACAGTTCCGTCTGCCACGGCAAAGATTTCATGTGTGCCTGATTGAGCGTAATCTGTGCCACTGTGGAGTGTTCTTTTCTTAGTGATAGGATGTACCCTCATTCCGTAATGTGATGTGATGCGCTTCACGTTGGTTGGCCGTATGAACATGTTCTAACCTCCTTACAAAGTTGTAATAATATAAACAGACAAACCTACGACTAGAGAGGATAGTAAAGTAATCATAATAGTAACGCTCCAAGGTGGACGGTCTAGTTTGTCTTCTATCCTGCGTATTAGCTTTTTATGATCAATATCGCTCTCTTTTAGACCTTGTATCTCAGCTCCATGCTTAGATACCCTTTGTCCCAACTCCCCTATTTGTCTTGTGTGTGTGCTTAGTACGTTTTCTGTATCATCCACTCCTATCACCCTCTCACCCAAAATAAAAA
>JBBDMU010000019.1:0-3545 GCA_040878085.1 Balneolales bacterium
GGCAGGCAGAGAGTTTGAGGTGGCGAAGCGGAGAGCTTGTGGTGGCCTGTCCACTAGAGGGGCCTGTTGGCAAGTCAAAACAGTCATCGAGTTAAAGATTGCTTGCTGGTCTCACTTAGCAGCTTCAAAAACTCAGCAGGCAGCTGCTTGATGCTTTTAGTCAGATCCTCGGCGGATCTAGTAGATGACTCAATCTGCTTGCTAAACTTTCGATCTTGATCGATATTATTTGTTATATTCATGACTATGCCAGCAAGACCTAGAGCCAATGAGATCCATATCGCTACCCATGATGATCGTAGACTCTTTGTAAATTTACGATCTTCATCGTCGATGAAATTATGCGACACAATCTCCTTCAGCGCAGGAGAAGGAATAGAATATGAGTGATGATACTTCCAGGCTAGGTCTCGAAGAGTATCATCATAGATTGGTGCATAAGATAAGGTCTTTCGTGCGTCCGCTTTGCCAATGAAAACTGATTGGCTTTCTCTAAGAGCTGGCTTATAAAATAATACAAGACCTTCCAGATCAAGGAAACGATACAGGTTCATGTATCTCGCCAAAAGTATTGTCAGCTCAGACGACCTTCTGGCTATGGCTTCGGATTCGGAATTAGTTACTTCGGATCCAGAAGTGTTAAACACAAAGCTGGCCCGATTCTCGCTTGGATTTATATACAAGCTCTCCGCCATGAAATGCCTATCAAAGATATTCAAGAAGGATGCTGAGTCGCTTGGCAACGAAATCAGCTCTTGAATTATTTGCTTGTCAAGATCGTCGTATTTCATATGCTTTGAGCCTGAGTGGCAGGATCGAGTTGCACTTTACTGGTCTTTCCAACGCCAAGATCAGAAGGGGGGAAAGACTTCGGCAAAGGCACCGTCTCAAAATCCCTTCTTCTGTATCTTGATGTTATATGGATGCTTGTAACTCCTTTATTGCTAAGCCCTGATCGTTGACGAATGAAGCGAATGCTTCTAAAAATTTCATATTATGTTCGGCCTCTACAATGCTAATCAGCTCTTTGCCTGCAGCCGACAAGCCAACGCCATGAATCTTTAATGCTTTATTTGCCATCCAATCATTGGGATTCGAAGGTACTAGAACATATTGCTTATCACCAAAGACAAATGGAAGGCCGACTCTATTGTTGATCAAAACGCTCACTCTATAGTCAAGAGACGAGTTGTAGTCCGAAATAATCAGACCGTATTCTTGTAGCACGTTTAAACTGTCAAATGAAAGGCCATACTCCTGCAAGGAGTTATTGGAAGCATTGCCGCCGAAACTTGGGACGCGTGCATCAAAAATTGTGCCATTGGGGCGCAATGAAATGCAAAGACTACATAGCCTTCTGAAGAGCATTGCTGGCTTAACATCAAGCTGTCCCATTATCTGAATAGAACGAATCGAAAATGATCCAGGCTTGACAATCTCACCGGCAAGAATCTTTCCGAAGATAATTCGCATTTCATCACTTGACTTAAGTATCGCTTGCTCTCTGAAGCTATTAAGCCAGTCATCAGAAATATCGGGCTGAAAGGATCTCGGCTCTGCCGACTCGGATGAACCGGAGGCAATGGAATTGGCTGACGAGCTGCTGTAGGCTTTGACTCTTTTGATCTCAGTGGCTGAAAAAGCACAGACATTGTCAAGATTTTGCTGCTGTTGAAGTATCCTCTTCCCATATCGTTCAACCGCAACATCTGCATATGCCTTGTCGACTTGCATCTGGCTTGCAATGTTCTCCGCGGCTCTTGCAATAAGTTTTACTCGAGAGCCTGTCTCAGCCCGAATTTCGGCTGCCTTCCCTTCAAGTTTTGCAACTGGTATATCTATCAACGCTGAGCACAGTTCGCCAAACGCTTTTATCGCATTACGTTTAATGGGTGCAGGAAGCGATCCACCTGTTACAAGGTCGGAGACAGCTCCTGTGATTGCAGAGAGTGCTGAACCAGCATTTAAACCGCTCATGTTTCTTAGTTGGCTGTGCTACTGCAGTGTTAATAGCAGTGATTCGCCTGGATTGTCCACCCAACGCTGCCCTTGAGTGGCAGGCAAAGGTTTCGGGGCAGCGGAGCCATGGGCTGATGGTGGCCTGTCCACTCGAAGGGCTTGTTAGACAGTTGGCAAGCTTGCTAGAGAAAGCAATTCATTCTGGTCTTGTTTTTCTAGCCAAATCAAAAAACTACTATCAACTACTCGAAGCCGTTGATTTGTTTGGTCATAGTCAAGAACAATTGGCTTTACCTCCTTCTTAACTTGCAATGCAGCTGTTGATTGCAGTGCCTGTGTAATATTGCCTGGATTAAGGTCCGCATGCGGATGCATACTCGACAGACACTCGCGAATATGACTATACTTAAGACCTGCTTTTAACTGATCGCTGTTTGACGTGATGACCGGGTAAAGCAGCCATTTGTACATCTCAAGGGTAGTGGTTTGGAATCCATCCGCGAACTGCGTAATAAATGAGTTAAATCTTCCCGTTTGTTGTGAAACCACAAGCGAAACAATCTTGCCTGCAGATTGATTTGAGCCAATGTCGACGTGGATTCCCTGCGTATGGTGAATGCCCGAGTTGCTACAACACTGGTAGCAAGCCTCTTGGACAATGTAGACACTTCCAGCGCAGTTAAGAATTAGCTCATCGACGAAACTGGGATCAAAGCTGATATTTAGCAAGCTTTCACCTCGTGCGATCACAGCGCGAAGCTCATGCTCCTCCCACTTATCAGCATTGATTGAAGTGATTCTTCCGGTTAAGTCTCCATTGTAAACTGTCAGGCGATTTTCTTCAAGCCAGACACCTACAATGATAAAGCAGAACTTCGACTCCTCATGAAATGCCTTAAGGGCTACAGAAAAGTCTTTCTGACTCTCGGCGGGAAGATAATGAAAGTCCTCAAGCACAATATATTTTGAAAAGTTGATGCTGTCCAAAGCATTAATGATATCATTCACGTCTTCTGGATCAAGTTCAAGGGGTGTAGTAGTGATTTCATCGGTGTTCGTGCGCTCAGCCTCCGCTCCTCCCTCTGCACCGCTACCCCAAATCTTTGCAGCTATCTTCGCAAAGATCTTGGATTTTCCTGTTGTTGTTTTTGAAGTTGACTGTGTCAGCTCAAATCCGGCTTTTTTGAGTATAGCCGCGTGAAGATCAGAAATCTGCCATTTATTAGAGCAGTGAACTACGATGAATTCGTTTTCCCTAAGTGTATGCTTTCTTAGACTTGTCTTTCCTTGTTTTGAGCTCCCAAATATAACCAGATGCTTTTCTCGGGAGAGGTTGTCGACCAGCCTTGCGTCTGCAGAGTCTCTCTCAACGTAATTCAGAGGCAGGTCACGCGAAATGCCAAATACATCAGAAGCTTGATGGTTCACGAACTTTTTGGGCTTTAGCAAAGATTATTCCATATGGCTAACACTAAATGGGCGGAACCGTATAAAATCCAACAAATTTGCTATCAAGCAGCATAAAAGCAATCTTGCCTTGGCCGCAATACTCTTAGGCCGCTTCCACCGCAATAGCTTTCACGGCT
>JBBDMU010000020.1:0-18232 GCA_040878085.1 Balneolales bacterium
CGCGCTTTAAGACCCCTTTGTCAAGCAGAATCTTCTTTTAAAACGCTTTTTCTATGACGAGGCCCGAATACTATTATTGTACCCAAACCCCTATTTTCTATGGCTTTATTCGCTTGCAATAATCCATCACGTCACTTACCACAGCATTATGGCCATCACGGATTCTAAATACGCACAACGCATCCCGATAGTGTGCAGGTATTCTCATTATTTCCCAAAAAAATCAGTGGGCAAACGGTAAAACCCTGGTTACCTCAATGCCCTAATTTAAGTGCATAGCCTGCCTTTCTCTGTAAACATTCACCGCATCTGTTGTGAGGCTGTTTCTTGTCTACAATGGCGAAAATACAGAGCAACCACGGTTTTGGCCTGTAACTGAATTTGGATAACAGTTTTTTCTAAATTTCAGGAATAGAATAACATTTTTTTTCTATTCCTGATAACAGTTATTCGTCCGGGGGGGTTGCTCCACGGTGTGCCCGGCCTTTCCAGAGATATGGTGCTCTATGGGTACACCTCCCAAATATGTTTTTTAAATAAATAGTTTCAGATTTACAGCAGGCTTTTTTGGATTTATTGCATGGATGAAATCCTGACCAAGTCCATACCAACTCCATACCAACTCCTACTAGAGTCCGGCTGGTAGTAGGAGTTGTATAGGAGTTGGATGCGGTATGGTAGAGGCGGTCTGTATCGATAAGTTTTTTCACAACTGACCCAACCGGGATATTCTGGAGACCGAGGATATTCGATAACTGTCGGTAAGCCTGTACCGGAAGTCATCTATTATTATGCGGTCCCCACTCCTTTTTAAACAAGAACATATCTGATTTCCGTAGAGCTCTTTAGATTTAGTTCTGTTTGAAATTCATATTCTTTAATTGAGTTTATTTTTTTCTATTTAACCTTTGAAAGTTTAATTTACCCGTACAATAACTTTTAACTATTAAGCTGGTTCCCCTATATGAAAATTTACCCGCTGTATTTCCTTAGTCTGTTTATTATTGTCTTGTTTGCTTCCTCATCATCGGCGAATACCGATAAACAGAACCTGGCGCTAATGCCCCTTCCAAATGGACATGTTGAAATGGGAGAAGGCAAATTTCGGATTACCGACTCCTTTAAAATGGCTATTCAAGGTAACCCTGATAAAAGGATCTATCCGGAAGCTACACGGATGTTAAGGAGGCTTGCAGGTAGGACGGGTATATTTTTGCCGCAGGGTTTTATAACCGAAGAGCAAAATGTTGAATCCCCATCTCTTAGGGTAACCGTTGATCGGCCGGGCCAGTTACATATTCGCGAGGATGAATCTTACACCCTGGAGGTAACGGCTGAAAGTATTATTCTAACAGCTAAAACCGACATGGGTGCTCTGCATGGTTTTGAAACTCTTCTTCAATTAATAGATGTGGACGACGAGGGCTATTATATCCCATCTATTCAGATACAGGATGAGCCCAGATTTACATGGAGGGGTCTTATGATTGATTCCGGTCGCCATTTTATGCCTGTAGATGTGATTAAAAGGAATCTGGATGGCATGGCGGCCGTTAAATTAAACGTATTTCACTGGCATTTGACCGAAGATCAGGGGTTTCGCATTGAAAGCAAGAAGTTCCCTAAATTACATGAGCAAGGATCCGACGGGGATTTTTATACCCAGGAGGAAATAAAGGATATCATTGCTTATGCTGATCAAAGAGGCATAAGAGTGGTACCGGAATTTGATATTCCGGGCCATGCTACCAGTTGGTTGGTGGGTCATCCGGAATTAGCTTCCATACCGGATTCTTATGAAATTATAAGGAGTTTTGGAATCAAAGAACCAACATTGGATCCTACCAGCGAAACAGTCTATGATTTTCTGGATACCTTTTTAGGTGAAATGGCCGGTTTATTTCCGGATGACTACCTGCACATAGGCGGTGATGAGGTAACGGGAACCGATTGGGATGAAAGCTCAGATATTCAGGCCTATATGGCAGAAAATAATATCCCTGATAATGAAGCGCTTCAGGCCTATTTTAACAGACGAGTTATGGATATTCTGCAGGATAATGGCAAGACCATGGTGGGATGGGAGGAAATTCTCCATCCGGATTTACCGAAATCTATTGTTATTCAATCCTGGTATGGGCGGCAATCGATGATCGATGCGGCCAGAGAAGGTTATCAGAGTTTGTTATCGAATGGGTATTATATTGATTTGTCTCAGCCTACCGACCTCCATTATGTGAATAACCCTCTGCCACCCGGAAGTCCTCTTACAGAGGAAGAAAAGCAATTTATAATGGGTGGAGAGGCTACTATGTGGTCAGAATTTGTAACCCCGGAAAATATTGATTCCCGGATTTGGCCTCGTATGGCTGCTATTGCCGAGGTATTCTGGTCAACAGACGTACCAACCATTGACCTGCCCTCGGGCCGTGAATTGTTTATTCCGGATGATTTGCTTACCCCAGAGATTACGCAGGCCATAGACGATATGTACCGCCGCCTGGAGGTTGTCAGTTTCAGACTGGAAGAGCTGGGCCTGACCCATGAAAAAAACTATGACATGATGATACGCCGGCTGGCGAATAATAAAGATACGCAGCCTGTAAAGACTTTAGTAGATGTTATAGAGCCTGTTAAAATATATAATCGAGGAAGTCAGCGTGAATATACCTCCTATTCACCTATGACCAGGGCTGTGGATGCCGCTCGCCCCGACGCCCGTGTAGCGCGTGAATTCCGTAAGCTTGTGGCTGATTTTATATACAGTGGTGGCTCTGATGCTACTATAGGACAAGAGATTCAACAACGGTTAACCTTGTGGGAGGGCAATCATGAAGTTTTTGTTGAGTCTGTAAGTTACTCTCCCGTTTTAGAAGAAATTGAGACTCTTTCAAAGGACCTGGCATTAATATCAACAACAGGCATGGAAGCTTTATCATTTATTCAAGCCAGTGAAAAGGCCAGTGAACAATGGGCAAAGAACGCATTGGAATTGACAAGTGCCTCCATGGAGCCTAGAGGTCAAGTAGAGTTAAGGGTGATATCTGCTGTTGAAAAGATGATAAAATTTGCCGCAGAATAATGGTTATCGGCAGGGTGTAATTAATAAACCTTTTGGATCGCTGTATATAAAGGCTGTAATAATAGGGCGATGCGGAGGGATTCATATTGAGATTGCCTACAATCAACAAGAGAACTACAAAGTTAAAGCACTAATCTGCAATTTGTGCTTTAACGGGGCATGAACACCCCCAAGGTGTTGTGTGTTGGCGGTGTGATTGCTCACCATGCACACTGGATATACTACTTAAGGATAGGCTATAAATAAAAAATCCACCAGAAAATATAATTGATTCTCTGGTGGATAAATACTTTGAAGTAATAAACTCAAGTCTCAGAAAGAGCCTGTTGTTTTATTTTTTCTCTTCTGAAGGATTGTCTTCTTTAGGAGCTTCTGCTTCTTTGGATTCACCTTTAGTCTCTGATGATTCCGGTTGAGTTTCAGAAGTTTCCGTTTTAGTTTCAGCCTTTTCGGCTTTAGGCGCTTCCTCTGACTTAGACTGTGCTTTGGGTTCTGTTTTTTTCTTTGGCTCAGTCTGCTCTTTGGATTCACCCTTAGTGGATTCCGTTTGCTTAGGCGCAGTTTCTGCTGGCTTACCACGACCGGCACGTCTTGTACGTTTTTTCTTCTTGCCTTTTGTTTCCGGTTGTTCGTCGTTATAATCTACAAGTTCGATCATAGCCATATCCGCATTATCACCGGCACGTTTGCCTAACTTGATGACCCGGGTATATCCTCCCGGGCGATCTGCTACCAACTCACCGATCTCATCAAAGAGTTTCCCAACTGCTGCTTTATCGCGTAAAACAGAGAACACAAGTCGTCTGTTGTGCATGGAATCTTTCTTGGAACGGGTTATGATAGGTTCTACATGCAAACGTAACTCTTTGGCCTTTGCCAAGGTAGTGGTAATTCGCTCATGCTGGATCAAAGCTACCGCAAGTGCCTTCATTGTCGCTTTGCGGTGACTTGTCGTTCTTCCTAATTTTCTGCCTTTAACTAAATGACGCATTTTTCAAATATATTTTAATTGTCCAGGTATTTAGACACATCCATACCGAAATGAAGGTTTTTTTCTTCAATCACTTCCAGCAATTCAGTGAGGGATTTGCGTCCAAAGTTGCGAAACTTGAGTAATTCTGATTCGTCTTTTTCAACAAGTTCACTAATAGAATTGATATTAGCTGATTTTAAACAGTTATATGCCCGAACACTCAAGTTAAGATCTTCGATGCTTGTTTTTAACAGCATGCCAATTCGCACTTTTTCTGCATCAACTTCATCTTGTTTTGGAGCAAAAGGTTCATCAATTTTCTCAGTAATGAACTTTTCAATATGATCCTTCAGAATTTTTCCTGCAATGGTAAAAGCTTCTTTTGGATTTATGGAGCCATCGGTGGTAACTTCCATCGTAAGCTTCTCATAATCTGTTCGCTGCCCTACCCGTACGTTGTTCACATCAAATTTGACGGTTTTAACGGGTGTAAATATGGCATCAACGGCCATTACATTTATATCCGTCTCGTCTTCGGCTGTATTTTCCTCGGATGTAACATAACCTTTGCCTCTGCCCAGGCGAAGTTCCATTTGAACATCAGCATCATCCGAAAGGGTTGCAATCACCTTTTCGGTGTTAAGTACAGTATACTCTTCCGTGGCATCGTTGACGTCAGCCGCAGTTATATATCCCGGGCCTTTTTTAGAGATATTAATTACACCACCACTTTGTTCAACCTGTTTGAAACGGATTTCTTTCAGGTTGAGAATGACGTCATAAACATCCTCAGCAACACCAGGAATACTAGAGTATTCATGTTGTACACCTTGAATTTTTACAGCGGTTATAGCGATTCCAGGCAGTGAAGAGAGTAATACTCTTCTAAAGGAATTACCAATGGTTACTCCATAACCACGTTCAAGTGGTTGAAGAACAAACTTACCAAAAGTTTCTGTTGCTTCATCCACTACCAGGCTGTCCGGCATTTGAAGATTATTGCTACTCATTAATCCACACGTTAATGTTTGAATTTCTGTTTTTTCGTACTACGTTACTTAGAATAAAGCTCGACAATAAGCTGGACATTGATATTTTCAGGAATTTCTTCCATGTCGGGCATTTGTAAGAATTTGCCTGACAAAGATTTTCTATCAACTTCTAGCCAATTGTGCTTACGTTTAGGGGCATTGGTGACGGCATCATCAATGACGCTAAAGTTTCGGGATCTTGGCCTGACAGAAACAATATCACCAGATCGTAAAGTGAAAGAAGGTATATTTACCACCTCACCATTTACGACAATATGGCTATGATTTACCAACTGACGCGCCTGGCGTCTAGTCGCAGCAAAACCCATTCGAAATACTGTATTATCAAGCCGTGCCTCCAGAAACCTTAGAAGATTCTCACCGGTAACACCCTCTTTAGCGTTAGCTTTGATAAAAGTGTTTCTAAATTGCTTTTCTAACAGGCCGTATGTATATCTTGCTTTCTGCTTTTCATCCAACTGAACAGCATACTCAGATTTTTTCATGCGCCGGTTACGACCGTGCTGACCGGGTCCGTAAGGTTTTCTTTCTAATGCCTGACTGGGGCCGAATATAGGTTCTTTAAACCTGCGTGCCTTCTTCTGTTTGGGTCCTGTATATCTTGCCATGTTATATTATCTTTATTTTTTTAAACTCTTCGTCGTTTAGGCGGTCTGCATCCGTTGTGGGGAACAGGAGTAGTATCTTTTATCAGTTTAATTTCAATACCGGAAGAAGCTAAGGCTCTAATGGCCGCTTCTCTACCTGATCCCGGTCCTTTTACAAAAACGTCTACTTTTCTTAGACCCAAATCGTATGCAATCTTGGCAGCTGTTTGGGAACTAAGCTGTGCAGCATACGGTGTATTTTTGCGGGAACCTTTAAATCCTTCTTTGCCGGAAGAAGACCACGAAATTACGTTACCCGTAGAATCGGTAATTGTAACAATTACGTTATTGAAGGTAGCTTTAACATATACCAGTCCGTTAGAATCGGTTAATACTTTCTTCTTTTTACGGGCTGATGTTGCCGTTGTTTTGGTTTGCTTTTTAGCCATTACTTATATTCTATTTTCTGGGTGCTTTTTTCTTACCTGTAATCGCACGTCTTTTCCCTTTGCGCGTCCGGGCGTTAGTTTTAGTACGCTGACCTCGAACCGGCAAACCTCTGCGGTGCCGGTATCCCCGATAAGCGCCAATATCCATCAGTCGCTTAATGTTAGCGGTCGTCTCAGATCTGAGCGAACCTTCCACCTTATATTCCTCTTCAAGGAGTTTTCTGATGGCAGAGACTTGATCATCACTCCACTCACTGACCTTGGTATCGTATCCGATCCCGGTCCTGTCAAGAATTTTTCGTGATTGCGTATGACCAACTCCATAAATATAAGTCAGGCCAATTTCTCCGCGTTTATCTTTTGGTAAATCTATACCAGCAATACGAGCCATAGTTCCTTAAACTTTAACCCTGACGTTTTTTATTACGCGGGTTTTTTTTATTGATTACATAAAGACGACCTTTACGACGAACAATCTTATCTCCGGCGCCTCTTTTCTTAACGGATGCTTTCGTTTTCATAATATCTTATTTATACCTGTACGTGATTCTACCTTTGCTTAAATCATATGGAGACATTTCAACGGTCACTTTATCTCCTGGAAGAATTTTTATGTAGAACATTCTCATTTTTCCGGATACATGAGCTAAGATTTCATGACCATTTTCTAACTCAACCCGAAACTGTGCGTTTGGCAAAGCTTCGAGTATGGTTCCTTCTTGCTTTATGGGTTCCTGTTTAGCCATTTAACGCTACATTATCAATTCGAATTTTGGTTATCTCCTCAATATACTCAAAAGTACTTAGAATTTCAGCATTACCTTCTCTTACAACCACATCATGTTCATAATGGGCAGCATTTTTGCGGTCGGATGTAACAATTGTCCATCCATCATCTAATGTATCCACTTTCCAGGTACCACTAGTGATCATAGGTTCGATGGCTAATGTCATTCCGGAACGTAGTCTCACGCCTCTGCCACTTTTGCCATAGTTTGGAACAGATGGTTCTTCGTGCATCGAACGTCCTATTCCATGGCCTACTAAATCTCTTACTACACCATAACCGGCATTTTCGCAATGCGTTTGAATGGCACTACCAATGTCTCCAATTTTATTACCGTGTACTGCTTTGTCAATACCATGATAAAGTGATTCCATTGTTGTTCTCAGCAAACGTATTGTTTCTTCGTCAGCTTCGCCTACGATAAACGTATAAGCATGATCTCCAAAATAGCCATTCAAGTTTACCCCGCAATCGATGGAAACGATATCCCCTTCTTTCAATTTCACATCATTCGGAAAACCGTGCACAACCTCTTCGTTTACAGAAGTACACAATGTTCCAGGAAATGGATTTGATGCTGGTCCGTAGCCTTTGAATGCTGGCTTTGCATTATGCTTTTTAATATAATCATCTGCTATGGTATCCAATTGTGCTGTTGTAGCACCCACTTTCACATGACGTGCCACCTCAGCTAATGTTCTGGATACCAGCTGTGCGCTCTCACGCATAGCTTTTATTTCATTTTCACTTTTCAGGTATATCATTACGACCTACGGCGACCTTTAACTCGGCCTGTTTTCATAAATCCATCATAATGACGCATCATCAGATGACTTTCAATTTGTTGAAGCGTATCCAGCGCAACTCCGACAATAATCAGTAGACTAGTACCTCCATAAAACATGGCGAAACCGGGTGTTACTCCAAAGTTGGCTGCGAATGCAGGCATAATAGCTACGAAAGCAAGGAATATTGACCCCGGAAGGGTTATTTTCGACAGTATGTTGTCAATAAACTCAACCGTCTGCTTACCGGGTCTTACCCCTGGTATAAAGCCACCCTGCCGTTTCATTGTATCCGCCATTTCTTTCGGATTAATGACAATCGCAGTATAAAAGAACGTGAAGAAGACAACAATAATTGCGAATATAATAGAGTAAGCTGTACCCGTAAAATCATTCGACCATGCAGTGAGCATTTGAACTGTTTCATTACCCGGGAAGAATGTCCCAAACGTACTTGGTATAAACATTATTGACTGTGCAAATATAATCGGCATAACACCGGCTGCATTAACCCGCAGGGGTAAGTATTGAGTGGTTCCCCCATAAACTTTACGCCCTACTACCCTCTTGGCATATTGAACGGGAATTCGTCGTTGCCCCTGTGTTAATAAAACAACAGATGCCGTTACTAATACAAGAATCCCAATTTCAAATAATACAATAATGAGGTTACTTTTAGTCGTGACTTCATTCATCAGTGCTGTTGGCAATGCAGCTATAATCCCGATCATTATAAGTAACGAGATACCGTTTCCAATACCCCTCTCGGTAATCCGTTCCCCGAGCCACATTACAAAAATGGTACCCGCCGTCAAAACAATCATACCAGTGGCAATAAACGCCGCATTACTCACCACAATAGCTTCCGGTGAGGTTGAGATCAAATTGATACAAAATCCAACTGATTGCACAAGGGTAATTAATACTGTACCATAACGGGTTAGCTGATTAATTTTCCTTCTGCCTTCTTCGCCTTCGCGCTGTAGTTTTTGGAAATATGGAACTACGGCACCCATCAGCTGAATTATAATTGCTGCGGTAATATAAGGCATGATACCCAGGGCAAATACACCTGCTCTGGAAAATGCTCCACCAACAAATAGGTCAAATAAACCTAATAAATCGGTGGCGCCGCCTGTAGTTTGTGTTAATTGTGAAGCATCTACCCCGGGCATGGTTATAAAGGAACCAACCCGATATACAAGAAGGATTCCTACTACGTAGAGAATCCTGTTCTTGAGCTCTTCAATTTTAAATATGTTTTGAAAATTCTGTAATAGACTCATTCGAAGTAAAGTAGTTGAAAATGCTATTTTTCAATTTTGGTGATACTTCCGCCGGCTTTCTCAATTTTGTCGGAAGCCGTTTTACTGAAACCATGCGCTTCTATTGTATAGGCTTTCTCTACTTCACCCCTGCCTAATACTTTAACAAGATCATTTTTGCCGATTAAACGGGCTGAGATAAGATCCTTACGCGTGATTGTATCTTTTAATTTACCGTTCTCATTGAATTCATTGATGATATCAAGATTCAATGCTACGTAAGATTTACGGTTAGGGTTTTTAAAACCAAACTTAGGCAATCTTCTTTGCATAGGCATTTGACCGCCTTCAAACCCGGCTTTTACAGATGACCCGCTACGGGCCAACTGTCCATTATGACCACGTCCTGATTCTTTGCCTAAACCGGATCCTTCTCCGCGACCCACACGTTTCCGGGTCTTTCTGTTTCCAATTGGCGCTGTTAAACTGTGTAATTTCATGAATTCATCCTATAAATATTTTCTACTGGTTCAGGATTCAAAAACTTTTTTAAGAGGAACACCTCTTCGCTGAGCAATTTCCATTGGATCTTGCAAATTGCGCAAAGCATCCATTGTGGCTTTTACCATGTTATGAGGATTGGCCGAGCCTAAAGATTTGGATAATACATTTCTTATACCAGCATTTTCCAAAACAGCTTTTACTGGTCCACCGGCAATAACACCGGTACCCGCTGATGCAGGTCTCAAAAGCACTTCGCCAGCTCCGCATTTCCCTACAATAGGATGTGGAATACTGCCATCTTTGGTAACAGGAACTCTGATAAGATTCTTCTTAGCATTATCAATTCCTTTTTGAATTGCATCAGCCACTTCATTAGCCTGACCCATTCCATTGCCTACGATGCCGTCTCTGTTCCCAACAACCACAATCGAGTTGAAGCTAAACCGGCGACCGCCTTTTACGACTTTTGCTACCCTGTTAATGTGTACAAGGCGCTCTTCGAGATTTAACTCGCTGGCTTTAATATTATATCTTTTTCTTCTGAACTTGGGCATAATCTAACGTGGTTTTTAAAATTTCAATCCGGCTTCGCGAGCACCGTCAGCAATTGCTGAGATGATACCATGGTATGCATATCCACTTCTATCGAAGGATATACGTTCTATTTTATTCTCAAGTGCTTTATCACCCAGTAATTTTCCAACTACTCCGGCTTTTTCAACTGGCGCTTTACCTTTAAGAGAATCCTGTATGCCAGCGTCACGCGTTGATGACGAAGCAATAGTAACACCATTGGCATCATCTATCAACTGTGTATAGATATGCTTGGAGCTTTTGTAGATTGATAAACGGGGTCTGTCAACCGTGCCGATCACTTTTGATCTGATTCGGCGGTGGATGCGCGCTCTGCGTTTTTGTTTGAGGTTTTTAGTCATTACTAATCAGTTTTATTTACCTGCGGATTTACCGGCTTTTCTTCGAATTTGTTCATTAAGATATCGTACACCTTTGCCTTTATAAGGTTCCGGTTTTCTGAGTGACCGAATTTTAGCGGCCACCTGGCCAACCATTTCTTTATCGGTTCCACTTACGATCACCCTGGGATTTTTCCCTGATTTGGTATCCACTTCTAGCGTGACGCCGGGAGGGGCTACAAAATAGTACGGGTGAGAATACCCTAATGACAGTTCTAAAATATCACCGTTCAGGTTAGCTCTGTAACCGACTCCGATTATTTCCAGTTCTTTTTTAAATCCTTCGCTTACCCCGGTAACCATATTTTGAATCAATACACGATAAAGACCATGCAGTGATTTAATTCTCTTGTTCTCAGAACTTCGGCTAACGATGAGCTCATTGTCTTTATGCTCTACGCTTAGGCTTGGATCTACTTGCAGTGAATGTTCTCCTTTAGAGCCTTTCACTGTAACAAGATTATCAGCGTTAACTTTACATTCTACGCCGTTGGTTATTTGTACCGGTAATTTTCCAATACGTGACATTGTTCAGATATTATTTAGTAAATGTGACACAATACTTCGCCGCCAACCTGAAGCTTACGGGCTTCTTTGTCGGTCATAACGCCTTGTGAAGTAGTCAGAATTGCGATTCCAAGTCCGTTCAAAACGCGAGGAATATCTTCGGTCTTACAGTGCTTACGTAAACCGGGTTTTGATATTCTTTTCATCAATTTGATAACAGGCTGGCCATAATGGTCGTATTTCAAAAATACCCGTATTAAGCCCTGCTTGCCATCATCGATATCCAGATATCGTTGTATATATCCTTTGTCTAACAGAATCTTTGTCATAGATCGTTTGATCTTGGATGCGGGAATATCCACGCGTCTGTGACCTGCCCGTTGGGCATTTCGGATTCTGGTAAGGAAATCTGCTATTGGATCAGTCATGATTGTTTAATTGTCTTTAATTACCAGCTGGCTTTTTTAACACCGGGTATCTTACCGGCTAGGGCCAACTCTCTAAATATGATGCGCGATACTCCATATTCACTAACCATTCCACGTGAACGTCCGGTGATAGAGCATCTTTTTTTAACCCTTGTCGGGCTAGAATCGCGCGGAAGTTTCTGTAGAGCATCATAATCGCCCTTCTCTTTCAGTTCTTTCCTGCGCTCAGCGAATTTCTCTACTGTTTTTTTACGCTTTTCGTTGCGTACTATCCAGGATTTCTTTGCCATAGTTATGCTTCTCCCATTTTGCTATTCTTAAATGGCATACCGAAATGCTTCAGAAGACTGTAAGCTTGTTCGTCGGTTTCAGCCGTTGTTACAAATGTTATATCCAGACCATGCATTCTTTCCAGACGATCGGTATCAATTTCGGGGAAAATAGCATGTTCGGTAATACCCATAGTATAATTTCCGCGTCCGTCAAAACCTTTATCGGGAACCCCTTGAAAGTCACGGGTTCTCGGTAGAGATAAATTAATGAATCGGTCTAAGAATTCGTACATGATTTTTTTTCTCAGAGTTACCTTGCATCCGATAGGCATGCCTTGTCTGAGTTTAAAGTTAGCAATAGACTTGCGGGCTTTTGTCAAGATCGGTCTCTGACCGGAAATTAAACCAATATTATTAGTTACATCATCTAGTCTTTTTCGATCAGCTACCGCTTCTCCAACACCGCAATTAATGCTGATTTTCACAAGCTTGGGAACAGCCATCTTGTTTTGGAGGTCATATTCTTTTTGCAGCTTTGAAAGAATTTCTTCTTTGTATTTTGTATAAAGTCTTGCTTCAGCCATTTGTTTGTCTAATTACTTATTTATCCAAAGTTTCGCCGCTCACCTTTGCAAAGCGAACCCATCTTTCTTTACCGCTTTCGGTAATTCTTTTTCTACCGATTCTGCTAGGCTCATCTGTAGTAGGGTCAATCGGAAGCACATTTGATACATGAATAGGCATCTCCTGCTGCGAACGTCCACCTTGAGGATTTTCCTGAGTGGGTTTTTGATGTTTTGTACGCATATTAATTCCTTCAACCAACACGCGTTCCTTTTCAGGAAATACCATCAGAATTTTACCGCGTTTGCCCCTGTCGTTACCGGTAAGTACTTCTACCTGGTCATTTTTCTTAACGTGAAGCTTTTTTTGTTTGTTTTTTGTTCTAGGCATATCTGATCTCGTTTTACAATACTTCGGGTGCCAGGGAGACAATTCTCATGAAGTTTTTCTCCCTGAGTTCCCGGGCAATAGGTCCAAATATTCGGGTACCCACGGGCTCGGATTCATTATTGATAACTACGGCTGCGTTTTCATCAAATCGAATATAGCTGCCATCACCTCGGCGAACCTCTTTTTTTGTTCGGACAACAACAGCTTTTACAACATCCCCTTTTTTTACGTTACCGCCGGGTATGGCTGTTTTTACTGAGCAAACTATGAGATCACCTATTCTTGCATATCTTCTCTTGGAATCACCCAATACTTTGATACACATAATTTTTTTTGCACCGCTATTGTCGGCAACGGTTAATATAGACTGTGTCTGTACCATTTTTTTATATCCTACGCTTTACTTGGCTCTTTCCAATACTTCAACCAATCTCCAGCGTTTATGTCTGGAAAGCGGTCGTGTTTCAATGATCTGCACTTTGTCACCGATTTTAGCATCACCGGTTTCATCGTGGGCCATGTATTTGGTTGTTTTGGTAATGTATTTACCGTAAATAGGGTGCTTTATCTGTCGGTCTACAGCTACTGTAATGGTTTTTTGCATTTTGTCGCTAACCACCAAGCCTACCCGCTGTTTCCTTTGATTTCTTACAGTTTCTTCACTCATTATCTTGTGTTTCCTCTTGGCTTACTTTGTCACCCGTGTTTTTTTCGTGTATGATCGTTTTAAGCCGTGCTAACTCTCGTCGGCGGGCTCTCATTTGCGCAGGATTCTCAACCTGTCCGGCAACAGCTTTATTAAAGTTAAGCTGACTGACTTCGTTATTTATATCATCAATTCGAGCTTTTAGCTCGGTTATTGATAGATCTCTTAATTCGCTTGCTTTCATATGGTTGTTCCTTAAGGTCCTTCGTAATTACGTCGTGCTACGAACTTGGTTTTAATCGGCAGTTTATGCTGAGCCAGACGAATGGCAGCACGTGCAAGTTCCTTAGGGACGCCGGTTAATTCAAACATGATTCTGCCGGGTTCAACTACTGCAACAAAATGGTCAAGTGCACCTTTACCACTACCCATACGGGTTTCAGCAGCTTTCTTTGTGATCGGCTTGTCCGGAAATATGCGTATCCAGGTCTGGCCTTCACGTTGCAGTTTACGGGCAATAGCTACACGGCAAGCTTCTATTTGTCTTGCTGTAATAAACTTGGGCTCCAAAGCCTTCAAACCGAAATCACCAAATGCAAGTTGATGGCCACGGCCAGCAACAGCTTTTATGCGTCCGGTCTGGACTTTTCTTCGTTTAAAGCGTTTTGGTTCTAACATTGATCAAAAACGATTTCAAAGGTTAATGTTTTCAGCTCTTATTTGCGGGGGCGCCGATCGCGTTGACCGCCTTTTTCACCGCGTTTGGGACGACGTTTTTGTTGTCCCTGACCTTGTTGTCCTTCATCTCGTGTAGCAAGTGCAGCTGGTGTTAAATCAACATCACCAATCAGCTCACCTTTAAATACCCAAACCGAGATCCCAATAGATCCGTAGATCGTATTGGCGGTAGCATTTGCATAATCTATATCGGCACGGATTGTATGCAAAGGTACACGGCCTTCTCTGTATTGTTCAGTACGGGCCATTTCTGCTCCACCCAAACGACCACTGCATTTAATTTTAATGCCTTTAGCGCCCATTCTCATCGCAGCAGATAATGATGTTTTCATCGCTCTTCTGAAAGAAATACGAGCAATTAGCTGTTGTGCTATATTTTGTGCTACAAGACTGGCGTCAACTTCAGGACGTTTAATTTCACTGATGTTAATCTGAACTTCTTTATTGGTAATTTTCTTAAGCTCTTCACGAAGAAGTTCTACCTGTTCGCCGCCTTTACCAATAATTACACCGGGTCGGCTAGTCAGAAGAGTTAACAACACACGTTTTGGCGTGCGCTCTATAACAACTTTCGATATACCGCCATTACGCAACCGTGCATCGATGTACGAGCGTAGTTTATAATCTTCAAGTATATTCTCAGCAACATTTTCTTCTGAGAACCAGTTGGAATCCCAGCCTTTTACTACACCTAAGCGAAACCCTATTGGATTAACTTTTTGTCCCAAATTATACCTCTTCCTCTTGTAAATCTTTTTCTTTGATTTCTTCCCTGGCCACTACTGCTGTTATATGGCTGGTTCTTTTTCTGATAGGATGCGCGCGTCCCATCGGGGCCGGTTGAATCCTTTTAAGCGTCACACCTTCATCCACAAAAATTGCTTTAATAAAAAGCTCTTCATTTTCCAGTGACTCATCATCGTTTTTATCTCTGAGATTAGCCGCTGCTGATTTTATAACCTTTGCTACATGCGAAGCCGCTGCTTTTTCAGTAAAAGCTAAAGTATTTAGGGCCTTTTCGACGTTCTCTCCACGTACCAGGTCTACTACAAGACGTGCCTTCCGGGCTGAAATCCTTAAATGCTTTTGTATGGCTTTCGCCTCATATTCTACTAATTCCACTGATTTTTCCATTTAATTAGCCTTTTTTGATCGGATGGCCTTTGAAAATTCGCGTAGGTGAAAACTCACCCAGCTTATGACCTACCATATTTTCTGTAATGTATACAGGTATAAATTGTTTTCCGTTATGGACGGCAAAGGTTAATCCAACAAAATCTGGAGTGATCAATGAACTTCTAGACCAGGTTTTGATGACCTTTTTGGAACTTGTACTGTTGGCCTTGTCTACTTTCTTTTGAAGTTTGTAGTGTACAAATGGCCCTTTTTTTAAAGATCTTGGCATACCGTTTTACTGTTTTTGGTTTCTTCTGCGAACAATGAACTTAGATGAAAGTTTTTTACGCTTTCGTGTTTTGAGGCCTTTTGCTGATTGCCCCCATGGTGATCTTGGATGCCCACCAGATGATTTACCTTCACCACCACCCATCGGGTGATCAACCGGGTTCATAACTACACCACGAACACTTGGTCTGTGACCTTTCCAGCGATTACGACCGGCTTTTCCGAGAACAACGTTAAAGTGATCAGTGTTACTTACGACTCCAACTGTTGCTACACATGTAGCCAATATCATTCTTACTTCACCGGACGGTAGTTTTAAAGTAGCATATTTGTCCGTTTTGGCAATTAATTGGGCGCTTGCCCCTGCACTACGAACAATTTGGCCACCTTTACCCGGGTTCATTTCAATATTATGAACCACAGTACCCAAAGGCATATTTTTGAGCATCATGCAGTTTCCACGTTCCGGTGCAACACGGTCACCACTTACTATCTTATCTCCGACCTGAAGTTTGTCAGGGGCGATAATATAACGCTTTTCACCGTCAGCATAGGCTAGTAAAGCTATTCTTGCCGTTCTGTTGGGGTCATACTCTATGGTTTTAACAGAAGCCGGTATATCTTTTTTATCTCGTTTGAAATCAATCAGACGATATTTTCTTTTATGCCCACCACCGCGATGACGAACTGTCATTCTACCAGTGTTATTACGGCCACCTCTGCTGTATAAGCTTACGAGCAATGAACGTTCGGGTTTATCCGTCGTTACGTCATCAAAGATAGGCGCAATACGATGCCGGGTCCCCGGGGTATTTGGTTTTAACTTACGTGTTGCCATGAGTGATATTTCTTATATTTCGCTGAAAAAGTCGATTTCTTGTCCGGCTTTTAAACTGACAAGTGCTTTTTTAACCTGCTTAGACCGGCCGCTTAAAAAGCCACTTTTAGTGTGTCTGCCTTTAGGTTTACCGGGCATGACTAAAGTTCTTACTTTCGTGACATTTACTTCAGGATACTTCTCTTCAACTGCTAACTTTACATCTTTTTTAGTAGCCCTATAAGCAACTTCAAAAGCGTATTGATTGAGTTTTTCCTGTATGCCGGTCAGCTTTTCGGTAACCAGTGGTTTTATTAATACGTTATTCATGCCTCAGCTTTTTCGGCTTTAGGTTTAAAGTTGTTTTCAAGTACTTTAATCGAACTTTTTTGCAAGACCAGATAATCAGCATTCATAATCTCGTATGTTGAGGGTTTCCCGGCTTCCAGTACCTGAACTTTTTTAAGATTACCGGCAGACTTATAAATCACCTGGTTATTCTCAGGTGTCAGCAATAAAATCTTTTTATTGTCAAGTTTTAGCGCTGATATAATGTCCATCATCTTCTTCGTTTTGGGCTCCTCAAATGAGAAATCTTCAACTACAATGACTGCTTTATCGCTGGCTTTATAACTTAATGCTGATTTCCTGGCCAACTGGTGCATCTTTTTGGTCAGTTTAACAGTATATGTTCGGGGGCGAGGGCCAAAAACTGTACCGCCACCTTTAAGTAATGGTGAACGCATGGTTCCACGACGGGCGTTACCAGTACCTTTTTGTCGGTAAGCTTTACTGCCACCACCACGAACCTCTGCTCGTTCTTTTGTTTTGGCTGTACCCTGACGTTGATTGGACAGGTACGACCGAACATCTTCATAAACCAGAACTTTATTCGGTTCAACCTTAAAAATATCATCGCTTAAGGTTGCTTTACTACCGCTGTCTGATCCGTCCGTTTTAAATATTTTTAATTGCATTGGAACTTAATCAGGAATTGTGAATTTCAAGTGTCCTACCTTTAGGACCGGGAACAGGACCACTTACTAATATCAGATTAGAATCGCCGATGATTTTAATCACCCTGAGATTTTTAATCTTCACTTGCTCGTTGCCCATACGTCCACCCATTTTGATGCCTTTAAAAACCCTTGATGGATCAGACGCATTACCGATGGCACCCGGTGCTCGTTCACGATCTTTCTGACCGTGAGTTTGACCGCCTACCCCATGAAAACCATGACGCTTAACAACACCCTGAAAACCCTTACCTTTGGAGTTGGATACAACATCCACTAAAGTGTTTTCGGTGAAGACATCATTTACTTTGAGCGAATCGCCGACTTTCATGCCTTCGGGTATATAGTCCCGAACTTCCCTCACTACCCTTTTAGGGTCAGTGTTGGCTTTTGCAAAATGTCCGATCATTGCTTTACTGACATTCTTCTTTTTCTTGTCTTGCGATGCAATTTGCACGGCGTTATAACCATCGGTCTCCGTTGTTTTCACCTGCGTTATCACACACGGCTCAATCTCGATAACAGTTACCGGCACATGGCGGCCTGCTTCGTCGAAGACACTGGTCATTCCTATTTTTTTACCTAATAATCCACTCATTGTCGCTTGTTTTCTGGGATTAAACCTTTATTTCAACATCTACACCGGAAGGAAGCTCTAGCTTCATCAACGCGTCAACTGTCTGGGAACCGGTTGATAAAATATCAACCAGTCTCTTATGAGCTCTGGACTCAAATTGTTCCCGGGACTTTTTGTTAACATGCGGTGAACGGTTAACTGTGTAAATGGTCTTATCTGTAGGCAGGGGAATTGGTCCTGAGACCACCGCGCCTGTAGACTTAACAGTTTTAATTATTTTTTCCGCTGATTTATCGATCAGTTTATGATCGTAGGATTTCAGCTTGATTCTGATCTTTTGTTGTGTAGCCATTCCGGTTCTTAATCTGTGATTTTACTTACAACACCGGCGCCTACGGTTCTTCCGCCTTCGCGG
>JBBDMU010000021.1:0-8205 GCA_040878085.1 Balneolales bacterium
CCGGAAACCGGCCCGGAAGAAAACCAGCTTCGCCAGGCTGACGCTCTGCTGGTCCGTACCGTTACACAGGTAGATGAACAGATGCTTGACCTGGCAACGAAGCTTAAGTTTATAGGTACAGCCTCTGCCGGTACTGACCATATTGATTTAGATACTCTCGAGGCCCGTGGTGTCCAATTTGCTTCTTCACCAGGAAATAATGCCCGATCCGTGGCCGAATATGTGGCAACTTCCATTTTGCTTTGGTGCGGTGAACGGAAAATAGCACCAGAAAGTTTGACCGCCGGGATTGTTGGGGTAGGCAATGCAGGAGGTCAGGTACGAAAGGTACTCAACCACCTGGGGTTGCAAACCAGAAACTATGACCCACCAAGGCAAAGACGGGAACCCAAATTTAAAAGCGACACACTCGCCGATATTCTATTATGCGATGTCGTCACTCTCCACGTACCGTTAAGCAACGATGGCACCGATGCTACTTACAACTGGCTCGACGAACAGAAGATAAAAACCTCCGCGGCCCAGCTTTTCATTAACGCCGCCCGGGGCGGGATAGCCGACGAGTCCGCTCTACTCGCAGAAAAACAAGAACGCGGCAGTGACTACATCCTTGATGTATGGTCTGATGAGCCCGTATTCGATGATAAAATTGCCGCCACAGCCTTCATCGCCACCCCCCACATCGCGGGATACTCCCGACAATCCAAACGTAAAGCTATCCAAATCGTCTGCGATGCCCTCAACACCCACTTTAATTTGGAAATGCCCGTTGGGACACAAGAGCAAGAATCAAAGAAAACTATTGCCATTTACCAGCCCGATTCACTCGATACCATACTTACCCATATCCACCCCATTCGCCACTACGACGAACAACTCAGGCTGCTAATGGGCCTGCACCAAGAAGAAAAAGCCCTGAAATTTGCTGGATTGAGGAATGAAATAGCATTGAGAGAAGAGTTTGAAAATATTGTGATAAACGGCGATATAATAAAAGAGCATCCGGTGCTGAAGAAGCTGGGAGTGGACGCATTGCCGTAGCAATATTTTGATACAGCCTCTAGCAGATTCTGTTATGGAGTGCAATCATAATTACCGAGTGCATTCCCATTAAGCGTGGACGCTTAATGTAGCAGGTTTACGCAGCAGGACTCTGTGCCCTTTCTGCCCTTAATGGTTAATTATTTTCAAACCAACTGAAAAAGCAGTATACTTCAGGCTGTTTAAAATCCATGTTATGAAGATCACTAAAATTACCAAATCACGGCCCACGTTGCTAACCCGGATTGCCTCCATTGTCGTGGCGGGCATGCTTGTATATGCCGTAGTTCTACTGGCGGGTGATGCCAGTTTAGAGCAGCGCGTAGTGACTTCCAGATTCTGGGGATTCGCCCTGGCCGGTTTCTTCGCTTTTATCATCCCCCACCTGTTATTTCCTGATAAGCGTATCGACTGGATACAAATGCTTAATCTACAGCCGGCTGCTCTCATGCTGCACCAGGCCCGCAAGCTTTTCCCTTTAATCGCCCTGTTGTACATAACCTATGCCCTGCTTGCCTATTATGACCCGGGGCAATGGACGATAGCCATACCTGAAAAAACCAGCCTTTTCGCTCAGGGCATACTTATCATCACTGCCGTAGCCGCCTACGCTTTCTACCGATTTGTGATCATTGGCCTCCTTTCCCAGGAATGGCACGAGGGAAAACGGGGCAAGAAACTGCTTCAAAGCCTTGAGGCCATGGGCCAAAGCTCAGCCGTCCCGCCCGGTATGATTCCATCTCTGACGGCCACCTCCATGATTGCCGCCATTGGAATGCTCCTGGTCGTGTTTACAGCTTATTTGACGGCGTTCGAGATCACCGTTTTGTCATATCTGCCGGGCCTGATCCTTTTAACCTATTCCGGAGTTAGGCTATATAACATCCGCCCCGTCTACGATCGATACTTCTACCGGGGCAATGCCTTCTATGACGAACTCTTCCGCAACCCAAAAGCCTTTAAAAGCGAAGCCCGCGAACCCATCGCCTACGACGCCGTATACTGGGTACCCCACGCCTGGCGCCATGCCGTGTGGGCCTGCCTTCGCCAGCTCGACCGCCGCCTTCCTATGGGGCGCATTATGCTGCTGTTCATCGTGTTCCTGTGGTTTTTGTTCTGGACCGACGTATCCTTTAATCTTATCTCAGCCTGGCTGGTCATCATAATCACGGCAAAAAACGTGGCATCCTACATCCTCACCACGCCGCAATTTGCGCCGCTGCCCTTCCAGTTTACCATCCAAAGCCCGGCCGGCTGGGTCCTCACCCGCTTTTTTGTCAACATTCGCTGGACCCCGGCCATCATACTCTCGCTCGGTGTAGTTGCCGTATTTCAGGGGGATGTTGAATTCAGCATGCCTTTGTACTGGGCAGCCTTCGACCTGATCTTCTCTATATTGACAGCCTTTATAATCACACGCCTGCACGAATACCAATTCCAGAAACGATATGTCTGAGATACTAAAAACCGCCCACCTTAGTAAGCGATACGGCACCGGTGCCTACGTGCTTAGCGGGATGGATGTAACCTTTGAAAAAGGAACCGCAACCGGACTCATCGGGCCAAACGGCTCCGGAAAAACTACCTTTATTCGCCTGCTCTCGGCCACAGCCTTCCCCACCGAAGGCCACGTCACCTTCCAGGGATTTGATATCCACCAAAACCCCCACCTGTTCCTCAAACACGTCGGTCTTGCAGGAGACTCCAACAACCTGCCTGCCTACCTCAACGCCGTTGAACTCCTCGAATGGATACTCCGGTCCAAAAAGAAATACGACAAACAGGCTCCCGGAAAAATATCTGCCATGCTCGACGCCGTCCTGCTTGATGAACGCCGCGAAAACCTGCTCGGCACCTACTCCAGCGGCATGATGCAAAAAACCCTCATTGCCGCCAGCCTCATCGCCAAACCAGAACTCATCCTCCTCGACGAACCCTTCCGCGCCCTCGACACCGAAAGCGTAAACGCCTGCATCGACCTACTGGAAACCTACAAAAACCAGGGAGGCACCATCATCATATCCAGCCACGTAAAAGATACACTGGACAAGCTGTGTTCGAAGTATGTAGAGTTTCCGGTGTTGGAGTAATTTTGTACGCTTCGCTTTGGTGAATTGGTACGCTGGCGCTTTTGTAAATTGGGATCAACTTACAAATCACAAATTTACAAATTTACCAATCACAAATTCACCAAAGCGCCAGCGTACAAACCTACGCCTTCCACACTTTATGGTTATCTGTAGTTCCAAGATACTCCAGTGCATTTCGGGTATCGATAATGCACTTGCTCCAGTCGTAAAGCTTTTGGATGTCGAGATAGGAGTGGTTGGTGGTGATGATTACGGCATCATATTGACTAAAAGTTTGTTGATCGAACGGCACTGATTTGTAGCCGGCCCAGTGAGCATGCTCGCGGGTTGGCGGGATTACAGGCACGTAATCGTCATGATAATCCACCTGGGCACCATACTTGTCGAGCAGGTCCATGATATGATAGGTGGGGGATTCGCGCATGTCATCCACATCCGGTTTATAAGCCAGTCCCACACACAGCACTTTAGATCTACTGACGGCCTTACCCTGACAATTCAGGGCCTCCATGGTGCGCTTCAGCACATATTTAGGCATATCCGTGTTCACCTCACCGGCCAGTTCAATAAAACGCGTATTCAATCCATATTCGCGGGCCTTCCACGTTAGGTAAAACGGGTCGATGGGGATGCAGTGACCGCCAAGTCCTGGCCCCGGATAAAAAGGCATGTATCCAAAAGGTTTTGTCTTTGCGGCGTTAATGACCTCATAAATGTCAATATCCATCTCTTCAAACACCACTTTCAGCTCATTCACAAGGGCGATATTAACCGAGCGGAAGATATTCTCAAGCAGCTTAACGGCCTCAGCCGTCTTGGTATCACTTACCGGAACAGCCTGATTGATCACGCTGCTGTATAAAGCTATGGAAACAGCCAGGGCGTCGGCGCCATCTCCGCCCACAACCTTGGGTATTGTAGCCGTCACAAAAGAAGGGTTACCAGGATCTTCCCGCTCAGGGCTATACCCCAGATAAAAATCCTCTCCCGATTTTAATCCGCTCAGCTCCTCACAAATCGGCTTGATCAGCTCTTCCGTAGTACCCGGATATGTAGTCGATTCCAGAACAATAAGCTGTCCTTTCTTTATAAAAGGAGCAATCGACCGGGTTGTTGCCTCCACATACGACATATCCGGCTCGCGATACTTATTTAACGGAGTCGGCACACACATCATCACGGCATCCACCCCACCGGCATCACTAAAATTGGTAGAAAGAGCACAACGGCCTGAATCTGCCAGCTTCTGCAGCTTATCATCGGTAAAATGCTTGATATAGGTCTTGCCATGGTTGATCGCGTCAATTTTAGACTGATCCACATCAAATCCGACCACCTTATACCCCTTCTCATGAAACGTCCAAAGCAATGGCAGGCCCACATACCCCAATCCCACGATGCCAACGGTATAATTACGATCTTCAATATTCTGCAGAATTTGTTCTTTCATGGTTTGTGAATTTGTGAATTGTGATTTGTGATTTGTGATTTGTGATTTGTAAATTGGTGATTTCCTGCTAAGTCAAGCGTCCTTGCTTGACACGATTTATATCGGAGCTGTTGTGAGTTGCAATCCTGATTATAAAGTGCATTTCTGTTAAGCGTGGACGCTCAACAAATATCTCTCCCTTAAAAGTTTACATGTATAAATATCCTGAACTAAATTTACAAATTAGCGAAGCGCACTAATCACAAAAGCATAGCGTATTAATTAACAAAAGCGAAGCGTACAAATCACAAAAGCATAGCGTACCAATTAACAAAAGCGAAGCGTACAAATCACAAAAGTATAGCGTACTAATTCACAAAAGTATAGCGTACTAATTCACAAAATGCGAAGCGTACAAATCACAAAAGCGAAGCGTACCAATTCACAAAAGCGCCAGCGTACCACCAACAAAAGCATAGCGTACCAATTCACAAAAGCGCAGCGTTCAAACATTAACCTTCTCCACATACGCCGTTGGTACTTCAATGGCCAAATGTTTCTGCAGCTGTTCAATTACGATTGCTACGCGTTTGCTGCCGCGATAATCGGTCCATTTGCCTCGGAGGCCTTTGAGGGGACCATGCGTAATTTCCACAGTTTCGCCCCTGGTGAAAGAAACCTCCTTAACGTCGTAAGCCTCCGGACCGGCGAGAATACGGCCGATAGCATCAATTTCATCATCACCGACTTGGGCCGGTTTACCGTTAAAGGTGATGGGACAGGCAACACCATCCGACTGGGATGCCATTGACAGCATCTTCAGATCAGTTTTGATAAATACATAGCCACGAAACAAAGGCTCCTCAATCCACTTTTTGCGATCGCTCCATTGGCGCAACTCCTTTTTTAACGGCAAAAATACCTCATAACCCTGCTCCTCAAGCTCCTTCACGACCTTCTTTTCAAAACGGGGCCGGGTGTATAAAACAAACCAATCCATTAACTAAGTATTTAGTGTGAATGAAATTATTAAAATAAGCAAAATTCTGTAAGAGTAACCACCCCTGGAAAGCATTCTTACAGGAAAACTCAACGGTATAATCTCCATTTAAAAGTTGCTCGATGCTCAAACGCACCAGCTGCCATGCGAGGCTGTTACAAAAGACCTGAAACTGATCTAGGCTGTCTCAAAAGTCTAAACTGCTTCGTGAGGCTGTATCAATAGGTCTAAAACTGACCGAGAGGCGTCCACGCCTCGCGAGGAGTGCACTCAAGATGCACGAGAGCATCCGAGGCTGTATCAAAAGATCTAAAACCGCTCCGCGAGGCGTATCTACGCCTCGCAAGAAGTGCACTGAGGATGCACGAGTGCACCCCCGGCAAGCGTTGGACGCTTGCCGTAGCACCCTTTTGATACAGCCTCTCAGCAGCTTAATGAGCCTTTGGAGCAGCCTCTTAACACCAACAACCCACAACCAGCACAAGCGTACCACCAATAAAAGCGTTAGCGTACATATTACCAAAGCACCAGGGTACAAATTTACCAAAGCGCAAACGTAACAACCCCCTAATTCCCACTTAACCGGTCAAGGATCACAAAACTAGTGGCAACTATGGAAAGCGCGGGGGCTACCACCCGTACATAATCGGCAAAGGACGGCCGCCTTCGAACCTGAATCGAAACTACATCTCCGCTATCCAGCTCGAAATCGCGCATCCCATTGGGTACCGGTTCATCATAACGATAAATGAAATTTGTGATCACATCCTGGTTAGTCTCCCTGTTTAGCTGGGAAACACTAACTTCCAGCCTGATCTTCGACCAGTCCATGGATGTTTCCACCGTCATATAACGTGACGGACCTCGGGCATAAGAAACCAACTGCGTAAGATTTGTTCCCCGGACAACCAGATAGCGACCGGGATTATTGATGTCTCCCCAAACGTTTATAGTATCGGCAATCTCGCCCGGCTCGGCTATACGAACAATTCCCTCCGCCAGCCGAAACTGCTGACTTTGCGGTACATCCCGGACATTCTGCCCCTCGGCAACCGAAATAACGACAAATAAAAACAACGGCACTAATAAATAAATCTTCATAAATGATGAATGATGAATAGTTGAGTTATAAAATAATTAGAAAAGACACAGCGACTATTCAGCTTACCAAGCCGTTCGCGCTCTCTTAATAATTAACAGTTAACAATATTAATATAATTAGTTTAATTATAAGTTACGAATGAAAAAATACTAATAAAGGTTTTCTTGTACGTTTTTCTGTTTTGGTAGTGGGTAGTAGGTTGTTTTGGGAGTGCTAACGAATTGAGGAGGTTCTTACTCGTAGCCGGCTGCTGCTCATTTTTGTGTGTGGAAAATCGTGTCCGCATTCCCCGAAGTTATCTCCACTACCTGATCTGGCGAACACCCCATCACCTCGGCCAGCTTTGCGGCAGTATATCGTATAAAGGATGGTTCATTGCGTTTCCCCCGGTTGGGGTGGGGAGCCAGGTAAGGCGCGTCCGTTTCCAGGATCATAGAATCCAGAGGCAGGTTTTGTACCGTTTTATCGACTCCTGCATTCTTAAAAGTCACCACACCACCAATCCCCAGATAAAGCCCCAGATCCAGTGCACGCCGGCCATCAGCCTCTGTGCCATTAAAACAGTGCCAGATTCCGGTAAGCCGGCCATCCTGCTGCTGTTCAATAATATCAAGCATGTCATGGGTACTCGAACGGTTGTGGATGATAATAGGTTTTCCAACATCCTTAGAAGCCTCACAATGCAGGATAAATGACCTTTTCTGCTCCGAAACAAAATCCTTACTCCAGTGATAATCCAGGCCCGTCTCACCGATGGCCACAAATTCATCCCCACCCGCCAGTTCGTTCAACTCCTTCTCAATATATGCGATCTCCCGGCCAACCTCACAGGGATGCACTCCGATCATGCTGTGAAACTCAATCTCCGGATGATGCATCCTGCGCATCCCGGCCACAGATTCAAAACCAATAGCCGGCATATAGATCTTTTTCACCCCAGCCTCCGCGGCCCGGTTTAGCACCTCATCCAGATCATGATGAAAATCTGTTAAATAAATATGGCAGTGGGTGTCGATCATGGGTCAGTTATCAGTGTGTCAGTTAACAGTGAGCAGTGTGTCAGTGTGACATTGAGAAATAAGCATTATTAAGCTGTACGCTATTTTATAAATTATGAGCTATGAGCTTGAGCTAAGAGTTATGAGTTATGAGTTATGAGTTATGAGTTATGAGTTATGAGCTATGAGCTATGAGCTATGAGTAAAAATGCTACGGATTTAATTTGGTAGAAGTTATAGGGATTGTTGATTTAATACAAGAAAGAGCAACTAAACTAAATATTTTATTTTGATCAGCGAAAACAAGACTTCCCCATCCTTTTTTTATGGAGGGGAACTTGCAGCCCCATAAATTAAAAATTCTCAGCATCCCCTGAACTCCTCTTTCTCACCGCTCTCCTCTTTCCCAACACTCCCCGTCTCCACGCCCAGCGCTCTCTTCTTTCTCGCCGCTCCCCTTCTCCACGCCCAGCGCTCTCTTCTTTCTCGCCGCTCCCCTTCTCCGCGCCCAGCGCTCTCTTCTTTCCCGCCGCTCCCCTTCTCCG
>JBBDMU010000021.1:8305-17698 GCA_040878085.1 Balneolales bacterium
TTCCCGTCGCTCCCCTTCTCCGCGCCCAGCGCTCTCTTCTTTCCTGCCGCTCCCCTTCTCCGCGCCCAGCGCTCTCTTCTTTCCCGCCGCTCCCCGTCTCCGCGCCCAGCGCTTCTTCTTTCCCGTCGCTCCCCTTCTCCGCGCCCAGCGCTCTCTTCTTTCCTGCCGCTCCCCATCTCCGCGCCCAGCGCTCTCTTCTTTCCCAGCGCTCTCTTCTTCTCACACCCCCAGCATCTGCTTGCCCTGGTTTTTGGTGAAACCTATGGAGCTATACCGGTCAAGCACTTTTTGGACCGAATAATCCAGTCGAATATTTTCGTAGCTTCGGTTCTGTGTATCCAGGATGCCGAAGGATGCGCGGGTATCATGGTCGCGGCTCTGGCCCACACTGCCGGGATTGATCACGTATCGCTGGCCTGGCCGTACCTTGAAGGTGCCTAGCTTTTCGGCAATCACGGCCGGACGATGGGTGTGCCCTACCAGAACAAAATCCTGCTTCACCGTCTTCAATACCTCACGACAGGTTAATGCAGAATCAAGATAAGTCCACCGCTCCGGATCAATAGGTGATGAATGAGCGGCCAGCCATACCTCATTGGACATTGTTAATTCAAACGACTCCAGATATTTCCTGTTTACGTCGGTGATCTTTTTACCCGTCCATTTCAACAGCGAGTGGTTCGGTTCGCGAAATATTTTTAAAGAAACATCTCCTGTAATCGCCCCGTCATGATTGCCCAGCACCGAATCAATGCCCCTCTCTCTCAACAAATCACAGCATTCATTTGGATAAGGGCCATAACCCACAAAATCACCAAGGCACACAATTTTATCTACATTTTCCGCATCAATTCTATCCAGACAAACGCGCAAGGCAGGAAGGTTGGCATGGATATCGGAAATAATTGCAAGTTTCATAGAAGGATAAGAATTTCACCACAAAGAGCACGACGGACACTAAGGTAATTTGGATAAATAATTTTCACCACAAAGGGCACAACGGGCACCAATGTAAATTTGGATAAAGAATTTTTACCACAAAAAGCACAACAGGCACTAAGGTAATTTGGATAAAGAATTTTTACCACTCAGGGCACAACGGGCACTAAGGTAATTTAGATAAAGAATTTTCACCACTAAGAGCACCACGGACACCAAGTTTTTTTACAAAAGTTAATAATGCACAAGGTAATAAAAGTAACTAAAAGTTTGAAGAAAAATAAAGGCGATTGTTGGTTGTAAGACCAACAATCAACCAATCACAAATTACCCATTGTCTCCGGCAACCAACAACAGCGTCAGCGTACCACCAACAACCAGCGAAGACGTACCAATTCACCAATCACCAATTCACCAATCACAAATTTACCAATTCACCAATTCACCAATTCACCAATTCACCAATCACCCAACAAAATTTCATTTGGCCGTTCCGGCCCCTTTTCTTATATTAAAAGCTTCTAATTGATACGTTGCCTTACAAGAGTATTTAGTGTACATGCACGGCTATTACCCCTTATTTTTGCGACCCCATGATTTGTGCCAGCTAGAGAAAGCGATGGTAAGGTCATACGATAACCAACACTGTACTCAAATACTACCAACAACCAGCCCCAGCGTACAACAGCGTAGTATGCCATCAACAACAGCAAATTGCACAACCCATAAAAGCGTAGCATACAACCAACAACCAGCAAAGCGTACAATTTACCAATTACCAAAGCGAAGCGTACAACCCACAACCTCCCCATGATTTCTACCAATAACCCAACTTCTCAAAACCGGCTGATCACTGCCCGTTCCCTTACCGGATTTCTTTTCTCCCTCTTCCTGTTGCTGTCCGCCGGGCCGGTTATGGGGCAAACTTCTCAGGATATCAGCGACTTTCGGAACATGCGCGTTAGTGAGCTTTCTGATGACCAGATAGGCCAGATCAATGACCGTCTTGACGAAGAAGGCCTTACTCTTCAGCAGGCCGAACAGATGGCCATATCACGGGGAATGTCATCGGCCGAGGCCTCGCGACTGCGTAACCGTCTGCGCCAGTACCAAAGCGGACAACTATCCAGTTCTGATGGTAGTAACGATCGCCAACCTGAGACAACCCGCGCCCCCGCTGATAATAATAGTTTTATGGTGTTCCTGGAGGATGAAGACGAAAATATGATTGAAGAGGCCGGCATAGATTGGGATCGCCTCACTCAACGGCAAAGGGTGACCATATTGGATTCCCTGCGACGTGATAATCAATCGGTGCAGCGCATTTTTGGATACAACCTGTTCAGCCAACGCTCGGTGAGCTTTGCACCCTCGCTTTCCATCCCCACTCCAAAAAACTACCAACTTGGGCCCGGCGATGAAGTGGTGATTAACATCTGGGGAGCCGCCGAGAACCGTTATAATCTCACAGTAGGCAATGACGGCACCATTGATATCCCCAGCATAGGACCCATACAGCTGAATGGGTACTCAATTGAGGAGGCCGAAAAGCGCCTTATCGAACGGCTTAAAAGCATTTACTCCGGACTCGGAAGCACCAACAACCCCAACCGCAACACTTATGCTGATGTAACCGTAGGCAAAGTACGCTCCATCAGTGTTACCCTGATGGGCGAGGTTAAACAGCCGGGCACCTATACAATGCCTTCCCTGGCCACCGTATTCAACGCCCTCTATGCCGCCGGCGGACCTAACCGAAACGGCACCTTCCGAAACATCCAAATCATACGGGGCAACGGTGTCATGGACACTTTGGATATTTATGACTTTTTAATAGACGGCGACCAAAGCAACAATATCCGCCTGCAGGATCAGGATATTATCAAGATCGACCCATTTGAAAATCGGGTGGATTTTAGCGGAGAGGTGAAACGCTCAGCCCTGTTTGAACTTAAAGAAGACGAAACCCTGGCCGACTTGCTCCGCTTTTCAGGTGGATTCACCGATAAAGCCTACCGCGCCAGAGTAAACGTAAGGCAGATCACCGACAGAGAACGACGGGTACAGGATGTTTACCTTGAGAATTTTGATCAGTACGTCATGAACAATGGTGATCAGGTAAATGTTGGCGAGGTGCTGGACCGCTACGAAAACCGGGTTGAAATAAACGGAGCTGTTTACCGGCCCGGCCCCTACGAACTTAAAAATGGGACCACTTTATTTTCACTGATTGAACGCGCCGACGGACTCAAAGACGATGTGTTTATGAACCGTGCCCTCATCGTGCGCGAACGTAACAACCTAGAGCTGGAAACCATAGCCGTCAACCTCCGAAACGTCATGGATGATCCCGCCCATTACGACATTCCACTACATAAAAACGACGTTATTCGCATCTCCTCCATCTTTGATCTGCGTGAAAGCTATCATGTTACCATAGCCGGCGCTGTAAGAGATGGGCAAATTTTTGATTATACTGATGGCATGACTCTGGAAGATCTGGTTTTCAAAGCCGGTGGTTTCAGTGAATCAGCCGCCCCTTACCGCATTGATGTGGCCCGTCGCAAAACGAAAAAACAAGATGGTGAACGGACCAATGAGATTGCTGAAACATTCGAATTTTCCGTAAACCGCGACCTCAGCCTTAGTGAGAATGATGCCGATTTCACTTTACAACCTTTTGATCGCGTGTACGTCCGCCGAGCACCGGGCTATCAGGAACAGCAACAAGTAGAAATAACCGGCCAGGTCATGTTTCCGGGCACCTACACCATCACCCGTAAAAACGAAACCATATATGATCTGATTGAACGCGCAGGCGGACTCACAGAAGATGCTTTCCTGGGCGGGGCTAACCTGCAAAGGACTCCTGAGAACCTTGCTGCCGGCGACAGCATTGAAACCGAAGAAATAGCCCAGTTCGCCATGGACCAAGCTGGGGAAGAAGTCGATGAAGGAGGGCTTGTAGAAATGACAAATCGTGTCGCCGTAGATTTTGAACACATAATGAGCGACAATAACTCTTCGGATAATCTTATACTTGTTGAAGGCGATGAAATTCATATCCCCATAGAGCGTCAGACCGTCACCATTCGCGGCGGAGTACTCCACCAGACCCATGTACGCTACGAAGACGGCCGTAAAATGCGTCATTACATCGCCCAATCAGGAGGCTACTCCGAACGTGCTCTGAAGAATCGCGCCTTTGTGATCTATCCCAATGGGGAAGTAGATCGCTCCAGCAAATTCCTGTTCTTCCGCAGCCATCCCGAAATAAAACCCGGCTCTACCATCGTAATCCCGGTTGAGGACCAACAAACCCAAATGGACGTCCGCGAGCGGATCGCTATCTATTCTACCATCGTTTCTATGGCAGCTATTGTAGCGACTACGGTGGATCGGTTGAATAGGTGAAGGGGGAATTGTTAGCAGTGTGTCAGTTAGCAGTGTGTCAGTGTGTCGTGAAAGGTATTGCTTGGGCGGAGCTTCTTCCACCAGCCTACAACAACCAACTAGCAGCGCCAGTGTACAACCTACAACCAGCGCCAGTGTACAACCTACAACAGCGCCAGTGTACAACCTACAACAGCGCCAGCGCGTACAACCTGCAACCAGCGCCAACCCACAACCTACAACAGCGCAAAGCGCGTACAAAAATTCCTATTCTCTCAGAATCTCTGTAAATTAAACCGACTTCATTTACCATATACCATTTACCATATACCATTTACCATATACCATTTACCATATACCATTTACCATTTACCATTTACCATTTACCATTTACCATTTACCATTTACCAATTACCAATTACCATTTACCATTTACCAATTACAAATTACAAATTACCAACCCCCCTCCCTGTGCTTCACCGTATTTTACTTCTCGTAGCCTTAGTCTTAGCCGGCCAATCCCTGCTCGCCCAGCAAAAGGTTGTACATTATAACGCGGGATTTAACGCTTTTGCTGGCAGTTCGGAATCGCTGCCGTTTTGGTTAACCTCGAATCGGAACGGGCTTGTGCGGGATGCCCGGTCTACCGGGTTTCTGAGGGTGGCTGCGCACACCCCTTTGAGAGGTGATAAGTTATTTGATTACGAAATAGGCGCTGATCTGGCAGGATATCCTGCCGGCGGAAGTGAACTGCTTGTCAACCAGCTATACGGGCGGATTAAAGCCGGCCCCTTTCAGGCCTATGCGGGGCGGATCAGTGAAACCCACGGGATCCACAATGCCTCCCTTTCGAGTGGCTCGTTGGGATGGAGCACCAATTCTCTTCCCATGCCCAAAGTCGGATTGAGCATACCAGATTGGACGCCGGTGCCTCTTACGCGGAACTTTATTGAAATAAAAGGCCATATCGCCCACGGATGGTTCGAAGAAAACCGGTTTGTCGCCAATCCTTACCTCCACGAAAAAACCCTGTACGGGAAAATTGGCGGTGAATCTGTGTTTAACTTCTACGGCGGGATCATGCACTACGTCGTATGGGGCGGTAATTCTCAACGACATGGGCCTTTGCCAGGTGGTTTTAATGATTTTTTCAGCGTATTGCTGGCCACCGGAGGCGATGAGGATGCCCTCCCCGGAGAACAAGACTACATGCTCGGCGACCACCTCGGTGCCTGGGACTTCGGATTCTTCATCAACCTCGAAGACTACCGAATCAAAGCCTACAGACACTTCCCCCTGGAAACTAAAGACAATTTGAAACTTAAAAGTCCCCAGGACGGCCTGCTGGGATTGCACCTCCAGCTGCCCGGCAACGGCATCATCACCGGCATCCTCTACGAACACCTTTACACCATGTGGCAAGACGGCCCCCGGGTGTTGGACGAAGGCAACTGGCGGGACGGCCAAAAAGGCCGGGAAAACTACTACAACCACGGCATCTACCGCAGCGGATGGACCTACCAGGGCCGAACCATCGGCAATCCCCTCCTCCTGGCCACCCCGAACACCGCGGATGGCAGCCGGGGCATCGAAAACAACCGGGTCATCGCCCACCACATTGGCCTGGAAGGCAATGCTACCCCCTCCACCACCTGGCGCACCATACTCACCCTCAGCGACAACCACGGCCGCTGGGGCAGCGTCGAAAACCCTCTCTGGGACGAAAGCTACAAATACTACGGCGGCCTGCAACAATTCTCCTACCTCACGGAAATCAACACCCAGCTGCCATGGCACCAGAATTTATATCTCAATGCATCCGTAGCAGGGGATTTAGGGGAAGTATATGAGAACCGGCTTGGGATGATGGTAGGGATTAGCTGGAGACATTGAGAAGAGAGCGCTGAGAAGAGAGCGCTGGGCGCGGGGAGAAGAGAGCGTGGGGAAGAGAGCGTGGAGACGGCTTCGCCGGGGACAGGGAGAAGAGAGCGCGGAGACGGCTTCGCCGGAGACTGAGAGCACTGAGACTGAGAGCATCCTTTTTTAGTTTTTACCAAATCATTAGGTGCCTAACATAATATAAGCAATTATTTATATATTAAAAAAGTATATTTGTCTGGCACAGCTTTTTTTGCAGTTGTCATAAATTTTATTGGCTAGTCCTGAGTCTCAGGCGTCAAAAGCTCGAGCTCCTCTACCGCTCCCTCTTCTCCCATTCCCAGCGCTCCCATTCCCCACGCCCTCTTCTCCCCAGTCTCAGCGCCCTCCTCTCCCAGTCTCAACGCTCCCATTCCCCACGCCCTCTTCTCCCATTCTCAGCGCTCACTTCCCCCGCGCCCTCTTCTCCCCAGCGCTCCCCGTCTCCGGCGAAGCCGTCCCAGCGCTCTCTTCTCCCCAGCGCTCTCAATCTCCGGCGAAGCCGTCCCAGCGCCCTCTTCTCCCCAGTCTCAGCGCCCTCCTCTCCCAGTCTCAACGCTCCCATTCCCCACGCCCTCTTCTCCCATTCTCAGCGCTCACTTCCCCCGCGCCCTCTTCTCCCCAGCACTCCCCGTCTCCGGCGAAGCCGTCCCAGCGCCCTCTTCTCTCCCTCTTTCTTAAATTATAATAACTACTATTTACATGTAATAAATCATATAATGATACTGTACTATTTATCAGAGATCAAGGCCACGGGAGAATGACTGCTTGCCGTGTATGTAGAAATTTATGCGATATCAATTTATTATCGGGATGGCTGCTTTGTTCATTGTCATCAGTGAGGTGGGGTATGCTCAGGAAAAAGGGACGGTATACGGGCATATAAGCAGTGCCGCATCAGAGGATCGGCTTATTTCGGCGGTTATCGAAGTATCGGAGGGCTCGCTCAGGCAGACCAGCAATTCGGCGGGTTATTATGAACTTCATCTTGAAGAAGGCACCTATACCATCGCCTTTTCCTATCTGGGATATGAAACCCTGCAGAAAGTGGTGGAGTTGACAGGTGGTGAAAAAATGCAGATCAATGTGGCCCTGACCCACGCCGACATGCACATGGATGATTTTCTTGTGGAAGCCGTCACCGCTTCCCGGAGTGATAATAACCCGGGCAGTATGGAGGTCCCCGCCCAGTATTTAAACCAAACCGCCTCCATGCTGCACGCCGACCTGTTCCGGTCCATACAGCTCATGCCTGGCGTGCTGGCTGCGTCGGATTTCTCCGGCGGACTTCATATCCGCGGCGGGAGCCCTGATCAGACCCTGATCCAGCTGGACGGCACTACCGTGTACAATCCCACTCATTTTTATGGATTTTACTCCACCTTTAATCCCGATATCGTTGAAAACGTAACCCTGCACAAAGGAACCTACCCCGCCCGGTACGGCGGACGGCTGGGCTCGGTGGTAGACGTGCAAAACAAAGCCGGGAACCGTGAACACACAGGGGGAGCCGTAAATGTGGGATTGCTCTCCTCGAGTGCCATGATCGAAGGGCCGCATCCGGCGGGATCATACCTGCTGGCCTTCCGGCGCTCCACACTGGAACCCACCCTGTCGGTGCTGCGCAAAACTGAAGAAAGCATCCCCGACAGCTTTCATTTCTACGACCTGAACGCCTCCATTCGTTTAAATGCCGGAACCAAAAACAAACTGGACCTTACCTTCTACAACAGTATGGACGACCTGCTGTTCCCGGTCACCGACATCCAGAACTTCCAGCTCAACTACGGCAATCAGACCGGCGCGCTGAACTGGACCCATATCATCTCCGATAAATTTTTCTCTACGACCAGTCTCTCGGCATCGCGGTACGCCAATGCGCCGGTATTCAACTATGACCATAAAACAGTGGAGAAACAAAACCAGGTATCCGACTACTCCGGGAAGACCGATATCGAATGGATCCCCAGCCGGAGAAGCCATTTTATGGCGGGCATTAGCGGAGGCCATATCGGCTATGATCTAAACGAGCAAACAGACGCCGTTGAAACCTATCATTACAACCTGCATAACTTCTATACCACGGCTTACCTGCAGGCCGGCCATAACCTAACCGATTCCTGGGAAATTAGTGGCGGGGTGCGTGGAAGCTGGTACTCCCGGGGGAACTATATTCGAGCTGAACCCCGCCTCTCCCTGGTCTGGAATTTGACGTCCACCTCCAGCCTGAAAGCCGCCGCCGGCCGGTATTACCAGTTCGCCTCCCTGATTACCACCGAAGCTTTCAACGGATTCGATATGTGGCTATCCACATCCGATAACGTGGCTCCCTCCTACAGCAACCAATTTTCCCTGGGCTATAAAAATACGATCCGTGACAACTACAAACTGGAACTGGGAGCCTACTACAGGAGCATGCACGACCTGTTCGAGCTCGACCCGTTCGGGGGCAGCCTGGCCGGACGGCCCTACGAAGATTTGTTTTATTATGGGGATGGCTTTGCTGCAGGTCTGGAATTTTTCCTCTCCAAATACACCGGCATGATTACCGGGCTGATCAGCTATACGCTGGGCACCACCCAAAAACGCATTCCCGAAGTGAACGACAACATGTTTTTCCCGCCCAAATACGACCGCCTGCACAACGCCAGCGCCGTAGGCAACATCAATCTCTTCGGCAACTGGAAACTCTCGGCAGTATTCAGCTACGGTTCGGGCCAGCCCTACACCGAACCACTGGGATGGGTTGTTCTAAACGATGAAGTTGAGGCGGCCTACCAAAATCCGATCATTGTGGGAAATGTAAATGCCTCCCGCCTGCCGGCCTACCACCGCCTGGACCTGGGGATATCTCGCCATGATACGCTGTTCGGTCACATCGGGTCGGAACTCAAACTGGAAGTTGTCAATATCTATTCCCGAAGGAACATCTGGTTCTATAATTATCGTTTTGATGGAACTGTATCTCAAAGGGAAGCGGTGACCATGCTGCCCATGGTGCCGTCGATATCGTACGCGTTGAAGTTTTAACCACAAGAAAGAGAGAGAGAAGGAGCGCTGAGAGAAAAAAGAGAGAGGGGGAGCGGTGGGAGAAAAGAGATAGAGGGGAGCGATGGGAGAAAAGAGAGAGAGAAGGAGCGCTGG
>JBBDMU010000022.1:0-78142 GCA_040878085.1 Balneolales bacterium
CCGGTCTGCAAGTCCCGCCGGTCTGCAAGTCCCGCCGGTCTGCAAGTCCCGCCGGTACAGGCGTCTCGCCTGTACCTTCTTTGTCTTACGGCCTCTGGCCGACCGGGCGTGTAATATGCTAAATATTAAAAACTATACGAAGGGCTACTATTTGCTTGCAATCGCTACATTTGATATCGGCAACCAGGGGTACGGCCAGAGGCCGGGGAACAAAGATTGGAACAGGCGAGACGCCTGTTCCGGCGCGTGTTGCCGCCGGTTCCGGCGATTGCGAGCAGCCTTTTGAACATGACGCTTCCCTCAGCAGCCTTTTAATACAGTCCCGGCGCGTGTTGTCTTTTACACTGCGCCGGTCAGCCTGTATTGTTTCTAATGCATTGGGGGGGCGCCTCCCATTTACTCTGCCAGGTAGCCATATCGCGCAAGAGTGGTCCATTCAGCAATCCATGGAGCTGCTGAGGGATCAAAAGCGCCTTTATAGGTTGTCTGGTCTACATTGCTGTCAGCCACATCAACGGCACCTGATGTTGCGGATGCTGCCGACGGCCGGGGGTCGAGTCCGCCGCTTCCTACCGTTCTTGTAATTCCTCCCAACATAGGATCTCCATAGGAGTTATCACGGTCATTCAGCCATGCGGCAACCCCTGATCCATCGGCATCTCGTGATTCATCAGACGTAACAGAAATCATGCTCTCGACACTGGTGGCATTCCCTGTATACCAGATATTGCCGATAACCGAAGCGCCATCTCCATTTGCATCAAGTACGGTCTTATCATAAGAATCGTCGGCTTCATTATTATCTTCAATTTGGATGCCAAGACCATTAAAGTCAGTGATGATGGAATTATATACGGAATAAGCAGAACCATCACGCATCATTATGGCAGGGGCATCTTCATCGCGCGTAGTCGTGTTTAAACCCTGACCTATGAGTGTCATATTATAAAGTCTGGCTGTTGAATACAAAGGCGCGTTATCAGGACTTGCCCCATCCCATTCACCACCATGATCTGCTCCGTTACCGCCTTGCAGAGCAAATAGATACTGACCTGTTCCCGACCAGCCCAAGTCGAGATCAAAGGCATCGTCTTCCGCAAAAGCCGCCGATACATATTTAATATCTGCAGTTCCCCCAAAAATTTCTATGCCATCATCGGCAGACACAAAAATATCAATGTACTCAAGAGTGGTTCCGCGTCCTACACCGCCAAGCGTCAAGCCCTGGATTTCATCACCCGGTCCAATCTCGGCACCCGTGAATCTTATAGAAACATATTTTAATATTCCGGAACTGTGATCTTCATCCGTTCCCCCATACCGGGCACGTGCTTCCCCATCCGGAATCCCTTCAATTTGGATGGCGTCGGTATTACCACCGGAATAAGCGGGTGCTTTTCCCAGCATAATTAAACCAGCCCATAATTTGGAGTTGGTTTCATTCAGAATCAAAGTTTCGCCAAATGGTTCACCGTCAAGTTCTGAGGTAAAAATAATGGGATTTTCAGCAGTGCCCTCCGCGTTTATCTTCGCTTCGCGGGTAATGATAAGGGCTGTTTCGTTGCCTTCACCAACACTGGAGGGCTGTTCAAAGCTCATAACTACCGTTCCGGGCTCAATAGTCAGCGTTCCGCTTTCCACAAACACATAACCGTCTAAATAATAAACCGAATCAGCCGCCCAGGTAACATCACCGTTGATAGATCCGGGAACAATAACACCATTGTCACGGATTTCATTAGCATAAGGGTGTTCTTCACCACCATTGCCATTACCATTACCATTTCCGTTACCGCCGTTTACGGACGTATCATCATCGCAGGAAACAGCCATCGATACCACGACAACCATACATGCTAAAGTCTTAATTAATTTTAAATCCATAATTGTTTTATTGGTTTTTTTGATTGTAGTTGTTCTTTCAATTGCATCAAACTAGAGAGCCAACATTATGGATATATTAAATCGGTGTTAAGGAATTGAGAAAGAAAGGGAGGTGATTTGTAAGTTGGTCATCTGGTTTCTGGTTTCTAGTTTCTCGTTTCTCGTTTCTGGTTTTTCCGGGAAAAAGACCCGATATTTTCATGGCCCCGGCCCTGACCAACTCCGTACCAACTCCTACTGAGGCCCGGCGGGCAGTAGGAGTTGTGACGAGTTTGAGCAGGGCCTGTTTTGTTGGAAAATAAAAGCAGGTGTCCATAAATTTTTTATCTTTAGTAATCTGAATACATCTCTAATCCTTATTAATACACAATCAATATGGCTGCACAATCTACTATGCTGGAATTAGGCACCAAGGCGCCTCATTTTTCACTGGAGGATACGATTTCAGGAAAGACTTATTCACCGGATGATTTTAAAGCAAACAAAGCCTTTTTGGTTATGTTTATCTGTAATCACTGTCCGTATGTGAAAATGATAAAACAGGGCCTGGTAAACTATGCATCCGATTATATGCCCCGGGATGTGGGAATCGTAGCGATCAGTTCCAACGACGCCGAAACGCATCCTGATGATTCCCCCGAAAACATGAAGCAGGATGCAGAGTCTTTCGGTTATCTCTTTCCCTATTTATATGATGAATCCCAGGAAGCAGCAAAGGCTTATAAAGCCGCCTGCACTCCTGACCTTTTTCTGTTTGATGAGAATCAGGAGCTGGTATACCGCGGCCAGTTCGACGGCAGCCGACCGGGCAACAAGGTACCTGTAACAGGCAACGACCTGCGCAAAGCAACTGAAAAGGTATTGGCAGGAGAAAGGGTACCCGAAGAACAAATTCCCAGTATTGGCTGCAACATCAAATGGAAAAAAGGGAATGAGCCGGAATATTTCGGGTAAAAAATCCACCAACTACAATAAATATGAAAATCCCATCTTTCCCAGCCTGCATTCTTCTGTTCATTGGATTAGCTCTGTTAAGTTTTACAACATATGCTCAACCGCAAGATTCCGGTACTGCTTTAAAAGAACGCATACAACCGTATTCCGAGAATTCCTTCTATTGGCAGTATGACGGGGAACCCTTGTTTTTGATTGGTGGCAGCTGGCAGGATAATTTATTTAATCACCCGACAGGGCTTGAAGGACACTTGGATTTATTAACTTCTGTAGGGGGGAATTATGTGCGCAATGTAATGAGCCATCGAAATATGGGGAATGTATTTACCTATATACAGAAGGATGACGGGCTTTACGACCTTGACCACTTCAACGAGGAATACTGGCAGCGTTTTGAAAACTTTCTTGAAATGACCTACGAGCGCGATATTATTGTTCAGCTAGAAGTCTGGGCTACCTGGGATCTTTACGAAGATCATCAATCACTTGGTGGATGGTCATATAATCCCTTGAATCCGGTTAACAATAGCAGCTATAACAAAGAAAACTCGGGATTGCCCGTTAAAGTTAATTATGCGCCCCAATCCAATCCCACCAGCCATCCTTTCTTCAGAAGTATTCCGGAACTCGATAACAATAAGCTGCTACTTGCTTACCAGCAGGAGTATGTGGATAAGATACTCTCCTACTCACTTCAATACCCGCATATTCTCTATACCATTAATAATGAAACTGGCGAGCACCTGCAATGGGGCGATTACTGGGCTGATTATGTGCGTAATCAAGCAGAGGAGATGGGAGTTCAGGTTCATGTAACCGATATGCGCAGGAATGAAAATATACGAGGTGACGATCACGGTTACATATTTAACAACCCGGATCGGTACACCTTCGTGGATATTTCCCAGAATAACGCCTTTAGTGGCTTAGGAGAGTCTCATTACGAAAGCATTTTATATGTTCGGAATCTATTTAAGGATCTACCCCGCCCAATAAATAACAACAAAAACTATGGTGGAGCACGTCATGGTGAGGAGGAATCGGTAGCCAGGATGGGCCGTATTCTTTTTGGTGGGGCAGCTAGTGCGAGATTTCACCGACCTCACCCTATAGAAGACCCCGGGGCTCATGAAGCTAAAAGTGACTATGGCCTCGGATTAAGCCCCCGGGCACAAAAGATCATTCAATCGATCTCCAGGGTTACCGGGATTTTAGCCTTTGAACGCACCCAACCTCGTGGTGATCTTCTGCATTCAGTCGATGAAGTGTATCTTTTGGCTGAACCGGGTATTCAGTATGCAGCTTATTACCCTTTCGGGGGTACCGCAACGATCGATATAGAACCTACCGGGGAAAACTTTCAGTACCGATGGATTAATCTGGATCAGGGTCGGTGGAGTAAATTTGGAACTGAATCCACAGAAGGTTTAACTAAATTCACTGCCCCTGACTCAGGACATTGGATACTTGTTGTCCTGAAAGAGTTCAGTAATAATTAGTTGTTTTCCGTAATTTGTGAGTTATATCATTTTTTTGTATTTCATTACTTCTTTGCAGTGCCGTAACGGCTGATTTACCCAAATTAATTTAATTATTATGAATAATAATGTACGTATAACCGCCGGGTTTCTAAGTTTAGGAATTGTCCTGGCTCTTTTGGCCATTTTATATTTAACAGACCGTGATCAGTTTATCAGTCCTTACGAGAATGTTGACTGGGAGACTACCGAATATTATCACGTCAATTTACATACGCATACTACCCTCTCTGATGGTCATTATGATCCCCATCAGGCTATCGATAAGTACCATGAGCTGGATTACGATATTCTCGCACTTACTGATCATGATACCCATCATGATCATGTGCGTGATAAAACACTATACCCCTGGACAATGCTGAACGATATCTATCATGAGCTTAAGGATGAAATAAAAAGGGATTCTATAACATTCGGTGAAAATTCAAACGAAGAATGGCAAAATCGTGACCCCGAGGAACTCAATATGCTTTCCGTTGAGGGCAGCGAAATGTCTGACAGCCATCACATTGGCAGCTACCTGAGCGATTATGCAGAAGCTGAAGGAGATGAGGAAACAATTTTTCAGGAAATTGCCGAACGCGACGGTTTAGCCATATTCAACCATCCCGGTCGTTACGATAAGTATGTTGATTTCTTCAGAAAACATAGACATGTGGTAGGTATGGAAATCTATAATCAGGTGGATCGCTTTCCGATGGACCGTGCAAAATGGGATCGCATTCTATACCGAATGATGCCGGAGCAAGCAATTTGGGGATTCGCTAATGATGACACGCACAGTACTAAACATTTTGGGGCTAACCGTAATGTCTTTCTACTTCCTGACATGAGCCATGATAGTTTCCGCGAAGCCATGCATCACGGTCATATTTATCTCTATGTGCCTGAAGAATTGGGAGGGCGTCCCGGCATCAAAATCACCAATATCGAAACGTCCGGTAGCCGGATTAGCCTGACAATAGAGGGAGAGGCCAATGAGGTGCAATGGATTACCCATAACCCTGAGAGTGATGATAGTTATTCCGTACATAATGGGTTAGAAATAACCATGGCCGATGTGCCTGAAGATGCCAATTTTGTACGAGCGGTAATCATTAGTGACGACGGCAGAACTTATACACAGCCCTTCGGAATTCAGCGTGTGGAGTAGGTATAGTAAGTCGATACTGTTATAAATTTATACACTTGCGCTTTGGTCGTGTTATTGCATAAGGGAAACAATAATGGTAAATGCTCGCGATCAAAACTTTGGTGACGGCAATAGTGATGAATTTTCCACGCGTAACCTCCTTTTGCTTTCCGTCTTATCGTTTGTAGTTTACTTGTCGCTGTCGATGGCCTTGTTTTATGTTTTCCATGATAAGGGCATCGACGGGGCTTTTGGGAGCGATTATTCTATAACAAAGCAGCTGTTTATTGGGGTTGGAGCTGGGTGTCTGGGTGCTTTTTTGATCCGGGTTATATCGAGTCGTTCTCCGGTATCGGAGGTGCTTGATGATTTTTACATTTACAAGATATTTAAACAGGTGCGCCTTTCTAGTTTTAATCGTGCCCAGTTATCTGTATTTGCCGGGACGGGAGAAGAATTGCTTTTTCGCGGAGCTATTCAACCCCTGCTGGGTGTCTGGCTTACTTCGCTAATATTTGTAGCCATACATGGCTATTTTAGTTTTAAATCATCGGGGCATGTACTCTTTGGCATTGTGATGTTTGGACTAAGCCTGATGCTGGGGTTTCTTTTTGAATATATAGGTTTGGTTGCTGCTATGAGTGCCCATGCCGTTTATGACATGATTATGTTGAGCTCAATTACAGATAATGAAAAATAACATTTCGTATGTTTTATTGAAGTAGTTGATATCAGCTCTACACTTTATTCCATAATCCGCCGAGCAATATTAACCAGTATGGTGAGCAGGAGACTTACAATTATCATGGATGATATAGGAATAAAGATATAGCTTCGCCCTCTTTCAATGCGGATATCACCCGGCAGCCGGCCAAACCAATTGAACAGCCAGGGGGCCAAATGCAGCACTATACCTGTGATTACCAGTATGATGCCTGAGAGTATGATCCAGCGTGCCATGATTTGCAGTTTGATCTTGAATTTGTATATAATACTTTGAATGAAAGACTGTTATATTTTGTAGTTTAATAGATTATTAACATTTTCTAACGTATCTTAATCACTTCATAATTTAATTCTTCATCTGAAATTAGTGATTTTATATGCAATTATTCTTACTACGAAGTCGGTTATTTATCTTTTCAACTATTTTTTCACTTTTTATCCTTGGCGGATGTGATGAAATAACTGGTCCTGAGCAGGATGACAATAAAAATACCAATTCTATAGAAGCGGATGCCGGAGATGAACAAACAGTACCTATTGATACCGAGGTTACACTGGATGGCTCAAATTCATCGCCTTCTGCTGATATTGTTTATAGCTGGTCCCTTGAAACCCCGGAGGACAGCGATTCAGAACTGGCATCGAATGATGCGGCGGTGGTTGTTTTTACACCCGACCTGGAAGGCCAGTATACAGCCACCCTCACGATCACAAATGGAGACGATTCGGATGAATCCAGTGTGGTAATCAATGCCGAAGCGCTCCAGGAGATCTCCGGCACCATCAATCAGGATGAAACCTTGTCATCCAAAGTACTTTATCGTGTGGTGGGCAATCTTAGCGTCAGTGGCGCTACCCTGACCATTGAGCCTGGCACTACTCTGGAGTTTGAACAGGGTACATCGCTGACACTTGAAAGTGATGCTATACTATCGGCTCAAGGTACTCAACAGGATTCTATTCGCTTTACCGGTACTGAAAAGACTGCAGGCTGGTGGAATGGAATTTTTTATTCGGGAGCGACACATCCTCATAATGTAATGGACCATGTGGTTATCGAGTATGGCGGCCGGGAAGGTTTTCACAGCAGCACGGAGGCTGCCAACCTCACGGTAGGCCGTCAATACCGCGGTGCCAGTATGACCCTGACCAATAGTTCATTGCGCCACAGCGGCGGTTATGGACTACACCTGCATGCAAACGGTTCTATGCCTGATTCGGAGCGAAATACTTTCACCTCCAACGAGCTAAGTTCTGTCGCCACTTTTTCCAGCACTATGCACTATTTAGACAGCGGCTCAAGCTTTACAGGAAATCATGAAGATGATCACATCCATGTAGAAGGAAACAAGATAGAGGAAGATATGATTTGGCAGTCTTTGGATGTGGCTTACAGGATGTCTGCATTTACCAATGTCGAGGAGGCGGAACTAACTATAGAAGCCGGTGCTGAATTTGCCTTTGCTGCCGAATCCGGCTTGATGTTCGGAATTGATGCCATTATTCGCGCGCTGGGTACAGAACACGCGCCTATTTTGTTTACGGCTACCGAAAAAGTTTCCGGCTGGTGGAACGGTATATTCATTCAATACACAACTCATCCAAACAACCTGATGGATCACGTTATCATTGAATATGGCGGCAGAGAAGCCTACCACAGCAGCACAGAACCAGCCAACCTCACAGCGGGACGTGATTACAGAGACGTATCGTTTACATTGACCAACAGCATTTTGCGTCATAGCAACGGAGTGGGCATGTTTGTGCATAGCTCGGCTGTTATGGAAAATTCAGCCGGTAATACGTACACTCTGAATGAAGAAGGACCTGTTTCAACTTCTACCAATGTTATGCATTACCTGGACGGCAGTTCTACCTTCACGGGCAATAATAACAATGATTTTGTTTGGGTGGAAGGAAACACTTTGGAAGAAGATGCTACCTGGCAAAGTCTGGACATCCCCTACGGCATGCTGGGAACATCAATAGTTAATGATGCGGCACTTGTCATTGATGCCGGTGCCAAATTTGCTTTCGACACAGAATCCAGCCTCGATTTCGAAGCAGACTCGCAGATAAATGCTGATGGAACGGATGCCCAGCCCATTCTTTTCACGGGCCTTCAAAAAACCGCAGGATGGTGGAAAGGAATCTATCTTCAGGACTCAAAACATCCCGATAATAGGATGGACCATGTTATCATCGAATACGGCGGCAGTTCCGCACAACACAGCAGCACTGAGGCGGCCAACCTCACTGTAGGCCGTAACTATAGGGATTCTAAATTAACTCTGACCAACAGCGAAATGCGCTATAGTGGTGGTGAGGATATTTTTGTACATGAGGATTCGATTCTTGATTTACTTTAAAAAGATAGTAGTTAATCATATTATATGACTCAAACTACCTAAACTGTTCCGAATCGCTGCATTCAGCCGATACAGGCTGCTACAAGCTTGCGTGAATGCACTCGTGCTGTCTAAGTGCATTCACGCAAGGTGTGGACGCCTCGCGATGCAGTATTAACCTTTTGATGCAGCTCTCATTTTTGTTCCCAAACCTCCGGCCGTACGCCTGGTTGCCGATATAAAATGCCGCTGTTGCAATACTAAGGATAGATCTTGCAGGGACACAGGATAGTGTCTTATGAAAAAGTCATCACCCATCTACTTTTCAGTAGGTTCAAACATGTAAATGCTAAAGCTCCCCCGTCGGTCAGAGGCCGTAAAAAAGTTTGGAGATGGCAACATAAATTTGCTTAGGCAGGTTGATCTATAGAAAATAGAATTATATCTGTTTACAACGAACGGGCTTCTGGCTTTTACTCATGCTGTTTGAAGGGGGAATAAGTGCTAAATAGGAGAGTAGCAGTGCATCCCCACTAAGCGAGATGCATAGCGAAACAGCAGTTAGCCTTTTTAGACAGCCCTTTGGTTCTTGTAATGTAAATATTACCCAGGAAGAAATTGGGTAGACGACATTGAATCAACTACCCAATTTACAATCAAGATTACTACACGTCCTTTTATTCGAGCTCGGTGATCTTAATATTCCGGAATTCGCTGCGTGTATTGTGGTTTTGCAGACCGATGTAGCCAGCGCGACGCTTCAGCCCGGGGTGTTCTTCAATCCGGTGCATATGGTTGATTAAATTGGAGTTTATAATTCTTTCTCCATTCAGGGTAACCGCAATGGATGGGCCATCTGCCCTTATCACCATTTTTTGCCATTCTCCAGCAGGTTTGCTGGCTTGTTTACTGGGAGCTTTTACATCATATATGCTGCCGGTATACTGCCAGGGATTTAATCCGGCATAATCATCTGAATAATCATCAAGGAGCTGTATTTCAATTCCCTGAAAGGCTGGATCGCCTTCCCGTGGCGCTCGTAAAAAAACCCCACTGTTGCCACCTTCGGGGATGCGATATTCCAATTCCAGTATGAAGTTATCATAGGTATTTTCGGTGGAAAGCCACACGCCTCCACCTCCCATTTGCCATTCTTCGCCCCGGCCTTCGGTGAACAGGATACCATCGTCGGCATACCAGCCACCGTCTTCCATGCCTACGCGTTCCCAACCGGCAAGGTTCTCACCGTTAAACAATTGAGTGACTGTTGCGGGTGATCGCCTAACGGTGCCTGGTGCATCCGATTCGTCACTATCTATATCATAAACAGGGGAGTAAGTATCCAAATCCTGCAGAACAAGGTTACGATAGGCAACTTCGTCGCCATGACCAAGAAACCCTATATGGCCGCTTTCATTAAGCAGGCCGGGATGTTCCCTTCCGTCTATAGTATTCGGTGTGCTTGCTTCTTTGATATCGGTTTCGAGTATGGTCTCATCATTCAAAATAACGGTTATTTGAGAGTCTCGGGCTATAACCTCCTGGCTATTCCACTCCCCTACCGGTTTTAGGAAACCGCGTTTTGCTGCCGACACACCATATACCGAACCATGATATTGATATTCTTCCAGGTTCGCATATTTTTCAGCGTCATTATCCAGTACCTGAAGTTCCATGCCATCATAAGCGGCATTACCTTCCAGAGGTGCCCTGATGCCGATTCCATTATTAGCGCCCTCAGTTAGTTTAAACTCAAACTGAAGATTGAAATTGCTGTATTCCTGCTCGGTAAACAGATTTCCGGCCGTTCCGGGACGACTCATTATTTGTCCGTCCTCCACCTTATAGGCATCTGTATCACCCGTCCACCCTGATAGATCCTGTCCGTTGAACAAAGATACAAAACCGGTTTCCATATCTCTGGTGGCATTCATTGCCGCCACTTGCCGTTGAATCTGATTCTTTGTTTCCTGGCCAACAGAACCTTCCAGCAGAGTAAGCGTAGCATAAGTACTGTTGAAGGAACCGGATGACGGTTCGTATGAGGGCGAAAGCAGCCTGGCTGCCACACTTATTGCTTCTTGCCTTATGGTTTCATCATTGTCATTCAGGTAGCCAGCGATTGCTTTCAAAGCTACCGGGTCATTAACCTCGGAAAAAGCTGCCAGCACTGTTTCTTTTTCTTGTGTTCCATTCGTTGCCATCACAGCATCCTGAAGGAGCTGTATTTTTTCACTGGCAGATTCACCGGAACCCGTCACCAGCCGGACGTATCTTTCCAGCACATTCTGGCGTTGTTCCGGTTCTGCCTCATCAAGAATATTTAGCAGAACGGGGATAGCCGTTACCTCTTGCCATTCTGACAAGGCCAGTATGGCTGAGCTTTGTATAGTATTATAAGAGCTAAATGCTGCAGCTTCAACCTCATTAAGGGCTTTTTGACCTCCAATATACGGAAGCATCTCAAGAAGTTGTGGCTTATTAGAGACGGAAGCACCATTAAAAGCTTTTAGCACCGCGTCTGCACGTTTTTCCCGTTCCTGAATATCATTGGATATGGAAACAATAGCCTGCTGTATTGCCTCAAGTTCATCGTTGTTTTGAGCTTCTGGTAATAATCTAATGATGTGGGCCAGATCTGTCGGTGTAGCCAGATTGTTCAAGGACTGGTAAATGGCCAGCCGTACTTTACTGCTATAAAATTCGTGCTGGTTTAATATAACATACAAATATCCAGAGGCACCCCGTTCTGCAAATATCTCAATAAAGGTGATCTTCGAATGATCCGGGGCTGATTGATAAGCACTGGATGCTGCAGGAAGCAGAGCATTTGGTGATATCTGAAGTAAAGAGTTTTTAACCGTCTGAATTTCTTCCGGTTGACGGGCATTATCGAGGGCTTCAAAGAGTTCAGCAATTACCTCCGAATCACCTAGTGATGCCACGGATTGAATGGCGGCCTGGCGGATTGCCGTATTATTATCTGACAATAAAGGCATCAGAGCTGACAAAGCTGAGTGATCACCGCGATTACCCAGCATTGTTATGATATCGGCCTTTACCTGTGTATTGCTTCGCTCAAGATTGGTAACAAAAGCCTGCGTTACCTCCTGGCCCGGCAGTGCACCTGCTAATGCAAGGGCTGCTTCTCGATATTTTTTATTTGAAGATTGTGCCGCAGCAAGTAAGTCTTCAAGTGCCTGTATGCCTTCATTCTGGGTTAAAGTATACAGTGCAGAGCTTTTGAAGTTCAGTGGAAAATTGCCAGCCAATACCTGACGGGCTATCTGCGAGCTCTCCGTTACGTGACCTTCATCGGCCAGCCTTTGTGCGAAAGCCAGGTAATATGACCGGGCAGTATTTTGCTGAGTGGAATTCAGAGAAGCTGCTGCCTGAGAAATGGCTTCTGAGCCTTGGGGGTGCCCTATTTCTGCAAGTGCGTAAAGAGTCGCTCTTTTGATTTGCCAATTATCTGAATCAGCATAAGGAACAATATCCTGTACAGCAGACGAGTGCTGCATGTCACCGAGAGCTTTGATAAATGTAGCAAGTCTATCGCCTTCCGCACCAGAAAGCTCTTGCCTCACGACCTGTACGGCTTCCTCACTTTGAATGGCAACCAAGGCCTCTACAGCTGGTTCGAAAAGTATGTTATCCGTTAGAAAGGTTTCCAAAACCGGAATAGCATTATCACTACCAGTCATTTCTAACTGCTCCATTAAAAAGATTTTAACTAAATCTGACCGGCCTTTCTTCAATTCATCTAATAAAGCATTTTCATATACGCTCCTTTCATTATCGGCTTCCGGCCTGGTTACATGTTTAGCCAACCCATTCAAAGCAAAACGGGCATAGGTATCATCTCCCGTTCCATCGGCAACTAACTGGGAGGCGAGTGTGCTGATGCCGGCTGTTCCCATGTCCATTAGCCGTTCGTGCAGCCAATATTGCTCATCCTGATCATATGCCGGCAGTTGTGTAATAATTTCTGCAATTTCATCTTGCTGTTCGGATGAAACTACCTGTTGTGTTTGCTGGGCCGAAGTGCAGGAAACCAGCACCATGGTCAGTAAAAGCATGATAAATTTATGTGGTAAATTTGTACGCGTCATTCAATTTCCTCAGTTTCTAAAAAATAATGTGATAATAGTGCAAGCACCGGTTTATATATTCCAGGGATCCCGCATTGACTGGTCGATCAGACGATTTGCGGCTTCATCACCGATAAATCGTTGCGCATCGGGGTCGAATTGAAGATTTCTACCTAGTCGTACGGCAATTAAAGCCATATTAATTAAAGTGCAGGAACGGTGACCGTTTTCTTCGTTCAGTCCAAATTTTGTACGGTTTTTTACAGCTTCGCTGAAATCGGAAACTTGGGGTTTCGGGTCAGGAAGGGCCGCGGCCACTTTTTGAATATTGGGTATATCTGATTCGAAGCCTCTGTACAGTTTACCGTTAGGTCCTTCTATATAAGCTGCATCAGTGTCGGTATTGTCACCATCCAGAATTATTTTACAGCCATCTTTATAGGTCAATTCTATTCTTCTCCATGATCCTACAGCCTCCGGATCTTGCTGAGGTGCATCAACTTCAATGGATACAGGACTTTCATTATCTTTACCCAGAATGTATTGCACCGGATCGAGGTAGTGCTGGCCCATATCACCGAGTCCGCCGCCATCATAATCCCAATACCCACGGAATGTTTCATGAACGCGATGAGCATTGTACGGTTTGTACGGTGCGGGACCAAGCCACATATTGTAATCCAGCTTTTTGGGCACCCATTCCGGTTTCAGGTTAGGCCTACCGCTCCAAACAAATTTCCAGTCAAAGCCCGTGCTTTGGTTAACCGTTACTTTCAAGGGCCAACCCAGCACATCATTCTCAACCAGTTTCTTTAAAGGCTTAACCGTTGTATCCATACCATAAAAATTGCCACGGAAACGAAACCAGGTGTTCAGCCGGAATATGCTTCCATTTCGCTGAACAGCTTCCACTACTTTTTCGCCTTCAGCAATAGTACGCGTCATGGGTTTTTCACACCAAATATCTTTGCCGGCATTAGCCGCATCAACGGCCATAACGCCATGCCAATGCGGAGGGGTTACGATATGTACAATATCAATATCTTTTTGTTCGAGAACTTCTCTGTAATTGGCGTATCCCCGCACATCGGGACCTGTCAGGGCCAGAGCACGATCAAGATGGCCCTGATCTACATCACACACCGCAAGCAGGCGAGCCCCGGGGTAATTTAAATGACCAAGCCCCATACCCCCTACTCCTATTACAGCTTTTGTCAATTGGTCACTCGGTGCAGTAAACCCGGTTCCTCCCAGTACGTGTCGCGGGATAAATGTGAAAGCGCCAACAGCGCCTAACGAGCTTTTTAGAAACTTTTTTCTGTCCATGTATTTATAGGTTATTTGGGTAGATTATCACTCTATGCACTTTATTTGCAAGATGTATTAACAATATTTATTACCAAAAGCATAAAAAATTAAGTAGCCCAGGTTTTATCTCCTTTTTCCAAAGGAATACAGCCATCATACCTTCCAGGAACCTGAACATAGCGAAGGGTTTTGGTGGCGCCTTCTTCACTGGTGAAGTAGCCCAGCATGGTGAGCTCCTTCATGATGAAGAAAAATAAGGTTCCGTGCTGATTGGTATGTTCGTTGTCAATTGCCAACTGGTTTTGTTCATTAGCAAACTGGAATTGGCGACTGTAATCAAGATCGGAGAAGTTGCTGTCGTAATGATTGTTAGCCATTTCATCAAAAGCAACTAAGCCAGAAGTAAATTGTTCGCGTGCATCTTGATCATATATAGTGGAAACCATCTCTTCAATAAAAGCAGGTACACCCGCGTCAGATGCCCCGGGTGTATCACCCGATGGAATTATAACATCAGATAAGATGGTAACAAGCCTGGCTTGATATTCACTGAAGAACTGCGGGTTCCAGGCAACACCAGCCTGTGGCGTACAACCTTGTAATATGCCTGATGCACTGGGTGCAAATGCAAATCCCCCCATTAAAATAGCCGTTCTTTTAATTGCTTCTCTTCTGTCCATGCTCATATTAATTCTCGTTGTTACAATCGCAATGTCTAAAAGTTGTTTTTCTTTAACTGCTCAGCGGCATGGCTCGCCGCCCGGGCAGCAAAGGCCATAAAAGTAAGTGACGGGTTTTGAGTTGATACTGTAGACATGCATGCTCCATCGGTGACATACACATTCTTACAAGAATGAACCTGATTCCATTTATTCAATATGGAGGTTTTGGGGTCTTTGCCCATCCGGGCGCCTCCCATTTCATGAATATCCAGGCCAGGCGCTTGATTATTATCATGCGACCAAATATTCTTCGCACCTATATTTTTAAGAATCTCAACACTCTGCTCCAGGAAATCTTTTATCATCTTTTCATCGTTGTCGCTATAACCTATGGAAGTAACCAGTATGGGCATCCCCCATTCATCCTTCTCATTTTCGCTGAGGCGGACATGATTATCATATACAGGAATCACCTCGCCGGACATCCGCATACTCACTGACCACGGGCCGGGAGATTGCATCTCTTTTTTTAAATCTTCGCCGATACTTCCGGAATTTAATCCTCGATTCCATCCTGAGCGCCTTGCACCGGTTGATATTAAATACTTGCCCTGGAAATCGACGTCATCCTGTTTATATACGTTCCGGAATGGGGGTATTAAGGGTGTGGTGGGCCTTCTTCCGTAGTAGTATTGATCATCGAAACCATCCATCGTGCCCCCGGCGCGGCCCCTGTAGTTATGGAAGCCGATATAGTGGCCGAGCACTCCGCTATCGTTCCCAAGCCCATTTGGAAACCTCCTGGAGGTGCTGTTCATCAGGATCATGTTAGAGTTTAGACATGCTGCGTTCAGAAATATGACCCTGGCGTAATATTCTGTGGTTTCTTTGGTATTGGCATCAATTACCCGTACTCCGGTGGCTTTGCCGAGATTTTCATCATAAATAATAGAGTGGACAACGGAATTAGTACGTATTGTTAAATTGCCAGTACGCTTTGCCCATGGCAACGTAGAGGAATTAGAACTAAAGTAGGCACCATAGGGGCAACCGCGGCTGCAAAGTGTACGGGATAAGCACTGGCCCCGCCCCTGCTTGCGGTGGATATCCCGCACTTCGGTAAGATGAGCGCACCGGCCCTGTACCATGAACCGATCGTTGTAAGAAGATTCGATTTTCTCCTTCATATCCGTTTCCACGCAGTTCATTTCAAACGGAGGCAGAAAATCACCATCAGGAAAATGATCCAAATTATCTTTATTTCCACTCCACCCTACAAAATGTTCCACTTCGGAATACCAGGGTGCCAACTCATCGTACTTGACGGGCCATTCAATACTGTACCCATCGCGGCCGGGGCCATCAAAGTCATACCGGCTCCAGCGTTGCCCTCCACGGGCCCAAAGCAATGACTTGCCGCCTTCCTGATAGGCACGGATCCAATCGAAGGGCTTTTCTTGCTTATATTGTTGCTCCACATCCTTCACAAAGAAATGTTCGGTGGTATTGTCGAAAGCATAACAGCGGGCAAGAACGGGGTTTTCCTTGAGAACATCCTGATGCAGCTTTCCCGCATTTTTCAACTCCCATGGATCCAGAGTTGCCGTTGGATAATCACCATGCGCCACAGGACGGCCACGCTCCAGTACCAGAGTTTGAATTCCTTTATCGCAAAGTTCTTTGGCGGCATAGCCACCACTCATTCCGGAGCCGATAACAATGGCTTCAAATGTTCTATCTTCCCTGGTAGTACCTATCATCAAACTGGCTATTAATAATTAATTAGCATTAAGGAGTAATATTAGTTGTTTCTTTCGAAAATCTTTGAATTAGAAAGCTACATTAAATAAAGCAAATTTCTTTTTAATAGAAATAGCCGTCAAATAATTTTTGTGGTGCCGCCTTTTATAAGATCCATATCCATTCCAGGATTATTGGTTTCCCAGGCTCCTAATGTAAAATCCGGTACGTCAATGGATCCTGATCGGTTAGCGACCGACCATTCACTAAGAGGCCCAATTGAACTCCAAAGTGCCGCGTCGTATACGTTCATATCCAGCGGTATTCCGTTACGCAGGCAATCTATGAGCCGCCAATCCATTATGGTATCCATACCGCCATGGCCACCTACCTGCCTTGCCATTGCCCCGATTCTTTTTACGATCTCAGGGGTGTATTCTTCTTCGAGTGCTTTAAATTCTTCATCGGAAACCCAGCCTGTATGACTAATGGCTATTCTTGATGGAGATGGATATTTTTTCGCTATGCCCTTTGTTCCGCTAACCAGGTGGAGGCGACTATATGGCCGAGGTGAGGTTACATCATGCTGAAGCATAATGGTCTTCCCTTTTTTAGTGCGTATGGTGCTGGTATTTATATTGCCCCGATAGCTTTTATTTACGAAAGGTTCCCAAAAATCATCCTCGCTTGCCAGCTCTTTTGCTCTGTCGCCCATCATAAAATCATTGCTGGAGACTGAAACCATATAGTCCATTTGATCCCCATGGTTCAGGTTCATCAGCTGAGCGATGGGGCCCAGGCCATGCTGAGCATATAAGTTGCCGTTTCTATTGGCATTTTCCTTCAGACGCCACATATCCTCGTAAGTGTCTTTATTAAAATTCATTCCCATCAGGTCGTGTATATAGGCGCCCTCACCGTGTATAATCTCACCAAAAAACCCTTGTCTTGCCATATTTAAGGTAACCATCTCAAAAAAGTCATAACACACATTTTCAAGCATCATGCAATGTTTCCGCGTCCGCTCGGAAGTTTCTACCAGCTGCCAGCATTCATCAATGGTTTTGGCCGCAGGAATTTCAGTAGCTGCATGATTATCAGTTTCCATGGCATAAACAGCCATAGGAGTATGATACTCCCAGGGAGTGCATATATAAACCAGATCAATATCTTCACGTTCGCATAACTTCTTCCATTCGTTCTCGCCACCCGAATAGGTATCCGGGGTGTGGAAAGTTTCTTTAAGTGAATTAATACCGGCTCTAACTTTTGCCGGGACTAAATCACAAATAGCTTTTATTTCAGCTCCTTCTATGCGGCTCAAACGTCTTAAAGCGCCGGAGCCTCTGTTTCCAAGGCCGATCACACCAATGCGTACTGTTTCCAATTTAGGTGCTGCATAACCCGACATGTTGAATTGTTGATTATGCTGTTTGGAATCTGGGGTATTTGGAGCATATGAGCCACCAAAAATGCCGTTTCCAGCAATGCCAACTCCGGCCATGCCCGTATATTTTAAAAAATCTCTCCGGTTGCTCTTCATAATGTCATTATTAGTTTCAGGTTATAATATGTACACACAACTCTTAATATATTCTTTTTCATTTAATACTGAAATTACTATCCCGGCATGTTGTATTCCTGATCTTTATTTACTGGTTTAGTAATTAGCTTCTGCCACGCAGAAACCAATAGTATTGTAGCGACAGTTCCAATTACTGTGACCACCGCTGCCCAAATATAGTTTCCGTAAATCCAGTACCCCGTGCCTATTAAAGCACTGTATACACTTACACAAGCTAATACCATACAGAGTATGCCCTGGGGCATATTCCATGCTTCCTCATCCGAGGCAAATTCCTCGCCATCTGCTCTGGCACTTTCCATAATCTTCGCCCAACCCGGACCACCTGGTTTAGCGACTTTGCAGAAATTCACCAACGTATTATAATCCGTGGGTTTAGTCAGATAAGTGACCAATATCCAGGTTGCCGTGGTGACAAATGTTCCAATAGTAAGTTCCTGCCATCCGCTCAGTTCAGGTAATGCAGTATATGAGTGTACAAACCGAAAGTATAAGGCGATCAGGAATGAAATTGTCATTGCGGTGATCTCACTATAGGCATTTATGCGCCACCAGAACCAGCGCATAATAAACAAAAGACCAGTACCAGCGCCGATCTGCAAAAGGATCTGAAAGTTATCAAGCGCGCTCTCCATGAAAAGTGCGAGCGCTCCGGCAAGTACCATTAAGCCAAATGTGGAAACTCGTCCGGCGAAAACAAGTTCTTTTTCTGAACTTTCCGGTTTAATAAAACGCTTGTAGAAATCATTTACCAAATAAGATGACCCCCAGTTTAAGTGGGTCGAAATAGTAGACATATAAGCGGCAATCAGAGAAGCCAATACCAGACCCAGCAAGCCTGTGGGTATAAATGTTAACATAGCCGGATACGCCATGTCATCCTGTGCAATTCCTTCTGTGCCGGGGAAAGCGTCCGACATGGACTGCAGATCGGGAAAAACGATCATTGAGCACAATGCTACGATAATCCAGGGCCAGGGTCTTAAGGCATAATGGGCGGCATTAAAAAAGAACACTGCACCTATGGAATTGTTTTCGTCTTTGGCCGCGAACATCCGCTGTGCTACATACCCGCCGCCGCCGGGCTCAGCCCCCGGATAATAAACACTCCACCACTGAACCATAATCGGGATCATAAAAATGGCCAGCACTTGAGAGCTATCTGAAAAATCAGGTAATATAGATAAACTACCCTGTACGTTTTCATGCGTAAGCATGGCGCTAAGTCCGCCTACATCAGGATGCTGAAGTGCCACATAAGCAGCAATAAATGCCCCTGCAATAGATAAGAAGAACTGAAAGAAATCGGTTATCAGAACGCCTTTAAGTCCACCCAAAGAGCTGTAAAGAACAGTAAAAGTACCGGCAACCAGCATGGTTTGCATAGGAGTAATCCCCATAAGCACTCCACCGATTTTAATGGCGGCTAACGAAACAGTGGCCATTATCACCACATTAAAAAACAGGCCCAGGTAAACGGCACGAAACCCTCTTAAAAAAGCTGCCTTGGCGCCACTGTAACGGAGTTCGTAAAACTCAACGTCGGTAAGTACTCCCGAACGTTTCCAAAGCTGGGCGTAAACAAACACGGTAAGCATGCCCGTGAGCAAAAAGGCCCACCAAACCCAGTTTCCGGCCACCCCATCCTGCCGCACTATATTGGTCACCAGGTTTGGGGTATCTGTTGAAAAGGTTGTGGCCACCATCGATACACCCAACAGCCACCAGGGCATATTCTTCCCAGCTGCAAAAAACTGTTTTGAATCTTTGCCCGCCTGCCTGGAAACATAAAGCCCAATGCCAAGGGAAATTAGCATATAAAGGGCAATCATACCCCAGTCAATAGCTTCTAATATCATATTAAGGTTGTTTTATCAGATTGGAAAATGGAATTTAATATACTTAAAGAGAATACCATTTTAAGGCATTTTTATAATATATTTTTTCAATGATCTCTTGCGGCAATTTTAAACCTTTAAAAGAAACCGGAACTTCGGCTGCCGTAAGCGTTTTACTGGTAGTGAAAAATTCCCAGTGAGCCAGCCACAGTGCGTGAATGTGGTTTCTTAGTTCCTGGTCACTCATTGTTCCGTCGTCAATTACATCGGTTCCGTAAATGATTCTGTCCTGATAGTTTACCATGAAATCAAGTACTTTTTGATGATCCGTTACGGCCTGATATTGCAAGTGGCAAATACGTTCTGCCAAATCTACGGCAAGATTGGGAAACTTATCAAGGCGCTTGGCAACTTCATCAACATCCCATTCCAGACTTGCAAGGTGAGCACCAACAAATCTCAGGTCCGGATGCTTCTCGAGCATATGGTCCCTGGCGTTTATTTGATCCTCATAACTGGGGTATTCAGGATGAAGGTGCATATGATATTCCGGGTGCTCGCTAAAGTAATCTTTATCCTGAGTTACTGTCATTTGCTCCACAGGAAGCCAGCAGTTTTTTGGTTCCCCCAAATGACCAAGTACTGGAATGTTATTTTCCTCAAGGAAGTTTAGAATGGGGTCGAAACGAGGATCGTTGATCATTACCATTTGCCCGTTTTGATCTGTGAGGTCCATTCCTATATTTTTCCAAACTTTAACGCCTACAGCGCCTCCGTCTATTTCCTGCTGAAGGGCTTTAATAGTATGTTCCTGCCAATGATCATCTTCCCAGTTTACAACAGAAAATGTGGCAATATGGCACATCAAATCTGGGAATGCTTTCTCTTGATGTTGCGCAATTAGCTGCTGTTCATTAATTGAGGGAAAAAAGGGAACGTCTGTATTTATAGTTATAAAAGAAAAGTCATCCTCTTGAGCCTGGTCCAGTAAAGAAGTGCGGTTGAAATTGTAGTGGATATGGGCGTCAATTTTAGGGATTGTTTGATAAGGTTGCATATTCTGCATTAAATTTCATACTAGTAAAATGGTAATTCTTTTAATCACTGCTTTTCCGCATTGATAGGTGAGGTTCGAAGTATCAGCGGGCTCCCGGCTTTCATATGGTTATTATTTCGCGCTGATTATTTTCACCTTTGTTATAGTACATGATTCACTAATAATATGCAAAAAAGGAAAAGTCGATAGGCAAGAACAATTCCATTTTATATCTAAGATTTAGACAAAACATTTAATGCGTATTGGCAGTATTATTGTTTTAAACAGCCACAATTACATGAACCCCCTTTTCTTCTAAAGGCTGATCATATACCAAATAACCTTTCTGCATCGCCCCACCTTGGGTGCGAATCAATAGGTTATTGATATCCAGTGTATAGATTTCTGTAACCCTTCATTTTCTTTCATAATATTTCTTTTGGTAATCATATTCGGGTCTTTTATTGCGCTTGTCTTCACGATCCTGTAATTTAGAACTAAGGCAGATTATTATTTGCATGTTCAACTTTCCACGAACATTGCTAACAGAATACATTTAAAATGCAAAATGATAGTAGAAAAAATATATCACCAAGTATTTCTACTCCAAAATTGGTGGTAATTGGTGAGTTAAACATTGACCTGATTATGTACAATGTTAATCAATTACCTGAAATAGGAAAAGAGCGTATTGCTCAGGATATGACACTTACTCTTGGTAGTTCATCGGCCATACTGGCTTCAAATACATCAATGCTCGGTTTAGAGGTTGGTTTTATCGGACGTATTGGACATGATGATTTTGGAACCTACGCAGTTAAAAGTCTTGATGAAAGTGGTGTCGACACACAATATGTTATTAAAACAAAGGGTATAGCAACAGGTGTAACAATTATATACACGTTTCAAAACGACCGGGGCATGCTGACCTATCCCGGCGCCATGGAAAAACTGGTTTATCAGGATATTCCATGGGATTACCTAAGCCAGGCCCAGCATTTACATCTATCATCATTTTATCTGCAAACAGGCATTCGACCTTCCAGTAAAGATATTTTTAAAAAAGCAAAAGAATTAGGTTTAACCACCTCCCTCGATACCAATTGGGATCCTGAAGATAAATGGGGAACGGATATTTTAGATACTCTCGATTATGTCGATGTATTCCTCCCGAATGATCAGGAAGCCATGATGATAAGCGGCGAGAACAACCTGGAACAAGCTCTATCTTCACTTTCTGAACGGGCCGGACTTGTAGTTGCAACATGCGGTTCTGAAGGAGTTAAAGCAAGACAAGACAAAGAGACATATTCCATTCCCGGCCTCCCTGTGGTACCGGTTGATGCTGTAGGTGCCGGTGATAGTTTTAATTCGGGGTTTCTCAAGGAATTTATAAATGGTTCCTCTATAGAAGAGTGCTTGTATTCCGGCCTTTTAACCGGTGCATATTCAACGCAAGATGCTGGTGGAACCACAGCTTTTAAAGATATGGATAAATTTATGCGCTTCAAGAAAGATATGGTCAGCCATTTAAATGCAAATACATAATGAACTCATGATGCATATATTGCACAACTAAAGCTGTATCAGTAGCAAAACCAGAACAAGTTTAGAAACTAAATTTAATAAATGAAAAACCATACGACCACCCTTGAAGCATACCTTCAGGAGCAGCAGAACAAAAATAACGCATTGGCTAAATTTTTATCCCACCCACATGATGGGGCTACATATACGCCTAAAGAAATTGCTCAGCAACCCTATTTATGGCGGCAAACAGCTGCTACAATGGCGGATCAAACTGAAGGGCTTAAAAGTTTTCTGCAAAAGGCAGGGCTTTACAACATGAAAGAGTGTCCAAATTTAATATTAACAGGTGCAGGTACTTCTGACTATGTCGGGCTATCGCTCGTTGATTTATTACGAACTACCTTTAAAACCAATTGCAATAACTGGCCTACTACCCGAATTACGACCAATCCCGATGCTTTTTTAACAGATAATAGTAATTACGTGATGCTGCATTTCGCACGCTCGGGAAACAGCCCTGAGAGTATCGGAGTATTGGAAATGGCCTTAGCCCATTATCCCAATGTGACGCATCATATTATAATTACATGTAACAAGGATGGACAACTAGCAAATCTGGCAGACCAGCACCGGGAAAAAGTTTATTCCATTATACTGGATGATGCCACTAATGATAAAGGCCTTGCCATGACCAGCTCATTCAGCAATATGGTAGTAGCCGGTCAGGCGTTAGCTCATTTGGATGACATAAATCGATTCCAGGACCTTATTGATCGAACCGCGAAAGCGGGAGAGTATCTTATGCATAATTACTCGAACGTAATTCACGACCTGGCATCACCTTCTGTAACCCGTGCCTTTTACCTGGGGAATAATGAGCTCTTTGGTGCCGCTGCAGAATCTGCATTGAAAGTACAGGAACTCACCGCAGGCCAGCTCATTGCTAAAGGAGAAGATACCATGGCGTTTAGGCATGGGCCTGTTTCTGCAGTCGATTCAAACACTCTAGTTTGTTTCTTGCTATCAGCTGATAAATACACCATGCGCTATGAACTTGATGTTCTTTATCAGTTTCGCAATCAATTTCAGAAGCTTGGAACGCAAACGGCAGTCATATGCGCCCAGACACCTGAGAAAGAGAACAATAATGGAGATGGTCAAGACCTTACCCATTATATAGCCTACGATCCTGAGGGGGAGTTTAATATTCCGAATTATTATCAGGCGAACGTTCATGTACTATTTGGCCAGCTTTTCGGTCTATTTTCTTCATACCGTAGAGGCATCAACGTCGACGATCCATCCTCGCATAATAATGCTTTATACAGCCGAACAGTACAAGGCGTCAAGCTTTATGATCGAATCGCAGAATAAAATAATCTTCTTGATGCCTTACCCCATCGCCAAAGGGAATCAATAATAACCATTCTTAAAACTACTTTGCTTTCTGAGCGAGTTTTTTTCGGAGTCATAAAAAATCTTATTATGGAACAACCAATTATAAAAAACCTCATTCACCAGCTTATCAACCAAAACGGCTCCAAGAAAACACTCTTGGCCGTTTGCCCTAACTCAGAGTCAGTTGCACGGGCTGCCCTATTGGCGGCGAAAGAAGCAAACGCGCCCATGTTATTTGCGGCAACTTTAAATCAGGTTGATACAGACGGAGGTTACACCGGATGGACACCTCAAGAGCTTACAGACTTTCTCCATACAGAAGCAAATCGTATAGGATTAAAATCCCTGATCCTGCCCTGCCTTGACCATGGCGGTCCCTGGCTCAAAGACAAACACTTCAGCCAGAACTTGAATTATGAAGAAACCATGAAAGCAGTAAAAAAATCCCTCGAAGCCTGCATCGACGCGGGTTATGCTTTGCTTCACATTGATCCTACGGTTGATAAAACTTTGGGCAACAGCGCACCTATTCCTATTGAACTCGTTGTTGAACGTACCCTTGAGATGATTGAACATGCTGAAACCTATCGCAAGGGCAAAAACCTCCCTCCTGTCAGTTATGAAGTGGGCACCGAAGAGGTACACGGTGGGCTGGCAAACATGGATAGTTTCAGGTCATTCCTTACCGGCCTGGATGAAGGTTTAAAAGCTAAAGGCCTCGAAGATGCATGGCCCTGTTTTGTTGTAGGAAAAGTCGGCACGGATCTTCACACTACCTTGTTCGATCCGGAAGTGGCAAAACAATTAACCGAACAGGTGAAACCATACAACGCCCTGATTAAAGGGCACTACTCTGATTATGTGGAAAACCCCGAAGATTATCCAATAAGTGGGATGGGCGGTGCCAATGTCGGGCCCGAGTACACTGAAGAAGAGTTCATTGCTCTGATGAAACTCGTTGACCTTGAGCATAAAATCGGAAAAGATTCAGGGCTCGAAGGCGCCTTAAAAGATGCTGTGATCAACAGTAACAGATGGCAAAAATGGTTGTCTGACGACGAAATTGGCAAAGATTTCGATACTCTGACTCCGGAACGACAACTATGGCTGATGAGAACCTGCAGTCGTTATATCTGGACATCAGAAGGTGTAATAGAAGCCAGAAAACGCCTGTACGATAACTTAAAAGGATACCGCAATGCCGATGCTTTCGTTCTTTACAGCATAAAACAAGCCATCATGAAATACTACCACAGCTTCAATTTGATCGACTTCACCTCGCTGCACGAACAAGCTTAACATAATCCTGTTAATCCTCTTTGGGGCGGCTGTCTCAAAAGAGCCCAATACTGCTTGAGGCTATCTCAAAAGGCTGCTACGGCATAGCGTCCTCGCTTGCCGGGTGTGCACTCGTGCTGCATGAGTGCATTCCCCGAGGCTGTCTCAAAAGGCTGCTACGGCAAGCGTCCACGCTTGCCGGGATGTACACTCGTGCATCCTGAGTGCATTCCTCGCGAGCCGTGGACGCCTCGCGGAGCAGTCTTTAAAACTTTGAGACAGCCCACCCATTATATACCACAATTTGGTACACCCCCACTACTCCAATTCCACAGCCGCCTGATCCGGTGTAATAACTCCACCGGGTAGTTCCATAATATCGATCTTCCGAAAATGAATTTCTGCGCCCTCTGATTCGGGACAAATATATCCTTTTTTCCTCTGTGTCGACTGTATGCCGTTAACAAATTTCCCGTTCACGGAAAGCTTGATATTGCCGTCTATACACGATATGATGTAGCGGTTCCATTCCCCCATTTTATTCATCCTGTCCTCCAGGGCGTTACTTCTTCCCGGCACAACATTCGATGGATTGTCGGGAACTGTACCTTCAAGTCCCATAACAGGGAATAAATGACCGTGTACATATTCCACCGGCCGGTCATTGATTACAGCCCATTCAGGATCAAGCATTTGCACCTCCATCCCCCTGGGAAATGGCGTGTCTTCATGAGGGGTTCCATCGGCCAATATAAAAACGCCTGAATTCCCCCCTTCTTCCATAAACCTCCACTCGATATCGAGTACAAAATTCTCATATTGCTTTTCTGTACGCATCACACCAATGGGCAAGCCGGTACATTTTAACAGGTTATCTTCAACCCACCAGGTATCACTGGATGTATTAACATCCACAAATCCAGTCAGATCTTCACCATTAAATAGTTTTTTAAAGGTTATATTATTAGAGGCAGAAGAGGGTAAATCTTTTTTTGTTAATCCTGCAGCACCAGTGGGCGTAGCCATCATAGCTGAGGCAAACAAAGCTTGTTTAGCAAATTCTTTTCGGTTCATAGAACAATAGGTTGTATTTATCGCGCTGTATAAATTAGGTAACTTTATTTTTATTTCTCAATTTTGCCACAAACCTCACTGTATTTCAGATATAAATACAGATATTGGTGAAGGATCGTATTTAAAGGGTGATACCATAACTAGAAACAAATATAAACTTAAATTATAAAGATATGAAAGACGGATTTGGCGTAATATTCGATATGGATGGTGTTTTAGTTGATAGCAATCCGACCCACAAAAAGGCGCTCAACCGGTTTTTCAAGGAGCACGGGAAAGACATCAGCAATGAGTTTCTCGTTACCCGAATATTCGGGAGGACCAACACGGAATGGATTCCAGAGGTATTTGGCGACATTTCCCCGGAAATGGCAAAACAAATAGCCGATGATAAAGAAAAGGTGTTCCGAAATATTTTTGATCCGAAAGAGGCCATGGTTCCCGGCTTTACTAATTTTCTGGATATGCTGAAAGAATATGAAGTCAAGACAGCACTGGCTACCTCCGCACCGTTTGAAAATGCAGAGTACATTCTGAAGGGATTATCAGTGAAAAACCAATTTGATGTTATACTCGATTCCTCACACGTTAGCGTCGGGAAACCCGAGCCTGAAATTTACATAAAAGCCGCGAAAGCTTTAGGCTTCCTGCCGGAACAATGCGTTGTGATCGAAGACTCTCTTGCCGGAGTGGAATCGGCTCGGAGGGCACACTCTAAAGTAATCGGGATCACAACAACCCATACCACTGAAGAATTATCTGGTTGCGACATTGTAGTGGATAATTTCGAAGAACTATCATTTGAAGATCTATCCGTTCTTTTTACCTGGTAAACCTTGAGCCTATTTCTTTTTAAAACTATCTTTTTCCATATCACTTAGTTCCATATTCAGCGCATCATTCGACATTTGGATCTCCAGTATCGATTGCCATAATGAGACCATCAACATAATCAGGCTTACGGTAAATACCACTGCCCCGGCTTGTGTATACCCTATATACAGCAGAAACATGCAAATGACGCACAGCAACAAACTTCCCACACCCCATATTTGCATATATTTGATCAGCTTGATGCGATGACGCAAATTTTCGATCTGCCCAAAGATGATAGACTGGGGTGCTTCATTATATTTCCCATGAAGACTTCGTATTAAATTAGCTATGGCCAGAAAACGGTTGGAGTAGGCCAGCAGTAGCAGAGAAATAGCAGGGAATAGTAACGCGGGTGTTGTTAAGTCCAGAGACATTGGTTTCTTTTTGTTAGAAATCTAATAAATATTTCTGCTAATATAATATTATAGCATGAGCAATTCTATAAATGATGGAGGCTGTCCCAAAAGTGCTATAACTGCTCGGGCTGTATCAATAGCTCTAAAAATGCTCCGTGAGGCGTCCACGCCTCGCGAGTAATGCCTTCAGAATGCACAAGTGCACTTCCGGCGAGCGTGGAAGCTTTGCCGTAGCAGTCTTTTGATACAGCCTCAACTATAATGCTGCTTAATAAAGCTGTCATAAAACTATGTTAAAAGGCAATTATATATAATTTATGTTAATGTTATCAGTTATCTATATTCAGTCTTTATCACAAATTTAGACCACTATTTATACAATATGTATCTTGTGGCCATAAAATGATCCCGCTACTTTATTAACCTGATTTGCCGCCGAAAGAACCCCCGCAAATCATTAGCAAAAACCGTATTTTAAAAGCTTATAAAATTTCCGATCGGCAGACCGGCAAAGCTACAGTACATCTTACTATCACGCTATAACCTCCTTACGCATACATGACCTATTTATCAACTGATAACCTTTCCAAGAATTACGGCATTAAAGTATTATTTGAAGGTCTGACATTCGGCATCTCAAAGGGCGACAAAACAGCGCTTATCGCCCAAAACGGAACCGGCAAATCAACAATGCTGCGCATCCTGGCCGGCAATGATGTGCCCGATAAAGGTGAAGTTATGACCCGCAACGGCATCCGCATCGGATTTCTCGAACAGGAACCCCACTTGGATGAATCCATGACCATCAGTTCGTTCATCTCCGGCGGGAGCTCGCAAACGGTGCAAATCGTACAAGCATACGAAAAGGCCGTTGAAGATCAAGCCAACGATTTTAATACCAAAACACAGAATGCTTTCGAGGCCGCCTGCGCCGCCATGGATGCCGCCGACGCCTGGGACTATGAACAGCGAATGGAGCAGATCCTGGGCAAGCTAAACATACACGATCTGGATCAATCCATTGTTTCTCTCTCCGGTGGCGAGCGCAAAAGAGTAGCTCTTGCCTTTGTCCTGCTGGATAATCCCGACATGCTTATTCTCGATGAGCCCACCAACCATCTTGATGTAGACATGATCGAATGGCTGGAATCATACCTTATTCAAGCCAACACCACCCTTCTGATGGTGACTCACGACCGTTATTTCCTGGACCGGGTTTGCAATCATATCCTGGAGCTCGAAGATGGTAAACTTTATCACCATAAAGGCAATTATGGGTACTTTCTGGAGAAGAAGGCTGAACGCGAAGAGGTTGAACAAACCGAAACCGCCAAAGCCGGACAGCTTATGAAAAAGGAGCTCGAATGGATGCGAAGGTCGCCCAAAGCCCGTACAACCAAATCAAAATCCCGGATCAGCGCCTTTCATGACGTCAAAGAGAAAGCTACCAACAAAAAGGTAAACTCCGAATTGCGTCTGGATGTCAATATGACGCGAATGGGTGGGCAAGTTCTTGAGCTTAAAAAAGTATCCAAAAGCTTTGGTGATCTGGTCATTCTTGATGATTTTGATTATTCGTTCAAAAAAGGTGAACGCATCGGAATTATAGGGAAGAACGGAGTGGGCAAAAGCACCTTCCTCAAAACAATAACCGGCGAAGAACCTGCCGATTCCGGCGAAATCAATACAGGCGCAACCATTGTATACGGACATTACCGCCAGCAAGGAATAACTTTCGACGAAGATAAACGGGTAATTGAAGTACTAAAAGATGTCGCTGAAGTTATTGAACTTGCCAATGGTAACCGAATCACAGCTTCTCAGTTCCTGGAACACTTCATGTTCACCCCGGAGATGCAGTATACGCCGGTTCACAAGCTAAGCGGCGGTGAAAAACGCCGCCTGGGATTGATGATGGTACTGATCAAAAACCCAAACTTCCTGATCCTCGATGAGCCCACCAACGATCTCGACCTGCTCACCCTAAACAAACTCGAAGAGTTTCTTCTGGATTTTGGGGGATGCCTTCTCCTGGTATCTCACGATCGTTTCTTCATGGACAAATTGGTTGAACATTTCTTCGTATTTGAAGGAGACGGAGTTATTGATGATCATAACGGAACCTGGAAAGAGTACCGGGAAAAGCTTGATGCCGCTGAGTCGGATCGAAAGAAAGAAAACAAAGCGACCAAAAAGCCGGCGGCACCCAAAAAAGAACCCGCCAAACCTAAGAAAACAACTCTGACCCACGCCGAGCGAAAAGAATACGAAAAGCTTGAAAAAGAAATCTCCCGGCTTGAAGAAGAAAAAGTAGCCCTTGAAGCCCAAATGGGCAGTGAATCACTAAATCCCGATGAGTTACAGGAAAAATCCGCCCGCTTTGGTGAAGTCCTCGAACAAACCGAAACCAAAACCCTACGCTGGTTCGATCTCGCCGACAAAATGTAGAACTGCCGACGCTTTTCCTGCATTTTTTTACCTGTGGATGTGTATATAAAATTGGGTGGAACTCCCGCCGGTACAGAACGTCTCACTCCCGCCGGTACAGGGCGTCTTACTCCCGCCGGTACAGGCGTCTCGCCTGTACCGAACCTGTCTTCCGGCCTCTGGCCGTACCCCCGGTTGCCGTTCTCATAAAGCGTTTGTATTAACAACCAGCGCTAGCTGTACTACAACAACCCACAACGAACATACAACTCACATCTGAGAACATAGCCAGCCATTTTTCAAACCGCCATAACACTACTTTAATCAGCCCACATATTTTTCCTAATATTTTACTATCATATTGCCAACCAAACTTTAGCAAATAAATAAACAACAATGAATTACCAATTCGAACTTGATTTCACAGTAAGAGATTATGAGCTGGATGTACAGGGAGTAGTCAATAACGCTGTTTACCAGAACTACCTCGAACATACACGACACGAATTCCTAAAACATATAGGTCTCGATTTCGTGAAACTGCACGAGCAGGGCGCCGACCCGGTGGTCCATAAAATTGAACTGGAATATAAACAGCCCCTCGTTGATGGCGATAAGTTTGTGGTACGGGTACGCGCCGAACAAGTAGGCAGCCTGCGCTTTGTCTTCTGGCAGGATATCTACAAACAACCTGCCGATATCCTGGTCCTGAAAGGAAAAGTAACAGCCGTCTTCATGAACAATGGCCGTCCTATCCGTCCACCCAAAGAAGTTGTCAACGCTTTAAGCCAAAGCTAAAACAACGGGAATTTGCATTACCAGCCCGGAATTAACTGCATGCCAAAGTGCCCCCCGCGTTCGGGGCGCTGGAATGGATAGGCGTAAAAAACCTCCAATATCAGTGAACCCAATATATTAAATCGTGATGACGCCCCAACACTGAATACAGGGATACGCTCATCAGACTCCCGATCAAAAGTAAGTTCCGGCATATCATCAGAGGTCCATGCCACCCCGCCGTCGCCAAATAGTGCCACATCGGTGGGCACCCAGGGAAAGTTGATCAAACCGAACTGCTCGGTACCCAGCAACGGAAGCCTGAGCTCAATGCTGGCTGTTGCCGAATGTGTGCCTCTCAAGCGATCCACTGACGCACAATCGTTCAACGTTCCCGGACATTCTTCGGGCTTGAAAGAGGCAAAACTATAACCCCGTACAAAAGACGGGGAATTAACATAACCCAAATATTCTGAGGAAAACGGATCATCTAAATCAGAACCGTAATTACCCTGATGCATAGCCCGTACCGCCAGCGAAAAAGGACTTGCTAATAGGTATCGCCGCGCATCAGCCAAAACACTAACAAAGCTCGCAGTCCCATACCGTGGAGATATCTGATAACGTGAACGACCGCCTGCGTACGGTGAAGTAAAGCCGAAAGACGAAAAGTCGATAACATACGCTAATGAGCCTGTTGCAAAATAAAGATCATCCGGGGCATCCATATCTACGCGGCGTTCATCGATAACTCTTCCTGTTTGATCCAGTTCAAACTGATCGGCTCGGCGACCGAATCCATACCTCGAGGCGCCTACGGAAAGCTCCCAGCGACGGGTCTGTGATACCGGGTATTCCGATATGAGATTGGCCTGATCAATATGAATTCTCTCAATAACCCGGTTAAGCACAGGGTTTCCCGTTTCCGGGTCATTTTCAACGAATGATGTGGCGTAAACCTGTGGAGTTCGCCCCGCAACCGCCCCATAATTAAACCTTCTGGCTCTATTAATATAACTTAACTGCCCACCAATATCCCTGAATGTCCCTCTCGCCTGAACTGCAACCCCCAAATTTTGGTCATTTAAAAGGTCGGTGAATAAAAAACCAACCCCTCCCGAAACCCGTGTGCCAAAAGCTGACCCGCCACCAACACCTACTCCTGCCTGTGGGCCGATAACGCTTGTAAAGCTAAGACTTCTTTTGTAATCTTCAATCTCATAACCAGGATCTACGGGCGGCAAGCCTGATTGTGGGTCCCTCAGATAGGTTTCCACAATTCCCTCCTGCTGGTCTGTCGGCGGCAGCATAGAGGCCTGTGGAGACGACGTTTCTAGAGTATTTACAGGTACCCCTTCTGTTTCACCTTCATTAAGGGAGACAATGCTATACCGGTTTTGTGAAAAAACAGAAAACATCATAAGACCAGTCTCTCTGGCAACACTCAAGGCCGGAGACAATTCGGTTAACCCCGTTACGCCCGTCTGGATCTCCGTAATTTGAAATGCTTCTCCATTAGTAAGATCATAACGGTAAACGTCCAGGACTCCCTCGCGGCTGGAAATAAAAAAAAGATCTTCTCCATCCGGTGAAAACTGCGGATTATGATGGGTCACCTGGCCGAAAGGATTAATATATTCGGTTTCGCCGCTTTCCACATCAAGAAGGGCAATACTGCCCGGTTTAAAATCGAGCTGTTCAAGATTGGTGCCACCCGGATTTGCATCTGTATGATAAGCAATGATCGCGCCATCGGGGCTCCAGGTAGGTTGAAGAACAGTATGGGGATGATCTGTTAGCTGCTCCACTTCTTCACTATCAAAATCATAAACATATAAGTTGCCGAAACCATTGGTGACCCCAGCCACAGCTATTTGGCTTCCATCAGGTGACCAGGAGGGATTTTCTAAAGCCGGCACGCCGGGTATACGGATGTTATCTTCAATATCTCCGGTGTTCACATTCCAGATAGAAATGGTATTGATCCCTTCTGAAAAAGATATAAAAGCAACTTGCTCGCCATCGGGTGACCATGAACCTCCGGATGTCATAAAACGTATTTCATCCAAATGAGGATCATCAGCCACCATTCCCAAGTTTTCTATTTGTTCACCAGTTTCCGCATCAGCTACAACTAAATCAATTTGAAAAAGGGGATTTTCAGTTAAATAGGTTACATATTGGCCATCCGGGCTCAGGGCGGGAGCAATATTAAGATTCCCGTGACCAAGATCCTCAGCCAGTATTCTATTGCCAACTTGATCAGGAGGCGTACGGTCTTCTGTAAGAGACAAATATTGATTGCGCAACGCGGTATGCCATACTTCAGTTAAAGCGTCAGCCGGTACTCTGACTACCGAATCAATGGCCGCACTAAGACCAACCATACCCGCAGCCTTAAAAATATCACCAACGGCACGATCGCCGTAGCTGCCCCCGATAAATGCCGTAAATGAATGCCCAAAGCGGTAAGGGTTGTATTCGGCTTCATTGGGTAGATCGTCAAATTCAGGCAAATTATCATTGATAACAGCATCACGCATATACATGGCCGTTTGCGCATCTTCTCTGCCAAGGGAATAATACTCAGCCATACCTTCCACAAGCCACAGAGGAAGGGAGTTCATTTGAAACCCGGGTTGCCGCAGCCCTATATCATATTGGAAGGAATGCACAAGTTCGTGGCCCAGTACGTGGTTGGTAATGGCGTGATCAGAAGCCAGGGGCATTACAACACGCTCTCTCATGGGCTCGGTGAGTCCCCTCACTCCACCGGGAATAAAACCCGGCACAATGTTCGTCTGGCGAAAATCGGCGTCGTTAGCATAAAAAATAAGCGGCTTGCGGTCCCCCTCAACATAATTATGATCAAAAACCAATGACAACCGGTTGTACCAACGCTGCGACATACGCGCTACCTCCGGCATAACCGGCTCCTCCTCATCATAGAAAAGGAGCCGGTAGTTATCTGTTCTTATTTGTTCAAAGTCGAAAGTATGGTATTGCACTTTGTTGCGTCCAAAATACTGACCGGAAGCGATGGGCGCAGCAAGGGCCATTAAAATAATGCACATTAGCGAATTTAATATATAGCGCTTGAAATTCATTTCCTGTTTGCCCTCTTGATTGAATGATAAACATAACCCTTAGGCTGATGTTTGTATTCACTATTAAAACTCAACCCCCAACCCTATAAAAACAATCCCTTATACGATTAATTTGCATTAACAGCCAATCTGCAACTCGTAAGAATCCCGGAGCAACCCACGATGGCCTGTTCCCCAATTTTGTTTACATTTATTATTGATGAAAGCCTGACCAAGTCCTGACCAACTCCATACCAAGTCCAACTAAAGCCCGGCTGGTAGTAGGAGATGTGTAGGAGTTGGCAGGGGTTTAAATAGAGTGTTCTATTGCAAGTTTCCGGGTGAAACTAGCCCGGTCGCAGCCCGTGAAATGATATAGGTATCGTTTTTAAACGATACCTATACCTTTTTGTATGATCATCCGTATAATTGCGGGCAAAACTTTTAATTACTTCGTTGATTATCAATAGCTTTGGGTTTTGTATTATCATAATAAGCTTTATCATAAATAAGTTTAATACTTTCAGGCTATATTCAGGAAAGGCTCAATGATCAGGAACATGCGCGAATGAACAACATTGAATTACTAATCGGACTCAAACTAGCGGAAGGGCGTATAGTTGAAGACGAATCTATCCGGAGACGAGACCGGGAGTTCGGATTGCGAGAGGATGTCAAACATCTTCCCGACTCGGAGAGAATAGAAAACTGGTTTAATGAACCTTTTAATGATGACGTCCGAAACGAGGCCAGTCGCTACAGTAATAGTCTGAATCTATTCTCCTGGCTGGCTTCCGCTATTTTCTTTTTAATTGGTATGGGCGCGGCCGGGCTGGCTTTTTATTATGAGGGGGAACGGCCTATTAATGTACTTCCCATCCTGTTACTGTTTGTCATCATCCCTTTTGGATTACTGTTATTTTCGATGATCTCGCAACTGACCCGTACCTATTTAAAACCCGGATCAGGGGAAAGCCGTACCATTCTGTTCTGGGAGTCTATGCTGGGTATGGTAGCCGCAAGGTTCTCGCACAGAAACAGGAAAAGAGTAGACAGTGCCCGGCGGTTTTTCAAGCAATTTGTTAATGCCCACGGTGAACTGGTGCGAACTTTTGTACTAAAGACTATTCAGAAAGCCGGGATAGCTTATGTATTGGGGGCATTGCTTTGGGTTTTGGTTAATGTGATCACCACCGACCTCGCTTTTTCATGGAGTTCTACGGTCAATATGGGCCCGCAGCATATGCATGCGATTACCGAAACGATAGCGGCGCCCTGGAAGGGCTGGCTCGCCGGGGCAACTGTTGATTATGAAACCATAGAAAACACGCGCTACTTCAGGGCCTGGCAAGGGCCCATTCCCGAAGGGGCATCGGTATACGACCTTGGAGGTTGGTGGGCTTTCCTGTTGATGAGCCTGGTTACGTATAGTTTGCTTCCGCGCCTGGCAGCCTTTGCTTTTTTTAATGCACGTCTTCATAAAAAAGCAGGTTCTGCCATCACGGAATCACAGGAAGGCCAGACCCTTTTGCAGCGTATGGACACCCCGTTTATCCACACCGGCAACGGCGAGAATGATAATGCCCGGGACTGGGAAGATGCATACGGCGGCGGCCGGGAATCTATCGACAGCAAGCCGGAAAGTTGCATTTTGATGTGGAACTTCGGGGAATATGATTTTGATGTGGAGAAGGTTATGTACCGGTTCGGGATTCATAATGCGGATATCTATGCTCTCGGAGGGGTGAACACCATTGCAGAAGACGATAAAATTATAGACCGGGTTTCATCGGCCTTTAAAGGTGTTGACCATAAGCAGCACCTGATTATTCTTGTTGAATACTGGGAATCGGCCGATGTGGATTTTGAGAAGATGCTGAAGAAATTACGGGCCGCTATAGGACAAAAGCTCATCCGGATCATTCCGGTGGCTTTGCATAAATCTGACGTTAAAGAAACCAACATGACCAACTGGATGAACAAGATTGAGCATATCGGTGATCCGCTGATCCGCTTTGACCATGATTCACGAATTATCATATCCGATTAAACAATGGAAAATCCTGTATTTGTAGTAACCGGCGCGCCCAATAAAGGCAAAAGTACACTGGTTAAAGCATTGACTAACGATGAGTCTATCGAGATTAATCCTACGGCCGGCACAACGATTAAAAGCAAAGCCTATCCGATGAAGGTAGACCAGAAAGTGATGTACACCATCTGGGATACCCCGGGTTTTGAAAACGCGCGGGGACTGAGTGAAATACTTAAAGAATGGGGTATTGAATCGTATAAAGATGATCCGCTAGACCTGTTCCGACGCTTCTACAAACAGTACCGCGATCATGAAGACTTCAAGAATGAAATTGAGATCTTCAAACCTATTGTTCAATATGCAGGGATTGTGTATGTAGCCGATAGTTCTAAACCTTTTAACCAATCCAAGTACATCCGCGAGATTGAGCTGTTGAAATGGACAGGTCTGCCGCGTATCGCCATTCTTAACCCGATAGACGGCACGGAGCATCTTGGAGAATGGCAGCGTCAGCTAGACAGGCACTTCCGAATCGTGAAAGTTTTCAATCCCCATAAAACAAGCTTCCATGAAAAGCTCAGGCTGCTGGATGCTTTCAGTCACCTGAATCCTGAATGGGAGAACAAGGTATTGGAGGCCATCGAAGCGCTGAAAAAAAACCATGAACTAGCACTGAAGAAAACCTCCGTTACCATCCGCAAAGCCGTACTGGAGGCTTACCGGAAATCATTTTCTACGCCCACTGATGATTTGCACACCAAAGAAGAGTACACCCGCATCCTGTTTGAGAATGTAAGGGATTATATAGGCGGTATCCTGGATGAAAGCCAAAGGGAAATTGTCAGGCACTACGGGTTCAAGGAACAGCACGTGCAGATGGATTTTGACCTGAACGAAAGTGACGTTATGGATGAGGTGGTCATGAGGAAATACATAACGCCCTGGCAGAGAGGCTTGATTGGCAGCCTTACCGGGGCCGGTGCGGGGGCGGCCCTGGATGTGGCGGCAGGCGGGCTGACCTTTGGGGTGTTCGCTGCGTTAGGAGGCGCTGCCGGGGCAGGCAGCGCGTATCTGAGCAACAAGTTCGACCCGATGGACCTGCTCAAAGACGTCAAGCGGAAAAACAACCGCTATGAAGTAGAAAGGCTGCATCCTGAGCTGGGCTACCTGATCATAAACAGGCTCAGGGAACTGGCTTCAAAAATCCGTAACAAAACAGCCGCCAACCAGGACACCATCACCATCGAATACAATTTCGATAAAATGACCACCATGAAGTTAACCCGTGTGCTTAAAAATGTTATTAAACAGGGCAAAAACTACTACAAAGAAGAAATCAAGCAGGAATTGGGGGATATAATTTACAAACAGCTGCAGGAAGACCAGAAGCAGGAAGCGGAGAAAAGGTATAGTCAGTGAGGTTGTCTTGAAACGGCTGTGCCTGGAAATAACAGGTCACTTGTAGCCAACTGTGTATTCCTGAATTTGTAACGGAAGTAACTCTGATATTGCTGATGCTACAAAACCATTATTTCCTGTTTTGTTCAAGCAAGAGCATACATAAATATTGAAGGGGCTAAAAGGAATTCTCCCGCTATTTAAAGCATGTGATTTTCTTCATCATTCTCCAATAAAAAGAGTTTAAAGGAGTTAAACAATAAATTTAGTGTGCCAGTTTCGTTACATTAAAACTTTACGACAATACTAACATTGAGTTGCAGCCAATTATATTTTTTTCGATTAACTATTTATACAAAATGAAATATTTGAACCTGTCGGTGATTCTTGCCGCGCTATTCTTCACATACGCCTGCGATCATCAAACCGAATCCACTATGCTTTCTGACGATAACCCTTTCCTGTCACCCAGCGGCCTGCCTTTTGAAGCCCCTGATTTCGACGCCATTAGCGATGAGCACTATCTGCCAGCCTTCAACGAAGGTATAGAACAGCAACTGGCGGAAATAGAAGAAATTGCCAGCAATCCGGAAGCCCCTACATTTAAGAACACTATTGTAGCAATGGAAAAAAGTGGTGATTTGCTCACCAGGGTATCCCGGGTATTTTTCAATATGGCCTCTGCCAATACCAATGATACCATTCAGGAGGTTCAATCTGAGATGGCTCCGAAACTTGCCGCCCATTCCGACAATATCCGTTTGAACACGGAGCTGTACGAACGGATTGAAACCTTACACAATGCAGAGAATCTGGATCTGAATCAGGAAGAAAAGAAACTATTAAGCGATACCTACCGCGACTTTGTACGGGCAGGCGCTCAACTGACCGATGATGAGCAGGTTCGTATCCGTGAGATTAATGAACAAATATCTTCCCTCACCACAAAGTTTCAGGAAAACCTGCTGGCTATTACCCGCGAACGTGCTGTTATTGTGGATAGCAAAGATGAGCTGGATGGTTTGAGTTCCAACCGTATTTCGGCCGCTAGAGAGGCTGCCGAAGAACGTGGTCATGAAGGCAAATACCTGTTTTCGATTACCAACACCACTCGTCAGCCCATACTAAGTAGTTTAGAAAATCGAGAGCTGCGCCAGCGGATTTGGGAAGCTTCTGCCTACCGTGGCATCGGGGAAGACGGCGGCATTGATAACCGCCCATTGATTCTTGACCTGGCGCGCCTTCGCGGCGAACGGGCTCAAATGCTTGGCCACCCAAACTGGGCATCGTTTGCTCTGGAGCCACAGACCGCTCAAGATCCCGGCAATGCACTGACCATGATGACCGACCTGGTTCCTGCCGTTCGGGCCAATACAAAACAAGAAGCCGCGCTCATCCGGGACATGATGCACCAGGATGGGGTGCAGGGAGAAGTGAAACCCTGGGACTGGGAATATTATGCTGAAAAGGTTCGAAAAGCGGAATATGATATAAACGATGAGGAAGTACGTCCCTATTTCGAACTGAATCGCGTACTGGAAGATGGTGTATTTTATACCATGAACCGCCTGTTCGGAATCAGTTTTGAAGAGCGCCATGACCTTCCCGTTTATCACCCTGATGTTCGGGTCTTTGACGTGCTGGAAGAAGATGGTAGTCAAATAGGTCTATTTTATTCAGACAACTTTGAACGCGATTCTAAACGAGGCGGAGCCTGGATGAACTCCTTTGTCAGTCAATCCAAATTACTTGAGCAAAAGCCTGTTATTTCTAACGTGCTTAACATACCGAAACCGGCAGAGGGTGAACCCGCCCTGATCAGTTTCGACAATGCAACCACACTATTCCATGAGATAGGACACGCCGTACATGGGCTTTTATCGGATGTTGAATATCCATCTCTGGCCGGAACAAGCGTACCGAGAGATTTTGTTGAATTTCCATCCACCTTTATGGAAGATTGGGCTATACTCCCCGAAGTTTTGGAGAATTACGCCGTGCATTACGAAACCGGCGTACCTATCCCGAATGAGCTCCTTGATCGTGTGATTGCCGCCCGTGATTTCAACCAGGGCTTCGATACCCAGGAATATCTGGCCGCCTCCTTTTTGGACATGGAATGGCATACCCTCAGTGCTGGCGATACTCCGGATGATGTTATCGCTTTTGAAGAAGCGGCATTAGCCAAACATGGCCTAGACAATGAAGCCATCCCGCCCCGTTATAAATCGTCCTTTTTCTCCCATATTTTTTCAGGCGGCTATTCCGCTAATTACTATGCGTATATCTGGAGCGAGATTCTTGCAGCAGATGCTTTTGCTTATATGATCTCGAACGGGGGGCTTACCCGCGAAAATGGTGAACATTACCGCAATTCACTCATGTCTCGCGGAGGCAGCAATGAAGCCATGGAGCTCTACCGAAACTACCGTGGACAGGAGCCGGAAGTAAAGCATTTATTACGACGGAGAGGTCTTGATGCAGATGCCGGTAATTAACAAAAACGGCATCTTTAACTATTAATCTAATCGAAAAACAAATGATTGACGGCGGATATTACGTAGGATGGGGAACCCTGGCGCTCATTAACGCCGGGCTGGCGCAAAGTAAAGGCCGGGGAGGATTGGTGTGGTTTTTGGCATCTCTGCTCATTGGCCCCATTGCAACTTTTTTGATCGTGATTCTGGAGCCAGTAAGGTAGCTTTTCATTCATTCGATTATACAGATGGACCTGCAATCTTATTCTTTATTAAGATTACAGGTCCATCTGGTGATACCTATTTCGTCGATATACGTTTTATTTAAAACGGAGAGTCATCATCAAAATCCTCGTCATGAAACGTGGTGATATCATCTGGAATACTACCATCCTGGTTTGGTGCGGGCCCTGCACCGCCGCCTGATTTCTCTACCTTCCAGGCTTTGACATCGGTAAACCATTTATCCCTGTATTCACGGCTTTCAATATTGATATGCGCAGTCAAAGACTCTGATTCTTTAATGGCAAACTGATCTATTTTGTCACCCCACATGGTGATACAAACTTTTTTAGGATATTGACCTTCGGTTTCAATGATAAAATCCTGCTTCCTCCAGGGGCCATTTTTGCCTGTGCCGGTTTGTTCTGGTAATACTTTAAATACTTTTCCTTTTAATTCCATGTATAGCTAAAATTCTGATTTGATCTATTATTGATTTGCTGAATTGCGATAAAAAATTTTATAATCCCACGCATCGGAAGATAAAGGAATCAACAGGTGAATATCCTGATTATTTTATATTTTTCTGGTTTACTTTGTTTATTCTTTATTTTGCCGTTATGAACTGCAATGGCTTGATTTATTTATATCTTTTTCCAAATATAAAATAAAGGATCACTCCAATAATGGGGAAAAATATTACAATGAGAAGCCAGAATACTTTTGATCTGTTACCCTGTCCCGCCCCATAAATTATGTCGGCAATTCCATAGATCCAAAGGGCGATTGTAACTAAAGCTATCAAAAGTAACCAGCCGAGTGTGTCCATAGTCGTTTCTCAATAAAATGTTATGTTATTATTTTTAAAAACAACATCATGCTTTATCGATTCATTTCCATAAGCATAAATAGAACAAAATATTTTAAATCTTGCCTAAATGATAATTGGAAGCATGACAAATGGATTAATGTTAAAAGTAAGAGCGAGTGGTTATCAAGGAGGGCTTTAATTACTATATACCACTAATGCAATTTAGTACCCACAATCAGTAATACTTAGCGGTTTAGTTTGCTGTGCTGCTTAAGTTTTTTACCGGCAAGAGCTTCGTTCACATTAAAAATATGATCGCCAATTTTCTCAAGGCGGGTAAGGTAGTCCATATAAATCACACCAGCCCTGGCACTATATACCCCCTCTTCCAGACGTTTGTAATGTGCGTCTTTCATGCTATCTCGCATTGCGTTAATCTTATTTTCAATTTCAATAGCACCATCCAGATCAACCTCTTTTCCGGTGCCTTGCATGTTATTCCGCATTAATTTGATGGAGTCATGAACAAGATTTAAATAGTCAGAAATTTCTTGCCTGGTTTCATCAGGCAACACGATTTCATGATCTTCCATTTGCTCAAATGTCTTGGACAACTGGAAGTAAATATCTGCAACCCTTTCCAGGTCACTGATAATACTATGCATAGCCCGTATTCGACGTGTTGCTTCATTCGACAGATTAAACTCTGATATTTTGGTCAGGTATTCGGCAACTTCCATTTCAATATCGTCGGAAATCTGCTCACGCTTTTCAATTTTCTTTAGAAACTTCTCCTGCTTCTGCTGCTTTTTAAAGAAGAGTCCGTTAAAGCTGAAATGCATCTTCTCAATTAATTTGCCAAACAACTCAATTTCTTTATGAGCCTGAGCAATGGAAAGTTCAGAAGAAGACATCAGTCCACCAGAAATGTATTGGAGGCGGAAGGAATCATCAGTAGGCTCTTTCTCCTTCTGCACTTTTTCCACAAAACGGATAATTGCCGGGACAAAAGCAAAAAGGAAAATTACATTGAGTACATTAAATGCCGTATGAAACAAAGACAGGCCTAAGGTGGCATTGGCCCTGGAAAGTTCGGTGTTGTCAAAGACTGATCCACCTTCAGGCAGAACAGCTTGGATAATTGCATCTATTCCCCACAAAAAAGGCGTCATAACAATCAGCATCCATACCACACCAAACAAATTAAATATTAGATGAAATCGAGCCGCTCGTTTAGCATATACATTACCAATAATAGCCGCTATATTGGCTGTTACCGTAGTGCCAATATTTTCTCCCAGAATCATAGCAGCGGCAATAGGAAAATCAATCCAACCTTGGAAAAGCATAACTAAAGTAATTGCCGTGGCAGCCGAAGACGATTGTGTAAGCAGAGTTAAAACGCCACCCACAATTACGAATAACAAAATAGAACCTAAACCGAATTCGGTAAAAGTATCTAGATATTCAAACATCTCCGGATTATCCTGAATGTTTGGTACGCCATCTTTTATAAATTCCAGACCGATGAAAATGATACCAAATCCTATCATTGCTTCGGCAAGATGCTTTAGTTTTTCACGGCCGAAAAATAGGAACGGAAAAAACACACCAATTAAACTTACGGCAATAGGAGTAATTTGCATTTTAAAACCAAAGATCGATACCATCCATGCCGTTACGGTGGTGCCTATATTGGCACCCATTATTACCCCGGTAGATTCTATAAAAGTTATCAGTCCGGCATTTACAAAACTAACGACCATCACAGTGGTGGTGGTCGATGATTGGGTGATGGTTGTAGCTCCGAATCCCGTTAGAATGCCCCGAAACCTACTCGTGGTCATTCCCTTTAAAATAGTCCGCAAACGATTCCCGGCTACATTCTGAAGCCCTTCACTAAATATCTTCATACCAAAGATGAAGATTCCAAGTGCCCCTAAAAGCTGTAAAAAATCAAAAAAAGTATATGTCATCTAAAATAAACCCTTTATATGCAGGAATTATAAAAAAAATAGAACAGTTTAAATATCCGGATAATCAGTGGTTCGGGGCGAGTTAACAGACAGTTGCCGCCGCTTATCAGGTTTTTTCTATAAATTACAACATCGGCTAATACCCGTTTTTTTATGCGTAGCCTTTGGGGTAATGAATTACAAGTACCTAAAATAGGGAAACTTGATTTGAATACAATACATTATTTAGCAATCGACAGAATTACCCAGTACATCGTTCTTGGAAAAAACATGCTGGGCTTTTCCGAGTATTTACTATTTGAGCAGGCTCCGGAAGAGTAATGCCATTAATATTTAAACTTCAGATTCATGCTCTTTTTTGTTATCTTTAAGGCTGATTTAATTGAGTTATTAGGAGTTACATTAATTATTGTTTTACCGGCATCTTTCTAATTGCATCTGCAACACTTCAGGAAAGATCAAACTGTATCGACTTCAGGATTTGAAGGAAGTAGCAGTTAATCCCATTTGGTAAATGGAAGCGATTAAATCGTCTATCATTATTTAAAAGAACTATTTACAAAAATTATTAAAATTTGAAGGCTTATCTGGGATTTATTAAGGAACATTATCAGGCAGTATCTTTTGGATGGCTGCTTACATTTTTTTCAAGCTTTGGGCAAACCTTTTATATTTCACTATTTGTGCCCGGCCTCTCCGCCACCTTTGCTCTTTCGAATTCGGCCTTTGGCACATATTATGCTGCGGCTACGGTAATCGCCTCTTTCTTTTTGTTGCGTTTTGGCCACATAATAGATGAGCGGCCGGTAAGGCCTTTTACCTATAAAACTGTTGCATTGCTTGCTGTTGCCTGTCTGTTGCTGGGTCTGGCAGTGCATCCCGCCATGATCTTTGTGGCCCTCATCGGCCTGCGCTTGGGCGGACAGGGATTAATGAGCCACATCAGCCAAAGCGTCATGTCCCGGCACTTTGATGCTGATCGTGGTAAAGCTTTAAGTCTGGCATCGCTGGGATATTCAATCGGAGAAATGATCTTTCCTTTAATGATTGCTGGACTTTTGGTGCTTGCTGGCTGGCGGGTAGCTGTTATTTCCTCTTCAGGAATTCTCCTAGTTGTTTTATTGCCAATCTTGAGTTATATGAAACTTGAAATTTATGACGCTCCGGCGGTTTCTGCCAAACCGTCTAAAGGACCAGATTGGGAATATTTTGTTGAACTTCTCCGGGAAAAATCTTTTTGGGTTATAGCCCTCCCTTCGTTCTTCGTGCCGTTTGCTACAACCGGTATGTTTTTCTACCAATTCGTTATGGCTGAAACCCGTGGTTGGTCGCTGGAATGGTATGCTTTTTGTTTTACTGGATATGCTGTAGCAAGGCTGATATTTTCTTTATATGGCGGAATACTCAACGACCGTTTTACCGCCCGCGTGCTTCTGCCATACACTTTGTTTCCATTTGTATTGGGTTTGCTTTGCCTGGCCTGGGTGCCGGGCCAATTTTCCCCATTGCTTTTTCTTATTGGTACCGGCATCACAATGGGCATTAGTGGTGTAGTTAAGCCAGCCATTATTGCCGAGGTATATGGAGTTCAACATATAGGACAAGTTAAAAGCCTGTTTACGGTGGGCATGGTGCTGTGTTCGGCCGCCGGACCTATGCTTTATGGATTCTTACTGGATGGGGGGGGCTCTTTCAGTCAAATCGCCTGGAGCAACGCTTTAGCACTTTTCCTGGTTGCATTGCATACTTTCCGTATCAAATATATAGATTTCAAGCCAAAAGCTGAAAAATAGCCAAGTTTCAAATATAGCTTTTTTTCTAAATCAATTTTACGTTTATAGTTTCGCAAGCTTTTATGAAATAAATCAAACTTTGGATAAAATCCTGCGCCTTTTATTAATTAATTTCTCATAATAGATTAAAATTTCATACTGTTTTACAGTTTTTTTATGTTACCTATAGAGAAAAAAGCAAACCCTACTCACCCACGACATGCTCACGAAACAAGAAAAACAAAAGATTAAAGAAATCATTGTTAACAATATAGAATCGGCGGAATCTGATATTATAGAACTTACGGAATTTTCCAAACCCGTACCCCCTGATGATTCCATTGGGCGCGTTTCCCGCATGGATGCGATCAACAACAAGAGCGTTAACGAATCTGCTCTGCGGAATACCCGAGCCAAATTAAGAAAACTGCACAACGTACTTGATGGCATTGATAAGCCAACCTTCGGCATATGTATTCGTTGTGGTAATCCCATCCCATTCGGCAGGCTTGAATTTATGCCTGAAAGCAAAAAATGCGTGAAATGCTCCTGAATTGCTTATAAAACTGGTCGGTTTCTGTTATTTGAAAAAGTATTCCGGGCTTACCGCTCCATCATCTCTTTGTCAAGCAGATATAGACCTGACCTGGAATCACCGATCATTTCGAGCTGGTTAATGATACGACGGGTGGAATCTTCTTCTTCCACCTGTTCTTCGATAAACCAATTGAGCAACTGCTGCAAAGGATAATCTTTTTCTTCAAATGCCCGGGCATACATGTCATGGATGAAAATAGTAATCTTCTGCTCTTGGGCCAGTGCTTTTCGAAACACATCAAGAGGAGAGCTGAAAGTATCCGTGGGTTGTTTTAGTGCATTCAATTGAACATGCTCGTTGCGCGCCATTAAATGGTTGTAGAATTTCATGGCATGTTCGGTCTCTTCTTCCCATTGCTTCTTCATCCAATGAGCAAACCCCTCCAGGCTCTGCTCTTCAAAATAGGCTGACATGGCGAGATAATCATAAGCTGATTGTAGTTCTGCCTGAATCTGGTCATTGATGATCTGCTGGATTTCTTTATTCATGTCTCGTAGGATTAAGTTGATGCATTCAGGTTGTTAGTTGATAAATCTAAAAAAATAGATGTTCTTTACATCATTGTACTGACTATGAAAGCTAACATTATTTCTCATTCCTTAACAACTAGAATTAAACAAAGATGATTCAAAATGAATTCATTATTTTTTAGAACAATTGGAAATGTAAATTTTGTTTGTTTTTATCATACCTTTATACTTTTCTAATTTATTTTCATGTCAGCTGAACGGACCCAAAAAACCTTACTCATTATAGCGATAGCAATTATCGCATTAAATTTACGACCTGCTATTGCTGCCGTAGGCCCGCTGATCCATGAGATCCGCCTCGACACCGGACTTTCTAATACCATGCTTGGAATGCTGACAACTCTGCCCATTCTAGCCTTAGGTTTTTTTTCCTTTCTGACGCCAATTTTTACGCGAAGATTCGGAACAGAGGGAACAATGGCTTTGGCATTAATCCTGCTCACCGGCGGAATACTCTGCAGGGTCATACCTAGTTTTACCGCCCTTTATTTGGGTACTGCCGTACTTGGTATTGGAATTGCATTAGGTAATGTTCTTTTACCTGGCATAGCTAAAAAAAGATTTCCCCACAAATTCGGACTGGTAACCGGCATCTATTCCGCGATGCTGGGAGCGGGAGCAGCAATAGCTTCGGGATTAAGTGTCCCTCTATCAGAAGGGCTCGACCTGGGTTGGAAGTGGTCTTTAGGCGCATGGGCCGTTATATCTTTTATCGCCTTGTTAATATGGCTTCCTCAAATTCATAGAAACAACACAGATTTACCTCGCAAAAGCCTTATTAATTCTTTAAAACGTTTAGGGACATCCAAAATGGCCTGGAATGTCGCGCTGTTTATGGGATTGCAATCATTCACTTTTTATGTGTTAGTCGCCTGGCTTCCTGAAATTTTAATTGAGCGTGGCATGAATCCGCTGAATGCGGGTTTAATGCTCTCTCTTGTTCAGGCAGTAGGAGCTATCGGCACCTTTTTTATGCCAGCCTGGGCCTCGCGTTTGAAAAATCAAAGAATGCCGGTGCTCATAATCGTTGTTTGTGAATTTTCCAGTATAATTGCATTGATGTTCCCCTCGTTTTACATGGGTACATTTTGGATCATTATCCTTGGATTCAGTTCAGGAAGCAGTTTCGGAATGGCCCTTCTTTTTATCGGACTAAGATCACAGGATTTAGATTCCGCCAACGAATTATCTGGCATGTCTCAATCAATAGGTTATACTATAGCGGCTACAGGGCCGGCTTTGTTTGGAGCATTACATGATTTTGCAAATACATGGACCCTACCCCTGGGTTTATTACTTTTAGTAACCCTCTTTAAACTTTTATCTGGATGGGGTGCGGGTAAAGATGACTTTATCTAACATCTTTGTATCCTCAGGTATTTGCAATAACCTGCACGACCACATGGCGTTCTCTGGGACGATTATCATGATCTAAGACTATAATTTGTTGCCATGTCCCCAGAATGCAGCTGCCATCACGTAAAGGAACTGTAATCCCCGGTCCCATGAATGTGGATCGAATATGGGAGAATCCATTATCATCTCCCCAGGTCCGAATAATGGGATTTCATATCCCGCGAAGCGAAATCCTCTAGTTTCTCCTTTATATCTTTTACAAGGGCCGGCTCAAATTCCATAGTCGAAATGGATGCTGTTGACCCTACGGAAAATATGTGGCAAAAACCTACCGGTACTGCCGATTCAATGAATGACGCTCTCGAAAAGTTATTTTTCACAGGTTCAGTTGTCGCCCCCGCCATCATTGCTGCGCGATAACTAAAGTTAATATATTGAAACATAAAGCGTATAATGAACGATATTTATTGTTACACAAAAATATCGTTCAAAGGCTCCTGTGAAAAACAAAATCATTATCATTACTGGCTCAAATTCCGGAATAGGCAAGGCAGCATCAACAAGGTTCGCTTCGGAAGGTTGTCAGGTAATAATGGCATGCCGCAACAGTAAAAAAAGCCGCAATGCTCATACGGAAGTTATAAAATCTTCCAAAAATGAAACTGTAGAATTGATGGAGCTGGATGTTTCATCCTTTATATCCATTCGTAAGTTTTGTTCGGAGTTTAAACTTAAATATCAGAAGCTTGATGTTCTGATTCATAATGCAGGCTATTTCAATCATGGCATCAAATCCTATCAGTTTAGCGCGGATAATATTGAACTAACTTTCGCCACCAATGTGTTCGGCCCGTATCTGCTGACAGAATTACTGAAGAATCATTTAACAAGATCAAATGAACCCAGAGTGCTGAGCGCCAACTCTACAAACATCAAACATTTCTTTGATCCGAAAAGGAAGATCGAATTTGATAATCTCCAGGGTGAATTCAAAGACAGCCGGGCTTATAATTCGTATAAAATGTACGGCGATTCCAAAATGGGTTTACTGTTACTCACCTATAAAATGGCTGAAATGTATAAACCTTATAAAATTAAATTAAATTCTATCATGATTCCGGCTGTAAAGGTTTCAAGAGAATCCCTGAACAAGTTTAACCTGTATTACAGAATACTCGGTCTGATCATTCAAAACATTAATCCTTATTCATTATCGCCAGATCACATGGCCGATATTTACTTTCAAATATGTACCTCTGATAAATTTAATAAAGCAACTGGTTCCTTAATAAACAGTGATTTGGAAATTATTCCCCCTCCGGAAAACACCCAGTCAATAAACATCCTCGATTTGTTTAAAGAACTTTGGAATACCAAACATACGCCGGCCTATGCTTCTAACCCCCAACACATCCATACCATGTGGGAGGTATGTGAAAAGGTTGTTTCGAAAGCGGACAATAAGACCCGAAAATCCAATGCGCCATAATCATTCTTAGCTCACCATTAATACATAATACCTCATTTACTAGTATAGCAAGGTTCGGGTGGTTAAATGCCTTTTCTATGGCTATTTTTATATTAACCATACAATTTTGTCAATTAACATGGAAGACCAGCAACAAATAAACTTCAATAGAATTGCCGAGGCAATCGATTATATTCAGCGCAACTTCAGGTCACAACCCATTCTGGAGGAGGTCGCAAAACATACAAACCTCAGTTCTTACCATTTCCAGAGAATGTTCACGCAATGGGCCGGCATAAGTCCGAAGCAATTCTTGCAGTATACCAGCATTGAATATGCAAAAAAGGTACTGAAAGAAAACAAACCATCTCTGTTTGAGGCCGCTATGGATACCGGCCTTTCAGGCACAGGAAGGCTGCATGACTTATTCCTAAAAATAGAGGGCATGACCCCGGGTGAATATAAAAATGGAGGCGAAAATCTTTTCCTCAATTACAGTTATGCCGAAACCCCCTTTGGGAAAATTCTAGTGGCATCGACTGCAAAAGGGATATGCTATATGGCTTTTGCAGATAGTGAAGTACATTCACTCAAGATATTACAAAATAAATTTCCGAATGCTTCTTATCGGCAAATGACCGATCATAATCAGCAAACTGCCCTGAATATCTTCACCCATGACTGGAGCAAACCTGACCATATAAAACTGCATCTGAAAGGAAGCGACTTCCAGCTCAAGGTGTGGGAAACTTTGATAAAGATACCCACGGGGCGGCTTACGACCTATGGTGACATTGCCAGGCAAATAGATATCCCCAAAGCATCAAGGGCAGTAGGCACAGCCATAGGTAAAAACCCGGTAGCGATTCTTATCCCATGCCACCGGGTTATAAGATCAACCGGGGCGTTTGGCGGATATCATTGGGGAAGCACCCGAAAAACTGCAATGATTGGGTGGGAAGCTGTAAAGGTATTAAAATAATTTATTTTTTATGACGAAACAGGTACATGGTAACCGGTCCGAATAGGGCAACAAGTCCAGCCGAAAACAGGAACACAAGACTTATTTCCCATAATACTGGCGTGCCGTGCATCAGCCCCCGCATTGCTGTAGCCAGTATGGATATAGGATTAACATTCACGAAAGCTTCCAGCCACCCCGGCATGGTTTGTGGATCAACAAAGATATTGCTGGCGAAGGTCAGGGGGAACAATACAATGAAGCTCATGGTAAACAGCGACTCCTGAGTGCGCACGATGAACCCGAGCGAGGTCCATATCCATGAAAAGCTGAATGAGAATATCAGCAACAATCCTACCGCCATCAGCACCCCAGACAAACCGCCTTCCGGACGAAATCCCAACATCAGGCCCAGCCCAATCATAATAAAAGAAGCGATTGAATATCGCACGGCGTCACCTAACAACGCCCCCACGAGAACGGACGGCTGCCAAATGGGCAAAGAGCGGAAACGGTCAAAGACTCCTTTCCTGATGTCGTTGTTAATTGCCACGCCAGTATAAATGGTGATCATCACCACGGTTTGCACCAATATGCCCGGCAGAAGGAATTGCAAGTATTCGCCCACCGATCCGGCTATCGCGCCTCCAAACAGGAAGGTGAACATCAGCAAAAACATGATCGGGAAAGCAGTCACGTCAAACAGCTGTTCAGGCACGTGCTTGATCTTCAGCATAGAACGCCATCCAAAGGTTAAAGAGGCCGCCAATGCATTCGCCCTCCGGGGCCGTTCACCGGTGGCTAAAATACCGCGAAGATTCCCTTGCAGCGATGCCGGTGCCTCCGTTTTAACTTTGTTAGTCTGTACTGCCATTTCACTAATCTTTCTAAGATGATTTTATTTGTTCCTCCTGCCCGGTCTCCGGCTCTTCTTCAGCCGGGTGGCCTGTAAGTGCAAGGAATACCTCATCCAGGCTGGGCTGCCCTAGAGAAAAGGTATCTACACCTATACCTGCCCGTGATAATTCTGAGATAACGATCGCCGACTGGTGAGCATTTTCAGCTTGTGTAGATAACTCATGCGGATCGGATTCATAATGTACCTCTGAAGCAAGAGCCTGCGTAAGAATCTGCCCTGCTTTTTCGCGCTGGGAAGCATCGTTCAGGCGTACTCGCAAGACACCTGTACCTACGGATGATTTTAATTCACCAGGCGTCCCTTCGGCTATAACTTTCCCGTTGTCAATAACGGCAATCCGTTTGGCGAGCTGGTCAGCTTCATCAAGGTACTGGGTGGTTAACAATACGGTTGTGCCCTCAGTTACGAGAGCCCGGATAATATCCCATACCTGATTACGGCTTCGCGGGTCAAGCCCTGTGGTTGGTTCATCAAGAAACAACAGGTCAGGCTTTATAACAATGCTGGCGGCGATATCCAGGCGGCGGCGCATCCCGCCTGAGTAGGTTTTAACCTGGCGGTCAGCCGCTTCGGAGAGCCCAAAGGCATTTAATAATTCAACAGTACGCGTTTTGGCCCTGGCTTTCGGGTAACCCAGCAAGCGGGCCAGTAGAACCAGATTCTCCGTACCGGTTAAATCCTCGTCCACCGAAGCGAATTGCCCCGTCAAGCTTACTCTGCTGCGCACAGCATCCGGATCAGCAGCAACATTATGACCCAGCACAATGGCCGTGCCGGCATCAGGTGGCAGCAAAGTGGCCAGCATACGTATAACGGTTGTCTTCCCGGCACCATTCGGCCCCAGAAGACCATATACGCCCCCAGTAGGAACGGCCAGATCAACGCCTCTAACAGCACGCGTTGCCCCAAAAGATTTAACTAAGCCCTTAACCTCTATGGCCAGCCCCTGAGGCAATCCATTCGTTTTCTCTGTGACCTCCTTATTTCCCTCATTTACCAAATGATTTCTTTGATTCTTATATTCCATTTTTATTATGAAAGAGTATTATATCAAGTAATTTTATATCAGCAACACTAATTAAAGGTACGCCATTAAAGAAGAAAACGAATCATTACCGAATTTAATGGATTTAACTCCATTTTTTTGTAATTATCTTTCTAATTCATAATCATATGCTGTTGAAGATTTAGAAGTATTTAGTATGGTAAATACGGCATCATCTACAAGATCCTTAGGCCCAAAATGTTCATTTAGGTCTAAGGTAATCATTTCCTCAACATCTTCTTTCAACTCCGGACACTTGCTGGTATCGAGCTTAAGATAAAAACCAATTTGGGGCGGATAAATCATGAGCATGATCCCACTCCAGATAACTTCATACTTTCCGGTATATCCTTCACTGCACCCTTGTGCCTGATTGACAACAATATGCATGAGCTGCTTCTCCTCATCTTCGTCAAACCATGCTTTAATGATTTCAAATGAATCACTTTGGTCCCCCTCAAACCTTTTTTCGGCTGTTTCTTCAGCTAATGTCGAATCTTTATAAAAAACATAATTATCTTCTGTCACATTGTTATTTGAGTCACCAATGTCCACACTGTTTTCATTGCAGGATGAATAAAAGAATGCGGTTATGACAATGCTGGCAAATAGGTATTTATTCATAATATCCCTTTATTTGGTTGGCCTTTTTGTCATCACTACGGATACCATCCGGAAAGCGCTACATATTGATAAACATCAGATGCGATGGTTCCAAAACCTTGTAGTTCACTTTCTTGTAGTACAATTGGAAATAAAATTCTTTGATGTAGCACTTTTATGTGAACCTGCGTATAGAAGATGAACAGTAAAACGGGATTAACTTCTTTGCGTATGTATAATACCTTAAACCTCCTTGCTCTTTACCGTTATCGATTTGGTAAAAAATAACATAGCAGACAAGATTTTTCCAGGAAAAGATCCGGCAATACCACGCGATGTAGGTAGTGAAAAGCAGTGTGATCTGATCAGGATCATAGACGGCTGCCGCCATCATGATTCCGCTAGCCAGGAGTTGCTGTACAAGAAGTTTTATGGATACGTACTGGGGGTGGCGTTAACCTACTGCCCCACCAGAGAGGATTCCATTGAGGTAGTTAATGACAGTTTCATGAAAGTGTTCAACCATATTACAGACTATGACGCTTCAAAACCTTTCAAGCCCTGGCTCAGAAAAATAGTGGTGAATACATCCATTGATAATGCACGGTCCAATAAACGATTTCAATACCATGTGGATGTGGATGATACAAACCAACAATCTACAGAAGACATAGAATCCGAGCTAAATGCAAAGCAGATCTATCAGCTTCTGAATGAACTGCCAGACCTGCTCCGGTTTGTATTTAACATGTACGAGATGGAAGGATACAGTCATAAAGAAATTGCCGGGAAACTGGCTATCGGGGAGAGTTCTTCCCGCACCTACCTTACCAGGGCTAAGAACCAACTGAGGCACCACTACGAACAGCTTTTTAAGGATGAACATGAATAGAAATCAACAAAATCTTACCGACCATATCAGAGAGGTCTTGCAAGAACATGAAGAACCTTATATGCTGGGTTCCTGGGAAAGGTTTCAAAAGCATAAGGGGAGAAAAAACAGAAACCATACGGGCAAAAAGCTCTTTGGAATGGCTGCCTCTGTGCTCCTTTTTCTCTCCTTGCTGTTTGCATGGAGTAACGTTGAACGATCATTGCCTGAAAGCCATGTTGAAGAGCTTGCCCCCTCCGAACCTCTTACCTCTGATGATAATATGATTCCCGGCCTCAAAGAAAATAGTGATTCTACAGACTTTGAATCCGGTGGTGAAGGTTTCACAGAAGAACCTGAAAAAGATATATTGGCCCATGATTTTGATCCCATAGGAGAAGATTCTTATTCCTTGCCGAACAATTCCTCTGCTAACAACCTCTCTTCCAGCCAAAGGGCCGACACGCTGCAAGTACTGCACGAATTACTTCCGGGTTTTATTACCAGCCTGCGTGGCCAAACCGATAGCAGCAAAACCGGAACCGGTATCTCCAGATTCTTTTCTCCTACTTCTCCTCCGTATATAGCTTCTCCGCCGGAGCATAAATCTTCACAAAATAGCTATGTTCAGGCAGCAGATATTCAAAGGACAGCAAGGAGATTCCGGCAAAAATCTGTAAAATTTAGTTTAGCCTACGCCCCTCTGATGAACGTGCATGATTCGCAAACAAGTTGGGGAATGGGCGGGGGATTTAATACGGACTGGAATTTTGCAGAAAACCTGTCTTTATCTTCAGGCCTATTTGTCGCGCAAAACCAGTTAAAGTACAGTAATGATAATGGAAGTTCCACAATGCGGATGTCGGATGAAACAATGCAATCGCCCGGTGATCTTACATACATGCAGGTGGATCTTGTTAGCCTGGAAATTCCACTGAACCTCAAATATTCTTTATCCGACCATTTTTCCGTTTCAGCAGGGTTATCTTCAGTAGCATATCTAAAAGAAGATTATAACTACACGTTTGAACATGAACAGCAGATACAGGTATTTGGGGAGGCTGAAACCAACGGATCAGGACCAGCAACCACAACCGTTACACTTTCAGAATCTCAAAGCCAGTCAGAACCCTCGCTGAACAAAATGGATTTGGCAGCGTTATACACCTTTTCCATTGGCTATCAACACGAGATTGCCAACCGGAATACAGTCTCGCTCGAACCTTTTATAAAAATCCCCACAGGAAGCCTAACCTCAAGGGATATAAAATATACCACCGGCGGAATTCAAATGAAGATTTATTTCTAAAAGATGTAGCGTATACAACACCACCTCCGTATAGTCAGCAGTTAACACATACACGTCTTCCTGAAGGGCTTTCAATATTGCTCCGGCAGGAATTAAACCCCAAACCTTTTGTATACTTATGAAAAATAATTATTCAACCTTTTTTAGCGCAATCGTTCTTTCATTGATCCTGCAAGGCTGTTTAGATACCGGCGAAAGCGATCGCGAACAGCAAATCAAAGAAGACAACGAAATCATACAAGCCTATCTTGATGCCAATGATATAGAGGCTGAAGAAACATCGAGCGGTGTATATTATGAAGTACTGGAAGAAAACGAACAAGGCAAGCAGGTTGTCCAGGATCATGTTGTAGGTATTCGCTACACGATGAAGCACCTCTCCGGAGAACAGGAAATAGAATCGAATATCGATTCTCTGGCCCCTCTTAGATTTAGCAACAGCTACAATATGAACTACACGGCTATACATCCTATTGGCCTGAACTATGAGATCAGCAAGATGAAAGAAGGAGAGAAATTTAGATTTTATATACCGTCTTACCAGGCTTTCGGTAACTACAGCCATGACGAATTATTCGACTCCTACTCAAATTTTATTATAGATGTGGATCTTGTTGAATTAAAAACAGAGGATGAGATCTACGACGAAGAGGTTGATTCCATAAAAAGTTATATAGAAAGCAATGAACTTGAAGCCGAATCATACCCCAATGGCCTCTACCATATCTTAGTTGAAGAAGGAACCGGAGAAAAGCCAAACAGCAGCAGCCAGATAGAATTCCACTACACAAGGAAATACTTAGACGGAACCGTTATCGAATCAACCTTAGATGATGACCCTGCACAGGTAGCTGTAAATGGAAATGACATGGTTCCGGGGCTGCGAAGCGGCATCATGCTGATGAAAGAAGGTGAAAAAGCAAATCTAATCATGCCCTCCAAAATAGCCTTCGGAAAAAGCAGTCAGGTAATCCCCCAGCAAATGCGCGATGACTGGGTCGAAAACGGCGAATTTAACCCCGCCACAAAACCCTACTCATCAGTAATCTACGAAGTAGAACTGATAAGCGTAGACTGATAGGTAAGCTATAAAGGCAGATAGTTACAAATCCCCCCTCCTTAAAAAGGAGGGGGGATTTTTTATAAACTACCGATAAAAAAACAACTTACGCGTTGCAATCCACCACCAGCGAAGCGTACAACCCACTACCCACAAACAACCATTCAAACCTTCTCTTTTTCCAGCTCATAAGACACCATCCAACACACCCCGAACTTATCAGCGAAGGAGCCAAAATAGGAGCCCCAGAATGTCTCTTCCATGGCCATTTCTACTTTCCCGCCATCCGAAAGCCCGTTAAAGAACTTGTCTGCTTCTTCACGGGTGTCAACATCAATTGATATATAGTTGTTGTTGCCGACAATTACCTTCTGCCCCATTGATTCAAGGGCATCTGAGCCCATTAAAACATTTCCTTTACCTATCGGCAATGAGATGTGCATAATCTTATCCTGGTCATCGTCAGAAATTTTATCCCCTTCCGGCGCGTCTTTGAAGCGCATAAGAGTAAGAAATTCTCCGCCAAAGACAGATCTGTAGAGATTAAAGGCTTCCTCGGCATTGCCATTAAAGTTTAAATAAGGATTAAGTGCTGCCATTTTTTAAGGATTACAACATGAATAATTAGGTTACGGAAACTAGCAAAATCAGGATCACTATCTTCATTAGAACCATGTGCACATACCAGTCGTTCCGGAGTTTATCTTACCCACTAACCAATACTTCCAAATGCTCCTCAAGGCGATCCAATGTTTCACTCATACCATCGACCATACCCATTTCCAGCACTTTCCGGAGATCTTCAGGTGTCTTGTATTCGCCGCGAATGGTAACTTTCGTCTTTCCCCCTTGTTCGGAGAATACAAAGGCAGACAATGTCTCCGGCATATTTTCATTCACGTTGCCATCTTTGTCGGAAAAGTAATCGGTGTAAACAATTTTCTCCGGCTCAACGATCTCATGATATTTTACCAGCCCCCATGATTCATCGCCTTCATTAGGACCGCTCATGCAATAATGCCAACTCCCGCCTTCACGAAAGTCCATCTTGCAATACGATAGCGGCCACGTCCTGGGACCCCACCAGTTATTCAGGTGCTTGCAGTCCGAGCAGGTTTCAAATACAAGTTCACGAGGGGCATCGAAAATGCGGGTTATAATAAGCTCACGATCACTCGTTTCTACGTTGGTTTTATTTGCTGTTGCCATTTTTCTTCTCCTGGTTATGTTTGATGTTATTTTCTTTGCTTTGCAGTTTATGTAGATAATCATCCAAACGATTAAAGCTCTCCTTCCAAAACCGGCGATACTGTTCAAGCCAGTCGGAGGCATCTTTAAGCGGTTCCCCTTTTATACGGCAGGGCCGCCATTGTGCCTCGCGGCCACGCTCCACCAGTCCTGCACGCTCAAGGACCTTCAGGTGCTTTGAAATACCCGGAAGGCTCATCTTAAAAGGTCTGGCTAGTTCGTTGACGCTGGTTTCCCCTGAACTCAGGCGAGAAAGTATCGCCCGGCGGGTGGGATCTGCAAGGGCCGCGAATGTATTACTAAGTCTGTCTGACATGTTCCTTATTTTACCATTTGGTTAATTAACTTAATGGTAAAATATAGTACCGGAGGATTATTGTCAACTTCTTTTTCTTTAATATGCCCTGACCAACTCCTGACCAAGTCCATACCAACTCCTACAAAACCCCCGCTGGCGGTAGGAGATGTATAGGAGTTGGTATGGATTTGAATAGTGCTGTTTACCTTCTTCATAACAAATGTTTTTACGTCATCACATGATTATCTGACTCCAGCTTCACCAAATGCGTTTTTCCGGTATTTCAGCCTGGCTTCTGCTTCATTCTGCTCTAAAGCGACCGCTTCGGCGCCGAACCTGACCTCGCATAACCCGGACTCGTTTACGGCATCCAGTAAAACTCTCTCGGTATGCGCCTGCTCCAAAATCAAAAGACCCGGACGGAATAGGAAGTCTTATCCAGGATTATCCTGTTAGTCCTTGTAACGCAATATACTAAACAACAACATTTAATCTGATCCTTCTTATATATAATGATGTTATATAAATTATTACCCAATGTATTTTGTTAGACAACATATGCCGAATAAAAGTTTTCTATTAATAAATGATCTACAAATAAGGTATCACCAGTATCCTTTTTTCCAATATCAATCGGATGCGCGTTTTCATGGACTACTATGCATAATCGAGTTATAGCATTTTGTTGGCTGGCTTTGTTTTTTGTTGTCATTTCTTCTGAAAAAGCTTCGGGTGCACCAGTACAGGATGATCGTCCTAAAGTCGGGCTAGTACTTAGTGGCGGCGGAGCCCGTGGTTTTGCTCATATTGGCGTTATCAGCAAACTTCAGGAAGCGGGGATTCCGATTGATTATATAACCGGGAGCAGTATGGGCAGTGTGATCGGAGCCCTTTATGCCATTGGGTATTCTCCGGAGCAGATGACCGAAATCGCTCATACCATCGATTGGGACGGTAGCCTTTCTGATTCGGGTCCGAGGCAGTTCCGCCCTATTGAAGAAAAAAGATGGGATGGCAAACATTTATTATCATTGCCCATTAAAGGTTTATCAGTAAAGTTGCCCAGCGGATTGCTGGAAGGGCAAAATATCATGAATACCTTATCGCGTCTGACATGGCCCGCGCATGATATCACTGATTTCAATGAATTTTCAATTCCCTTCGCCACAGTAGCTACCGATTTGGAAACCGGATTGCCGTATGTAATGCGAGGTGGATATTTACCCGACGTACTTCGTGCAAGCATCGCTTTACCGACCCTATTCACCCCCAAAGTTATCAATGGGCATACCCTAATAGACGGTGGGCTGGTAATGAATGTTCCGGCCATGCTGGTGCGTGAAATGGGAGCCGATATTATTATTACCGTAGATGCTACTTCGATGCTGGCCGATGCTGAAGAATTAGTCAATATCCTGGATATTATGAATCAAACCGTACGATTCCAGATGATCAAATCCAATACGGAACAGATAAGCCTAAGTAATGTAGTAATCTCACCTGATATTAAAGATCATTCCATATTGAATTTTGATAATCCGGGTAAACTAATACAAGCCGGCCGTGAAGCTGCTGTTGACCAATGGACAAATTTGATGAATATCGCCGATTCCCAAAGGTTATATGACAAGCCCCGGAAACACAAGAACATGCTTTCGCAGGATTCCGTCTACATTGCAGAAATCGACTTTGAAGGGCTGTCTGATGTTTCACAGTGGCTGGCTTTAGACCAGCTGGATATAGAACCCGGAAGCTGGGTATCCAGGCAAGACATTGAGAAAGGAATTTCCAAACTGTATGGACTGGAATTCTTCAAGTCAGTAAATTACAATATCATATCCGAAAACCGGAATCAGATTTTAATCGTGAATGTTAAAGAAAGGGAGGTTGATACATTCCGGTTTGGCTTCAACTACAAAAATCGTAAAGGAGCTTCATTATATTTTAATACAACCTACCGAAATCTGATCACCCCAAGTTCGGTGCTGCGAATAAGCCTGGGCCTGGGCCGTGAGCCGTTTATAGATGGACAGTATTTTAATTACGTAGGACAGAAATCAAAATTCGGGCTTCGCTCTCAACTCAATTACAAACAACATGACATTGATCTATATAATCATGAAAACCGTATATTTAATATTAAAGCCAACAGCTTTTTAATGAATGTCCTGATCTATCCGGTTATTTCAACTAACTACGTTATTGGCGCCGGTTTTAGGGAAGAAGCTTTTAATTATTCCGGAAGTCTGGGTATAGGAGAGTTTCCATACGATTGGTCAAACCTGCACCTGCCATACCTGTTGTTTGAACTGGATACGTTTGATGATATGCTGTTTCCTACCCGTGGCCATCACATTAAAGCACAAAGTGATTTTGCCATAATACCATTTGCAAGCTCGGCCCGCTATGTGCGTCATTTAATTGCCTGGGACGGGTATCTGCCTGTAAACGAAAGGGGCTCTGTGGTTGCCCGAATGAACCTTGGTCTTACAGCGAATCATAGCCTGCCGCTCCACCAGCGTTTTTTTATGGGCGGCCATCCTTCTTTTCTGGGCTATTACCCCCAGGAGTTTTCAGGTGATCAGGTTAAATCATTGCAAATGGGGTATCAGCTCAGATTTGACCGAGAAATATATGCTTATGTAGCGGGTAATATTGGGAGCACAAACTTTACGTGGGGTGAAAACCCTTTTAACGATGAGTATTTTACAGGCGCCGGCATTACTTTAAAAACCAGCACGCGTCTCGGTCCAATGGGTATAACTTTTTCCACTAGCACCAGGCACAACTTTTTGGTTGAATTAAATGGTGGATTTCGTTTTTAGCCAATAAGTCAGGCGATTTGTTATAACCTCAGCTATTCGCTTTCCTTTCTCCCTAACTAGGAATATATTCCATCTCTTAATTTTTGCTTTTATAAAAACCTCATTTCATTTATGCTTCAGGAACCTACCGTATTGCCCAAACATGTTGGTTGGATTGAAGTTATTTGTGGCGGCATGTTCAGCGGCAAGACAGAGGAACTTATCAGGCGGGCCAGGAGAGCACAGATCGCCGGGCAGCGGGTTATCATCGTAAAGCCTCAAATAGATAACCGGTATGACGAAGATAATGTAGTTTCCCATAATGAAACGACCTTGCCCGGAATCGTAGCCTCTACAGCCGACCAGATTGTGCTGATGACAGGGAATGCCGAAGTAATATGTATAGATGAGGCACAATTCTTTGATAATCGCCTTGTAGAGGTTGCCAACTCACTTGCAAATTCAGGCAAAAGAGTTATTTTAGCCGGTCTAGATATGGATTATACAGGAAAACCCTTCGAACCCATCCCCCATTTACTGGCTATAGCCGAATATATTACCAAACTCCACGCTATTTGCGCAGAGAGCGGAATGCAGGCAAATTTCTCCCAGCGAATCGTGGAAAATGATGACCGAATACTTGTAGGGGAGACTGATGCATATGAACCCCGGGCCCGTCATTGTTATCGACCTCCTTCCGATGAAAAAAAAGGTAAGCCTATAGTTCCTTTTAATCTGTCAGAAAAACCATCTAATACTTGATATGGATATTTTTCGCGGCCTCATTGGTATGGCTTTTCTATTAGCCATAGCGCTTGCTTTAAGCAATAATAGGAAACTTATAAATTGGCGCCTTGTATTAATAGGTCTGGGTATTCAACTCACACTTGGGGTTTTTATACTCAAAGGTGAGCAGATGGCGGAAGTATTTAGTCCGCTCGGATGGCCCAAAATCTTGTTCAGCGGGCTTTCCTACTTCTTTGTTGCCATTTTGGAATTCACCACAGAAGGAGCGCAGTTTGTATTTGGCGATCTTGCCCTTAGTCCGGGCGCTGACAACAGCTATGGTTTCTTTTTTGCTTTTCAGGTATTACCTACTATTGTCTTTTTTGCCTCGCTGACTACTCTATTATATCATTACGGCGTACTGCAATGGATAGTTAGTAAAATGGCCACGGGCATGAGAAAATTAATGGGCGTTTCAGGAGCGGAATCCCTTTCTGTTACCGCTAATATTTTTATCGGACAAACGGAGTCCCCTCTTTTGATTAAGCCTTATATTGAAAATATGACCCGATCTGAGCTCCTTACACTTATGACGGGAGGCATGGCAACCATTGCCGGGGGCATCATGGCCGCATACATTCAGCTATTGGGTGATTCATATGCTGCTATCCATGATATTTCTCTCGATGCCGGGCGCCTTATTTTCGCCGAGCAGTTGCTCGGAGCCAGCATTATGGCGGCGCCGGCGGCGTTGGTTATCGCAAAAATACTCTACCCTGAAGATAAGACGCCGGCAACTATGGGCGAGGTCAAGATAAACGTTGAGCAAACCGACGCCAACGGCATCGATGCCGCCGCAACGGGAGCCTCTGAAGGTATGCGCCTTGCCCTGAATGTTGGTGCAATGCTTCTTGCTTTTATTGCACTTTTAGCCATGGGAAATTCAATTCTGTCATGGTTCGGAGATATCGTAGGGTTGAATCAGGCCTACGGCATAACCCTGACTATTCAGTCAATTCTTGGTTATATCTTTGCACCCTTTGCATTTATGATAGGTATCCCCTGGGCAGATGCCATCAATATGGGTTCAATGCTGGGCACCAAACTTGTACTCACCGAATTCATAGCCTATATTGAACTTTCAGAGGCTATCACCAATGATACTATTTCACAAAAAACAATTATAATGGCAACATTTGCTTTATGTGGATTTGCTAATTTTACATCCATCGCTATACAAATTGGCGGCATCGGAGGAATTGCACCTGGGCGAAAAGCTGAACTGGCTGAATTTGGTGTCAAAGCCGTTTTAGCAGGAACAATGGCTAATCTTATGACGGCTACCATTGCAGGAGTTCTTTACTCATAAACTTAATAGAACGCAATTCCGTCACGTTCTCATCCAACTGAAACCTTAAGCTAATTAACAGTATTCAGAAATGAAGTTTTTTGTAGTGCCAACCGTTTTAACTGCAGTTTGCATCGGTCTCTCATCATGTGCAATATTTCAATCCGGCGAACAAGCTCAATCAGACCCTGTGATAGGAGAAGTTGCCGGAGAATCTATTACACTGAGCGAATTAGAATCAAACTTTTATCAATCATCCAGTACCGAAAATCAACCAGAAGCTGATAGCGAGGACGAAAACCTTTCGCAATTCCTGGACCTTTACCTCGATTACAAAGCCAAGCTTGCAGTTGCCCGAGATGCCGGATATTACGAAGACGAAGAGTTGCAGAAAGAACTTGCAGAATATGAAAAACAATCAGCCTATCCATATTGGCTGGAAAATCGGGTACGGGATGAACTTTTGCATGAACTTGCAGAACGTTTTGAAGAACAAATACATGTTTCTCATATATTAATTGGACTATCTCCCGAGGCGCCTCCCCGCGATACCCTTGCAGCTTATGAAAGTTTGATGGATGCCCGGGAACGTTTCTATGCCGGAGAATCATTTGCTGACCTCAGCGAAGAGATATCCACCCGGCAGAGAGGCCAAAGTTTGGGCGGGGATTTGGGATATTTCAGTGGCGGCTGGTCGGTAAAACCATTTGAGGATATGGCTTACAATACGCCTGTTGATAGTGTTTCTAAACCATTCCGCACTCAATATGGATATCATGTCATCTATGTCAAAGATCGTATGCCCCGTCAGGCAGAGCGTAACATATCACATATTTTCCTCCAGACCAATGACGGAAGTTATACCGAAGATTCAGCGCTAGCTGCCGCCGAAGATATTTATCAGGAACTTGAACAAGGTACTAATTGGAACCACCTGGTGAATGAACACACACAAGATTTGGAATCCCGTGAGCGCGGGGGAGACATTGGTTGGGTTACAACCGGTCGTTACAACCAGGAATTTACACAGGCCGCTATGAGTTTGAATGAAACAGGCACCTATCATAAGCCTTTTTATAGTGGTTACGGTGTGCATATTCTACGGCTCGATTCCATAAAGCAGCAAGCAGATCCTGAAGATAAGCGCGATGAATTGCTTGAGCGGTTAAAACAGCTTCCCCGTTACCGGGAAAATAGTGAAGCTGTTTTGAAAGCTGTACGGAAGGTTGGTGACGAAAAGATTCACCGCGAAACGCTAAATGCTTTTGAAGATCATGTACAAGCTTCCGGACAAAGTTTTAACACCATTGAATGGCCTGACGCATTAAAAGAACAACCCTTATACACTATTAACGAACATAACTATACCGCCGGTGACTATGTTGAGTGGCTGAAAAACCGCCAGCAAGATCGCTATCAGCATCATGTGCTGGATCAGTTTGTTAATGAAAGTGCCGATAAACAAGTGGTTGCCCTTACCAAGCAAGAATTTCCTGATTTTCGGGATATAAGCGAAAATTACATTCACGGACTAGCCGTTTTTAAGGTTAGCGAAGATTCTGTTTGGAACTATGCCCAGAATGATACGGCCTCGTTAAAAGCTATATATGAAGCCAATCAGGACGATTATACATATGGAAAACGCTACCAATATGTTCGCTTATCTGCTGATGAAGACTCGACTCTGAATAAAGCGATTAACACCATTTATTCAGGGATCTCTCTAGACAGCCTGATTAATAGTATCCAGGGCCTCGTTGTACGTCGTGATATCATCAATAATCTGGAGGAAGATCCTTTTGACAAACTTACTGGACTCAGCGATGGAGAGTTTACAGAGTATTTCGACTACAGCAACCGCAGAACAACTTTGTTATTGGAAGAAATCCAGTTGCCCCGTACGATGACTTTTGATGAGGCTTACAATAAATTGGTTGCCCAATACCAGCCGATTCGGGAAAAAAGCTGGATGGAAGAAATACGACGAACCTATTCTGTGCAACCCTACCATGAAAAATTAATATCAATTAAAGAAAAATAAATCCTTGCCGGCTATTCTGATGCTTTACTAAAACAGGCTGGTAACAAACTATAAAATCAAAATTTAAACTAAGTGCATTACGCATTATTTCTTTCATCCAGTATTCTTTTTTTATTGATTTCCTGTACCAGCACAGAAAGTGACAGCGGCAATCATTTGTTAGCCGAGGTACAGGGGGAGAAACTTACTTTAGACGAAGTTAGAGGTAGTGTGCCGGAATATATTTACGAGCAGGACAGTCTAAAGGCTATTCGCAATTATAGAATGGCATGGGTAAATCGGCAGGTTTTATTGCAAGAGGCAAAACGGCTAGGCCTGGATGCAAACGAAGGTGTACAAGAACGGGTACGTAGAGCAGAAGAAGAAGTTCTTGCCTCAGCATTACATGATTTGGTCCAAAAAGAAATAAGAGAAAATGGTGTTACACGTCAGGAAGCACAGATATATTATGAGAATCATAGAGATCAATTTAGTTTGAAAGAAAGACATGTGCGTTATCGTCATCTGATTGCAGAAACAATGAGTTCAGCTCAAAATGCTAAGAATTCACTCATGCGCGGAAATGAATGGGAAGATGTTGCCCGGCGCTATTCGATAAATGCCGAACAAGTCATTCAAAACTCTAACCGGTTCTGGCCGCTTTCAACAGCAGCTGCCGATTACCCCGATATGAATGATTTTCTACAGGTTATAGGCCTTACCGAAATATCACCAATAAGTGAAATCAATGGGAGATACCACTTTGTTCAATTACTAGAAGATCGAAGTGAAGGTGAGCATCCGGACCTGGAATGGGTGCTAGGTCAAATTGAAGAATGGCTTTTAATAGAAAAACAAAGGCGCAATTCCACGTCATATGAAAGGAATTTATTTTTAAAAGCCGATTCAAACAATGAAATCAAGCTCTATGACGTACATAACCTTGAGCAATCTAAAGAAATACCACTAAATTTAGAATCAGACACGATCACATCATATTAATTTAATGCATATAAAAGGCAAATTACTCGTATTATCCATATTATTTCTGCTATTTAACCTCTCTTCTGCCAAGGCTCAATCCGGTGAAATTGCTGATCAAATTGTAGCAGTTGTTAATGACCATATCATTCTTCAATCTGAAGTAGACCAGCGCGTGTATGAGTACATGGAAGGCACAGAAAGCGGAGAGTTCAATGAAGAACTTTGGTATCAAGTCCTGGAATCTTTAATCGATAATTATGTTCTCGTTGAAAAAGCCCGCATTGACTCTGTCGTTGTTGGTGATGAGGAGGTTAACCGGGTACTGGACCAAAGAATAAATCAATTGGTTCAAAGGGCTGGCGGTGAGCAGGAACTTGAACAAGCTTTCGGAACCAGTCTTCTTGAAATTAAAGCTGATTACCGGGATATGTTCCGCCAGGACATGGTAGTTGAGCGGGTTCGCCAACAGAGAATGGGAAAGGTAAATATAACACGCCCTGAAGTCATTGAGTTCTTCGAAGACATTCCCGAAGAATCTATGCCTACCATTCCGGAGTCGGTTTCTCTTTCCCAGGTAGTGGTTGTACCTCCACCAAAAGCAGATGCTAAAAATAGTTCCTTTGAACGTGCTGTCCAACTTCGTGATTCAATTATTACTCACGGTAAAAGTATTGAGGACCTGGCCCGCCGGCATAGCGATGGCCCAACGGCCTCAAATGGCGGACGTTTGCCGATGGTGCCTACCAGCGATCTGGTTACCCAGTATGCTGCCGCAGCCTCAGCGCTTGAACCTGGAGGGATTTCAGAAGTCGTAGAAACTGCACAAGGCTATCATATTATCCGGCTGGACGAACGATCAGGAGATAATATCGCAACACATCATATCCTTATCGAAATACAAGATGATCAGCTTGACGAAGAGTTCGCAATCAATAAGCTGGAAGCTATACGGGATAGTGTTATCAACGAAAGCAAAACTTTCAGCGCTCTGGCCCGCACCCATTCTGATGATAAAAATACCGCCCCCAGCGGAGGTAGACTTGTTGACCCGCAATCCGGACAACGCAAAATAGAATTAAATAGACTGGATGCTTCGCTATCACGGGTTGCACGCCAACTTATTGACGAAGGTGAAGGCGCCATATCCGAACCTCATTCGTTTACTCCAAATCAATCTTCGGGAACAGCTTTCCGAATTGTACAGTTAAGGGAATATATCCCTCAGCATACGGCCAGCCTGAAGACTGATTACGAGCTTATTGAAAATTATGCTCTCCAGCAAAAGCAGCAGTTGGAAGTAATGCGCTGGATGCAAAATATTCGCGATGAGGTGTACGTGGAATATCGAATTGATGTACCCGAGGTTGAACCTGTCCCTGAGACACTGCCTATGGATGATACAGCCCCTGTAACCCCTCCAAGCCAAGCAGCCCCACCCACAGCGCAACCGGAAGAAACCTATAATTAATGAAACCTCCATCAGAAGATTCCGTCAAAACGGCTGAAGCATTTGCACAATCGTTCCAGGATTTGCGCAATGAAATCGGAAAAGTTGTAGTGGGCCAGGATGAAATTGTGGAGCAGTTGCTAATCAGCTTATTCTCCCGCGGTCACTGTCTGCTTGTGGGGGTTCCCGGTTTGGCAAAAACTTTGCTGATAAGTACACTGGCCCGTACGCTTAACTTATCTTTCAGCAGGATCCAGTTTACTCCAGACCTGATGCCCGGAGACATCAGCGGGACCGATGTAATTGAGGAAGATTACGAGTCGGGCCGAAAGCATTTTAAATTTATAAAGGGGCCGCTGTTCGCTAATATTATTTTGGCTGATGAAATAAACCGGACCCCTCCCAAAACTCAGGCTGCTCTTCTAGAGGCTATGCAGGAACATCATATTACTGCCGGAGGAACTACCTACCAGCTTGATGAACCTTTCTTCGTTTTAGCTACTCAAAATCCAATTGAACAGGAAGGAACCTACCCCCTGCCTGAAGCTCAGCTTGATCGTTTCATGTTTAACCTCTGGCTTGATTATCCATCTTTTGATGAAGAGCTGGATATTGTTAGCAGAACTACAGCCGGAGATGGCGTAGAGCTCAATGCTATCCTTGATGCCGGACAGATCAAAGAATATCAAAACTTGATCCGGGAAGTTCCCGTTCCGGAAAGCGTACTGAATTATGCCGTAAAATTGGTAAGCATGACCCGGCCCAATAATGGACATTCCCCTGAGTTTATTCATAAATATATGAGCTGGGGAGCCGGTCCTCGTGCCTCGCAGTATCTGATTTTAGGTGGGAAAACCCGGGCTCTTTCAAAAGGCAGGTTCAATGTTACCGAAGAAGATATTGAAGCATTGGCCATACCTGTTCTCCGGCATCGAATCGTTAATAATTACGCTGCCGAAGCCGAGGGAATATCCACAGTTGATTTGATCAAGCGACTGGTCTAAAGTAGACTACATCGGTTTCAAAATCATTGGTTAAAATTAGAAACGCTTGAACTTTGCTTTTGAAGGCTTTAATGCCACATATAACGTTTTCTTTTTGGTTGCCCTGGCGGCTTTATCGCTGGGTATAGCCTATTGGACATACAGGAATATTGGCGGGTTATCAAAATCTGTCCGTCTTGTACTTATCTCTCTGCGTGCTCTGGTATTTTTAGTTTTAATCCTTCTGCTGCTAAACCCTGTATTTAATATTGAGCAGGAAAATCTGATAAAACCGGAAATTGCTGTTCTGCTTGATAACAGCCAAAGTAGCATAATTGATAAAGGTGAATACTCCGGAGAACCTGATTACCAACAGGTTATTAATACCCTGGGCTTGCGAGATACCAGTAACGTCAGGTTTGAAACTTATTCTTTTGATAATGATCTTGTACAAGCAAGTCCGGACAGCCTGACTTTCAATGGCACCGAAACAAATATTAACAAAGCTCTTACCACATTCAGAGAGCAAAAAGGAAACGAACAAGCTGTCATTTTAATCAGCGACGGCATCTATAATAAAAGCCGCGACCCCTCATATACAGCAGGACGTTTCCCCCTCCCGGTATTCTCTCTTGCCCTTGGTGATACTGCGCGTCTTAATGATTTGATCGTGCAAAATGTCACAAATAATAATTCAGGATATAAAAATACGGTAACCCCGGTAGTTGCTTCTGTACTTAATGATGGGTTTCCGGATACCAATATCACTGTTCAATTGCGCCGCGATGGTGATGTGATCGATGAGCAGGTTTTCCAAAATAACCAATCCCGTTCCGTTTATGAGGCACGTTTTGAGGTGGAACTGGATGAAACCGGCTTACAGCAATATGAAATACATGTCCCTGAAATAGAAGGTGAATGGACAACAGAAAATAACAGTGAAGTTTTTAGCATTGATGTGTTGGATGATAAAATTCGCATCATGCAGCTTGCCTTTGAAGTGCATCCGGATGTAAGGGGCCTGCGTTCAATTTTAACCGGTGATGATAGTATTGATCTTGATTACAGAACCTGGGTATCCGGTGACAGATTTATTGAGGGTGATTTCCCCCAGGATCCCGATACTCTGGATCTTATTATCTTGCATGGTTTCCCCTCACCAGATATATCCAATCATTTACTGGATCAAGTTACAGAGTTTACTCAGGGTAAGCCAGTAGTTTTTCTGTCTGGGCCCTCTATGGATTTCAGACTGTTTACATCCCTTTATGGTGATCTTTCACCGGCCAGAGCAAGTTCTAATCCCGAAAAAAAAGACGTGCATACCACGGTTAATACGGAACATAGGGATCACCCTATCTTGGAATTGCCCGCTGCCAATCTGCAACGGGTTCCCCCTCTTTACTCACCAATCCAGGATATAGTTTCAACATCCGGCAGTAATGTTCTTTTGATGGCAAACTATCGTGGTTCCGAATTAGAAACCCCTGTATTATCTACCCGTACCATCGGAAATTATCGTACAGTCCTGCTGAATGCCCATGGATTCTACCGCTGGCTTCTTAGTCCAGACGAAGAAGTGAGAGATTATACCGTTGAACTCATCAATAATGTTGTAAAATGGTCCGCTTCGTCACCGGATAGCCGCCTGCTGGATATCTCACCGGCAAAGCTTATGTTTGAAGAAACAGAAAATGTAGTGCTGGATGCGTTTCTGCAAAACGAATCAGGGCAGGAGGAAGATGACGCTGTCATTGAGGTTGAAATAAATGGGGATAATATTTCAGAACGGTTTTACACAATGTCTAACCAGGGCCTTGGCCAATACAGGCTCCGCATGGATAACCTGCCGGAGGGCAAGTACCAGTTTCATGCATCGGCTAAAAAGGGGAATCACCAGATAGAAGAACGTAGCGGGGAGTTTTCAGTAGGTAGCACCAGTCTTGAGTTTGTAAATACAGTTCGAAATGATGCCTTGTTGTCACATATTTCAGAACAAACTGGCGGAGCTTTTTTTACATATCCACAAGCAGAAGATTTAAAAGACAGACTGCGCCAGGAAGGATTTTTTGAGCAGAAAACTCAAATAGAATCGCGCGAGGTTCTTGCCTACCAGAACCCCTTTTGGTTTATATTCGTGCTGATACTGCTGTCTTCTGAATGGATTATCCGGAAAGTCGTAGCCTTGCCGTAAATTAGGCTAATGTTTTGAGTCTAAAGTCTATATTATAGGATTTTATGATTAAGTCACATCTCTTATCTAAGCCTCTTCAAGTGCAGCTGTTTTCTTCATAACATTATCTTGTATTTCGCGGGGAACGGGTGTATAACTGTCGAAGATGCGTGTATGGGTTCCCCGGCCCTGGGTTTTAGATTTTAGTTGCGTAGCATATCGGTATAGCTCGGCAAGGGGCACCAGAGCCGTAACCGTTTGAAAAGATCCTTCTGAATCCATACCCAAAATTTGCCCGCGACGCGTTGCCAGATCGCTCATTACATCGCCCATGTACTCTCCGGGCACATTCACTTCTACTCTGAAATATGGTTCCAGCAACTGTGGGTCAGCTTCGAGGAAGGCTTTTTTGAAAGCCATCATGCCCGCCGTTTTAAATGCCGTTTCATTAGAATCCACGGCATGCATGGATCCATCATATACCGACACCCGAATATCACGGGCACGGGAACCGGAAAGCGGGCCATTTTCCATTTTCTCCATGATGCCTTTCAAAATAGCTGGCATAAAACGGTTGTCAATAACCCCGCCAACTATACAGTTTCTGAATATTAGCTTGCCCCCCCAGGGCAAATCCACTTCTTCGACCTTGCGGACAGTAATATCATCATATTCAGGCATTTCTTCCGCTAAAGGTTCAACCAGCATTTGGACCTCGGCATATTGACCGGCCCCACCACTTTGCTTCTTGTGCTTGTGATGGTTGCGAACGGGCTTAGTGATAGTTTCTCGATAAGGTATCCCCGGTTCATAAAACTCGACATCGACTTTGAACCGCCTTTGCAGGCGATACTTAACCATGCCAAGGTGCTCCTCTCCCTGTCCGCTGATAATAATCTGTTTCAGTTCCTGGCTGTGTTCTATTTTTAAAGAGGGATCTTCTCTTTGAATCTGGTTAAGTGCCGCCCCCATTTTTTCCTCATGCCCCTGTTCAAGCGCGCGAATGGCCGACCGTACCGTTGGCTCTGGATACTCAACCGGCTCAATATACTGCTCAAATCCTTTTTCGTGTAACGTATCATTCACATTGGCATCCTTGAGTTTCACTACGGCGCCTATATCCCCTGCTTTCACTTCAGGTAATTCAATTCTTTTGGAACCCTGTGATAAAAACAGGCTGCCGATACGGTTAACTCCCCCTGTACTGTAATTGATTAAATCCATACCTGATTTCATGCTCCCGGTGAAAGCCTTGAAATACATAAGATCGCCCACATGCTCTTCAGATACTGTTTTAAAGATAAAAGCAGAGGTACGTTCATCGGGATCAACAATTATATTCTTTCCATCCGCCTGATTTGCTTCTATTGGTGAGGGTACTACATTATCAATAAAACTCATTATTCGGCCGGTGCCCATATTCTGTACTGCCGAGGCACAGAATAAAGGCGTAAACTCCCCGCTGGTCATAGCATTTCTCATCCCCCTCTGCATTTCGCTTTCGTCCAGGGTCCCTTTTTCGAAATAAATATCCATCAATACTTCATCATTCTCAGCGATGGCCTCAATAAGTTGATTCTGAAGCAGTTCAGCCTGTGCTTTATGGGAGTCAGGTATGGGTAGTTTATCAGGTTTGCCCCCGCTTTTAGGAAACTCGTACATCGTCATTTTCAGAACATCAATAATGGCGTTAAACCCATCTCTTTCGTTATATGGATATTGAACCGGTACTACCGGACGCCCAAATAGTTCTTTCGCAAGGTCCAGGGTTTTCTGGAAATCCGCATTGGGGTGATCTACCTTATTAATTACAAAAAAAGAAGGCGTCTTGTATTTCTGGGTATACTTCCATAACAATTCCGTACCGACCTCAACACCACGTTCGGCATCCAGAACAAAGATTGCCGTATCAGCCACTTTTAAAGCCCCAAGTACTTCGCCTATATAATCGGCCGTACCGGGAGTATCAATAAGGTTAATTTTATGGCCTCTCCATTCCAGGTTCATAAATGAAGAATACACCGACTTTTGCTTTTCTTTTTCAATGCCATGATAATCAGACACTGTATTTTCTTCTTCAACGCTACCCCTGCGTGGAATTACTTTTGATTCAAAGAGCATGGTTTCGGCAAGGCTGGTCTTGCCGGATCCGGAATGACCTAATAAAACAATATTCCTGACTTTCGACGGATGATACACATTCATACACGACTCCTTTTAGTGGACAGGCTAAAATAGTTTGATTTTTAATTTGTAAAATCCCGATGAGAAAGGAAAGAAGTAAAAATGCATTTCTGAAGCAAAGAACCGCTTTTCTCTACTTCCTTGTGTCTTTTAATACTTCTTAAGTGTAATTATGTCTATTTTAAGCAGAATAGCTATCAGATTACTCTCCCACCGGTCATAATCAGCTAGTGGTGAAATGATTATTAGAATTACTTAAAGCATTACCCCATGTACTTTGTTTTTGATATAGAATCTGTCCCTGATTTCGATTTACTGCGTGACCTTCTGGACAACCCCGATCCCGATGATGATAAAATTCTGGAACTGGCTTGTGAGGAGTTTGCTAAAAATAAATCAGGATTTCTTCCTCCTATGTATCATAGGCTGGTCTCCTGGGTGGGCTTATGGATAGATAATCTGGGCAATCCTAAACAAAAAGCCGCCTGGACGGGAGAGGATGAAAAAAAGGGTTTAGTTGAATTAAACAATACCCTTAACACCTATAAAGATTTCGGGCTGATCCATCACAACGGGAGAGGATTTGATTTACCGCTTGTAACCTACCGGGCGATGAAACATGGTTTGCAATTACCCCTGCGGCTGAACAATCATGAAATCAAATATCGGTTCAGTAAAGAAAATATTGATTTAATAGACCAGTTCAGTAATTTCGGTGCAAGTTCCTGGCCAAAATTGAAACACCTTGGCATTCTGATCGGAATACCCTTTAAAAAAACTGGTGAGGGCAACCAGGTACTGGCCATGTTCCGTGATGGTGAACTGGATAAAATTGAACGTTATTGTTACGAAGATGTAGTTGCTACCTATCTGGTCTGGCTACATTTGAAGTACACTGTCGGTGATATGAACAAAGAAAACTTCGCTAACCTCCGGGAAAGAGCTATGCAAAAATTATCAGAGATCCAGGAAATCGCTGATTAATGCACTTGTTGTTCTACTCAGAATTTATGCTTGTTTTTTTTCTGCCCCATCCAGCGAGCTGCTTCTAAAGATATGTAATGCGGCTTCTTTACGATCCATATTACGGATATCTTCAAAATCACCCCTGAGAATTTTTAAAGCATACTTCTCGCGTTCAATCTCTTTTCTTGTACGGACTCCTAACTTCCTGAAAAAAGCAATTGGTGAGCACCATCCTTGCACAGCATGCTGAAATAAAAATGGCAATACAACGCCCGGCAATACCAGCCATCTTTTCTTATAAGTGGCGCCAAACATAAGTCCGGCAAAGGCAAGAACGGAAGCATTGGTTTCAAGCCAGCGCTCAACATCCCATTCCCCTTCAAGTTCTTCTATTCTTTCCGAGATCTTCCAGTTTTCCTGGTTGGTGTATACATGAATGAGAGCTTCGCTTTTTAAATCGATATCTTCATTAATCTCTGCTTCCGTATTTGAGCGCACACGATCTATAGTCATAGTAAAACCTCCTGTTTTTCAATTATACTATACACCAACACGATTATCGGTAATAAGCGTTCTGTTTACGAATTAATATCTGAGACACTTACCCTGCCCCAATTACAGTACCGTTTTTAATTACGCCCCCTTTCACCACAATCACAATTCCATTAACGATGGAATATTGATCGCCTACCTCATCTTTTAGATGATCTCCGCCAACTATGCGGACATCATTACCAATTCTGCTATTTTTATCTATAATAGCTTTCTGTATGTGGCAACGGTGCCCAATACCAACGGGTGGTACGTTATTTTGCGGATTCAACTCATCTATTGAAGAATAAAAATCATTACCCATCACAATAGATTCCTGAATGGTAGTCTCCGAACCAATACGGGATCGTATCCCAATAATTGAACGGTAAATATGGTTGGCTTCAATAATAGATCCTTCAGCAACCATGGCCCGGTCCAGGCGGGTGCCGGAAATTTTGGAACCGGGAAGAAGTCGGGCACGCGTGAAAATCATTTTATCTTTCGCATAAAGATCGAATTGAGGGAGTTCATCCGTTAAAGAGAGGTTGGCTTCATAAAATGATTTTATAGTACCTATATCGGTCCAATACCCGGTATAATTATAGCTGCTAACTTTTAAAGAAGAATCAATAGCTTTGGGGATAATCTCTTTGCCGAAATCCTTTGCTTCCGGATGATCTTCAAAAAGTTGATATAAAACATCTCTGTTAAACACATAAATGCCCATGGAAGCCAGATATTCCCTCCCCGAACTTTTTAGTTCTTCGGATACCTCAGATTTCCATTCTCCAAGTACTTCCTTATCGGGCTTTTCAATAAAAGAGCGGATAACACCATTGGCATCATTTTTCATGATTCCGAAATCGGTAGCCTCTTCTGCAACTACAGGTATGGTGGCTACGGTAACTTCCGAATTATTTTCCTGATGGCTTTTCATGAGTTTGGTGAAATCCATTTGATAAAGCTGATCACCAGACAATATCATCACGTAATCACATGTCTGATCTTCCAGGTGATGAAAAGTTTGCCTGACCGCGTCGGCCGTTCCCTGAAACCAATGTTGCGAATAAGGCGTTTGTTCTGCCGCCAGTACATCCACAAAACCGCTGCTGAATAAATCAAACTGGTATGTATTTTTAATGTGCCGGTTAAGGGACGCCGAATTATACTGGGTCAGCACATAAATACGCTTGATATCCGAGTGCAAACAATTTGAAATGGGGATATCAACCAATCGATACTTCCCCCCAATAGGTACGGCAGGCTTAGACCGTTTGCCTGTTAAAGGTTCAAGTCTGGTGCCTCTCCCACCTCCAAGTATAACAGCAATGGTGGTATCCAACATATTATTTACCTCTTTGTATTAATTCTTGATACATTAATTTATAACGTGCAGCAGATTTGCGCCAGGAAAAATCCAGTGATGAGACTTTCTTCTGCAAACTGTGCAAGAGTGTCTTATCATAATAAACTTTTAAAGCTCTTATCAAAGCATCATGGGCATCTTCCAGGTTAAAATTGTTGAACAGAATTCCGTATCCATTCTTTTCTTCATAATTAACAACCGTATCGTACAGCCCCCCCACACTGCGCACAATGGGTATTGTTCCGTAGCGCATAGCATACATTTGGTTCAGTCCGCAAGGTTCAAAACGTGACGGCATAATGATAAAATCAGAGCCCGCGTAAATGAGATGGGCCAATGCTTCATTATATTCCAGGGAAGTGTCAAAATATCCTACGTAATTTCCTTTCATATGGGTAAACCGGTCATGCAGCTCAGGCTCTCCGGTACCTAAAATTACAAAGCCTGCTTTATCGCCCATATCAATGAACCGGCCTATGAGATCGGGCAGCAAATCGGCTCCTTTTTGGGCGGTTAGCCTGCCGATAAAGGAAATGATGGGCAGTTCAGGATTGATTGAAAACCTTTCGCACAACGCCTGTTTATTGGCCAGTTTACCCTGGACTATATTTTTCCTGGTATACTTTTTTTTAATCAGCGGATCTGTGGCCGGATTCCAAATCTTGAGATCTATGCCATTGACAATCCCTGTTGACTTATGATCGGCTTGCTCAAATACAGGCTCAAGGCCCAGGCTGTCCTTTCTAAGCTCTTTCAGATACGTCTTCGATACCGTACTCACCTGATCGCAACTGCGTACGCCACAGGCCAAAGCATTGATCGATCCATTCCAGTATAAAAGCTCCTCTCCTTCCGTGTCTATTTTTGGCAGCAAATACCTTTTACCCGGATCATACCACCCCTGATACTGCCCGTTATGGATAGTAAGCAACGACGGTATCTTTCTGAATTCGTGATAGACCGGCGAACTGCTCATTAATAGAGGAATAAAGGATGTATGATGATCATGGCAATGCATAACATCCGGCTTATCTTTTTTGGACTTCAGCCAATCCAGTACAGCAACCTGAAAAGAAACATAGCGTTCAAATTCATCGGGGTAGGCAACACCTGTGTTCACATCAGCATAAACTCCGGGGCGGTCGAGCAAACCCTCGATATCAACAACAAACACGGGATATCCAAGGGTATCATCCGCTTCTCTTTGGATCCGGTAAGCAATACGCTGGTCGCCCATACGAAGATAGCCCGAATGCTCGGTCTTAAAATTATGCTTCTCTACCCATGGTGTTCGGTATTTGGGTAAAATTACCCTGCAATCCACATCCTGCTTTTTCATGTAGCCGGGCAACGCCCCCACTACATCCCCCAAACCACCAACTTTGGCAATCGGATAACATTCTGTACTAATATGAAGTACCTGCATAATTTCCCTTTATTATAAATAGGTCAAGTTATCCATTTTGATCAAAACCGGAAAGCCTCAGATATAAGTTTTTGGCGCCATGTATTTTAATGAAACCTAGTATAACAGTTAACGTAATAAAACATACCTGATCCTTTGTAATCAAAAACTGCATTGTTAATTTACAGAACATTTTCACGACGAAAAAAATACTAAAAAAACATGCCTGTACTTAGTTTAAAGAACGTCAGCAAGTATTTCGGAAAAATTGCCGCAGTTGACCAGGCAAACTTTCAAGTCCCCAAAAAAAAGATCTACGGTATTTTAGGGCCCAACGGAGCGGGGAAAACCACCACCCTGCGAATGGTCAACAATATTATGATACCCGACGATGGCGACATCCAGATCATGGGCTTACCGGTTTCTCAGGCGACGCAAAAGTTGGTGGGTTATCTGCCGGAAGAACGCGGCCTGTACAAAAAAATGAAAGTGTATGAACAGCTGCTGTATCTTACACGGTTAAAAGGGCTCTCTGTTACGGATGCAAAAAAATCGCTGGATTACTGGCTTGACCGTTTTGAAGCAGATACCTGGCGCAATAAACAGATCGGCGAGCTTTCCAAAGGCATGCAACAAAAGATCCAGTTTATCGCTACCATTGCCCACGATCCCGAAATTTGCATCTTCGATGAACCCTTCAGCGGACTCGACCCCATCAACAGCGAACTGCTTAAAAAGGTTATCCTTGAACTGCGCGGAAAGGGGAAAAGCATTATTTTCGCCACCCACCGCATGGAACAGGTCGAACAGATGTGCGATCATATTTGCCTTTTCAACCGCGGAAAAGTAGTGCTCGAAGGCAAACTCGACGAGATCAAGCGCTCGTTCGGGAAGAATACGGTCCAGCTCAATTTCACAGGCGACAGTTCCTTTATCGATGAATTTGAGGATGTAAGAATCAACAACCGCTCTTCTAATTTTGCAGAGATTCGCTTATTGAATGGCAAAAGCGAACAGGATATTCTTCGGGAAGCCATACGGCATGTTGAAATCCAGAAGTTCGAATTCATACAACCCACTCTTAATGAGATATTTATCTCTACGGTGGGCGAGGCTAACCTGGCTCATGAACAAGTTTTAGCCTAAAGTAAGCATCTTTTTAAAAAAGTCTCTTGTAAACTATAGAAAAAATGAACTTTAATAAGCTCAAAATAATTATCCAGCGCGAGTACATCACCCGCGTGCGGACCAAAGCATTCATTATAACAACCCTCCTTGCGCCAATACTCATGACGGCCATATTGGTCGTGCCCATGCTGCTGATGATCTTTAGTTCAGACCGGGAGCGCACCTTTCCTGTTCATGATGAATCCGGCGTTATTCTGGAAAGGATGATGCAGGAAAGCCCGGGCAGCTACAAAACAACTGAAGATGTTAGCTCAGAGGAACTCCGAAGAAGAGTAATCAGCGGAGATTTGGAAGGCTATGTTTTTATCTCTTCAGGCATTTTAGAAGATAATGTTCCCCCTGATTTCTTCCATGACGGCAGTGCGGGATTCAGTGTAACCAATACGGTAAGGAATGATATCCGAAATGCTGTTCGCGATGAAAAGCTCGATAGAGCGCAAGCCGGCCCTGAAATCAAACAAATCATGACCCAGTCGCTTAGCTTGAATACCCGTACGCTGAGCAGCTCAGGTGAGGAAGAGCAGGATTCCGGTATTTTATTCGGTATCGGCTACTTTATGGCGTTCGCCATCTATTTTGCCTTGTTCACTTACGGGAGCCTGGTTATGAGGGGGGTGATCGAGGAGAAAACCAGCCGTGTAGTCGAGGTGATGGCATCATGCGTTAAACCTTTTGAACTGTTATTAGGCAAAGTGTTGGGAATCGGCGCTGTAGGGCTCACCCAGTTTATTATATGGATAGCTGCCGGTGCTGCGCTGTTGGCCCTGGCTGTCCCTGTCATGTCATTGTTCGGCAGCTTTTCCGCAACACCTGACATGGGCATGGAAGCAGCAGGGGCTGCTGAACTGCCGTTTACCATACCCACCATCGGTTTTTCTTTGTGGTTGGGCTTTATTGCTTTTTTCCTGCTGGGATATTTAACCTACAGTTCCATATTTGCGGCTATCGGATCGGCTGTTGATTCGGAAACCGATACCCAGCAACTGATGATCCCGGTCATCTTTCTGCTGGTCATTCCGATAATGATCCTCGGAAAAGTGGCAAGCGACCCCACCTCCACTTTTGCAGTCGTAACCTCCATGGTGCCTTTCTTTGCTCCCATCCTGATGCCGGTGCGAATGGCCGTTATTGACCTGCCCCTATGGCAGCTACTGGGAAGCCTGCTGCTTTGTACCTTCACATTCCTGCTGATCATCTGGCTGAGCGCACGAATTTATCGCGTCGGAATTCTTATGTACGGCAAAAAACCTACTCTTAGAGAAATGGCCCGCTGGATCAGGTATAGCTAACCCAGCCGAAAGCTGGATCAAGCACAAGCCAACACCTATACAACTCCTACTACCAGCCGGGCTTTAGTAGGAGTTGGTACGGACTTGGTCAAGATTTGGTCCGTTTTTCGTCCGCATAAAT
>JBBDMU010000023.1:0-65210 GCA_040878085.1 Balneolales bacterium
CTCCTACTACCAGCCGGGCTTTAGTAGGAGTTGGTACGGACTTGGTCAGGAGTTGAACGGGCAAAGACCAGAAGATTTTGCTGCTGATTTTTAATACGCGAGAACCCTGACGTCTTTCTCTTTTGTTTCCTGCTCGATCAGTAACCGGTCGCGGTCTTCATGAGATAAGGTATCAATTCGGCTTAACATCAGGTAACGAATTCTCGGGTCGGGGTCGGTGAAATAGGTTTCTACCCTTTCCGCCCAGCGGTCGGCGTCGTAATCGTTCCAGTTCAGTTGTTGGAATGCCGTGTATCGAACTTTAAAAGGATTTTCAACAGCCAGATAATCATCAGTTCTTTCATTGGCAAATTCAATTTCAGAGGTTTTATAAAGCTCGTTGATTAGAGCGTAACTGAATTGGCGATCTTCGTCTTCATTCAGAAACTGATCTGCAAATTCAAGGAAGTCAGCCTCCGGTACCAAGCTGCGGTATACTGAGATCGCCTCATTAACCAGATCAATATTATCAGACATGCTGATGATCTCAAATACATCCCGTTCCACAATATCGTCGTCCGGGTAATAGCGCAGCGCCCGCAGGGCTTCGCGCTGAATGGACTCATGCTCATCATCAAGGCGGGAGAGAAACCAGTTTTGAACGCCCGAGGCACCGCCTGTAACCTCCGCCATGGCCTTTAATACAGCAGCCTTAACCTCAGGGTCCTCTTCCCGGGCAAGAACGCCATTGAGAGCAAGCTGGAGGTCGGGCTGGTCTGAAAAACCCTCGATTGCCAATGCGGCTTGTTTACGGCGCTCGCTATCTGAGTCTCTTCGCAACTGGTGCAGCCAGTAAGAGAACGGCTTGTTTATGGTAAAGGTGAGGCCGGGTATGGGGGCCAGGGCCACATTATCCAGGTTGGCACCATCGTTTATGATCAGGGTATCCCCCTGACCTGAAAAGGTATGCTCTTCTATGGCAGCTTCTTCATTTTCAAAAAGATAGACTGGCAGATTATAGGTTTCATCGGTGCCGGCATATTCAGGAGTTATGTGTATGGCCAGATTTTCGCTTAAGTTTTCAGGAACGACGTCTATATTGTAGGAAAGCCCGACCTCGTTTCCGCCGTCAGGGAAGGTCGGCTTCTGGAACCAGTTTTCTCCGGTTTGTTCATACCAGAATCGGGCATAATCACTCCAGCCCATTACACTGCCTTCTGAAGTCAATACTTTGCGGGCATAGGATTCAACCAGGTTAACTAATGCAGAGCCTTCTTCCTGCTGGACATAGCTGATTAGTTTGTTGAGTTGTTCCGGTGAGAAGTTTTTGTAAACCGTTGATGTTTCATCTCTATCTACATTTTCGTTGAAATCATCCAGGCCCGACTGCCCAAAAAAATCAGCTAGCCATGCCTGATGAAGTAATGTGGCCCCGGCATCTCCCCATTGTTCGGGCCGCTGGTGCATTCCAAACCATTGGGCATACACATTATTAGCCACCTGGGGGACAAACTCTCCGCGATTGCTGAATATAAAACCCATTCCCGCGGCGTATGATCTTGTTTCCCATCGGTCATCCTCGAGTGCGATAAGGTGGAAAGAATCGTAAGGATATTCGTATGACAGATACCTTTCCGTTTCCTGAATCCTGTTGTATGTATTGCCGAGAAGAATACTGGATCTTTCAGCATCTAATAATCCTTGTTCCGAATAAAGGTGAACTGGTTTTGTACCGACCATTGTTTCCATGACCTCAAGGTAACCGGTAACAAAACCGATATCCGAAAGAGGAAGTTTGTTATCGGATTTATACCCAACTTGCTTGAAACCCTCTTCAACTGTTTCTTCACCCAGATAGTTTCCGCTGGCAATGGCTTCCTGATCGTCGGGTATGCGGATGTGGATGGAGGTAGTGAGTTCGGTTCGGGGGTGATCGAAACCGGGGAGCCAGTGACGGTTGGATTTAGGCAACATGGATGTCCATGTTGTGCCTTTGTTGTTGAAATGGACTCCAAATTGCGGTTCAGCCTCGTAGGTTATTTCAACTTTGAACTGTTCTCCCGCATAGAAAGGATTGGCAAGCTGCACCCAAAGCGAATCGCTCTGCTGCTGGAACTCAACTTCATCGTTGTTAACCCGGATTCTGTCTATGCTGATATTGTCGGCAAACAGGAGTACATCCTGTAAATTATCTTGCCGCGGGGAGACTTCGTATTCAGCGATACCCCTTATTTTATTTTCTTCGCTGTCAACTTCCAGCTCAAGGGCCAGGTGATGGAACTGAAACAGCATCTCAGGCCTTACCGGGTAATCGCCTCGATCCTGGGAAAACAGGATTACGGGAAACAAGAGGATTATGAAAATTATAGAAACCGGATATCTCATGCTATTAAATTTAATTATACAGTTTTTAGTATTTCCCTAGCAGTGCCGGGACAGCATTGTAATTTCATCACATTATGTTTAAAAAGCCAATGAAAACTCAGAGCTTATTTATGTAGTAAAAAATTATGCTATGTTCTTGCCACGGATAATATTCAGTAGTTCGCTTTGCAGTTTTGATGAACAGGAAATACCGCTGCCGGTGTCGATTCGCTCGTTACCTTGCAGGTCAAAAAACGAACCTCCGGCTTCTTTAAGAATAGGGAGCAAGGGTGCGGCATCCCATATTTCCAATACCGGATCAAACATGATATCGGCGCGTCCGGTGGCAACCATCATGTGGCCGTAGGCATCACCCCAGGTGCGGTGCAGGCGTGTTTTTTGCACAAGGTCGTTAAATAGGCTGATACTATCCCCCTCAAATACACTTTGCAGCTCACTGGTTAAGAAAGTCGCCTCTTTCAGATTATTACTTTCACGAACACTGCAAGGCTTTCCATTGAGCCGGCACCCCAACCCCTCGCCGGCATCGCACAATTCATCTAAAGCGGGGGCATAGATGATTCCTGCAACCGGTTTATCGTTTACAAGGATGCCGATTAATGTTGTATATAGAGGGATCCCATGGATAAATGATTTGGTGCCGTCTATGGGATCAAGTATCCACTGCACAGGGCTTTCAGGATTTACCGTTCCGTATTCTTCTCCCAGAATGCCATGATCGGGAAATTTGTCAAGGATCATGGTTCTCATGATGGTCTCGGTCTCGCGATCGGCAATGGTTACCGGGGAATCGTCAGCTTTGCGCTCGATATTGAGCTCTTTTTTGAAATGGTTCAGGGTGTGATCGCCGCCGCGCCTGGCCACGGTGCGGGCAAATTCTAGCAGGTCTTGGGTAGTTGGGTTCATAATGCGAAAATAAAACTCTATGGTGAAATGAACGTGTTAATCTTAATGAAGGTAATAATATAAGAATTCCTGAAGTGATAAATCAGGTGTTGGGTTGGCAGTGGGGAATTCGCGCGCCCAAGGTATTTTCTTGATCATTTATTCGCGTATTCCCATTGGGTGTCGGGGTCAAACCTTTTATAGATTACATATCGATTGCCGACGCGAATGGGATGGGTGTATTGATTTTCCTGTAAATCAACTAAATTAGCCCTTACGTTTTCGGGATACCTGTCCAGGCCGATGATGCCCAAATAACTACCGTGGCTGCCTGAGCCGCTTTCCCAAAGTTCTTCTGCTAAATTTTGGTATGGCACGCCTGACTGAAGCAGGGTGTAGAGCGAGTCCGCTTCCGCTTTAGTGTTTGATATGAGCTCGCCGAGACTCATGTTAACCTGCTTCTGATACACTACGCTGATGTTCTGTGGTACCCACCTGCCGTCTGTGGAATTATTATTATCAAATTCAGCAAAACGCCACTGCCGCATTTTCCTTATAGCCTCTTCATCCCAATCAGCATACCCGCTTGAATTTATCATTCTCACCTCATTAACAGTTCCGTCATTCAGCACAAAAAAATAAACGCTCAACCTGGTCTTTTTCCCGGGGGATTGCTCTTCAGGCAGCGCAGGCAATGAAGAAAGTTCTATGAGCTCGGGGTGCGGCCCCTGATTTACAACTTGTTCGCTGGAGGAACAGCTCCACAATAAGAACATGAAAATTAAAAGATAAGCCAGTTTCATCGCCACCTCCTTTTTTATAAATAGAGATAACTGATCTTTAATATAATATATCATAAATGATGCTAACTGTCAATAAAACAGCATCGTATGCTTCATATAATATCTTCGGGAGGCATCGATTTATTCTTACAAACTACAGGTTATTTGCAGGAGTAATATCTTATTTAAACCGGTTTCTGAAAACCTTTATAACTTCTTCGAGTTCGGAGTTGCCCACCTCAAAGTGAAAGGTAGCACGTATTGTATTAGGGCCAAAAGGTACCATTGCCACTCCATGCCCGGCCAGTTCAGCCAGCACGGGTTCGGCAGCCCCTTCTTTCACGTCAAAAAGGACAATATTGGTTTCAACGGTGTCCGTATCTATTTCAAAAGAATCCAGTTCGGCTACGGCTTCAGCAAATTTCTTTGCCCGCCGGTGATCTTCGGCCAACAGATGGTAGTGGTTGTCGAAAGCGTATTCCGCAGCGGCGGCAAGAATACCGATCTGGCGCATGCCGCCTCCGAGCATCTTCCGCATGCGATAGCCTCTGTTTATGAGATCTTTGGTTCCCAGTAACATTGACCCAACGGGGGCGCCGAGGCCTTTACTGAAACAAACCGACATGGTATCCGACAAGATCCCGAAAAAATCCAGGGTTTGATTTGTGGCTGTGGCGGCGTTCCAGATTCGGGCTCCGTCCATGTGCAGGTAAAGTTGCCGGGCATCGGCCAGCTTTCTGATCTCCAGCAACCCTTCACGGGTATAACAGGCTCCACCGCCCTTGTTCGCGCTGTTTTCTAATGCAATGACGCGGGTATTGGGATCCCAGTCGTTTTTATTTCTTATCGCCCCGCTAATAAGCGATGCATTCAATATTCCATTATCCCCCGCAAGCGTATTGAGCTGAATAGAGGAAATTAATCCTGCGGCGGCCGATTCATAATTAAATATATGACCCAGCCTGTCGATGATCACTTCGTCACCGGGTTGGGTAAGCAGGTTTAAGGCCAGTTGGTTGCCCATGGTTCCGCTGGGTACAAATAAGCCGGCTTCCATGCCGAACTGTTCCGCCATCCTGGCCTGAAATTTATTAACCGTGGGGTCTTCTCTAAATACATCATCGCCAACCTCAGCATCGGCCATAACCTTTCGCATTTCAGTGGTAGGTCTGGTTACTGTATCGCTTCTTAAATCAATCATTGATGAAGTTCATTATTAATAAAAATGGGAATTCAGTAAGAGTGATTTTACCGAGGCTGTATCATAAGGCTGCTACGGCAAAGCGTCCAAGATTGCCGGGAGTGCACTCGTGCATTCTGAGTGCACTTCTCGCGAGGCGTGGAGACGCCTCGCGGAGCACTTTTAGAACTTTTGATACAGCTTTTATTACTGAACGTTAGCTTTCTTAAACTTTGTTTCCTCAAATAGTTCTTCCACCTGCCGGGATGCCGGTTTTCTTGGGCGGATAATTTTAGTATTGCCATCCTTAAAAATCAGTACCTCTGCGGGCAGGGCGCGGCGATTGTAGTGAGAGGCCATTGTCATGCCATAAGCCCCTGCATCGTAAAAGGCCAGCAGGTCACCGATTTCTGTTTCAGGAAGTTTACGATCAAAAGCCAGAATATCTCCGCTCTCACAGATGTTTCCTGCCACATCATAGAGTTTTTCGGCTTTACTATCAGGTTTGGAAATGTTGGATACATGATGGTAGGCGTCGTATAGCGCCGGCCTTAGCAGATGATTAAATCCTGTATCTGTTCCTAGAAATACTTTGTTTCCCTGATCTTTTACGGTATTGACCCGCGTTAACAAAATGCCTGCCTGGGCAATCAGCCAGCGTCCGGGTTCAAAGAAATAAGTAATCGGGCGGGTGCGGTTTTTGAAATCATCTTTCAGAAGAGGTTCAACGAGACCTGAAAAATCAGCTAGTGAAAACTCTTTATCTTCGGGTCGGTAAGGTACGGGAATCCCCCCGCCGAAGTTAATGGCTTCAAGATCCGGGAAGTCGGCTGCAATACGCAACAATATTTCCATTGCGGTTTTAAAGTTTACAGGGTTTTGAATGCCGCTGCCAATATGAGCGTGTATGCCGGTAATACGGACACCGTGTTTTTTAGCCAGCGCCAGGCAATCGGGCAGCAAATCAATACGGATGCCGAATTTACTGTCCATGTTACCGGTGATCACTTTGGTATGGTGGCCATCGCCTATATTCGGATTAATGCGAATACTGCACGAACGGGTATCGGGATGCTGACAAAATGCTTCCAGACGCGTCAATGAGCCGATGTTCAAAGTTACTCCGGCTTCTATTGCTCCGTTCATTTCAGCGTCTGTCATATTATTTTCGGTATAGAAAATATTGGCGGGATCATCAACAAAATGCAGCCCAAGAAGCACCTCTTCATAACTGACGGTATCGAACCCAAACCTTTCACAGCGGAATATATCCAGAATATGCGGGTTATCATTCGCCTTCATGGCAAACAACCACTGAACAGGCAGCCCTTTAAAGATTTTTTTCACGCTTTGGCATCGCTCGTGAATCGCATCTTCAGCATAGCAATAAACAGGCGTGCTCTCAGTTGCAGAAATGTGCTCTAAAAGCTCAATAGAAACAGGATAATTATGATCAGACAAATTGCTTTGGATAATATGATTTAACTTAATGAAATGGTAACTTCCGTAGTTCGACAGGAAGAACTATCCGGTAAAAAACCGATCAAACTTACGTATTATTTTACAAACAGTTCACCGGATATTTCACCCCAACATTAACCCCGATTGCTTTGCCCAAATTGATTCATGAAATCAATTCTTAAATATCTTTTGCCGATCACCATTTTGACTGTCGGGATATCCGTAATGGGCATTTACCTGACCTTTTACAACCCCCTGCCGAACTACAATAAGGATATTTCATCAGAAAATATACAAAATGAAGTAACAGTGCACCGAGACGATTACGGAATACCGCACCTCTTCGCCGACAGCAAAGAAGACCTTTATTTTGCAATGGGCTACGTCCACGCCCAGGATAGGATCTGGCAGATGACCCTATCCCAGATGACAGTCGAAGGGCGGTTCTCCGAGTTTCTGGGCGATGAATTCCTCGATCTTGACCGGTACCTTAGGGTGCTGGGTTTCCAAAAAACCGCCGAAAAGATATGGGAAGCCCTCCCCGTGGAACACAAACGTATATTAGAATCATACGCAGCGGGCGTAAATACCTTCACATCTCAAAACAGCAGGCGGCTGCCCATAGAGTTTTCCCTCACCAAAATGAAGACCATCACCTGGGAACCATCTCATTCTATTGCCCTTATCCGATTAATGGCCTGGGAGATGAACACAAGCTGGTGGAGCAAAGCGGTGACCGGGTACTTGTACGAAACTATGACCCCCGATGATTTTGAACAGCTTTTCCAACATGTTCCCGATTCGGCACTAACTCATGAGATTTCCGGCACTGCCGGTAACACATTGATCCCTTTTTTATCAGAGGAAATCAGCATGCGTGAACTCTTTGAAAGCAGCGGTGGCGATACTGGCAGTAATGCCTGGGTTGCAGACGGATCGGTAACCGAGACCGGATACCCCTTATTAGCCGGAGACCCTCATCTGGGAATGGGCATGCCGGGTAAGTGGTTTGAAGTGCATCTTAACATTAACGGCCAAAATGTTTCCGGGGCAACCCTAGCCGGGTCCCCCGTTATCGTTAATGGGCAAAATGATTATATGGCATGGACGTTAACCAATGTGATGGCTGATGATACTGATTTCTTTGCCGAGAAGCTGCATCCGGATAGTACCGGCTTTTTCCTTTCAGATTCGCTTGATGGAGAAGCAGTTTATGAGGAACTGGCAGTTGAACGAAGCATTATAAAGGTTAAAGATGGCGATGAGGTACTTAATGAAATCCGTTATACGGAAAATGGCCCCATAATCTCCGATATTCATCCCGAACCCGGACTGATCGATCAGTTAATCACCATGCGGTGGACTGGCCATGAACCCAGCAATGAATTGGGTGTGCTGCTGGGCATTAACTGGGCAAAATCGTTTGAAGAATACCAAAGCCTGCTTCCGGACTTTAAAGTACCTGGTATGAACATCCTGTACGGTGACATAAGCGGGAATATAGCGCTGCACGTACTGGGTGACTTCCCACAGCGGGAAAACCCGATCAGCACCCGACGCGGATGGAATCAGGATGATGACTGGCAGAGTTCAATACCCTTTCACCAACTTCCACATGTTATTAATCCCGATTCCGGATGGATTGCAAATGCTAATAACAAAGTGCATGACGATGACTATCCCTATTATATAACGGCTTTTTGGAGTCCATCATCCAGATACAATCGAATAGACACCCTATTACGGGGCGAGCAAAGTTTAAATACCGCCGATTTTAAAAATATCCAGAACGATATCTACTCCAACCATGCCCAAAAGATTACCGGATTGATACTCCCAATTTTAGCACAAGGGAGAAATGATGATCAGTTATTAACAGCCATATCTTATCTGACCAATTGGGATTTCCAGTATGCGACCAATGCCGCTGCGGCCTCCATACTTGATATCTTCTATATGAAACTTGGAGAAAATACTTTACAAGATATCTTTGGACAAGAGGCATACAGCAGTTTCATCGAAAATGAATATCTGGCCGTAGGCACTTTAAACCATTTGCTTGAGACAAGCTTAACAGAACCTGACACACTCTCTGATAACCTGCTTATCAGCGATGATGATATACTGAACAGCATGAAAGATGCTGTGACATTTTTGGAAGACAGCCTTGGCACCCAATCCTACGAATGGCGATGGGAAAACCTGCATACAGTTACCTTTAAACCGGCAATATTTAATAAGGAAGCCGGGCAGGGAGATGCCGGGACTGCGAAGCAGCTTATTGTTAAGAACATCCTCAGCCGTGGCCCTTATCCTGCTCCCGGACATTCAATGACCATAAACAAGGGGCAATATAGCTGGGAAGAACCCTTTGAAATGACTTTGGGGGCATCCCAGCGCAGGATAGTTGATATGTCCGATTTAAAAAGCTCTTTATCAATACTTTCAACCGGACAATCCGGCAACCCGATATCAAGTCACTACGATGACCAGATTGAGCTTTGGCTGAATGGGCAATACCGGATATTTTATCATCATCAGGATGAAATTGATAGATACTCGAATGAAACAATGACCATAAAACCTTTGTAGAATATGCAAGTATGGCTCGGTATAGATGCAGGAGGGGCACATTCAAAAATACTGGCCCTCGATCAATCACATAAAATCATAAAAAGCCTTGAAGGGCCCTCCGTTCAGTTAAGTAAACAAAATCTTGAAGATTCTGTAGTACGCTTATGTACACTTATTGATCGTATGATAAGCACAATTCCATCACCTGAAGTTAATGGAATTGGCATAGGTGTATCAGGCGGCGGACGAAAATTCATCTGCAAGAAATTAACAAATCAGCTCGAGATGCATTATCCGAACATACCCATTGATGTCAAATCAAATGGGGAAACAGCTCACTTACAGGCTTTCGGTGAGAAAGACGGGATTTTAATCACGGCCGGATCGGGAACCATCGTTACAGGCAGATGCGGGAACCGATGGGAAAGAGCCGGTGGTTTTGGATATTTAATCGGCGACTGGGGCAGTGGATACATGATGGGCCAGGACTTCCTTAAATATATTGCCGGCACACTTGAACTTAGTCCTAATTCAAGCTGGGCTGCATTGCTTCAAGATCGTTATAATTTAGGAAGTATTGAAGATCTGCTTGAGGCTGTGTATGTTAATAAATTATCTCCCAATAAATTCACACCCCTTCTACTCGAATTAGCCGCAAAAGGTAATAAAGCTTGTAGTCGTATTCTAAATGACCATCTTCAACAACTTGCCAAGCAGGTATTTTGGGTTCAGCAAAAATTGCCCCAAGATGTTAACGCCTTTTCATTTACTGGCTCACATGCAACACAAATTTTCTACCAGAAACAGCTAAAAAGCCATATCTTGAAAATAATACCTGAGGCAAAATGGATAGATGATTGCAAAGAACCGGCACTGGGGGCATTTCGTTTAATTTATGGGAATGGCGTCAAAAAAAAATAAATGCAGAATTTGAACTGGGACAAATTACTCAACAGAAGCTATACCCCATATTCCCAAAAACCGGCGGCTTGCATAATTGAGGGAACCAGCGGCCAATTTTATCCGGGCGTTCGCATTGAGAATGTATCATTTCCTTTAACTATTGCAGAAGACCAGGCCGCCATCTGTTTTTGCCTGAGCCAGGGTGACCAGCCGGCCCGTCTGATAGTGCATCCCGATGATCACAAAGACCACTCATATTGGATAAACCTGTACAACTTACCTGCTGATCGCCTTAAAAATATTAGCAGCATTAATTTTCAAAATGTTCTTCTAAGCTCTGATATTGACAAAAAATCCGAATTGAAAGAACTTACAAAAAAATCTGTTACTCCCAATTCAAACTTTCATGTGTCAGCTCTTCTGGGAACAAGTGGGGGATTTATTTCTGGTATAAATGTGGAGTTCGATAATTGGCAATCGGGCCTTTGCGCAGAAAGATTGGCACTGGCTAAGGCATACGCTTTTGGTTACAATACTTTTGACTCCATTCATATTCATGCTGATGCAGGTGAATTCGTTAGCCCGTGCGGGGCCTGCCGGCAAGTACTGATCGAACACCTGCCCCATCATCCGGTAAACCTATACCATTTCAACGGCTCACACTCCATCTATTTTAGTGATCAGCTTCTGCCCTTTTACATAAAAACCGATACACTGAGGACCTAATTTGAATTTTCTGGCCATTATCGATTACGAGCATCTGGATAACGCTATATTTCTTAAATCTTTTTCCGAAGCCATTGCCGAACAGCAAGGCACCCGGGGAATTATTCTCCACGGAGACAGCCAATATACCGACAGGCTCATCCAGACTGGCATGATGAGCGATGATGCCCGCCAGCGCAGTATTAAAGACTTAAACCACCGCCTGATTGCTTTAATGGCAGATAGTGGGGTTGCTGCTGTTGGAATGAATGGCTATCAGCGAAACATGATCAGCTATGATGGGACTACTTTAGATCTTGATACCAACTTATTAGTTAAATTCCCAGTGCGTACTCATCTGCTGTTATCAAACCTTATCGAAGATAACCGTACCCAGAAACCATTTGCTTATGATCTGGCCAATCTGGCAAGCAGCCTTTACAGGGAACTGGACATAGATGAAGTATTTATTTTTTCTAAAAATGAAGCCGATGAAAGCTTAACAGACTCTTCAATGCCTAAAATGCTTAGGTTCAGAGAACTTGATACAGAATTCAAAAATACCACATTGCCTGAGGATTTGCTTGGCCTGAATGTTCCTTACAGACTAGCCACCACACGTTCATTTCGGAAACTACCGGAGGTTGGGGATACGGTGTTAATCACTCCAGATTGAAATGAATTAACTAAAGTATAATCTGAGGAACATCAGTGGACAAATATTATTAATATATTGTCGCCCTTAATAAAAAGCCATAGTGGTAAACCCACTATGGCTTTTTATTGACAGTTATATAAACCGGCCTTTGTTCTTAGGATGTTGTATGATCTTCCGCTTCTTCAGTTTCTTCGACAGTATCAGCAGAATTCTCTACAGCTATTTGTGCTTCTTCGGCCTCAACTTTTTCTTTCGTCTGTGTGCCATTTTTCCCGTTATTTTTAGCCGTTGCAACTCCATTCTCCATTGTGATAGGATAATTGCCGTAAGGACGTTCACCTAGAAGCTCGATCAAATCCTTAGCGCCCAGTATTTCTCTCTTCAACAGGGCCTGAGCCAATATCTCTAGTTTATCCTTCTTATCATTAAGAAGCTTTTTGGTCATGGCGTAATTGGCGTCAATAATCTTCTTAACAGACTCATCTATTTTCTGAGCAGTTGAATTCGAGTACTTTTTGCCTAAACCATACCCATCAGGATTGCCTGAATCAAGAAAGGATACATTCCCAAGGTCTTCACTCATGCCGTATTCGGCAACCATAGCAAACGCTAATTTGGATATCCGTTCCAGATCATTTTGTGCACCTGTAGATATTTTCCCGAAGATAATCTCCTCAGAGACCCGGCCACCCAGTAACGCACATATTTTTTCATTCAACTCTTCGGTGGTCATCAAAAAGCGGTCTTCAAGAGGCGTTTGCAAGGTATATCCCAACGCTGCAAGTCCTCTGGGAACTATGCTAACTTTAAGTACCGGATCGGTATGCTCAAGATACCAACTTACAATTGCGTGACCAGCTTCATGATAAGCTACGATTCGGCGCTCATTGGGGCTAATTAACTTGTTCTTTTTCTCGAGACCTGCTACTACACGTTCAATGGCATCCTGAAAATCAACCATCTCTACTTGTTCTTTATTCCTCCGTGCAGCCAACAGGGCGGCTTCATTACACAAATTCGCAAGTTCGGCGCCGGCAAATCCCGGTGTTTGGGAAGCCAAGAGATTCAAGTCTACATCAGTACCTTTCTTGATCTTTTTCAAATGCACATCAAGTACAGCGATTCGGCCATTAAGATCAGGGCGATCAATAAGAATTTGACGGTCAAACCTACCGGGACGCAGCAATGCGGAGTCAAGAACATCAGGGCGGTTACTTGCAGCCATAATGATGACGCCTTTTTCAGTTTTAAATCCATCCATTTCGGATAAAAGCTGATTCAGGGTATTCTCACGTTCATCATTAGAACCCGGCATTTGGCTCTTACCACGGCTACGCCCAATGGCATCAATCTCATCAATAAATATAATGCAGGGTGCAGATTCTTTTGCCTGCTTGAACAAATCACGAACCCGTGCAGCGCCCACACCAACAAACATCTCCACAAAATCGGAGCCACTCAGGCTGAAAAATGGTACGTCGGCTTCACCGGCTGTAGCCTTTGCCATAAGTGTTTTACCTGTTCCGGGAGGGCCTACCAGCAATACTCCCTTGGGTATATTTCCCCCAAGCTTCGTGAATTTTTTAGGGCTTTTAAGAAACTCAACAACTTCTTCAACTTCTTCTTTTGCTTCTTCAAGACCGGCAACATCCCTAAAATTAATTTTATTCTCACCTTGCTTGTCGTAAAGTGATGCCTTGCTTTTTCCGATATTCAATACCTGCGAACCCGGGTTCATCTTTTTAAATATAAACACCCAGAATGCAATGATTAATGCAATGGGAATCAGCCAGGTTAAAGCTCCGCCAAACCAGCCGTCGTCTATTTGTGCGTCATAATGAACACCATGTTCATCCAGCAAAGGACGAAGTTCATCTCCATCCATCATAGTGGCATTAAAGCTGTATGCCAGCTCTTGATTGCCCATCATCCAGGGCGATTCTTCCGGGACGTTATATGGAACAAGCCCTTGATCAACTGCTTGTTCTTTATATTCGCCTTTTATATCAATCCCGTTGACAATTACTACTTTTTCAACATGCCCCTGTTTAACATGATTAAGGAACGTACTGTATTCCACCCGATTATCAGCATCCGGGCTATACGAGAAATAGGGAATGGTTAGCAAAACCAGTAACAGCAAAACATAGATCCAAATGGGGAACTTAGAATTAGTTTTTTTCTTACCTGACTTCGAATTATTATTTTTTGGCTTTTCTGACATTAAATTTTTTAGCTTATCTATCAATTTTAGTATAATATACCACTTAATAACTTCTTAAACAGTTCAATGGTAATCGTTTAAAATAGAGGTGGTGCCTGAACTGTTAAAATGATAATTTTTTTTAATCTCTCTACAGTTTAACAAACGCCTTTGCTTGCCAATTTATTGAATAATGTGGTTAAAGGTATTCGGTAAATGATCAAATCTACCGCTATCAAAAGTGATTTCAGATATTTAGTCGGAATAGTTGTGCGGTTATACTTTTTTATCTTCAAGTTTCCATACTTCACCTTCAGCAGATTGAAATCGTATGGCAGTTTTATCATCAGTAACTTTACCAATTACCACAAAATCCTGGAACTTCTTGCCTAACTTTTCTACGTCCTCTTTTGGCAGAGTAAAAAGCAGTTCATAATCTTCGCCTCCATATAGGGCATATTGATCAACATCATCGTTCATTTCTTCTGCTACGCTTCTGGTATCCAGATGTATAGGAAGGGCGGCTTCATACACGTAAGCTCCAAAATCAGAATCAGAAAATAAATTCAGCAACTCAGATACTAATCCCTGGCTCACATCGGTCATAGCGGTTGGTTTAATGGAGAGTTCTTCAAATGCTTTTATCACATCATATCTTGCCAGGGGTACAAGTTGACGCTTGACAACATATTCATATGCGGAAAGGTCCGGCTGCATAGTTTCTACGCCAGAATCTTTCCAATGCTGCTTTTCACGTAACAAGATATTAAGACCTGCAAGAGCCCCACCAAGATCACCGCTGATGCATATGGCATCATCTTTTTTAAAACCATGTCTTTTGGTGATTCTATCTTTTGGTGCAGATCCATATGCCATGACCGATAGCACCAAAGCTCCTGATGCAGCACCAATATCGCCACCGGCAATCTGGCAGTTATAATCTCGAGTTGCAAGATCAATTCCATGATACAACTGATCGATCATCTCAACAGAAAAGCGATTAGGTAACGAAAGGTTTAACAAAATAGCTTCTGGTTGGGCGTTCATTGCGTAGATATCACTGACTGCCGCCGTTATTACTTTAGAGCCCAGATGATGTAGAGGTGTAAACGTGAGATCAAAATCCACACCTTCTACTAGATTCTCGCTGGTAATCAAGCTAACCCTATCGTTTTCTTGCTTGATGACAGCGGCATCGTCACCGATACCGGCTACTACAGAGTCATTGGTATGTAAAGTTTTTTTCTGTATATGTTTTACCAGGCCGCTTCTTCCGATTGATTCAACGGTAGTAAATGATTCAGACATGCTGGTAGCGTTTAGGATGCGGTTATGTAAAATAAAAATGTCATCCCGAAACTTAATTCAAGATGACATTAAATTGACTTCTATTTTGCTAAAAATCAAGCGCCGTTTAGCTTGGTTTAAATATCCCGAAGTGTAGAATAGTTTATTCTTAAGGCATTGGCTTCCCGAAGTTCTTCCTGTACATCGCTGACTAATCCCATTTGAGAAGTTTCATCTACGCGCAGAGAGACGATCATTCTCGGTTCTTCCATTAACTTATCATACATCAGCCGCCTTACTTCCACAACATCTTCAACAAGAGCATCATCTATCTGCACCTTTGATTCTCCAAAATTTCCGCCACCTAATACCTCAGGACCAATATAGATATAACTTACCAAACGCTTCTGTTCAATCTTCTCAATGTTTTCAGCCTGGGTAAAATCTACCCTTACCAATAACTCAACTTCTCTCAATACGGTTACAACCATAAAGAAGATAAGAAGCATAAAAATAATGTCTGGCATTGCAGATGTTGGTACAGCCTGCTTGGTTTTGGACTTTTTCTTAAATTTTGACATAAGATATTACGAGTTTATGTTCCTGGATCAGGTTCGGCAAGGGATATATTTTCAGGATACATTTCCCGTACCTGGTTATTTTCCCGGGTTACCCGTTCGTTATACTGCTGATAGGTTTCACCAGTAAGTTCTCTGGTTGCATTATCCCTTAATTCTTTATAAGCCCCCCGAACTTCATCCAACATATCAATGTATATGTCATAAGAAGTCTGCCTGTCCGTTTTTATAGAAACGATGGCTTGTTGAGGCGATTCCGAAAGATTGGGGTCCTGAGAACGGTTTTGATTATCTACAAACTCCGTTACTTTATCTTTAACCTGATGAATGCCCACTTGCTCATCATCCAAAAGTATCTGTCCTCTAGAATTAACAAGTATATTCATCAAGTTCCGTTCCTTGATCGGTGGTGGTTCTTCCTCTGGATCAGGAGGTGGCGGCAATTGCATGCCTATTCCCGTATCCACATCAATCGTGGTTACCACCAAGAAAAATATAAGCAACAGAAAAGCGATATCAGCCATTGCCGATCCCGGGCTCTCAATATCATCCCTGTTTTTCTTTTTATTTGCAAACATAGTGTTTTCTGGTTATAACTTTAAGGTACTTCGGGCTCCGGAAATAACGATGAACAGAACCATGGTTGCTAAGGCTAGCAACATCGTTACCATGCCAGCCTCTGTTAGAGAACCCAAAACAAAATATGAGACTACAAAAACCAGTGCCGGAATAAGGAACGTTCCGATCTGAGCCCATTCATGTTTCCCATTGGCAATATTAATAATGCCAAAGACTGACATTCCCAATATTCCGATAACTAACAAAGCTATCATTAAACCCAATCCAAGTGCGACAGACATAATTACTAAAGGTTAGGTGAAAAGTTTTTATTCAGAAGGAGGTGTCTGCTGGTCAATCTTAGCAGCTTCTTCGTCAGTGAGTATCGGCTTGCCCTGACCCAGTAATGCGATCGAGTCAACTAATACAATCGAGCTTTCTTCCATGTCAACCACCAGACGGTCAATTTTGGAAACACAGTAATTGTAACCAACCTGCAATATAATACCTGCAACCAGACCACTTGCTGTGGTTAAAAGCGCTACTTTAATACCACCGGCAACCAAACTCGGAGAAATATCCCCAGCTGCTTCAATAGCATCAAAAGCCTGAATCATACCAATAACAGTACCGGTAAATCCAAGTAACGGTGCAACGGCAATACCTAATGAAAGCCATACTAAACCTCGTTCCAGAAAACTCATTTCTATAGAACCATAAGCTGAAATGGCCTTTTCAGCAGCGTCTATACCTTCGTCGGCTCTAAGTAAACCAGCTTGAAAAACAGAAGCGACAGGGCCGCGTACTTCAGAACAAAGCTCTTCAGCTTCCTTAATGCCACCATTTTGCAATGCATCCTTAACGTCTAATACAAAAGCTCGTGTATTAATATCCGCTCTATTAAGCGTAATAAGTCGTTCGAGGAATATAGCAAGTCCAATAATTAAAGTGATTAACACTGGCCACATGAAGGCTCCACCTTCATTAAAATAGCCAACTAACATGTTAAACAATCCCTCTTCTAACGCGCCTTGGAAGAGAAAAACGCTAAACGACAAGATCATAATTTCTCCGATTGTTCGTGATATTTGTAATTAAAATTTTATGAATAAAAGAGGATAGACTATTTTAAAATCAATGTCAAAATAGTTTAGCCTCTTTAAAGATTTTTTTGCTAAGAAGAGCTTTCATGCATTTTTAACAGTAATATTCGTTCCTGTATCCGCAATTACTGTTGGTCATCTGAAAAGATCTTAATAGTAAATCCGAACGCAAAATAGGGAAAATTAATTGCTTTTCAACCTTTCTTATTTTTGATGGTTTTTAAGGTTTTAAATATGTTCAGCTGACAAGCAGCTTCTTTATTTCTTAACAAAGTGCCTTTACTGTTTAAAGACCTTGAAGTTACAAGTAAATCAATATGTCACACAGGCTTTATATAGCCCTTGCTTTCTAACTGTTAGAATATGTTTAAAATTAGGTACTTATAAAATATTTACACAACTGTTCTTTTCCTCCTCTTTTTTTGCAAAATTGCCGAAAAAAGAAGGTAATTATCCCTTCCATTCTTATTTTTTACCTGTGTAGATGATTTAAATCTTTATACGTTTTATCTTTCTCCTTTTAAAACTTTTTTGTCCTATAAGAAAATGAATTGCCCCGAATGTCGTGCACAAGTATCAGAAACGGCTAGCCAATGCCCCGAATGCAAATACCCTATGCACAAACAAAATTCTTTGCAAAACAGCATCGAAGAATATGAAAAGTTAACGCAGCTTTATGTTAAAGTCGGAATTATATCGGCAGTATTGATCGTGTTTACCTTTATTTTGTTATCTATAATTTAATACAGAATGAGGGGAAGGGACTTTCACGAGGTATTTAATTTAATTTATTGACTTTGAAAGCACGATAACTGTATAATCCTTCAGTGAATCATTTTTATAACCCGCTAAAAGAGAATCATGAAATTTATTTTCCACAGCGCATTACTGCTTCTTATTCTAGCTGGTTGCCGCGTTTCCCAAAATGTCACTACGGTTACTGAAACACAGCCGCCGCCCCTTTTGGATCGCGAACTCTTCTTCGATGACCCTCAATTCGCCGGCGCTCAAATCTCACCCGATGGTAATTTCCTGTCTTTCCGCAAACAGTTCGACGGGGTAATGAATATCTGGGTAAAGGGTATCAACGAACCATTTGATGCTGCGCGGCCCATGACGGCCGATACCACCCGACCTGTAAGTGGTTATTTTTGGAGCCATGACAGCCGCCATATTCTTTATGTCCAAGATAAGGGCGGAGATGAAAACTATCATATTTATGCCGTGGATCCCGCCGGCGAACCTGCCGATGGCCGCCCAACACCTCAAGCCAGAAACCTTACTGATATAGACGGCGTACGCGCTCAAATCTACTCCGTTCCCATGATGGACCCCAATTATATCATAATTGGCCTGAATCAAAGAGACCCTCAACTGCATGATGTATATCGTCTTAACCTGAATTCCGGAGAGAAAGAACTGCTGATTGAAAACGATCAAAATATCTCAAACTGGCATTCCGATGAAGCCGGTAATGTGCGCAATGCTACCCGCCAGACTCCTGATGGGGGAACAGAGATACTGGAAATTACCCGGGGCCGCTTTAATCCGGTTTATGAGGTGAATGCAGAAGAAACTGCCAATATTATTCGCTATCATGAAGACTTTAAGCGATTTTACCTGGTTACCAACAAAGGTGATGCCGACCTGACCCGCCTGGTGCTGTTTAATCCTGAAACCGGAGAAGAACAGCTTATTGCAGAAGATCCGGAATCTGAAGTAGATTTCGGAGGCGCTGTATTCTCTGATATTAATAATAACCTGCTGGCAACCTATTATGTTGGCGATCGGGTACGTATGTATCCGGAAAATGATGATTTCGAACAAGATTACGGGAATATTAAAGACGAGGTTGGTGATGGTCAAATCAACATCACCTCCCGAACGGCCGATGAAAATATTTGGATGGTCAACGTAAATAGCGATACCGATCCCGGCTCTTCCTATGTCTATGCTCGCGACGAAGGCGATCTGGAGCTCCTCTATCAATCGCGTCCCGATCTACCCTCAGAACATCTTGCCGAAATGCGCGCTGTTCGTTATACATCGCGTGACGGGCTTGAAATTCCAGCTTACCTGACCCTCCCCAAAGGCAGAGAACCTGGTAACCTGCCGGTTATCATAAATCCGCATGGCGGCCCCTGGGCCCGGGATCACTGGGGATACAACGCAACAGCACAATTTCTTGCTAATCGGGGATACGCGGTCTTGCAACCGAATTTTAGGGGATCTACCGGCTACGGAAAAGAGTTTCTCAATGCGGGGAATAAAGAATGGGGAACCGGGGCCATGCAGCACGACATTACCGATGGGGTGGAATATTTAATTAACGAAGGTATTGCCGATCCCGATCGGATTGGTATATACGGGGGCTCTTATGGCGGTTATGCTACCCTTGCCGGGCTAACATTTACTCCCGACCTTTATTCAGCGGGTGTTTCTTTTGTCGGACCATCTAATATAATCACCCTCCTGAACTCTATCCCCCCTTACTGGGAGCCTGTCCGCAAAATGTTTAGCATTCGTGTTGGGAATTTGGATGACCCTCAGGAACTGGAAATGTTGAAGGAGCAATCTCCCTTGTTCTCTGCCGAACAGATCGCAGCACCTCTTCTTGTTATACAGGGCGCTAACGACCCAAGGGTAAAAAAAGCGGAATCCGATCAAATTGTGGCCGCACTTCGCGATCTCAATCGTGAGGTTGAATATATCGTTGCCCCGGATGAAGGACATGGATTTGCAGGCCGGGAAAACAGACTGGCTTATATAGCGGACATGGAACGCTTTCTTTCCGAACATCTTGGGGGGCTTTACCAGGAAGAAATGAGCAATGAAATATGGGAGCGCCTTGATGAGATCAAAGTAGATATTACTACGGTAACTTTGCCCGAGGAAGCTTTAAGCCTCGATGTAGCCAAAACGGCTCCCCTCCCGGCCGTATCCGGTCAACGGCTTCAATCCTCTACGCTGGAATATGTATCCAGTCTTGAAACCCAGGGCCAGAACCTGGATATACAAATCATCCGCAGGCTTTCTCAGGAAGTTCATGATGGACAGTCCGTTTGGCGTTTAATCGAGCATTCAACCACTCCGATGGGCGAAATTAAAGATACCATAGATGTAGGGCGGGATAACCTCCTCCCTGTCCGCCGCGCTACCTTACAGGGACCCATGAGTCTGGACCTGCAATACTCAACCACAAGTATAGAAGGAATGATTACCCGCTCCGGACAGACAACACCGCTTAATGCCGACCTTGAAGCCCCTGTCTTTGCCGATGGCAGCGCCTTGTACCTCACCTTAAGCTCATTGCCGCTCTCCCAAAATTACAAAACCACCTTCCGGATTTATGATGTGATGGCCCATCAGGTGAAGCCAATGGCGCTGGAAGTTGCAGGCATTGAAACTATCACCGTACCAGCGGGCTCTTTTAGCACATTTAAGCTTGAAATCACCCCACTTGATAACAACTCCGGTAAACAAACGATTTGGATCACCGACGATAATTCACGAAAAGTGATACGGGTCAATGCCACCCTGCCTGTTGAAATGGGCGGAGGAAGTATTGTAACGGAACTAACAGGTTAGCAAGATGTATTTATCGCCTGACGTAATTACTATAGAAGTTGGTTTATTTGGACTCATAGCTTATCATTTAGAACTTATCACTCAACTACTTTTCCATCGTCTTTTTTGCTGCTTCGTCAGTTTTGTCTGTCATGAACAGTGTCGATAATATAGATTCGCTTTCATAGCCTTTTTTAGATTCAGTGCCCGCCCCATCTGGTGATGGTAGGATGAGGTTAATCAGGTCAAGTATACTAACGGTAAGTCCCGGTGCGATGCCATGGGCGGCTAAAGCAAGTTTGGCAGGCAGTGTAAGGGTTAATGTCCCTCTACCTCTCTTCATTGATTCAATAATCTGCCGGGCGGCCCGCTGGGCATCCATTGAAAGGCCGGGAATGGAATCCAGGGTTTTAAACCATGCATACTCTTTTTCATGCTGACCTTTTACATCAATATTTCGTGGGCTTCCGGTTCTCATTAATCCGGGGTAAACGGTTGTAACCTTTATATTATATTTGTCAACTTCTGCGGCAAGCCCCTCAGAGAATCCGGATAACGCATATTTGCTGGTGTTGTATGGCAACAAGTGAGGGAAACTAATTTTGCCACCAATCGAAGCAATATTAACTATTCTACCGGTTTCCCGTCTCATCATCTCCGGCAGTACTTCGGTCACCACATAATAAGGGCCCCAGAAATGTACTTTCATTGCCGATTCATAATCCGATTTAGTCATCGACTCAATAGGACCTGCTTGAATAACAGATGCATTATTTATGATGATATCAACACTGCCCATTTTTCCTTTTATTTGCCGGACCATGTCTTTCACTTGCTGCTGATTGGTGATATCACAAGGGATGGCCAGAAAATCAGTACCTCTGTAAGATAAATCTTCCGATGCTTTTTGGAGATTTTCCTTTAATTTTCCACAAATTACTACTTTCGCACCCTCTGCGGCAAGCATTCGAGCCATAATGAGTCCCAACCCCCGGGTGCCCCCGGTAATAAGAACAACTTTACCCTGGAGTTGTATTTTGTTAAGCGAATCATCTAAAGCTCTTGCAGTTATGGCTGCACCGGTAATAAGCAATGCCATCTTCGCCAGACGTCTTGCCATGCTGGTATTCTCTTTCATAATATAGTTGGTTTCTCAGTGATCAATCCCCAAATTTATACTTCTCTTTTGTGTGAACTTGAAAGTAATGCCCAAAGGTTCGATATGGGGTAATAGTTTATGTTTTCTAACAAAACCGGGTAGCGAATAATGTTTGGTAACATATATATAAATACGAAATACCCATCTTCTTAAATGGTTTAGCCATCAAAAAGCAGATGGAAAGCTTTTTTTCAGGTATTAAGTAAACATCACAACATTTACGCATTACCAGATATGCAGATAATATTTAGCCTTATATTTTTTATAATAGCAGCAGGTCTGGGTAGTATTCAGATCTAAAAGTTATTTGATGATAAACACTTGCCAAAAGGAATGGTAATATGGCATGGTGGGGTCGCGTCTATTGGTATAATTCTATTGATCATAGCCAAAGGTTTCTTATGAACCTGGCCTGCCGGACTTTGCCCCGTTGCTCCAACGCTCCAGAACGGCATCAGGATGCAGGTGAGAATCTAACTCTTCCAGTTGTTCTGCTGTAAGTAATTGTGACAGATCTTCTCTAAGCGCCTCATAATGCTGTATGATCAGCTCGTGTTGATGATCTCTCATCTCCTTCACTGTAGAATGAATAGTAGATTTGTACTCAGATAAATGTTCAGTAAAAGAATTTTGCTGTTCATTTGTCAGATCGAGTTCATTTGTAAGCATGTTGAAAATTCGATCTCCCCGCTTTTCTCCATTTTCTTGGTTCAATTGATGCGAATTTCTTTTCCCGCCGTCTGCCTGCTCCCGGCGTTCTTCTGAATATCCACCGTCAGCAGAGGATACCGTATTGTTCATGAAAAATCCTGACGCAAAGCCCATTAAAAAAAGGGTTCCGAATGCCAGCACTACTTTTATTTTTGTATTCATAATTTTTACTTCCGCTAATTATTCAATCATTTCATCAAGGTAAATCACATAAGCATCTGTAATATTTTCTTCGTTTGGATATATAATATCAGTTAAGGTGCTTTCATCCTGGTACGTTATTGGCTGAGGTAAAAAATAATGGGTTAAAGAAGTAAGCCCGAATATCAGGAAAAAGGCAGCCAGAGCATATTTCCGGAACCAGATAATGGTGGTTTCTTCAAAGGAAACGGAAAAGATTTTTGCCTTTTGGACAAGGTTTTGGATATGCATTACATGAATCTCATCCGGAATTTCCCCATAAATTGCTGACAAATCCGGCAGCTGCATGATTTCCCTGTAATCCCGATGCAGATCAGGAAAAAACAACAAATCTTCTTCCAGATTAATTATTTGTTTGGAATTGAGTAATCCTTCTGCCGCATCATTTATCAGGCATTCCAGATCTTCCCGTTTCACATTGTCTTTTCCATTATTTGACGTCATGGATTTTCTACTCCCATTTTTTTTAATGATACTGCCAGTAACTGCCGCGCTCTGAACATGCGGCTCTTCAGAGTCTGCTCGTTTACCCCCAAAACAGCCGATACTTCCGTATAGCTCATTTCATCAATTGCTTTCAGCACAACCAGTTCCCGAAGCTTTTCCGGCAACTGTGCAATGGCTTTTCTTACCAATAAAACCTCTTCCTTCTCCAATTCAGATGTATAATGATCCGATTTTAATTCAAAACCCTCTATCGGTAGATGGCTTATAACCTTTGCCCTTTTCTGTTTTCGAAACTCATCGATACAAAGATTCCTGCCTATGGAGAACAACCAGGTATATAATCCTGAATTTCCTTTAAACCGGTCCAGATTCCTGCAGGCTTTTAAAAATGTTTCCTGCAGGATATCTTCCGGATCAATTCGACTGCCTGCCAGATAAGCGGTCAATGCACGATTGAGCCGCGGGTATAACACCGCAATCTCTTCCTGAAATGCATTGATACTGTATCCGGCCATTATTTGTGAATTAATAATTTTTTGATCAGAGCCACTCTAATCGTTTTGGATAATTTGCTCCCGCGAAAATATTTCGAAATCTGTGTGTCTAATTAGACGTCAAACAGGACAATCCGTTGTAGAAATGTGAAATTATGTTTAACTGTAGTTTTTTTCTTGAAAAAATATATTAACAGATAAACTGACAGGATGATTTTATTCGTAAAATCAGAAAGCAGTATAAGTATTAATTTTTTTGCGAATGATGACTATAGTTGCTGAGAATAAAATAAGAACGATTCCTGCTGAAAAAAACATAACCTGCAGGCCATATGCCTGAACCAGGGGCTGACTGACCACGGGAGATAAAAATTGACCCAGGAAAACCGCTGTTGTTAGCCAGCCTATCGCCCTCCCCCTTTTAGCTACAGGCATATCTGAAGCCAGCCACACGTTAAGGTTTGGAAACATGAGACCCATGCCAAGTCCGCACATGGCCAGTCCACTAATAACATAACCATAACTGTCAGCCAGACTTACTATTATAAAACCCCCTCCCATTAGGCCAAAATTCAGACCCAAAATGGGAATATAGCCTATCACTCCACGTATTCTCCCATACGAAAGAGAAGTAAACACACCAAAAAGTGTAGAAACGGCTATAGCCATACCACTGGCTGTTGGCCCCGTATCAAACAACATCTCCAGGTAAAATGGGATTTGCAAGGGGACAAAATAAAAGAGGATCATTCCAATCAAGGCCGAGAAACAGATAAAGCTTAATAAACGATAGTGTTCTCCATTCACCTCAGCTTGTTTGCTCCCGGCGTCTTCAAATTTATTGGTTGTGTGAGGCTCGGAAAGAGAGATTATGATCAGGGGTAGAATCACCAGGGAAAACAAATAGATTACAAAGGGCCACCTCCAGCCCAGCTCAGCGAGCATACCGCCCCCGATTAAAAAAATAACTCCGCCCAGGCTCATAAAGGCTGCCTGCCAGCCCATAAACCGTGCGCGTTCGGTACCCAGATAATAATCAGCAATTAATGTTGTTGCGCTGGTCATCACTCCGGCTACAGCCACTCCAAGCAGGGCACGGCCCGCCAGAATCAGGATTAGCGAATCCAGATAAAGCCCCGAACTCCCGGCAATGCCATATAAGATTATAGAGGGAATAAGCAGGTATTTCCTGCCCCAAAGATCAACAATCACACCAGCTACGGGTGCCGCGAGTACAATCAGCAAGGCGGGCATTGTAAGAACTAGTCGGATCCACAAGCCTTCAACTCCTTCAAAATGAGCCTGCATTGCCGGTAAGGCAGGAGCAATTGTTGCCCCGGACATTACCGTAAGGCTACTCACCAGCAGTAAGGAAAGCTTGGTGTGAAAATTACCGGGATTCATAAGGTACAGATATTAATCATCGGCAAGTTCTTTCCTGATTACCGGAGCAACTTCAGTTCCAAAGAGTTCTATAGAACGCATGACCTTCTTGTGCGGTAACGTTCCCACACTTAACTGCAGCAGAAAACGCTGATGATTAAAAATTTCATGCTGATGTAGTATCTTATCTATTATTTCCTGAGGGCTGCCCACAAAATTAGCCCCGCGGAGGGTTCTTGAGGCTTCGAACTGCGCGCGGGTCATTGGGGGCCAGCCTCTCTCCCTCCCAATTTTATCCATGGTTACCGCAAACGCGGGGAACGCATCATCGGCAGCCTGCTGTGAAGTATCCGCTATAAAACCATGCGAATTGATGCTAAGCGATGGCTGATTATGACCATTTTCCCTAGCGGCCCTGCGATGCAGTTCGGCAAAGGGGGCGAATTGTTCCGGAATACCCCCAATTATACCCAGTGCCATAGGAAGACCAAGCGAACCGGCCCTTACTGCTGATTCGGGTGTCCCACCCACAGCTACCCAAACCGGCAAAGGTTGCTGCACCGGACGAGGATAAACATTCAGACCCTTTAAAGCCGGTCTATGCTTGCCCGACCAGGTCACATTTTCCGATTCGCGCACTTTAAGCAACAACTCAAGTTTTTCTGAGAAAAGCTCATTATAATCACTGAGATCATAACCGAACAGCGGGAAAGATTCAATAAAAGATCCACGGCCTACCATAATCTCAGCCCTTCCCGAAGAAAGCAGATCCAGAGTGGCAAAACTCTGAAATACGCGCACCGGATCATCCGATCCCAGAACGGATACCGCGCTGGTGAGATGAATATTTTTAGTACGGGTTGCTGCGGCGGCAAGAACGATAGCAGGAGCTGATGCCGTATATTCTGATCGATGATGCTCCCCTACTCCAAAAACATCCAGACCAACCTGATCGGCGAGTTCAATCTCTTCCATTAAATTTTGCAACCGATCAGCGGCGCTAATCGTGCGACCGGTATCAGGATCAGGAGTAGTTTCGGCAAAAGTATATATTCCAAGTTCCATCGGATAATGACGTTTTTTTTCGGATTGTAGATATTTAATAAAAACGGAGACAATCTATTGCAGTTATATTAAAATATAGATCCTCTTGCCGCTAAATTTACGGTTCTTCTTAATTAGAAAAATTTAAACTTATTTAATGACTATTACTCATTCATACCATTGAATTTACTGGTTTTACCCTTCGGCAAGGGTTTGGCAATGTTACCATTTTTTAGTAATATTATAAGTCCTTAATGATGCCTGATGAACTTGTGCCATCATAAAAAGTATAAAATACATCCGGATTTCAAAGCCATTTGTATAGAGAATAATGTCATTCAGTTGAATTTTATAGTTTTATGGAATTTACAAAAAAACCGTACAGATTAATTTAATTACATGAGATCACTATACAAACCCAACAGCGTTAACAGATATCCAAAGTTCTTCTTAAGAAATGGAACCATTTTATTATCCATAATCTTATTAACGGCATGCCTGGATGATTATGGGTACTCAAGAGAAAACCTGGAGCCCCCTCAAGATGGAGATGATAATATGGAAGACCCCAGTGGTATACCAAATGCCCTTTCCAGTGATCTAAAGATATTGCCTGAGAACACAAACTACTTTGAATATAAAGGGTTGCCTATGGTGCTTTTTGGCTCACAGGGAACACAAGGCCACGGAATCATATACAGGCCGTATGAATTAGATAAAGATCGAATTAAACAAGTTGCCAAACACGCCAACCACATCTACCTTACCATCCTACCAGACGACGCCAATAGGGAGACCGGTTGGGAAGGTTTACATTCAAAAATTAAGACTCCGCATGACCAGGGAGAGTGGGCACATCTTACAAAGATAGCCCAATGGGCCCATGAATATGATGTTATTGTTCATATGTTTCCCTGGAGTTACAAGTGGAACTACACCAAACACGACTGGTCGGGGAGCGATTTTATATATTCCAGAGATAGCTCCGAATGGGATAAAGTGGTTACCAACGGGCTCACGAAACTTGACCTTCATAAGTTGGCTATAGATCGTATTGTTGGGGCAACCTGGGAATATCCTAATGTTGTCTACAATTTTATGTGGGAGTACAATGTAAGAAAATACCACGGCCAGGATGCCGATGGCAGTTTTCACCGGTGGTGGGTAAACAGAATGAAAGAAAAAGGCACTGAAATAAATCCGGATGTATCTCATCTGTTTTCCATCAAGTATGGAGAGGAGCATCCGCGCGAGACCAACGCCGATTTTATTATTGAAGAAGACGGAAACGGCTTTTTTCATAATCATTCTCATCATGTAGCACTTGCACATAAGGTACCCCTCGTATTCATTGCAAGCGATTACGTTTTTGCAGACAATAATTTTACAGGATGGAGCGATGTTAAGCACAGCCCAAGAAGCCGTGAAAACGGTCAGAACAGTGTTCATAATATTACTCCCGATGACGTACGGGCCATGATAACCGAGGGATTTCACCCGGCAGAAAACTGGCATAATGCCAGTCCCGAAGCCTTGGAATATTATCTGCAGGCCAGGTGGTATATAGAAAATGTTTCATCCTGGAATAATGAACCCGGAGATGAAATATCTGAGGCGAATCTGCCTGAATTCACACCTTCAGAAAGACCTCATCTCATTAACCCTGATAATCATGTTGATGGCAAAAATGGGGAGGAATATTCGGTTATATACCGGCATCCCGAAGGCCTGCCGCCGGCACAGGCCGAAGTATGGATTGATGTAAACGAAGACGGTCGATTTGACCCGATACCCGCAAATGATGAGCGTTTTACAATGGATGCCTACGGGTCTGATTATAAAAAAGGCGTGGTGTATACGATAACCGCTCCTGCTGGAAAAAGGTATATTTTCAGATTTGCGGATGCGAATTGGAATCCGCCCGTTTCCGGTGATTTGATACTGGGTAATGTAGCTGGAATCTCTTATGAAGCTTTTTAGGGGAAATTGGGCAGACTTTTTGAACGTCTGCCCACTCCATTTCTGCTTCTTATTGCGTGCAATTAATTCAAAAGTGCCTAATCCCAGGCAGCTTCAACAAGTTTTCGTTTGTTCCAGGTCCCTTGTGCCACTTGAGGTACAAAATCTTCGATTCCATCTATTGGGAAATGGAGGGTTTTACCGAGTTCAGCAGACTTATAACAGCTCATGAGCAGCTCGGTGACCAGTAATCCGTCATCCAGATCCTCAGAGGGTTGCTGTCCGTTAAGAAACGATAGAACCATATGGCGATTCTCATGAACATATCCATAAGCAAGAGGCTCATCAGACATCACCGGCATCAGACCCTGCTCGGCATTTTGTTTCTCAATTAAATCCTCTCCCGTTTCTCCCTGTAATCTTCTGCTGAGAAATACTTTGGCTTCCGTGTCAAGTGTATTAGCCATCATGGAGTATTCTGGTCCGAGTACTTCAAAAGAATGACGCAAACCCGCTCCCACATAACTCCAGGAGGTTGTCGATTCGGCTACCACCAAATCTCCTTCTTTTGTTTCATAGGTGATTTGTGCTGTTGCGTAATCTTCTGCCGGCGCGCGATTGTAGTCAACCTCTCCATTGCTGGTGGAATGAAGTTCTTCGGCATACTTGGGGCGAGTCCATTTAAGGGAAGCAATGCGGGCCGTTACCGCTTTTGGTGTGAGCCAGTCAGGCTCACCTGGTTTACTCAGCATAAAACGGCCTGCCTCAATGCTATGACACATCATATCATTCATTACACCGCCGCCCTGATCTATACCATTCCAGAACCACGGGCGATGGGGGCCGCTATGTTCTTCGGCACAGCGTGCCAAATAAGGAGAGCCACTTAATGAAGCCCCACGACGCCAGAGAATATCCATACTGCGAGTGATGCTCGGGCAGTATACCTGATTTTCAAGGTATCCGTGCAGCAGACCAGCGCCCTTGATCATTTCGGCTACCTGCCTGGCTTCTTTAAGGTTACGGGCCAGGGGCTTTTCAACTGCGATCCCCTTTAATTCGGCACGGCCTGATTTGACTTCCTCCACAATACGCTCAACCATTTCCACTCGAAAGTGATTAGGCGCAGCAATCCAAATGGCATCAACTTTGGGATCTCTAACCATCTCTGCCAAATCTGAATACGTTGAAGGATCCCCTACATTAAGCTTTTTGCATAAGTTAACAGTATCTTTGGCTGTTTCCGCATTACGACTAAAAATAGCAGTGACATCTGCATGCCTTACCCCTTCAAAACTTTTTACATGAAATTGTGCCATAAAACCACTACCCACAAAGCCAACTCCCAAACGTTTCATATCCAATCCTTTTAATTTTATTATCTTCGTTAAACTCCAAACTTAATATAAAAATACTGTGCTAAAATACCTGATGATCTTGCACTGCTTTATCTAATTTGATCAAGATGGAGTTATGCTTTACAATAGTGGTGTAATCTTCACAGAGTGTGATCAATTCATGATATTTAATATCATTGTGTGCAGCTTTGAGAATGGATGCCGTTACCGCAATTGGAGCAATGGTTGTAGGGTACGGCATCGGCTATGGCATTGCATTTATGAATCCTTTTACACTCCTTGTAGCTCAATATATTGCACAATTAGAGCTTGGATCAGGTATGGGGCTTAACGCAACGGGCACAGCGAGCACTAAGTGAATGTGTTATTTAAACCAGATCCTTACCCGTATGTCCTCTTTTCTGTACATTGAATCGCTGGGTTGTACATCGAATGCTTCATAAAATTCGGGCATGTTGGATAATACTCCCAGTGCACGATATCTCCCCGGAGCGTGAGGGCCAGTCATAATTTGCTGGCGAAGAGCTTCATCCCGGTACTTGGTTCGCCAGACTTGTCCCCACCCCACAAAGAAACGTTGATCAGCAGTAAAGCCTTCTATAACCGGTGCAGGTTGATTATTTATGGAGTTATGATATGCTCTGTATGCTACATTTACCCCACCCAAATCGGCTATGTTTTCGCCTAAGCCGAGAGCACCATTTATAAACATATCATCTATGGGATTATATTCATTGTATTGCTCTACCATTTGTTCGGCACGTACATTGAACTGCTTCTCATCTTCTTCAGTCCACCAGTCGCGTAAATTGCCCTCTCCGTCCGAACGTCGGCCCTGATCATCGAACCCATGGCTAATTTCATGACCAATTACAGCTCCTATGGCTCCATAGTTGACGGCATCTTCTGCATTTACATCAAAAAATGGCGGTTGCAAAATAGCGGCGGGAAAAACAATCTCATTCATAGTGGGGCTATAGTAGGCATTAACAGTTTGCGGGGTCATTCCCCATTCCTCACGGTCTACATCTTCCCCTAATCGTCCGGTGTTGCGTTCGTATTCACATCTTGCCGAGCGTCGTAAGTTTCCGATGAGGTCATTCTTTTCAATTTCAACACATTGGTAATCCCGCCATACTTCAGGTTGGCCGATTTTTGCCTCAAAATTTGAAAGCTTATTTAAAGCTTCTTCTTTGGTGCCCTCACCCATCCATTCCAATTCTTTGATAGACTGTTCAAATGCGAGTTTTAGATTCTCAATCATTTCATCCATTCTATCGCTGGCTTCCTGTGGATAATGACGGTTTACATATTCCTGGCCCACCATGAAACCAAGGGAGCCTTCAACTGTAGAAGCACCCCGCTTTTCACGGCTACGCTGCTCTTCCTGCCCATTCATCACTCGTCCATAGAAGTTGAAGTTTGTTTGATCAAATTCACTGCTCAAGTACGATGCATTGCTTCGGATCAAATGAAAGTTCAGGTATTGTTTCCAGTCATCAATATCTATTTTTTGAAAGTAATCATTAAAGGCGCTAAAATAGGTTGGTTGCCGCACCACTATTTCATCAAATTTAAATCCTGCCGCATCACTAAATTCAATCCAGTCAATATTCGAAGTCAATTCATTTAGTTCCGGAAGAGACATCTTATTATAGGTTGCCTGCCGGTCACGGTTTTCCACACGGGTCCAATGAGATTCCGCAATTTGTTTTTCTACCGATAACACGGTTTCGGCGGCTTGTTCTCCATTTTCCCAACCGGCATGGTTCCAAAATTCGGAAATCATCGTTTTATACTGGTCGATGATCTGCTGGCTTTGCTCATTATCTCGTAAATAGTATTCACGATCAGGCAGTCCCAGCCCTGATTGAGAAAGGTAGGTTATGTATTGATCAGCCTGCATTTGATTCTGGCTTACAAATAGCGATAGCGGGTTGCCAAAGCGATACTTCTGAGTTTTACCCCAGAATAATAGTAGATCATCATGATCATGTATCGAGTTGATTTGTTCGATCTCCGGTGCAAGTGGGGATATACCCAACTCGTTAATTTGTTCTGTATTCATGAAAGATTGGTAGAGATCTCCCATTTTCTGAGCATCGCTGCCCTCTTCAGCATTCCGATCACTCATTTCCTGAATAATTTCCAGGACTTGCTCCTCAGCGGTCTCCAGCAATTCATCAAAACTGCCATATCGAGATCGATCTGATGGGATATCCGTTCTTTCCAACCACGAACCGTTCGCATACCTGTAGAAGTTATCCTGGGGATTTACCGTTGTATCCATGTTATTCTTATTAATACCGGACCCTTGTGGTGCCTCCCTTGACGCACAACCTAAGGATAAAAATAGTATCAGGGAAAACAGTAGGAGTAAATAATTGTATTTCATAAATCTTGTGGGTTCACATATGTATGGAGATGAGAGAATAATATTATCATCTTTTTGTTTATAAGGTACCTCTAATTAACTCCGCTTTCCCGGTAGTATTTTGTTTTCTCTTCAAGAAATAAAACTCGGCAGTTAATCTGGTTTTCCACCTAGAAGTACAAATAAAAAGCAGGAAGTGTAAAGAAGAACCTTCTCTCCGATTGATGGTGGATTAACCCATACAAATTTAGTATTCTTTAAACATTAATATAGCAGGTTAGAAAATTTTATTATTCTGCCTTCGTTGGAGCATTAATTCTTTAAATAATTTTTAAAAACAAATACATAAAATGACAAAATATATATTAGCTCTTTCTTTGATGGTTTTTACCTTTGTCGGTTGTGGGAATGAATCAGATGTTGAGGAAGCCGCCCAAACTGAGGGGCAAGAGCAGCAAGAGATGCAGAGTCAATTGCAGAATCAAATGCCGCAAGAGCCTATTGATGTTGATGATGAGGAGCTTCAGTTATTCGTAGATGTGTCTATGCAAGCTCAACAAGTTCAAGCAGAAGCTCAACAGGAAATGATGGGCGTCGTTGAAGAGGAAGGCATTGATGTACAGACATTTAATGAAATCGCTCAAGCCCTTCAAATGGGAGAGTCACCGGAAGACATTGATGTTGAATCAGAAGTAATGGACAATTTTGACAGAGCTTCCGAGTCTATTGATGAAATTGGCGCTCAGATGGAAGGGAAATTAACAAGTGCCATTGAAGCCGAAGGCATGGAAATGGGTAGATTTCAGGAGTTGAATATGGCCATTCAGCAAGATCAGGAACTTCAGCAAAGAGCCCAGCAAATAATGCAAGAATCTATGCCACAGGCTCCTGTTCAAGGTCAGCCTGAAGCACAGTAACCAGAAGGAGCCTTAAGGGGGATATGTTAAGTAGGACCTTAGGATAGATAGCTATTACCCCCTCTTATTTTTATACCCCAAAAAGCCTGACATACATTGTGTGTCAGGCTTTTTTTTGTATTTTATTCTTCTGGTATCATGGCAGAAATAAGTTTATCGCGACCAGCTAGCAAAGCGAACATGTGCATTTTTAAATTTTCAGATATTGCTCACTAACATTCTATACCATTTTTTTTTTCTTACTCTCTTCTTTCAGGGTATTGAACCTCAGGACCTGAAACGTTTCGAATATGAATCTCCCCATATGGGCACCCTCTTTCGTATTATTCTCTATGCACCGGATGAGGCCACTGCAAAATCAGCGTCACATGCAGCCTTTCAAAAAGTTGAAGTATTAAACGAAATAATGAGTGATTATATAAGTGATAGCGAACTTAATGAGCTATCCGCCACATCTGGAACTGGCAAGGCTGTTCGCGTTAGCCCATCATTGTTTTTTGTTTTGAAAAAAGCTGAAGAATTTTCCAGAATAACTGACGGAGCTTTTGATATAACTATGGGCCCTTATATACAGCTTTGGAGAGAAATGCATAAAGATGAAAACCCACAGCTTCCAGACGATAGCACTATGGCAGAATTTGGATCAAAAGTGGGGTACACGAATATAAAATTCAATGAAAAAGATCATTCGGTGCAATTAACCCAGGAAGATATGCTTCTTGATCTTGGCGGAATTGCTAAAGGATATGCTGCTGATGAGGCTTTAAGTATCATTCAGGAGTTCGGCATCTCATCTGTTTTAGTAGATGCCGGTGGTGATATAATGCTTGGAGATCCTCCTCCCGATCAGGATGGATGGAAAATAGTTATTCCAACACATAACAAAGAAAATCGTAGTGGGTATATAGAATTAACATTATCAAATAAGGCCATCACCACTTCGGGTGATTTATTTCAGTATGTGGAAATAGATGGCCGGCGATATTCTCATATTATAAACCCAAGAACGGGTTTAGGAGTTACAGAAGCGATTACGACGACGATTATTGCACCCGATGGAATAACAGCTGATGCTTATGCATCAGCATTAAATGTAATGGGTCCTTCTTCAGGCATGAAATTTGCTGAGCAGGAGTCAGATATAGCTGTATATATTGAATATCTGCACGACGATAAAATAGAAATCAAAACAACACCATCATTTGAGGCATTGTTAGACTTCTAATCTAAAGTTCTTTTTTGAAATATATACTGATAATGCTTAACGATTAAACATCACATAGAGAAACGGCGTGGCGTAGTCCTGTCATTGCATCTTTTGTAGGAATAAATTCCTGGCCAACGTATCCTTCATAACCAATATCCAATAACGCCTGCATAACAGCCGGGTAATAAAGTTCTTGCTGATCAGTAAGTTCACAACGACCAGGTATTCCGGCAGTATGGATATGACCAATCAAATCCGTACCATATTCCTTGATCCGGGAAATGATATCACCATCCATTATTTGAACGTGATAAAGATCGAACAGTAACTTTACACGTGGTGAACCAACTCTGCGGATAATATCTGCACAGTAATCAATATGATCGCCCTGATAACCAGGATGTCCTCTATTGTCGTCTCCTTTAACCCGTGAGTTAAGGTGTTCAACATAAATATTGACACCATGCTTCTCACCGTGCCTTGCCAGTATTTTTAATCCCTCCACAGTATTATCAGCCCCCTCATCAGGAGGAATTACACCTTTCTCTGGATGTTCCACATCCAGATATTCAAAGCCGGTAAAGGCAATAACAGCTTTAAACCCGGCCTCGGCACATTCCTCAATTCGTTGTTTAGTGCGTGTTATAACTTCTTGCTGATATCTGGGGTTATTCAATCCTTTTTCAAAAGGCGGGTCCGGCATACCATTGGTTGCCAGTGCACAAGTTAGTCCATATTTTTTCATAGTTGGCCATTCTGCAGGCCCTACTAATTCGATTCCCTGGCAGCCAAGGTCAACTGTTGCCTGGCAAAGTTGATCAAGATTCCATTTATCACCGAAATTCATATAAGGCCAGGAAACTATCACTTGATTGATTCGCCCGTTCTGAACGGCGGCTTTTCCGGAATGCTCATTTGAAGCAAGCGTTTTTGAAGGAATTGTTGCTCCTGCTACCATTGCAGCAGAAAGTGCTGCTGTATTGCGGATCATATCTCGCCTGCTGAAAAGTGTTTGTTCTGATACCTTTTGAATTGGATTTCTTTTGCTCATGTTTGAAAATTATTAAAAAAGTTAATATGCACCTTATGCTAGCACCAAGATTACGAATGATGATAGCATGGAACCCAGTGTAGATTTCAGTGCATTTTTATAATTCATATTATTTACCCGTAAATACCCCGTTATTACCTGCCCGATCTCTCAGGCAGGTAGTAACGGGTATATTTTTAGCCCTTATAGCTTAAATTTTGCAGTACTTCCGTAACACCAGGTACTGGAACCGGATAATTACCATTTTCATCCGGCAGTGTAGGAGGTTGTTCATTCCATCCCAGTTTTGCCGGAATAATATTGATGTTGGAATTCAGGGCTTTATCCCAATCAATAACCTGTCCGGAATAGGTGGCCATTCTACCCATAATCGCAGTCATGGTCGCCTTAGCGCCAACTTCTGCCTGATTAATTACATTACCTTTTCGCAATGCTGCAAACAACTCGTTATGTTCCTGCTGGTAGGGATTAGGGTCCTGATCACTACTGTGCTCATAACGAACATTCCCGTTATAACCGCGCAGTAAACCTCTGCCCCCTCCGTCTGTATCACTGGTGCCTTTGGTTCCTTGAAACGTCTCCGACACTCGGTTCATCACGTTCGGTTGATGACGGCACTGGCTGGCGATAACAGCTCCGCTGGGGTAGGTATATTCTACAAAATGATGATCAAATATTTCCCCGTACTCGTTACCTTTCCTTATTTCACGGCCACCCATGCCCTGGGCAGAACTTGGGTATTCACCAATAAACCAATTGGCAACATCAATTTGATGGATATGCTGCTCTACGATATGATCTCCGCACAGCCAGTTAAAATAGTACCAGTTGCGCATCTGGTATTCCATTTCAGTTTGGTTAGCCTGGCGCTCGTTCACCCACACGCCGGCGCTGTTCCAGTAGATCTGACCGGAAACAATGTCACCAACTTCGCCCTGATTGATCCTGTTTATAACTTCTTTATAGTTGTTCTGATACCTGCGCTGCAGGCCTAAAACAACATTCAGGTTCTTTTGTTTCGCTACTTTACCCGCTTCTATAACCTGCCTTACTCCAGGAGCATCGGTTGCAACCGGTTTTTCCATAAATACATGCTTGCCTGCCTCTACAGCGGCCTCAAAATGAGTGGGTCTGAAACCGGGAGGAGTGGCCAGAATAACGACATCAGCAAGAGCTATGGCCTTTTCGTAGGCATCGAAACCGGTAAACTGGTGCTCCTTAGGAACATTTAACTGATCGGTATCGCCATATCTGTTTGAAAGCGTTTCCAGAGCATTGTCAAGCCTGTTTTGGAAAGCATCGGCCATAGCCACTAACTGTACATCATCACCTGTTGAAAGCGCTTGATTGGCTGCCCCCGTACCACGACCACCGCACCCAACAAGGGCTACTTTGATTTTGTCGCTACCCCCGGCATAAGCGCTCGCACCTATAGGGAGGGCACTCAGAAGCATGCCTCCCGCCCCTATTGAAGCATTTTTAAAGAAGTCGCGCCTTGTTAATCGTTTGTGGGTTCCCTGGTATTGTTTTTTCATTTGATCCATCCGTTTTTTATTAATTATGATTACAGACTATTAAATATTTACTGCAATTTTAATAATCCTCCATGGCATCTATCCAATATCTTTCCATTTCTTCTTTTGATGGTGTTTCCTTTGGGCGTACAAGGCGGAACCCGACAAATGGCGCATCCGTGAGCCACCATAAACTTTTAGGCAACTGTGGATCCCTCTGTTTCCATCGCTCGATTGATCCCCTGCGATTTGTGCAACGCAATTCTTCAGCATCATCTGACCATGATCCACCCCTTACCGATCTCGGATAAAGCGTGGTGGGTAGATACAAGGGATTATCAGTCACATCACCTTCCAACTGCTCATGATAATCTTCCCTATATTGATCAGTAGTCCACTCGGCGACATTACCATGGATATCATGCAAACCCAAAGAATTGGGTTGCAAAGTGCCCACTTCATTATAACTTCTGTCGCTGTTACTGCGGAACCATGCATACTTATCCAGTTCAGCCGCATCGTTCCCGAAGTGGTAAGCGCTTTCGGAGCCGGCACGGCAAGCATATTCCCATTCCGCTTCTGTCGGTAACCTGTAAAAATTACCAGTCTTAGCCGTAAGCCATTTCGCATACATTACAGCTGCATATTGCGTCATATTTATGGCAGGATATCCATCTCTTCCCATCCCAAAACTCATATCGATATAAGGTGGCGTAGGCAGGGATACCGCATCTGCTTTTAGTTTAACATCGCCTGTTGGAGCTCCTGTTTCCGGTAAATTTGCTAATTTCTCTCTTACAAACAGGTCATACTGGTTCCACGATATTTCATATTTTCCCATCCAAAAAGAATCAACTTCTACTTCTTTCTGTGGTCCTTCATCTTCATCTTGTATATCCGTGTCAGAACTGCCCATTAAAAAACTACCACCGGAAACTGGCACCATTGCTATCTCCTGCCCTGAACCAGGTATTTCTTGTTCATATGGCAAGAACTCTTGAATCGGTAAACTCGATAAATCATTGAATAAAAAGCCCTTAATAAATAAAAAACTAATAACTACAATACCCTTCATAAAACCAAACTCCACTCTTCCATATTAAATACTATCAGGTAAACTGTACATTAAATCTTAAATAAAGTAATGAAACCGGATCAAAGATTCGAGCCTTTGTCTGCAAATAAATGGACAGTCAGCATCTATCTTTGTACCTAAAGAATTTCGATTAAAGTAAATTTATTCATAGTCAATGCTGTATTCCCACTTATTATTCAGTACTTCAATCGATGATTTTCTACCATTGTACCAGGTTATTTCAATTTTATCTGGACTCTCACTAAAACCCATAACAGGTATGGAGCTGTTTTGTGATAAATAGCCTGAACCAGCCTGTATCTCTCTTCTGGGACCTTTTTTTCCACTTTCATAGACGATACGGAAACTTGATCCAATGGCATCTCTATTACTTTCAGGTCCATTTAGTTGCACTCGCAAACCAGCTTTATCACCCTTGTTCATATAAAGTTTGGTGGCCCCGTTATTTTGTGAAATGGCGATATCGGTTTTTCCATTCTTATTGAAATCACTGAGAGAAGCGCCACGTTGTTCACCATAGACTTTAATTCCACTTTCGGTTCCGGAAAAGGATGTTAAGTTGCCCTTGCCATCTCCCTTTAATAATAATCCCCGTCCACCATCGAACCTGGGTGTATGTTTAGGTAAGGCGTAAAAATTTTGGCTTAAAAAAAGATCTTCGTTGCCGTCATTATCAAAATCAGCAACACCTGCATACATCGCTGCTGAAAGTTGTGCTTCAACTGGCAAAGGGTGCGCAGTAAAACTATCCCCGTTATTAATAAACAACATGTGGTCTAAAGTGTTGATTTCTTTGGATGATATATCAAATCCCGGGGTAAAAAAATCCTGAACAGTAATCTCGGAAAACTCCCTGTGGGAATTCACCGGACTGATCACCTCCTGCAAGGATTCATAATCGTGAAGTTTTCGCCTGGGTACATATGCCCCACTCGATTCATCATAATAGGATTCCAGGATATTAAGGCGGCCATCCCAGTTGAAATCGCCGTAGAACATTTTAAGAGGATGTTCCGAGTCAATTTGATAGGAACTATTCAAACCTATATTAGTGGCAATAATATCAGGAAATCCGTTATTGGTAAAATCACCGGTCGCTATTCCATTCCACCATCCTGTATAGGCATCCAATCCAACCTCTTCGGTTATTTCGTGAAACCTGCCGTTTCTGTTCTCAAACAACTTGAGACTTCCCCACTCGGTGCTAATCAACAGATCCTGACTACCATTCTGGTTATAATCGGTAAATACAGCCCCCGATACCAATCCAATTTCAGATAACGTGCGTGAATTTGCTTCATCAAGCACGAGTTTACCATCGGCATATCGGAACAATCTTGAATCAGCATTTCCGGGATATTGACCCGGTTTGAAATTTCCACCAATAAACAGATCTACATACCCGTCGCCGTTATAATCTGTAGCCGCCATCGGACCTGTTGTTGAAAGTACACCCGGCAGGCTGTCTGTTTCAACATTACCGTTTTTGTCTATTGAATATTGATAAGCTGAAGCAGTGGCAGGATCCCCCTGTTCATAATTCGCACTCCCTACAATAACTTTGGTATAATTACCTTCTCCCCAGCCAATAATAGAGGTCTGATCTCCGGGCGCCTGTTCGGTTGCCGGATTCATGCTTTTGGGAGTAAACATGCCGTTTCCCGAATTTTCATAGATGGTTAAATTACCGCCTTTTCCGGATCCAATAAAAAGGTCGTCCAAACCATTCTGGTTGTAATCTATCCAAGCCACACCCGGGCCTTGCTGGCTGAGCTTCTTGGGCAACAGGGGAAAATATTTGAAGTCATCATAGTCATTTTCGTAGTGTCTATGGTTAATTCGTTCAGAAACATCCTCAAAAAGCGGGGTGATATCTGATGCTAACGATGGTTTTACTTCTTCGGTGGATGCAGATTCATCAATTATATACATCCTGTTGGCTTTCAATCCACTGATCCTGCTTTGTCTGCCACTGGGCCACAAAACGGTAATTTCATGATCGGTGTTTTCTATATCCGCCGCAAATGTAACCTGAGCCTGGCTGCCTGACAAATAATTACCCCCGGATACCATTTCCTTGCTTTGTTCAACAGGACCTCCCTCCAGCTTAACTTTAGCTCCAATTCCATGTGTATTCGGTGCATTTCCATTTAGATGGACAGCGATCCTGGGCGCATTTGTTCTATTTTCATATACGGCAGCTTCCTCATTATAACGATTCAAAATTACATCAAGAGTACCATCATTATTCAGATCGGCTAGTGCCATACCCAGCGAAACATCTTCAACATCAAACCCCCAATCATTACTTTTATCAGTAAAAGTAAGATCACGATTATTCCTGAATATTTTGTTGGTTCGCTTCAGGGGTGGATAACTTATAATATTACTGTTAGAAGGATCATTATCTTGCTCCACAAGGGCTATCTGCGTATCCATATCCGTATAATCATTTGCAAAACCCGTTGCAATTATTAAATCTTCATAGCCGTCAAGATCAATATCCATAAAAGAAGTGGCCCATGACCATTCACTGGCCTGCAGCCCGCTATAATATGCTGTTTCGGAAAATGTATTGTCACCGCGATTTATAAAAAGAGAATTCCTGTTATTAAGCGTGCGGCCATCGTTTTGCTCAAGATAATCAGAAAATTGCCTGATTCGGTTTTTATGCTCCATACCCAGCATTTCAGTGACTACAAAATCCATCGAGCCATTGCGATTAACATCAGAAAAATCTATCCCCATTGCGGAAAAGCTCATGTTCTGAATGGCGTCAGTTTCTATTAGTCTGAATGTTCCATCCCCCTGATTGATCCATAAGCGATCAGAGGTCCAGAAATCATTCGCTACATACAGGTCGGGAAGCATATCTCCCGTTACATCCTGAAAGTTCGCCGTTAAACCCCAATCTTTTGATAGCCCCCTTTCATTACCATCTTCATCAAAAAAATGAACCGCGTCATCAGCTTTCTCAAATACGCCATTGCCCTTATTTAGATAAAGCTCATCAGCCTCTCCAACTTCGTTTCGATAAGGGCCATTAGCAGTATTAATAATATTATAATATTGATCAAAGGGTGATTTGACATGCAACTCACCATCCAGGTATTCCAGCGTATTATCTAAAGATAATTCTTGTGAAGTATATAAATCTTTAACCGTCTCATATTTATAATTGGCAATATAAAGATCCAAATGGCCGTTGCCCGTAATATCAGCCAGAGCCATTGTTTTAGCCCCTTTACTATCACCTAGGCCGCTGTTTTCCTTAAGTTCAAAGTGACCATCACCATCGTTTATATACAGGCTATTCGTTTCAGTCAACGAGGTGATTAATAAATCTAGGTGCCCGTTGGCATTGACGTCAGCAAAAACCACACCGGTTGAACTATATCCTTCATGAGCCAATCCAGCTTCTTCGGTAATATCTGTGAATTTAAACCCACCCCTGTTCTCGTAAAGCTTGTTAGTACCATCCAGACTGGCGAAGTATATGTCTACCAACCCGTCACCGGTAACATCACCCACGGCCACGCCTGATCCATTTAGGAAATGGCGATTTTCTTCAACTAATTCTTCTCTAACTGAATTATCAAATTGAATTCCGGTTTTGTCAAGCTTGCTGAACCCGGTACTACCGAAATATCCTATATCTAGTTCTGTCCAACGGTAACCTTCTTCTTCATTCCAGCTAACTTCCGAATTTGAAGTACAGCCGGAAATAAGGCAAAAACAAATGAACAGCCCTGTAAATAATGCTTTGAAATTTAGTAACACAGAGAATGGAGCAATATTAAGTAAAATATAAAAAGGGTAATGTAATTCATTCTAAAATTCAAATTAAATTATGCATCCCCTATTTCTATAAAACAAATTTCTTTCCTTTGGCATTACTAAATTCAATAGAACCATTACATAAAAAAGCGAATCGCTGTCCTTAACAAATGCACAACGATTCGCTTTGCTTTGTTTCTGTTATATCAACTTTTCTAGTTAGGGTAGTTCGGATTCTGTTCCAACTGGTCATTCCGATTCATCTCATCATTCGGTATAGGCACGAAATACTGACTGTCATCCCATCCTCTACTTTGAATGGTCATCGGTGTGTATTCATAGTTCGAGTAGGTACTCCTATCGGTAGGATCATCAGCATCAGCTGTTATTTTGATGCCTTGCGCGTCATGATAATGATTGGGCGCTGTTTTCCACCTGCGAATATCAAAAAATCTGTGCGTCTCGGCAAAGAGCTCTATTCGACGTTCATTCCGATACCGGTCTTTCAAGGCCTGCCCACTTTCGGTGATGTCCGGCATTCCTGCACGGTCTCTGATCTGATTGATCACATCTCGAGCTTCTCCTTCCTGGTTAAGCTCCATTGAGGCTTCTGCATAGTTAAATAAAATTTCAGCATAGCGAAAAAATCTCCAGGGTACTGTTTGTTTCTCATCTTGAAAATTTTCGATCGAATTATCAATGAACTTACGCAAATAATATCCCGAATAACTGCCGTTCCAGTCTTCAATCGACCCGTTTCTGGTATCTATACCGGGAACTTCATCACCATTGGGAAGGGTCACATGCTCAAAAGTCTGGATAATACCCACCGGGTCATGCGGAACCCTTACTGAAGGAGGCTCAACCCATGGGGCGCCGTCATAAAGTATGGATGCATAAAAACGCGGGTCGCGGTTTTCATAAGGCGCGGCGGCATGTTCAGGGTTACCCCAGTCAAATTCCGAACCATCTTCCATCTCATAAGCATCAACTATGGATTGAACAGGGGTATTGCCTGCCCAACCACGATAACCATTAGGTCCATTATGCTGCGCCGGATTTTCACCATCACCCTTATCGGAAAGAAAGTAGCGGCTCATAATAATTTCTTCATGATCATCATTGGTAAGGAAAAGCTGCGTATAATTCTCCGTAGCATCGGCATGCTGCCTGTAGAGGCTATATTTGTTCAGATCCATTATATCTTTGGCAGCGGTCTGGGCAGCTTGCCACCGGTCTTGCTGGCTTCCACTGGTATAACCCACCAATTCGTTTGCCGGACTATCATTATACAGATCACTAGCGGCATGTAGCAGGATGCGTGACTTCAAAGCCATTGCCGCACCTTGCGTTGCACGCCCCAGTTCACGAGCCTCCAAATTCAACAGCTCAGCTGCCAGATCGGTTTCCTGAACAATAAAATCAACAGTTTCCGCAAAGGTATTTCTGGAAACCAGAAGATCATCATCAAGGCCATAAGACTGCTCAATAATGGGAACTCCCCCATACACACGTAACAGGTTATGATAGAAAAAGGCTCTCAGAAAGTGTGCTTCTCCTTTCATTTGATCTCGCAACTCTTCACTTGATATCACAGCATCATCAATGTTTTCCAACATGATGTTTACTTGTCTGATCCTTGAATACACATTTGACCAGTTATACTGCTCAAAATTCCAGTGAGTCCAGGAACCGAGGTTACTTGGGGTTACAATTCCCTCTACAACTTCATTCGTGCCATAGCCATGAATAAATTGGCTGTCATCGGTTAAAGAAGACAGCTGAATTTCATACAGGCCGTGTCTCATTCCGATATACATGTCATTTAAGAACAACTGTGACAATGCTTCATCTTCCCATACACTATCATCTGACATCTGGTCTTGCGGCGATACATTCAATACACTGGTATCGCAGGCATTAAAAACCAAAATGCTAAACAATAGTGCTATTGTTTTATAATGTAAGTTTTTCATAATTTTTTATACTATTTGTTTAAAATGATGCAGATAAACCGAGATTAATAACCCTTTTCTGAGGATAATAATGACCAGCGCCATTACGCGTTTCAGGATCCATTAGTTTAAAAGTATCCCATGTCAGAAGATTAAATCCATTCGCGTAAACACGCATGTTATCAAGATTTAAACGATTACTGACGGCAGCTGGCAGGTTATAACCGATTTCCACATTTTTTAATCGCAGATAATCAGTATTCCTAAGGAAATAAGTATTAGCGTTTGCTATCCAATATTCTTCTTCACGGTTAAAGGCTCTGGGATGCTCTGAATTAGGATTATCCGGAGTCCATCGTTGATTGGCAAACTCTGCGAAATAGTTACCAAAATCACCTGATTGTGTATTGATATATTGAGCAGCGCCGGTAGAACCTTGAAAGAGCACCGTGAAATCAAATGATTTGTAAAAACCGCTAATATTTAAGCCGCCATTCCATTTTGGGGTACCTGTTCGGTCTACCCTTATTCTGTCATCCGCGGTAATTTCATCATCACCATTAACATCTTCAAATATAATGTCACCTGCACGGGCATTAGGCCAGCTGGGATAGTTTTTAACATCCGCCTCAGTTTCAAATACTCCAATGGCTTGATAAAATAGTCCTGTTTCCATTGGCATGCCCGTGGATCTCTGCCATTCAGGTGCTCCAGGTGGCTCATCCCAATAATTAATCTCATTGATAGCATATCCCAAACTTAGATTAATATCAATCATAAAGTCTTGGGAAATTTGATCTTGCCAACCTAATGATCCGTCAAAACCATGACTTCTTACTTCACCTATATTCTCACGGGGCAGGCTTAATCCTGAAGATTGGGGCACTGACGCATTTCTATAATGAAGAATATCTTCCCTCAGGTAGCGAAAGTAATCAACTTCAAAAGAAAAACGATCGTCAAGGATTCGACCTTCTAAACCAACGTCAAACTGATTAGCGACTTCCCAGGTAATATTAGGATTGGGAGTACTTCCCTGGTAAATACTTTGAGCTTCTGAGTGATCAAATACCGCACCGCCACCAAGCTGATAGGTCGCCAGGTATTGGAACTCATCAATACGGTCATTACCCGTTTGCCCTACAGATAAACGAAGCTTTAATTCATCAAAAAAGTTGGTTGCACTGCGGAACCAATCTTCCTGGGTTAATCTCCAGGCAGTAGAAACTGACGGGAAAAAACCAAACCGATTGCCTTCGGGGAAGATATATGAACCATCATACCTTCCGATAAGTTCTACCATATATTTGCTTTGGTAGCTGTAGTTAATACGGGAAAAGAAGTTCATGCGAACTGCTTCATTGGGTACATTTTGTAAGGAGCGCCCACCTCCGCTAATGGACTGATCATCCTGACCACCAGCATTCATCTGATCGATTTGAGTAGAAGGGAAATGGCGACGATAAAGCTGTATACCCGCATTTTTCATTCTCTGCTGTTCAGTTCCCAAAAGAATACTATAAGAATGGCTTTCAAAATCTTTCTCAAAATTGGCTAACAAGTTTAATGTAGAGTTATGCCCTTGTTCTGACCATTGCGTTAACCTTGGGTCGTTATACGGAACCACACTTGGATTCAATACCGGCTCATCATTGGAATCAAAACCATCAAATGAGTAAAGAGTCCAGGGTATTTGCCAAAGAGTTCTTTGTTGGAAATCCTTATCTATAGCAGCGTTACCAGTAAAAGACAACCCTTGAACCTGAGGTACTTCAACGGTCATACTGATATTACTTTGAAAAAGATATCGCTCGTTATTGTCATAACCTGTCGCATCGGTACCCGTAACAACCGGATTGGTACCATTTTCTATATCAGGAGCAGGCAATCCGTTTGGCCAAAAACCAGCCTCGTTGGGCTTACCTCTCATTAACATACGAAACGTTGCGTCAGCGCCTTGAGTTGGGAAGTTTCGATCTTCCATACGCCCGACCAGATCGAACTTCATAGAAATATTTTCAGAAAGCTGCCCATCTATATTGCTTCTGAAGCTATATTCATTATACCGGGTAGCGCTATTATTATAATAACCATCTTCGGTTAATCCGCCGAATGATAAACGATATCTCATGGCTTCACTACCGCCGGATACGGAAACATCAGCCCTGGATTGATATGAAACCGGTTTTAAGGCCTCAGCAAACCAGTCTGTATTCGGATATAACCAGGGGTCGGTTTGGTTAGCATGATTTTGTATTCTTTCATCTGTATATCGCGGAGTATCCCCTTTATATGTATCAATTTCATTGAGCATCGTCATATAGGTTTCCGCGTCGGCCATCTCAGGAAGATAAGTCGGCTGGTTAAAACCCTGGTTAATATCTAAATTAAATTGAGTTTCACCGGCTCTACCTCTTTTGGTGGTGATAAGAATAACACCGTTAGCAGCTTGTGATCCATAAATAGCAGCCGATGCGTCTTTCAGCACGCTGATGTTCTCAATATCTCGCGGATTCAGGCGATCCAAACCCCCGGACCGGTTGGTTACCCCATCAATCACTATCAAAGGACTATTATTCCCTAAAGTGTGTACACCCCGAATATTGAGGTTTGCCCCATCATAGCCAGGTTCACCACTGGTGTTAACACTAACGATGCCGGGAATTTGACCCGTAAGGCTGTTCGACATGTTGGTAACGGGAATTCTTTCCATTCGTGCGCCGGATATAGAACTAACCGAACCGGAAAGCGTTTCCCGGCTTTGTTCACCGTAACCCACTACAACAAGATCTTCGGTGCCAAAGAAATCCACTGCAAGAGCTATTTCGATTTCGTTCCTGCCGTTTATGGGAACCTCCTGGGTTTGGTAACCGATATAAGAAAAAACAAGCGTTTCTTCTAGTGAAGCAGCGGTAAGTTCATAATTGCCTTCCATGTCGGTGGCTGTACCACTGCTGGTTCCCTGCACCATGATGTTTACACCTGGAAGCGCTTCTCCTGTTTCAGCATCAGTAACTGATCCGGTGATGGTCTCCTGAACAGCCAATTCCTCTTCTTCAGCGAGAGGCTTTTTTGTAATGAGATACGTTCTGGCAGTTTCTTTCTTATACATCAAGCCTTTGCTAGATAGTAAACTATCCAGATTATGCGTCGAATTGTCGGTAGGCAGTTCTGAGTCGACAACATATTTGCCGTCCACTAACTGGGAATCATATAAAAAAGAAATATTATATGAGTTTTCTATTTCCCCGAGAACAGTCTTTAGATCAGTAACCGTATGCAGAGATTTTTTATTCAAAATTTCTCCCTTTGATATATCAGCCAAGCTTCCAGGCTGGCTGTGTACAGCCGTTGCCATACTTCCCATGCCCGCAAATACGAGAAGCAAGAGCACGGTTAAATGTACCTTGTATTTTCCGGTTTTTAGTTTCATAAAGTTAGTGGTTTGTAGTAATTTTTCATTCATGTTGTTTTGTGTGTGTGTTACTTAACACCTATCTCTCTTTCTTTTTTTAATCAAAATATATAGCATCTCCTTCTAATTGAATATCTATGTCCATTGTTTGCGACAAGGCTGATACGATAACCTCAAGGCTTGTGTTTTCAATAGACCCGGATATCCTTCTCTCATAGTATTCGTTATTTTGAACTTCTGCTTTTACCCCAAAAGTATGCTCCAGGCGATGAATAACTTGATCTAAAGGGGTCTGATCAAATACCAGCATGTGGGTTGTCCAGGAGGTATAGACATCCAGGTTCACCTCTTGTATGTCAACTTGATCAGAATCAGTATTAAAAACGGCTAGTTGGCCGGGTTCAATAAATATATCATTACTCCTGTTCGTAATATTAATGGCCACACTCCCCTCTTCAAGGGCTACTTCAGTATGGCCCTTGCGGGTAGATACCACAAATGATGTTCCCATCACCCTAACCGAGCCCGCCGTAGTGTTTACATTAAATGAATATTCGGTGTCAGTACGACTGGTCACTGAAAAATATGCTTCCCCGTTCAACTGCAAGTTGACATCACTTGGTTCTGATTCATTCACCCTATAGGTTAATTCAGAATCTGCATTAAGCGTTATAACCGAACCATCGCTAAGATTAACAATCTTTCGTTCGCCATATGTTGTGGCAACTTCTTTTTCTACAAAATTTTGCACAAGTGTCTCCTGATTTTGTTCCGCCTCTACATTAACATCTAATGCAGCTACTCCCAAAAGGATTACTACCAGCAACGTTGCGGCCATACGCATAATGAAGTCATAGGTGTAATGAGCTTCTGATGGCAATTTTCTGTTGGTTATGCTGTACCCACCGATCGAATTTTCAATCTTTTTCCATGATTTGGCGGCATCAGGTCTTGATGATGGATTGATTGAAAATCGGGTTAAATATTGTTGAGCTTTCAAAGCACGGCTACGATTTTCTTCGCTTTTCTTCAGCCATTGGTCCCAATATTCGTTCTCCTGTGCATCTGTTCTCCCATAGACCCACCGGTTAAACGATTCTGATTTTATAAGTTCCGAAATGCTAAATTTTTGATCCGACAAATTATTCACTTGTATTCATGTAAAAAGGATGTTACATGAATAGACAGGCGACCCGGCAACTTGTAATCAAATTAATTTAAATTTCTTTTTCCGGGTATTGTAACACAGTCAATAAACAACGCGAAATAGGAATATCTAAACTGCTTTATCGGCCAATACATTAAACAACCTTCTTTGGGATTACATTCAGCTAATTAACAGATGAAATAGTGGAAAAGGTGAGATTATAATAAATTTAAATAAAGTCTCAACTCCACTTAATTGAGATCTAGTAGACTTTTTGACAATCAATATTTCTTTTAAAGACTTTAGTGCTTTATAAACGTAATTACGGGTTGTTTGCGAACCAATGGACATGATTTGCTCAATTTCTTCGTAGCTCATGCCTTCATAAAATTTTAAAAACAGAACTTCCCTTTGTGTATGGGAGAGCTGATTAAGAGCGTCTTGTAACTCGTGTTTCTTTTGATTGTTAAGCTCATCATAAGTTATAAGTTCTTCAACATTGAACTGCATACCATACAAACTATCAGCTACTTCATTTTGATAAGTCTTTTCAGTTTTTTTTTTCTCTTCAACGTTTATCAAACTGCGACGTAAGGCAGTCCATAAATACGTCTTCACTCCTTTTACATTACCCAGATTCGATCTTTTCTCCCATATCTTTAGAAATAAATTCTGAAGATGATCTTCAGCCAGTTCCGAATCGCCACAAAATTTTTCAGCATATATAAATAGATCATCAAAATGCCTTTCAAAGAGTGTCTTTAAAGCATTTTTATCATTTGCTTTCAAAGCCTGCCACACCTTTTCATCACTGTGTGTGCTACAGTTATTGTGAAAATCTTTAATCATTCCTTCAATTTGGGTAAGCGTTTATAATTTAATAATAATATATATAAATAAACTTACATTATATTGCAACTTTTAATCTTTTAGATTAGTGTTCTTTAGCCCTCAATTATTATATATACATAATAAAGTATAATTTACCGTAATGCTGAAATTATCCTTTGAAGGTATCTTATCAGGCATACAGGAAGCCACGGATGATCCCATTATTTCAGGCATTGTACTCAAGATCACGCATTTCAGAATGCGGGTAAAAAGGTATTAACATATATCGAACAAGGAGGAATGAAGACCATGCACCTGACATCCATTGCCGATATGATGGTGATGGACCCGCTAGCCGAAAGGGAACGCGAAGGTTTGGTAAGGCGACTAAATGAACTGTATGAAGATTTCATCACTAAAGTGGCGGAATATGAAATTGAAGAAGTCAGGGAAATAGCCGAAGGTCGAATCTGGACCGGTGAATAGGCCATAGAAAATAATCTTGCCGACGAGATCGGAGGACTACTTTCTGCCGTAAAAATACCCAGAGAGAAAGCAGGAATAAGTCCCGGAGAGAAATAGATATTTACGAAGGTCCCGCCGTTGTACTTGCATCCGATGGTGGATTTCGGATTCATTAGTCACGTGCCGCACTTCAATATTTTGCGGAAACGGAACGGGTACGCTACTCATCAAACTCGTCGGCTAAAACCTGACGAAATCTTAACAGAAGCCTCTCGGCCGGGGTCATGTTTATAAGTTCATCCCTGACGCGTACGGCAAGGCCGGGGTTATCTGTAATTATCCCGTTTACTCCGAGCTCCATCATATCGGCCATTACATCGGCCCTGTTCACCGTCCATACGTATACCTGCATGTCCTGCTGCTTTGCAGCGCGGATAAGGGAGGGATTGACGCGCTGATGGGCTATGGATAAAAAATCCACCGGTAACCGGGTCAATTCCCCGACTGCCAATGCCGAAACATACCCCGTGGGAATATCCGATGCTAATTGCTTAACCTGCTTTAGGGCTGATAGGTTCATTGACTTCAATATAACATCATCGTCCATGTCATATTTCCCGACCAACTTAATAACTGCCGGGGCGAGCCCAGGATCATTCCCATAATATTTAAGCTCGATCATTAATTTTATCCGGCGGTCGGCTCTTTGCAAAACTTCATCCAGTGTTGCCGGAATATGTTCACCGGATAGAGAACCCTCGTCAGAAGATAGGATATTGTCTTCAAGATCGGAGTAATCAGTATGTGCAATTTCCCTTGAATCCCCGGAAACACGCATCATATCAATATCATGAAGCAACACAACCACACTGTCCTGGGAATTTTGCACATCTATTTCAGCATAATCAGCCCCGGCCGCTATGGCTTCCTCAACAGCTGCTACCGTATTCTCCGGTGCCGGTGACGGCCCCCCGCGATGGGCAAATATTTCCACCGGATGCTGTTCCGGAATCCGCTCCAGCATCACAGTACTCAAGACCAGGCTGCCTGTGATCAATACCATAACAAGAGGGATGATCCGGGCGGTACTTAGCCAGTAACGGGCTATCACCAATGTACGGGCCGGCAGGTAGCGGCTAACATTTTGAGAATTCGTCCCTATCCGAACACCTATGCTTTCATAATAAAATTTAGTAAGCACAGTAGCCGATAGTGAAAACCCAATAAAACCTATAATCGCACTGCCTGCCAGTGTTATAACCGCATACAGTCCTGTCACAAAAACAATAGGACGAAGGGAAGTTGATACAGTGGCCACCCATTCGATTACAAAACTGGCGGAAAATAAAATAAACGCATCCACAGCCAGACTGGTTACCACCCAAAGGCCGATAGATAAACCCATCAAAGCTAATAGCCGGTGTGACTGATATTGGGAAAGCCCCCAGGATTCTTTTACAGCCTCGCGAATATCACTTTCTCCAAAAAGAAAGGCCGGTAGAATTAACAAGCTGCGGCACAATATCCATCCCGCCCCCATAAACCATATTGCGACCCAAATACCACCCACAATCATTGCCCTGTTCAGCTCCGGCGGATGGACCGATAAGTAATAATTAATGTCGTGATCGCCCAGGAAATGCCAATAAATTCCCCCAAGACCAGCCATTAAAGGAAGTAATATCACAGCGCCAGCCAATATGACCATAAAGCTTAGCCTGAACAGCTTTGGAACAAGGGGCGCAATCCGCAAAGCTGTCCCCCGCACACTCACCGGCGTACCCTTAAGATCATCAGTCACGATTTGAAACAGACCAGCGTAGCGGATCATGCCGCCTATAAGTGCCAATGTGGCGGTAAGCACTCCGTACATAAAACCAAAAGGAGTAAAAATCCAGTTAATCAACTCCGTATTGCCAACTACCAGTTGATCCCCGCGAAAGAAACTCCAACCAAGCAGCGATGAAAATAACGGAACCAAAATAATAGCCACAGAAATCCAAACCAGCAAAGACCATGCTGCCATGGGCTTCCATAAATTTAACACCCGCCGCCAGGCATAGCGGGGAATCGGGTCATTCAAAATGCGTCTAAAAAACATAGATTTTATTACTCAGACCCAACAAACGTATATAAAACCAGAGTTGATATATTTTAATACCTTCCAGGAATTGATTCAAAAATGCTCTGCAGCTTTGCTATCGGCCCTGCAAAATAACTATTGAGCTGGAGATGCTTAAACTGAGGTTTTTACTAATATAACAATCTGTATCTCCAACATGTCATAACATTTCAAATCTAGTAGTTTTATATTCCTCAATTACGACGCATCCTATATCAACTCAGCCTAACAGGTAAAACGGGTCTTAATATCTTCTGAGCGCAGTGGGTGCTAACCCAACTACCGGTTCTTTTTCAGCAATTCCATTTACCTCTCCAAATTCATATCTGTCAGGGCCCAATTTAAGCTCTGAATTCAAAACTTCATCCCAGGTAATTTCCCTTCCCGTATAAGTAGCCATTCGTCCCATAATCGCTATGCGAACTGATTTTATCTGCTCATCTGAATCATTTATATAATTGCCGGTTCTAATGGCTTTCACCAATTCAATATGCTCCTGAACATACGGATCATTGACCCTCCATGTCTGATCATCATCATTCTCATACGGAAAAGGATATTCCCAAATCAGCTCATCCTTGTAATTATATAATGCACCGCTTGCATCAGCATATCCCTTTGTTCCCGTTATAAACTGTTTTCTTCCATTATCACAGCCATTTACCTGCCGCGTAGCACAATGTACTCTCCTTCCACTTCCATATTCATACCCGACACTAAACTGGTCAAACTGATCTCCTGAAATTCTTTGAAGCCTGCTGCCGTAGCCATTTGCTTTTGTTGGATGATCGCCTACATACCAGCTCATTACATCAATTTCATGTACAAACATCTCAACTATATGATCGCCCGATAACCAGTTAAAATTAGCCCAGTTGCGGATCATGTATTCCATGTCTGTCCATTCAGGCTTCCGCTCCACCCTCCATAAGGCACCCCCATTTCTAATAATATTGGCACCAATAACTTCACCAATTTCACCATTCATCACCCGTCTGTGTGTTTCCACATAATCCTTCTGATATCTTCTAATTGTGCCGCTAACCATGCAAAGGTTTTTTTCTTTTGCTCTCTCGGTAGTCTCAGCCATTAATCGGGCGCCAACGGGATCGACAGCTACGGGCTTTTCCTGGAATACATGTTTTCCGGCCTCAATGGCAGCTTTTACATGTATAGGACGAAAATGAGGTGGGGTGGCCAGGATCACAAGGTCAACACCGGAATCAATAACTTTCTGATAACTATCAAAACCTGCAAAACAATTTTCATCAGCGACTTCAATGTCTCTCGCTGCTTTTAAAGAATGCCTGCATTTATCCACTTGATCCTGGAAAACATCCCCTAAAGCTACGATTTCAAGATTAGGGCCCGCATCTATAAAATTAACAGCAGCTCCCGATCCGCGCCCTCCACAACCTACCAAACCAGCTTTCAAAACTTTGCCGTCAGGTGCCCGTTCCGATAAAGAAAAAATGGGATTATCAGACAATCTTCTAAAAGAATCAGCACTTGCACGACTAGAAAATAGACTGCCCGCTCCTACTGCTCCTGCGGTTCCAAAAACTATATTGGATATAAAGTTTCGACGACTTTGTTTGTTTTTACTCATAAGATTTAATTTTTTAGCTATAATCATTAATTGCAATAGAGATTTTATTTGTGTAAAAAAGCTAAATAAAAGACTACTGTCAATTTTATAAGGTAATAATACAGGTTCAGCTAAATAATTACCCATATTACTTTTATTAATATGCCATGCCCTATTGTCATCAGTCCAGCACATCAACATTCGCAGCGTTATCACAAAAATAGAACACTTAAAATGTTACACATGCTCTTCGTGTTTTTTTCTAAATACGACATGCGGATCTATTCCGTTCATATCGCTATTCATTGACAATAAGTGAATACATGCATCAAGTCCCATTACCTCTAAACAAATTTATATCTTATGAAGCTCCATTTCTTTTTTGCACTCCCCTTGCTCTTAATGCTCACTTCCTGCCTGAATTCCGATAACGAATTGGATAACAGCGAAGATATCGCTTATCTGGAAGAAAATGCCGGTAAGGAAGGGGTAACGACAACCAATTCAGGGCTCCAGTATCGTGTATTGACAGAGGGTGATGGCGAGGCTCCCGTAGCCAGTTCAAAGGTACGCGTGCATTACGAGGGGAGATTTATCAACGGTGATGTATTCGAAAGTACCCACGAAGGTGACAAACAGCCGGCGGAGTTTCCAGTCAATGGTTTGATATCCGGATTCACTGAAGGCTTGCTTCTGATGAAAGAAGGCGCTGTTTATGAACTTGTTATCCCCTCCCAACTGGCTTATGGAAATACAGGACAGGGCGCTATTTATGGCGGAGCTACTATAATTTTCGAAATAGAACTTCTGGAAATCCTGTAAAAACAACATATAAATAATCAATGTAATCATTGCCTCCCCCTCCCGGCAATGATTACATTGCTATACACACTGAGATTAGATACCTTTCTTTCCTGTTTAAGTAAATTAAAAATCTAACTCTCCATTATGACTACATCCCCACTCCACCGCATAGTATTTGTTTGTTTATTGCTTGCAATGGTCAACATGATTGCCTGCTCGAATCAAGCCGATGAACAGGGCTGGATACAGCATAATCCCGGCGACGAACCCATTGTATTGAATACCGACGGCGGCTGGTGCTGGTTTCAGGATGAACGTGCCATTCTTGATAATGGCACGCTAATGTTCGGCGGGGTCTCAACAGATGGTGACATCACAGCCACCACATACAATCTGGAAACAGGCGAAAAAAATGTTTCCATACTGCATGCAGAACTGGAAGCCGATGATCACAACGCCCCTTCTTTTTTAAAACGACCTGACGGTAAATATTTGGCAGCATATTCCCGTCACGGTACCGACGATTATATGCGCTACCAAGTCACACAGGAGGCAGGCAACCTTTCGGAGTGGGGCGCTGAACAGATTATTGACGTGGGCGGAGAAGCATGTTACTCCAACCTCTACCGCCTCAGTGACGAGGGCCGCACTTATAATTTCCACCGGGGCAGGGGCTGGGATCCGAACTATATGATCTCCGAAGATGATGGGGATAGCTGGCAATACGGCGGCAAGTTGTGGGAATTTACCGGCAGGCCCTATGTCCGTTATACATCCAATGATAAAGATAAAATCCATGTGGTCACCACAGAGGCCCATCCAAGGGATTACACCAACAGTATTTATCATGGATACATCAGCGATGGTAACGTATATCGATCAGACGGCAACGTGGTGGGCGAGCTTAGTACCTCCGATGAAAGCCCGCTTGAACCCACTGATTTGACCATGATCTTCCAGGGTGATGAAGACAATGTAGCATGGACAAGCTCCATTGAACTTGATAAAGACGGCTATCCCTACATTGGCTATTCTGTGACCAAAGACCGCATTGAACGGGGGGCCGGGGGTTTTGACCACCGCTACCGCTACGCCCGCTGGGACGGCACCCAATGGCACGACCACGAGGTCGCCTATGCCGGGTCCAGGCTTTACCCTCTTGAGGATGAATATACAGGCCTCATTACTTTAAATCCCGCTGATCCAAACATGGTATATATATCCACCGATGCTGATCCTGTTAGCGGCGAACCTTTAATCAGTGAGGCGGATGGTGAAAGGCATCATGAAATATTCCAGGGTATCACCAAAAACCGGGGCAAATCCTGGAGCTGGAAATCAATAACCGAAAATTCAGAAGTTGATAATATCCGCCCAATCATCCTGGCCGATGAAAACGACCAGGCCGTACTTTGGCTGCGCGGGGAGTTTAACAGTTACACCGACTACAATCTTGAAGTAGTCGGCGTATTTTCAGGTTCGAATGGTAATAAACCTCTCTAAACATTAGAAATAATAGCGGATACCCAACCCGCTATTACCGGAAAATTCAGTGGCCGGTGAAAGATCAAGAATGGGTGCGAGTTCCACAAAAACTTCAAGGGGATCATCAGCAAACAAATAAGTGAGGCCAAATGGCACGCGTACTCCGATGCGATTGATGTCGCCTGCCAAAATGCGGCCGCCCAGACCATAATAGAACGCCAATTCACCCTGGGTCACCTGAAGGGCTTCGAAATTTTGCCGGTGGTAATCAAGATGAAAGTGAACCTGACCGTTGCCACGCATACTCCATGCGCCGACGCCGGCAAGGGCGTTTCCATTGTCCAGCCACAATTTTGCAGTAACACCACTGGGTTCGCCTACCACAACTCCCAGACCAATACCATCACGGGACTGGCTATTCGCATCCTGGGTTAATAACGGGGACAGCATCAAGACAACAATAAATAATGGTGAAAAAACTTTAAAGTAGTTCATAGGGTAACTTTATTTTTATTAATTTTTAGGGATTCATTATTCCCACCCGGCTTTTAATTATTTAACCAGATCTATATCGCCAGATATCCGTTAAGGAATACCAGTTATAGAGGGAATAAAAGGGTTAATTATTAGAAGAATATAAGATAAACAATTCAGACTAGTAAAATTACAACAGTCACCAGCATTTCTTTATAGCTTCACCTAATTCTACATATCTGAATGCTTGCCTATGAATCCGGAGAATTGTTTTTACTGCTCTGTGTTGCATGTAACTGTCTTTTTCTAATAGCCCGTACGATTTATTATTTATTTTAAATTAATGAACTGCAGAGGCACGCTGAATTTCTTTGATTTAAGGGTTTGGATCACTTCCTGCAGATCATCAATTTTTTTGCCGGTAACACGAACCTGGTCATCCTGAATGGCTGGCTGTACTTTCAGCTTGGTGTTTTTAATCTCTTTCACAATCTTCTTGGCCGTCTCCCGGTCAATGCCTTCTTTGATTGTTGCACTTTGCTTTACAGAGCCCGAACTGCTACCCTCTTCTTCGCCAAACTCCAGAACATCAGGATCAAGTCCCCGCTTTATAAAATGTTTGATAAGCATATCTTTCACAGCCTTCAGCTTCATGCTTTCGGCGGCAAGAAGATCAATACGATTATTCTTCTTCGAAAACTCGACTTCCGTATGCAAGCCCTTGAAATCAAATCGGGTAGAGACCTCTTTCAGTGTATTATTGACAGCGTTTTCTACTTCCTGCGCGTTTAGCTCGTTTACAACATCAAATGATGGCATATTTTTCTAAAGTTATATGATTGGATAGCGCAAAATATAACAAATTTCCCATTGGTTATTCAATTCATAACTAATGCTAGATGTTAGTGATGTACTGTTTTACCCCCCGAACTAAAACTGCTGCTTCGCTAAGCGTCCTCGCTTAGCGGGAATACACTCAAAATGCACGAGTGCAAGCAATCGCTGGGATATGCGTCTCTCAAAAGCCCTAAAACTCGCAATCGCCCCCGGCCATTGGCTGTAGCAATCGCCGGGACATGCGTCCCGCGTGTTCCAATTTTTGTTCCCCGGCCTCCGGCCGTACCCCCGGTGGCCGATCTCAAAGGTAACGATTGCAAATAAAGAGCCGGGCCTTTGTACAGTTCCGATACTCGACTTATTACACGTCCTGCCGGCCAGAGGCCGTAAGACAAAGAAGGTACAGGCGAGACGCCTGTACCGGCGTGGTACAGCCTCGGCGAGGCGTAAGCGTCTTCGCTTAGCGGGAGCTATTTTGAAACTCGTGATGTACCGCCTTACCTCCCCTGCTCACCTTGCGACTCACCAGTACTGGGAGTTTGTTGCGCAAACTCACCCCTCCCGACACCCAGTTTTGCTTCCATTTCTTCCAAACTGACCCCTTTTGTTTCCGGCATAATCTTCCACACGAACAGCAGTTGAAGTACCATCATACCGGCAAAGAATGTAAATATAGGTCCCCCGCCGAACAAGCTTTCAATATATACAAAATTACCGGCTATAAGCGCTGCAAAAATCCAGTGTGTACTGCTCCCCAATGAATTGCCAAACGACCGTACCGCATTCGGGAAAATCTCTGAAATGAATACCCAAATCACCGCGCCCTGCCCTATAGCGTGAGAGGCGATAAAAACAAAGATTAAAACAGGTACAAATATTCCCGCAAACGTTTCCGTAAAAAAGGCGTAGGCAATCAGCGACAGTGAGACGATATAACCCGTAGAGCCAATATACATCAGAAATCGCCTTCCGAAACGGTCGATCAATGCCAGACCCAGCATGGTGAAGATCAGGTTTACTAAACCGACGCCCACCGTAGAGAGCAAAGCAGCTTCATCACCCATGCCCGTCAACGAAAATACGCGTGGTGCAAAATAGATGATGGCATTGATTCCCGATACCTGGTTAAAGAAGGCAAAAAGAAATGCCAGCATGATGGGGAATTTATAACGAGCGGTGAAAAACTCCCTCAGTCCGGCCGTCTTTCCCTTCTGTGTATCGGTTTTCTGAATGGCTTTCACTTGAGAGTTAACCGTATCGGGATTGACCATCTTTAGGATCTCCTTTGCATCCTTCACTCTGTTCTTCGCCACGATCAGCCACCTCGGACTTTCAGGGACAAAAAATATCAGGATCAGAAATAGTGCTGCCGGTATAGATTCCACGCCCAGCATCCATCTCCAGGATTCTTCGGTTCCGGTTCCAATTAAATAATTGGAAAAATAAGCCACCATAATGCCCAATACTATATTGAACTGAAATAATGCGGTAAGCTGGCCCCGCTTTTCTGTTGGGGCAATTTCAGAAATATACATGGGAGCCACCACTGATGAGGCCCCTACTCCCAAACCGCCAATGAACCGGAAGATCATCAGCCAGTATACATCCGGGGCCAATGCCGAACCGGCAGCTGAAATTAGAAACAGCACGGCAATCCAGATAATCGTGGTTTTCCGCCCCCAACGCTGGGCAGGGATACCGCCAAAAAGGGCTCCGATTATGGTTCCATAAAGGGCCATGGCAATCATCTGCCCCAGCATAGTGTCGCTGAGGTTCCAGAATCGTTGAATATCCTGTTCGCCCCCTGAAATAACGGCTACATCAAAACCAAACAGAAATCCTCCAAGTGCCGCTGTTATGGCCCAGAAAAAAGTTTTTCTATTCTTCATTGCGGATGCTTTTGAGGGTCTTCATGAGCACTTGCCGGATTATAAATAAACCCCGAACTTGGTTCAGGCCAAATGGAATTCAATGTCCATGCGTCCAAATTGGTTATTTTGGCGTTATCACCATCGGTAAAAAGCATGACCTCCTGGCTTTCAGGATCAGGGAAAATGCGGCTGGTTAAAACCGCAGCCCCATCATTGGCAAATACTTCTACCGAAGACCAGTCCACGAAAACATGCAAACGTACCCGGCCATTATCAAGGGCTACCGGGGCATCGCTTCTTGTAGCAAAATCTTCATGAAAATCATCTTCCCCTGAATTGGTGCGATCTATAAATACAGTTTCCGAAGTTGCATCATATCCAATCAAAGTTTCTTCATCTTCGCCAACCCTTACTTTAAACCCCGTCACCTCAGAATTTCCTATTTCCAGGTCCGCTATGAGCTCAAAGGTATCACCAGAAATCCCCTCACTCGAAAGCGTTGTTGATCCCTTCTCAAGTGTAAAATTTTCAAGCTGCACATGAGAATCACGCAATTGCTGCAGTTCCCTAACAGGCTGTTGCACTAATCTAATGTTGCCATCTATGGTTTGCAATTCCACTGAACGGGGTATTGACATGGCACTTCTCCAGGGGGAAGTAGGTGTTTCTTCGGCATAGGCCCAGTTGCTCATCCACCCGAGCCAAAGCCGTCGGCCATCATTGTCAGGAATATTGTTCCATGAAATGGCGGCATAAAAATCCGGGCCATAATCCACCCAGAGAACTTCTCCGTTTGATACCGTTTCATCTTCGATAAAATGAGTGCCGTCAAAGTCGCCCACGAAGTATTGTGATCCCGACCCACCGGCAACAGAGCCGGGATTTATATCTACATGCAGCACCCAGCGCTTGTTATTGGGATCACCGTTTACGGCAAGTTCAAAAAAGTCCGGACACTCCCATATGCCACCGGTAGCCCCTGACGGGCCAAAATCACTAAGATGCTCCCAGTCAATCAAATCATCCGAAGAATAAAACTGGACTTTATATTGCCTGGGCAGAGATACAACCATGATCCATTGTTCACTGGGCTCATGCCACATCACATTAGGGTCACGAAAATCAGGATCTGCGTGATCCAGTACAGGATTATCCTCATATTTGGTGAATGTTTTGCCCTCGTCTAAACTATAAGCCAGCGATTGCGCTTGATTAGGATCATCACCCATATAAGCACTCGTATAAACAGGAACCAAAGGAGGAGAACTGCCATCACCAAATCCTGATGTATTTTCCCAATCCACCACGGCGCCACCTGAAAATATCATCTCATCGCCCTCTTCGTATAATGCTACCGGGAGGTGCTTCCAGTGCACCATATCCGAACTCACGGCATGTCCCCAGCTCATATGCCCCCAGGTATCCCCGAAGGGATTGTACTGGTGAAACAGATGATATGCATTGTTGTAATAAACCAACCCATTGGGATCATTCATCCAGTTTTTCTCCGGCGTGTAATGGAACTGAGGGCGGTAACGCTCCTTAAAGGTTATCTGTTCAGTAGCCTCTTCGGCTGTATGCTGAAAAGCGAAAACCTGCAATTGCAGAATCATAACTGATAAGATTCCAGGGAAGACTGAATTTCGCAGATATTTAATATACATTGCGTGGCATTTATATAGTGAACCAACTTGTATAATATCTTTTGAATAAAAAACTAAAGAAAGTTAAAACTTACTTAGTTTTCTGAGGCCGCAGACAGGCGTTAATTGATGCGGATGGAAAGCGGATCCCTTTCAACTACTTCGAATGAAGTCAGGTAATGCACGTAGTCAACAGTTTTGGCACCGTAGAGACGGCCATTATGTACTGCGATTGGCCGAAAGTCTTCCGGTCCTTTAAACACAGCCTGTATGTCACCTGTCAATGATGTAATAACCCAGTCAGGGGCTGCCTTATCCTTTCTGGAAAGTTGGACCCAAAGTTGACTTTCATCAAGAAATATGTTCACATAATAGGGTTCGCGATCAAGAAACTTTGATCGGATCAGCTGTATACGGTCGGATTCATAGCCAAAATTCGAATAGCTGTTTATATAATCATCAACAATTTCTTTGTTCAGAGAATAATGTTCAAAGGGTAAATGCCCGGCGTTTCTTTCAGTACCCTTATCATCTATAACCGTGATCTTATTCGATGTATTTTTTATATAAATAATTTCTCTTTTTGCTGAATTATAAAGATAGAAGGCTCGCCTGAAACGAAAATTGGAATCTGTCGCTACGGATACATTACTCCGGTATACAGCCGCATCCTGAACAGGTTTTAGAAAGGATACTGGCCTGGATGGTTTTAGATTATGATCTGCCTCCATGATAAAATTATGGTACATAGTCGTGGTATCGGAAAAGCCGACACGGTTTTTCATAAGAGCACGATAGGCATGATCATCTGATTCGTAAACGTGAACAGGGAAATCTATTATCAGCTTCTGATCTGCTTGTGTCTCTGTAATTTTTCCCCTTGCCAAAATCCATTGTTCATCACTATTCCTGGCAAATATTTGATGACGCGCATTTGCACTGTCAAATACATGCAGGGTATCATCCGGTGTAATAACAAATCTGTTTATGGTTGAAAATTCCCCGGGTCCCCGGCCTTCCCGCCCAATGATACTGAGTAGCTCTCCCTGTGTGTTGATTTCAATAAGTTGCTTTGGTTCTCCCAGGATCATAATGTTTCCATTGGACAAAAATTCTAGCTGCCGTATATAGTTGAGAAACAGATTCTCCTCAAGTTCCTCAATCTGGAATACTTTTGTCAGGTCATGGGTCACATTGCCCGGCATTTCAGGAGCTTCTGTGGACAAGTCTTCACCGGAACAACTTATGGTTAATAAATAGCCGGCGCATATCAGTAGGGCAAAGTTATTTCTTGTTTTCATCTTCTTCATTTTATTTATGATTTCCCTCCCAGATGCCCATTAACATCACCAGGAAGAGCGTACTGGAAGCCAGTCCCCAGCAAACGACGGTGGCCAGGGTCTGCCAGAAGTCGCTGGTATCAAATAAGACCAGGGGTATCAATCCGCCGAGAGTGGTAAAAGAGGTGATGAGGACGGTTCTCATTTTATTCCTGTATACGTACAGCCAGCTTCGGTAGCCGTGGATGGATGCTTTGCGCATGCGTTCTTTGCCGTGCATGAGCAATATGGCGTTGTTCACCACCACACCGATAGCCAGCAGGCTGCCGGCCATGGCATTCCTGTCAAAACTCAGCTCATGGAACATGGCCCCGTACATGATCCCTACGGCGCTCAGCGGCACGGCCAGCAAGACCACCAGTGGATCCAGCCACTTCTCGAGCAGGGCCGATACGATCATCCAGACACAAAGCAAAGCTAAGCCAAACACGAGCAGCAGGTTATAACTGTCATCGCCTCCAAAGCCAAACCAGCTGCGGCCAAAGGTGACCGAGGTGCCAACCGGAGTGGGAAATGCATCGATGACCCCCTGGGTATAATCCTGACCGAAACGATGGGGACCCAGAAAATCAAAAGTCACTACCCGCGTGTAGGATTGGTTTTCCCGGCGAATTTCGCTCATCACCCGTTCCCTGTTTAGGGTGGCCACCTCGGACACATCAAAAAGCACGCCCTGCTGAAGGCGTTTGCTGTTGAGAAAATCCTCCCGGTAGCCGCCTTTGTTCTGGGTTCGCGCCAGCAGGTACATATGCTGATTTTGGAACTCCACCTGCCCGTAGGGGGTATTGATGGGGTTGATTCCCATTTGCAGCGAGCCGATCACATCAGAGCGGTTCAGTCCTTTGGAGAACAGACGGTCATCGTCGGGTTTGAGCACATAATGAAACAGATTATCCCGGGAATAAAAGGATGTTTGGCTGATATTGACGTTGTCCACCCTCGGGCTTTGCTCCAGGCGCCTTTGAAGGTCCCGGGCCATGACCTCTAACTCATCATAGGAATACCCCGACAGGGATACACTGAAACTTGAATTTGATCCGCCGAAACCTGAGGAGAAACTGTCGCCGAAACCTGAAACTGAGATGGCCGAATTCCCTGTACGGGCGGCCAGGTAAGAGGCTTCACCCAGCAGGCGGTAGGGTTCGGGTTGGGTGTAGTAATCTTCCTTAACATGAAACTGTATGCGACCGCCCCAGAGTTCGGATAGCTCCGTTTCGTAAAAGTGCATGGCGTTCTGGTAGGGCCGTCCGATCTGCTCAAAGTTCTGCACGATCTTGTCTATTTCATCAATGGGGGTGCCCAGAGGAGTACGGATAGTAACGGTTATAATTTCGCTCGTTGATCGTATCCAGCGCTCCCCGAAATGGGTTTCGTTGGCAAAACGGTAGGAAAGTCCGCCGATCCAGGGATCGATATCACTTCTGTTATCAAAATAAACGCTGGTTATTTTATTCCAGCGGGACTCTTCATCCGGCTCCAATTCGGAATCCGGTTCAGGGATCAGGAACAGGGGGATGCCAATGAGCAGGATCATTGCCAGATACACCAGCCAGCGCAGGCGGTAACGCCAGTGAAAGACCCGGAGCAGAAAACGGTTCAGCGAAAAGCGGGGCAAGGCTTCTTTAACGGCAGCCATGCTGCGGGCGATAACTCCCGGTGATGACGGCGTATTTTTCGTTTTCCCGGACGGCACCAGCCAGATCAACGCGTAAGGGATCCAGGTCAGGGAGATCAAAACCGAAGAAACAAGCGTAAGGGTAAGGGCCAGGCCGAGGGGCAGCAGGAAAAGGCGTACCTCCTCCAGGGCAAACAATAGGGGGACAAATATCCCCACCGTGGTCAGCGTGCTGCCCAGAACCGGCACGATGGCGTGAGGCAATTCTTTTTTGATATGGTCAAAGCGGCTTTCCCGCTGCCCGGGAAGCTGGGGATTAAGCTGTTCGAATACGACCACGGCGTTGTCGATGATCATGCCCAGGGATATGGTGAGCCCGGCCAGGGTGATGACATTGAGCGTGAAATCCAGCATAAACAACATAATGACACTGGCCAGCATAGAGAAGATGATGCTGCCCAATATCACCAGCGGCGCCCTGAACTTGCGGATAAACAGGATGAGCACGCCAAAGACGCATAACAGGCTGATCAGGGCCTGGTATTCCAGGGAAGTCAGCTGCTCGCGCAGATCCTTGGTGGAATCCTGCTCCAGTTGCAGGGTGATGCCTTCGGGTAGCTCGCCCTGTATTTCATCCAGGCGCCGGTTTATTATTTCGGCCAGACCCATGGCGTCCGAGCCGCCCTCTTTTATAAAATGGATGGTCAGGGCCGGACTCCCGTTGATTCTCTGGATCTGTTTCACCGGATAATCCAGTATTTCCACATCGGCGATGTCTGATAGCAGGATCCTGCGGTCGGAGTCGTTCAGGGAAATAGGCATGGACCGGATCTCATCCAGGTTATTCAGGTTGGGCGGGACTATCATGCTCATGCGTGCTCCGGCCTCGTCGCGGTACCCGGCCGATCGCCAGTCCAGATTGCCCCGGATCCTGCCCATAATGGATGGAATGGATAGTCCGAGTTGTTCAACCAGGTCAGAGTCGAAATCAAAGGTCAGGGCGGGGTCGCTGGCCCCGTGAAGCTCCACATCGGAGAGGCCTTCCAGGCCGAGCAAGGGCGTTTGAATGCGGCTTCTGGTCAGTTCCAGCAGGTCATACTTGTTCATCTCCCCGCTGATGGAATAGACCAGGAAGGTCTGCATATCCTCAAGTTCCCGGGGCACCTGCCGGTTTACCCGTGCCGGACTCAGGCTGGCCGGCATGGCCTCCCGCAGTCCGTGAAGGTGTTCCTGCAGTTCAACGACCCGAAAATCAACAGGAGTATCTTTTTGGAATTGTATAGTTACCGTCGACTGCCCTTCTCTGGTAATGGAATTGATGTTCTCCACATCCCTCAGCTGCCGGGCAATTTGTTCCACGTTGCGGGTCACGTCCTTCTCCATCACCTCCGGCGATGTTCGACCCCAGCTATGGGAAACCGTAACTGAAGGAAGCTGCAAATCCGGAGCCATCTCCACCGGCAACCGCACCCACACCAACAACCCGACGATCATGACCATCATATAAAACAACGAGATTAGGTATCGGCGATGGAAGATGTGCATGTGGGATTCGGGTTGCGGGTTGCGGGTTACGGGTTGCGGGTTACGGGTTACGGGTTGCGAGGTGCGAGGTGCGAGGTGCGGGTTACTTGGTGCGGGTTGTTTGCCAGTTGGTTTCGACGTATTGGATGAACTTGTTTAGTTTTCTGCCGAGTTTATCATATTTAGTTATTATGTCCAGTAGTGGTTTATTGGGGAAATGAATATCGCTGATCATGTTTAATTGGGAGATTGTTTCATCGCAGGAGGAATGGGCAAATATGAGGAATCTTATAAATTCATCTTTGTATCTCCTTCTGCCAAAGCCTTCGGCGATGTTATCTTTTATGCTTTTCGATGACCTCCGAATTTGGCTACCCTGTTCGTACAATTCGTATCTAGGCAGCTTCATGGTCATTTTATGAACCTCAAGAGCATATTCGTAAGCAAGGTTATATACCTCTAATTCTTTATAACTCTTCATTCGGGTTGCGGGATTCGGGTTGCGGGATTCGGGTTGCGGGATTCGGGTTGCGGGTTGCGAGTTTCGGGTTACACGTTTCGGGTTGCGAGTTTCGGGTTGCACGTTTCGGGTTG
>JBBDMU010000024.1:0-243307 GCA_040878085.1 Balneolales bacterium
TTTTATTTATAGCCCTGATTACTTCGTAGTCAGGGCTTTTTTTTTGGGGGGATTTTTAATGATTACATCTCTGGAGTAAAAAATCTCTCTAGAGGTTAAAGTCCCAGATTTATTCGGCATAAGAAGCCTTTCGCTGTGCTTAAGGCAGTTGCCTTATAAACTATATCGACTGTTTGGTGTTTGATGATTAATGCAATAAGGTTATTTTCAACCTTAATCGATAATTCCTTTCTCATTTAAGCCCAATATTTACTTATCTTAACGCATGAAGTTTCCTCCTATTCGAGACACCCATGCCTGAAAATCAAGACGGACAAATCGACGTTTCAATCATCATTGTAAACTACAATGTAAAGGAATACCTGTCGAATTTACTTCAATCCATAGAGAAAGCATCCAAAGGATTAAAGCTTGAAGTTATTGTTGTTGATAATGCCTCAACAGATGGTTCATTGGAATACCTTAAGCCAAGATTTCCAGATGTTTACTTTATTGGTAATGAAGAAAATGTTGGTTTCGGTAAGGCCAACAATCAGGGTATAAAACGTGCAAAGGGTAAATATACCCTGTTAATTAATCCGGACACGCTAATTAGTGAAGATACCCTGGTTACCATGGTTGGGCATATGGAGAACAATCCGAAAACAGGGGCTGCCGGTTGCAAGATGCTAAACCCGGATGGCAGTTTTGCACCAGAGTCCCGCCGGACAGTACCTACTCCATTTACCTCTTTATGGAAGATGCTTGGTTTTACAAAATTGTTTTCGAACAGTAAAACATTTGGCAGTTACTATCTTAGCTGGATGGACGAAAATGAGGCCGGTCCGGTTCCGGTATTATCCGGAGCCTTTATGTTCTTCAGAACTGAATTGCTGCAAGAATTAGAAGGATTTGATGAACGTTTTTTTATGTATGGTGAAGATATTGATTTGTGTTACCGATTGGGGAAAACAGATTATATAATCGATTATGTGCCCTCTACCAGCATCATTCATTACAAGGGGGAGAGCACCAAAAAGGAGAACCTGGATTATGTGATTACATTTAATAAAGCGATGTATCTCTTCTATGAGAAGCATTATAGTTATGCTTATACGTTTTTCATACGCCTCTTTGTTCTTCTTGGGATTGTTGCCCGTGGCCTCTCATCGTATTTGTCTACAGTGCTTAAAAAAACCAAGGGATTTGTTACGGATCTTGCCGTTATTAACCTTTGTATTGGGGGATTGTTTCTTTACAGGTACGATATAAACCCCCTCAACAGCATGGACGATTATAAGGGCGGGTATTTGATTGTCCATTCATTGGTCAGCATTATTTTCCTTGCCTTGAGCAAATACAATGATCTATATGGGAAAAACAGAGGATCCATTGGCAAGGTTTCAAAAAGTGTATTTTTGACATTTGCAGGGGCTGCTTTAATCACCTTTTTCTTACGGGATTATGCATTTTCAAGGCTTATCCTGCTTGCCGGAGGATTTGCCTCGGTTATATTACTGGCAGCGATACGTTTATTTAGCAAGAATAACGCCAGTTCGAATGGAATAAGCTTTGGCCGAATTAACCCCGCCCGTTTGATGCTTGTCGGCGTTGATGATGATACGGGTGAACTCATCAGGAAAATACGTTCAAAGGTATCCTGGAATTATGAAATTGTGGGAATCATAGCCCAACAAAACCAAACCTGGGTAGATGAAATCGAGCAGGTACCCATCCTGGGAAAAGTCAACCATATTGCTGATTTGGTAAGGTTTCAAAATATTGATCAGCTTTTGTTCTCGGTAAGTTCGATCAGTAATAAAGAAATCCTGAATATCATGTCACAGCTTCAGAATAGTGATGTGATTTGTAAAGTTGTTCCTGATTCTATGGATTATATGATCGGTAAGTCAAATGTTGAATATCTTAAAGATATCCCTGTAGTAGATGTTGAGCTTCCATACAGTACGACCTGGAACCAATTTATAAAACGTAATCTGGATTTTTGGTTCGCCTCGATCATCATGATAACAGGCTTTCCATTATATTTGCTGGCGGAAGCGTATCAATGGATACGCTCTGTTGAGAAGACGCCGATTCAGTACTTTGTTACAAAAAATCAAAAAGAAAGCATTAACCTATATCTTCCTTATGAGGCTAATGCCTGGCTGAATCGATACTTGCTCGTAAAGTATATCTGGCGTGGTCAATTGAGCTGGGTTGGTGCTCCATTGGTCGGGGACCGTCAAAATATTCCCGTTTACTACAAACCGGGACTAACTGGCTTGCGGCAAATTAATGAAAAAAAGGTATGCCACGAAGTGGAAAAAGAAAAGTATGAGATTTATTATGTACAAAATTATTCCATAAGCATGGATATTCATGTGATCTTCAGCACGATTTTTGGCCATAAATTCAAAATATCCCTGCCCGAGGAAGTGGATCAGGATATTGAGGATATAGGAGCAAATTGATCTGTTGCTATAGACGAGTATCCAGTTTATCAGCCATCCCGGGGTACCATTCCGAAAATGTACCTTCTTCAATTTTTCTTCGTGATTCTTTCATTAACCAGAGAAAGAAAGAAAGGTTATGCACTGAGGCCAGTCTCATTCCCAATATCTCGCCCGTTCGTATGAGGTGATGCATATAAGCCAGCGAATGATTGCGGCATAAATCACTGTCAAAATCCGGATCGGCAGAATCAAAGCAGGTTTTCCACCTTGCATTTTTTAAATTGATATTGCCGTTTCGGGTAAAGATCATACCATTTCTGGCATTGCGGGTGGGCATTACACAGTCGAACATATCCACTCCCCGCGCAATACTTTCAAGCAGGTTGGCCGGAGTTCCTACACCCATAAGGTAACGAGGCTTTTCCTTAGGAAGGACGTCTGTAGAGATATCGGTCATCTCATACATGAATTCGGCAGGTTCACCCACACTCAATCCACCAATAGCATTTCCATCAAAATCCAGATCGGCAATGGCCTTTGAAGACTCTTTACGCAAAGATTTAAAAGAACCTCCCTGAGTGATGCCGAATAATGACTGTTGGTGCCCATATAACCCCTCGGTTTTATGAAGTTCATCCTTGCATCGCTTCGCCCAGCGGGTGGTAAGGTGCATGGACTTGCAGACGTATTCTTCAGATGCCGGGTATGGCGGGCATTCATCAAGCACCATCATGATATCGGAACCCAGGGCACGTTGTGTGGCTATTACATTTTCCGGGGTAAATTCATGTTTCGACCCATCCAAATGGCTTTTAAAAATTACACCGCGTTCATAAAGTTTACGATTGGCTGCCAGGGAAAAAACCTGATAACCACCGGAATCCGTAAGAATGGGGCCGTCCCAGTTCATGAACTTATGCAGACCGCCGGCCATAGACATAATTTCGTTACCTGGCCGCAGGAATAAATGATAAGTATTACCAAGGATAACTTGGGCCTTGATCCGTTTTTTTAACTCATTTTGGTCGACCGCCTTAACTGTTGCCTGAGTTCCTACAGGCATAAAAATGGGAGTTTTGATGTTACCATGACCGGTTGTAATAACACCTGTTCTGGCCTTGGTTATAGGGCATTCTGTTTGAAGTTGAAACACAGGGGGATAATCAGGGGTAATGAATAAATGATAAAGTTGATGTTGGAGATCAGGAATAATAACATCCTGACAACCGGCTAAAACTTATACAAAGAGATGTAAACTTATTATATTGTAACCTCTTTAAGCTAGAAACCTAATTTACGATTTATCAATAACTAAATTTAACGCACTTTTGAAAAAATTCCGGGAGATAGCGGTTACTCTCACGCTTGATTTCATTTATTTCGTGCTGGCTTGGTATATTTTTTATTTACTCAGGTTTGAACTGGGAATTGTATCTGATCCAGAAGGGGGGGAACCCCGGCAGCTGTTATTACCGGGTATAGTGATTGCGGTTTATTGGATCGTTATATTTTCTATTTTCGGACTATACAGGAAACTATACCTGATATCCCGTTTCGATGAAATTCTTCGTGTAGCAAAAATTACGATCATCGGAACATTAATCCTTTTTTTTATCCTTTTTATTGATTCTCTGGGTTGGACAGCCGAGAACCTTAGTATGGCAAAAACTGTAACCTTAGTCTATTGGCTTACGGTATTCATTCTGGTCGGTACCAACCGTTTTATTCTTAGAACGATACAGAAGATCCGTGTTCAAAAAGGCAAAGGACTACACCGGGCTTTAATTGTGGGAGTAGGTTTAACAGCACAGTCCGTTTATGAAAAACTGGAGCGCCATAAAGAATCGGGAATGAATGTACTGGGTTATATATCCGGTAAAAACGGGCAGATTGATCCTGAAACTACGGCTGTTCAATCCGATAAGATTCTGGGAAACCTGGAAAATTTGAATGATATCATTAAGAAAAATGATGTTCAGGATATTATTGTGGCCCTGGAGGAAATAGATAGGGATTACTTAATACATGTACTCGATCAGGTAGACGTTCCTGACGTATCAATCAAAATTCTTCCCGATTTTCACCAGGTAATAAGCGGATTGAATCAGACCAATCAGATTTTCGGGTTGCCCCTGATCGAGGTTATGCCAGATCCCATGCCATCGTGGGAGAAGTTTGTTAAGCGCATGCTTGATATCCTCCTTTCGCTACTAGCTTTAGCAGTTATGGCTGTACCCATGGTTATTATTATGGTTATCATCAGGTTGACATCTTCCGGGCCAGCTATATATCAACAAGAACGCGTTGGGAAATATGGAAAAGTATTCACTATCTTCAAATTCAGAACGATGAGCCAGGATGCTGAAGTTGCCAGTGGCCCTACCTGGGCAGAACAGGATGATCCACGAATAACAAAAGTTGGCTACTGGCTCAGGAAACTCAGGTTAGACGAATTTCCACAGTTTTTCAATGTATTAAAAGGCGAAATGAGCCTTGTAGGGCCGCGGCCGGAACGGCAGTTTTTCGTAGATGAATTTAAAAAAGAAATACCATTGTACACCAGGCGTCTCAGAGTCAAACCTGGTATAACCGGTTGGGCACAGGTTAAGTGGAAGTACGATACAAGTTTTGAGGATGTGAGCGAGAAAACTAAATACGATCTGTTTTATGTAGAGAACATGTCACTGAGAATGGATATTAAGATACTAATCAACACTCTGGTAACGGTTTTAAAAGGAAAAGGCCAGTAATTTTATCATTAGATTAAGTATAGTAACTCCCTATGATTACGATAGCTGCCATTTTGTTTAAATAATATGAATTCAGAAGCACTTGTAATAGTACCCACGTATAACGAGGTAGCTAACATAAGAAAGTTAACGCCACATCTATTAAATTTGCCTGTACAGGTAGATGTTTTGGTAGTGGACGACGGTTCTCCGGATGGAACTGCTGATGTGGTAAAGATGATGCAACAGCAAAACATAGGGAGGGTACATTTAGTACAGCGTTCAGGTAAACTGGGGTTGGGAACTGCTTATGTTGCGGGTTTTACTTATGCACTTGAACATAACTATAAATATATCTGTGAAATGGACGCTGATTTTTCACATGACCCTGATGACATCCCACGACTCATTGAAGAAGTAAGAAACGGGAATGCCGATGTAGCTATAGGTTCCCGTTATTATAATGGTATTAGCATCATTGATTGGCCTTTATCCCGTTTGATATTATCTTATTCGGCCAACTACTATGCCCGGATAATTACCGGATTACCTGTTAAAGACACCACCGCAGGTTTTAAGTGCTTCAAAAGGGAAGTGCTTGAAAATATCAATTTGAACAAGATCAAATCTAATGGGTATGCTTTTCAGATTGAAATGCATTACCGGGCAATGCAGGCAGGATTCAGACTTAAAGAAGTATCCATTATTTTTAGGGAAAGAACGGAAGGGGTTTCAAAAATGTCTAGAACTATTGTTTTTGAAGCAGTATGGATGGTCTGGGCATTAAAAATCAGAAGCTTGATCGGAAGGTTGTAGAATTGTATTGCCAGTTGGCAGCTGTTAGTTGTAACTTATGATGAAATTATGGAAGAAAATAGTGGCTTCTTGATCACAACTAAATGATCAAGGCTTAATTACAACAGATTAAACATGAATTATTTGGATTTTGAGAAACCCATCATCGATCTTGAAAACAAGATATCTGAGTTGAGCGAGCTCAATCTTGCTGATGATGAAGTACTGACGCCTGAGCTAAACAGGCTACGAAAACGTGTAGAAGAACTTAGGGAATCAATCTTCACCAACCTCACCCGTTGGCAGCGCGTGCAGCTTGCCCGTCATCCGGACCGGCCCTATACGCTGGACTATATTTTTAAGATGACCGAGAATTTTATAGAATTATATGGCGACCGATGTTATAGTGACGATAAGGCCATCGTTGGTGGGCTTGCAACCATTGATAAACAATCGGTGATGATTATCGGCCATCAAAAAGGAAGAGATACCAAGACCCGGCAGTACCGTAATTTTGGAATGCCGAATCCCGATGGATACCGAAAAGCTCTTCGATTGATGAAAACAGCTGAGAAATTTAACATCCCAATTATAACCCTGCTCGATACACCAGGTGCCTACCCGGGACTTGAAGCTGAAGAGCGTGGGCAGGCGGAAGCTATTGCCCGTAATTTGCGGGAAATGGCCTTGTTAAAAGTACCAATAATCACTGTTGTGATTGGTGAGGGTGCCAGTGGCGGGGCACTTGGAATTGGAATGGGCAATGAAGTATTTATGATGGAAAACACCTGGTATTCGGTAATATCACCGGAATCCTGTTCATCCATTTTATGGAAAACCTGGGATTATAAAGAACAAGCCGCATCTGCTTTGAAACCTACAGCTCAAGACCTTTTGGAGCTCAAGGTAATCGATGGTATTATACCGGAGCCTTTAGGCGGTGCACATCGCAATTACGATGCCGCAGCCGATGCATTAAAGGAACGGCTTATAAAAAGCCTGAGCAAACATAAAAAAATGAAGCCGGATAAGTTAAAAGACCAGAGAATAAAAAAATATTCATCAATGGGTGTATGGGCAGAAAATTAAATACCCTTTCTGTTGTATAAACTAAATAAAAAAACTTGTCAAAGATACTGCCGGATCAAGAACCTTTAATTACCTATACCCACAAAATGCGGAGCCGTTACAGTGAGACGGACCGTATGGGGTATGTATATCATGGGCACTACCTGGCATATTTTGAAGCAGCAAGAACGGAATTTATTCGTGAAACAGGTTATCCCTATTTCGCACTTGAAGAAGCAGGCATTATGCTTCCCGTTTTGAATGCAGAACTGCAGTACATGAAACCGGTGAAATACGACGAGGTAATGAAGATCAATGTGCATGTATATTCATGGCCTAAGGTCAGGTTTAATACCTATTATGAAATATATAATGATGCAGATGAAGGCCCTTTTGTAACAGGTAAAGTGGAGCTATGTTTCGTTGATTCGGTAAAAAGAAGACCCAGGAAAGCTCCCCAAAATTTTTTGGATGATTTTAAAAAGTACGTACATGAGCATACCTGAAGATGTAGAGAAACTTATCACGCTTGCATTAAGTGAGGATATTGGGAGCGGAGATATCACCACCCGGGCGATATTCGAGCAGGATAAAATGGCTGCTGGAAAATTTATATCCAGACAAGACGGCATTATAGCGGGCCTTGATTTGGCGGCAAGCATTTTTCAAAGGCTGGATTCAAATATCAGCTTTGATACCCGGCTACGCGACGGCGAAGTTACAAAAAAGGGTGAAACCTTAGCTGTGGTTAACGGTCCTGCCAATTCCATCCTGACGGGAGAGCGAACGGTATTAAATTTCATGCAGCGAATGAGTGGCGTTGCCACTAAAACGCGCAGTTTTGTGGACACAATAGCACACACCTCCGCCAATATTTTAGATACCAGGAAAACATTGCCCGGCCATCGGTATCTCGATAAACTTGCCGTACGATTAGGGGGCGGAAGAAACCACCGTGCGCGGCTGGATGATATGTTTTTGATTAAAGAAAATCATATTACGGCTGCCGGAGGAATCGTCCAGGCTATTGAAGCATGCAACCGTTATGCAAATTTACATGAAATAGATGCCGAGATTGAAATTGAAGTAAAGAATAAGCAAGAAATTGCCAAAGTTATAGAACACGGAAAAGTTCACTTTATTCTTCTTGATAATATGTCAATAGCAGATCTTAAAGATGCTGTTAACCGTATTAAAAACCGTTTTTTAACCGAGGCATCCGGCAATGTAAACCTGGAGACAGCAGCGGGAATTGCTGAAACAGGCGTTGATTTTATTTCAGTCGGGGCGTTAACACATTCGGTCAGTGCTTTAGACATTTCGTTAATTTTCGATTAATTAACCGGCATGGTAAGCAGTAAATTAGCAGTTATACTTGCTTTATCAACAAGCTTTTTGTTCCTGGCGGCTGTTAGTCCCATTTTTTTATTTGAATCTTTATCTGAATGGTACGGAAGCGATCAAAAGTTCATGTTCTCCACTATATGTCATCAGCAACTTGACCGGACCCTTCATATAAATCGTATACCGGCCGCCGTTTGTTCACGGTGCACAGGGATTTATGCTTTTCTGAGTATTGGTTTTATAATCGTACCATTTATTAAACGCTTTTTTATAAATAATTTTCGATATTCCAAGGCAATGCTGATATTGGCAGTGATGGTGCTGGTGATTGATTATGGCATGCAGTGGGTTGGTATTTATGAGGGAACTAATTTCATTCGATTTGTAACCGGTTCTGCAGTTGGAATCAGCACGACAATATTTATAAATTATCAAAAGTAACGGAGTATTATGGAGCCGAATCAAACAGATGAAGCAAATTATTGGAATTCAGTAGCAAGAGCAGGATTAATATTTGGTTTGATTGTATTTGCCTTAAATCTTATTGGCGGTTATATGACCATTAATTCTGAGCCAAGTGGTGGTTTTATAGGTGAGAGTATGCTTGCCGGACTTGTTAGCTGTTTAATAGGCGCATTCGGGGGTATGGTGGCTGTAAAATTTCATTTGATTGAAAATCCAAGACCCATGCTTTTAGGTCGTGGAGCAGTGATAGGGTTGGCCACAGGTGTGGTAATTGCCCTGGTGTCCATTGTTCTCGGTTTGTTCTGGAATCTTGTTGATCCTGCCTACACGGAAAAGCTGATCGAATCTACAATCGCCAGCATTGAGGCCATGGATCTGCCCGAAAGTCAGCAAAATGAAATGATCGATAGCGTGGCCAGCGAAATGCAGAGAATGCAGAGCGCATCTGGTGTTGTTATGGCTTTTGCAATGAATGCATTATTATATGGAATATTGAACCTGTTAACAGGCATGCTGGGTGTTAAATTTTACTCCCCCGAAGAAAAATAAATAAATCATTAACATTTAAACAAGAACTGTCATCAATCCTCAAGATCATTATGTACCCTGGACGCTAAAGCATGGATTCCCCGACTGGGTTGTCGCTTTTGTATGGATATTGATATCCTTCGTCCTTTTTCAAATTGGTGGTGCTGTTGTTACGGTTATCGCCCTTTGGCTTGACCCGAATGTTACATTCTCAGTTGAGATCCTGATGAATCTGGATCAGTATCTGGATCATGTATTTATATCTAATTCGGTCGGGCAAATTATATTCCTTGGTTTGGGAACCTGGATTATTGCCAGATTATCTATAAATCCACACGAACGCCCGTCTTTTTTACGATTTAAGTACCGAAGGGATACCATTGATCTAATTGGGTTAACCGCATTATTTGTTGTGGTTGTTCAGCCTTTGATTATGCTTTTGTCATGGATTAATGCACAGCTTCCTTTGCCGGAATCCTACCTGCAAATGGAAACAACACAAGTGGAAATGATAGCCAATTATTTATCAAATGATCATTTAGTCTTGCTCACACTGTTCCATATTGGAATAGTGCCGGCCATATGTGAAGAAATTCTATACCGTGGCTATGTTCTGAGGATGCTGGAAAGATCGTGGGGGATATGGGCAGCCATTCTGGTAAGCGGCCTGATATTTGGTCTTTATCATCTGCGTGTAACGCAATTATTACCACTGGCTGCTTTGGGGGTGGCATTTGCTTATGTTACCTGGAAGTCTGGAAGCTTATATCCTGCAATCGCCGGACATTTTGTAAATAATGGAGGAGCCGTATTAATGGCTTCTTATTTTCCTGAATATGCAGTTGAAGCACTGGGTGAGCCAGAATTGCCATCAATATCTTTACTTTTACCAAGTATTTTGATTACCGGAGTGCTACTTTATATTATACATCACAGAGAGAAATTTCAACGAAACAAAAGCTATGTTTAAAGAAAAACAGCCTCCGGAGTTTGATGATTGGGTTTGCGTATATCAAACGGGATTGGAATATGATGCAGGCATGGTCAAAAGCTTTTTGGGGCATCGCGATATCACCGCACAAATATTATCCAAAAAAGATTCTAACTTTGATGTCAACTTTGGTGATTTATCCATTATCTACATTTATGTACCCAAAGATGAAGAAGCTGAAGCGCGTGCTGCTATAAAAGATTGGCAGGACGGGTTAACGAATCTTGAGGATGACGACTAACTTTCCTTAGCTAATACATACCCAAAACACATTGCTTCTTCGGGTAACTGTTTATATGCAGAAGTACCTGCTATATGATCTTTATTATGCTCCTTTTAGCTCCACATGACTGAACTTGCGAAAAGAACCTTATTTTCAGCTGTAGCGGCCCCTTTATTTTTATTGATGGTATGGCTGGGCGGTTGGTATTTTCTTGCTCTGGTGATCATCATAGGCCTGTTTATTCAGCATGAAATGATGAGGATGTTCAGGGTTGCGGGGTATGAGTCAAATTTAATTGCCATGCACATGATTGGTTTGCTGGTGATGCTTTTTAATCATTTGCCGGTTCCCGCATTAATTGGCTTTTTAATTTTTTTATACCTGATAGTCTCAGAAACTTTTTCTACAAAACCCCGCCATCTGGAACGTATGATGGTTACAACATTTTGTGGTTTGTATGCTCCTTTCTCTTTACTGGGATTTATTTTACTACGAGAAGCAGGTCATAATGATGTGGGCTTCGCATTAACACTAACGCTGGTACTTACTATTTGGGGAAATGACAGCCTTGCATACTTTGGGGGCAAGAAATTTGGGAAAAATAAACTGGCGCCCTCAATCAGCCCGGGGAAAACACGCGAGGGTTTTTATTTTGGTTTTCTTGGGGGACTATTGGGATTAATTGCAGCATTCTATTTGGTACCCGGGTATCCCTTTTATTTTTTGTCCGTTCTACCCATTGTTATAATTACGGGCTTTTTTGGTCCGGCGGGAGATCTTGCCGCCAGCAAGATAAAAAGAGCGACAGGGGTCAAGGATTCAGCATCCATATTGCCTGGCCATGGCGGTTTCTTTGACCGTTTTGACGCTTTATTATTAGCATCGCCAGCAGTTTATGTATATGCAGTATTGCTTCTTTTAAATTAGAAACAATACTGCCCGGGGAAAGATAAAATAATCATTTGCGAAGACCTTATTCAATCACCGGTCAATAAGAAACCATCGCTTAGCAAGTCGTTGCTTTCCCGACCCATTCCTCTCCATTTTACTCTTACACCCAAACGATTTTTTTCCATACCAAATTGGTAGCACCGTCCAATCAACTCCTATACATCTCCTACTACCAGCCGGGCTTTAGTAAGAGTTGGTACGGACTTGGTACGGACTTGCTCCGGGTTTCGTCCGGGTAAAATACGGAGCAAGCCATCAGCAGATACGATGAAAAGCCAGTGAAAAGCAGGTCATCCCGGAAAATTACATCGTATTATTTTTTAACAAAAACCAATGATTGAGAATTTCTACTTACTCAGATACAAGTTCTTGAATTCATAACTTCGTTTAAACTGCTCATCATCAAAGTTTTCAATTAGGTAAATAGATTCGCCTGTGGATTTCATCTCCGGACCCAATTCTTTTTTAACTTCCGGAAATTTATCAAATGGGAATACCGGTGTTTTTACAGCATAACCGGTCAGGGATGATCTTAAATCAAAATCCTTTAGTTTAGCACCAAGCGATACTTTGACTCCAATTTGGGACTCTGAACGGCCCGTAGCCTTGGCAATAAACGGTATGGTACGTGTTGCACGCGGATTGGCTTCAATAACGAATACTTTTTCGTCTTTAATACCATATTGCACATTCACAAAACCACGTACATTCAGGGCTTTGGCTATTTTAAGCTGATACTCTTCCATTTTCTTGATGACTTCATCGCTAAGAGAGTATGGAGGAAGTACAGCGGTGGAGTCTCCGGAATGTACGCCTGCCGGTTCCAGGTGTTGCATAATTCCGCAAGTATGCAACTGCTCCCCATCATAGATAGAATCAAAATCAACCTCGATGGCATTTTCCAGGTAATGATCAATCAGAAACTGGTTTTCAGGATGAGTTTTCAGGATTTCGGCAACATACTGAATAAGTTCTTCCTTTTTTATAGCTATTCTCATTCCCTGACCACCTAAAACATAGCTAGGCCGTAACAGTACCGGATAGTCTATTTTGTTAGCAATCGCTACGGCTTCATCTGCTGTAAAAGCCATGCCGTATCTTGGGAATGGGATATCTTGCTCCAGCAGTAATTCTGAGAACTTACCGCGATCTTCGGCTAAATCCAGCATCTCATAGCTTGTACCAAATATTTTTATCCCTGCTTCGAAGAACTTCTTGCCTAGTTTTAGTGCAGTTTGTCCGCCAACCTGCAGTATTACGCCCTCGGGCTTCTCATGTTCGTATATGTCACGCACACGTTCCCAGAAAACGGGTTCGAAATAAAGTTTGTCTGCAACATTGAAATCCGTTGATACGGTTTCGGGGTTGCAGTTAACCATAATAGTTTCATATCCCATATCTTTGGCAGCTAAAACTGCATGAACGCATGAATAATCAAACTCAATACCCTGTCCAATCCTGTTCGGGCCGCTGCCAAGGATCATTACTTTCTTTCTGTCGCTTGATACACTTTCGTTTTCATCACCATAGGATGAGTAGTAATAGGGAGTTATTGCTTCAAATTCGCCTGCACAGGTATCAACCAGTCGGAAGCCAGCTTTTATTCCCATTTCAATTCGCTTTGCGCGAACATGATCTTCATTAAGGCCATTACCACTTTTATTGAGCAGGTGAGCAAGCTGAACATCTGAAAATCCGGCTTCTTTTAGCTCTCGCATATCTTCAGGCGAAATCGAATCAATGGTTTGACCTTCAGCCCGGTTTTCGAGTGTAACCATATAGCGGATCTGATTCAGGAACCAGGGGTTCACATGGGTAATATCATGAACTTCGTCCACCGTAGTACCTAGTTTGAACGCGTTGCGGATTTGAAGGGAACGGTCCCAATAGGGCTTCAACAGGCGCTGCCGAATTGTATTGCGATCAATTTCTTCATAACCATCTGCGCCCAGTCCTGCCCGGCCAACCTCAAGAGATTGCCAGGCTTTGTTTAGTGCCTCTGGAAACGTGCGTCCGATGGCCATTACCTCACCAACCGCCTTCATTTGTGTCCCGAGCTCTTCGTCAACGCCCTGAAACTTTTCAAAATTAAAACGGGGTAGCTTTACCACTACATAATCCAAAGACGGTTCAAAGCATGCAGAGGTTGTACCTGTAATCTGGTTCTTAAGTTCATCGAGGTTGTAACCTACGGCCAGTTTGGCAGCGACTTTCGCAATAGGATATCCCGTTGCTTTAGACGCCAATGCGGATGAGCGGCTTACTCTGGGATTTATTTCAATAGCCACTAATCGGTCTGATCCCGGTTCCATGGCAAACTGCACGTTACACCCCCCCGCAAAATTTCCGATAGACCGCATCATTTGTATGGCGGCATCCCGCATTGTTTGAAGTTGCTTGTCTGATAGGGTTTGAGTCGGCGCAACGGTAACGGAATCTCCGGTATGGACCCCCATGGGATCGAAATTTTCAATAGAACAAACTATTACAACATTTTCATTATTATCTCTGAGCAATTCCAGCTCAAACTCTTTCCAGCCAACAATAGACTGTTCGATAAGAATCTGATGTACCGGGCTTAATTCGAGTCCCCGAAGGACTTTTCTTTCAAGCTGATCATCTGTCCAAACGATTCCCCCTCCTGAGCCGCCAAGAGTAAAAGATGGCCGGATTACAACCGGAAGCCCGCCTAGTTCGAGTACAATTTCCTTAGCATCTAATAATGATTTAGCCGTGCGGCTGGGACATTGTTCGATTCCGATTTTATCCATTAAGTCACGGAATTTCTGGCGGTCTTCGGTTATTTCTACCGCATCCAAATCTACGCCTATAATGTCTACCCCTTGTTTCTTCCAATAACCTTCGTTAAACAGATCTCTTGCCAAGTTCAGTGCTGTTTGTCCGCCCATAGTGGGAAGCACAGCGTCGGGTTTTTCAAGTTTAACAATCTCCTTAATAAACTGGGTAGTGAGCGGTTTCAAATAAACGGCATCGGCAACCATGGGGTCGGTCATTATGGTAGCGGGATTCGAGTTAATGAGAATAACACGATATCCTTCTTCCCTTAACGAAGCACAAGCCTGGGTTCCGGAGTAATCAAATTCAGCAGCCTGCCCAATCACTATTGGACCAGAGCCAATAATTAAGATGGTCTGTATATCTTCTCTTTTCGGCATTTTGGGGCGGTTTTCCTTTTAAAGTTATATGTGTCCGGTTGAAGCGTGGATATTTGCTATACCTGCGCGTATTCTTTTTTTCCTTGCTCCAGCCTGTTTAAAAATTCATCAAACAAATAAGCTGAATCATGGGGGCCTGGTGAGGCTTCGGGATGATACTGTAGGCTAAATCCGTTGAACCGTTTGAAATTTATGCCTTCAACCGTATTATCGTTCAGATTGATATGGGTGATTTCGGCGATTTCATCTGTAATGGAATCCTGGTTGATAGCAAAACCATGATTTTGAGTGGTAATTTCTACCTCTCCGGTTCTCAGGTTTTTTACAGGCTGGTTGGCTCCGCGGTGGCCTACAAACATTTTATCGACTTGTAAACCTTCTGAAAGAGCCATTATCTGATGGCCCAGACAAATTCCAAATATTGGTAACCCGGTGGCTTTTGCCTGATTAACTGTTTCAAGTGCATAAGTCATAGGATTGGGATCACCCGGGCCGTTGGAAAAGAAAAAGCCGTCAGGATTCCATTTCATAATTTCATCAAAGGGAGTCTTAGCCGGGAATATCCTAAGGGTGCATCCCAGGTGAGCCAGATTGTTAATGATATTTTGTTTCATCCCATAATCTAAAGCGGCAACTTTATATTTGCTCTTGCCATTAGAGGATGGGATGGTTTGGGCATCTTCACGGGTAACTTTGCTGGCCAGTTCAAGGCCCGACATAGATGGCCATTCTTTTGCCTTATTGATTAACTTCTGTTCATCAAGTTCTGTACTGGAGATGACAGCGTTTACTACACCTTTTGATCGAATGTGACGAACAAGTTTGCGGGTGTCTACCCCGAATATGCCTACAATTTTGTTGGATTTCAGGTACTCGTGCAGACTTCCATCAGCCATTGGGTTATCGAAATCATCACTATAGGCCCGCATAATCATACCGGAGATCATCACATGCGCGGCTTCATCATCGCGACTTGAAGTGCCGTAGTTGCCAATATGCGGATAGGTCATCATCATAAGTTGCCCATGGTAACTGGGATCCGTAGCGATTTCCTGATAGCCCGTCATGCTGGTGTTGAAACACAGTTCCCCGCCGGTGAGGCCTTCATACCCGACAGATATCCCATGCACTACAGTGCCATCTGCCAGTGCCAAAATGGCTTTTTTTCGTGGAAAACTATTCATAAGAAGTTAAAAGTTAAAATAGGTTCAGGATTGAGGAATTTTTGTGTGTGGTCTATTTTCAGGGGTCGATGCCTGAGTATTGACCAAAAAAAATCCGACATCTTTAAAATAAAAATGTCGGATTTTTTAAGTACAGTAATTATAAAGTGGGGGTCTTCTAAGTAGAGCATAAGCATTGTGCAAAACCTGTTCTTACAGTTGCACTAATAAATACAGTGATGTATGAAATTTTTATAAATAAACGACGTAAGGTTGCTGATTCTTTTCTTTTTAAATAATAAGCCTATTAATTCCATTTTGTTAGAAATCCTAGTAAATGTAGGGAATAGTTAAATAATGATCAAGTGATGATCTAATAAAGTTAATTTACGTTCAGATCCTTTCGTATAGACTCAATTAAGTTATCCAGTTGGTGGTTTTTACCACTATAAGCTTCCCTGTTTGGTAAATCTGTATTCACACTAATGTAGAACTTAATTTTAGGTTCGGTACCCGACGGTCTCGCAGAGATGATACTGCCTTCACTAGTATAAAATTGAAGTACGTTAGAGGGAGGGAAATCAATTCCCTTTATAGTCCCTGTCTTAATATCTGTTTCTGTGCCCGCTTGATAATCAATTGCGGTAATGACTTTTTCTCCTCCCAATGACGGCGGAGGTGTTTTTCTGAACCTGCTCATTAAATCCTGGATTTGTTCGGAGCCGCTTTTCCCTTTCTTGGTAATGGAAATCAGCTTCTCCTTATAAAGTCCATACTCGACATACATATCAAAGAGAGCATCGTATAAACTCTTGCCCTGATCTTTATAATAAGCGGTCATTTCGGCAATTACTGTACAGGCTACCACTGCATCTTTATCGCGGGCATGTTCACCGATAAGATAGCCATAACTCTCCTCCCCGCCAGCTATAAATGTCTGCTTGCCCTCTAACTTTGTCATCAGGTCGCCGATATATTTAAATCCTGTTAACACATTGTAGCAGCTAACGCCATTTGATTCGGCAATTTTATCCATTAAATAAGATGTGACGATAGTTTTAACTATATATTCACTCCCGGTGATTTTGCCTTTTTGGGCCCAGGCATTTAGCAGGTAACGTATTAGCAAACATCCTGTTTGGTTTCCGTTTAGCAGAGTCATTTCACCTTCATTATTCTTAACGGCTATACCTACACGATCGCCGTCAGGGTCGGTTGCCATTACCAGTTCTGCGCCTATAAGCTTTGCTTTATTTAAAGCCATAGAAAGAGCTTCTTCCTCTTCCGGATTGGGGTATACTACGGTTGGGAAATTTCCATCAATAGTACATTGTTCTTCTATCAGATTGATATTGGTAAATCCTATGTTTGCAAGAGCATCCGGTACCAATTTGACGGCAGCGCCATGTATTGGAGAAAAAACAATGCTTAAATCGTGCTGGTTTTTGATTGCCTGGGGGTTAACGGATGCTTCTTTTACTTTCTCCAGGTATAAATTATCTATTTCCAGGCCAATCTTCTCAATGTAGTCATGCTTACCTCTGAAGTTAATTTGCTCAACATCTTCGATATTATTGACTTCATCAATAATATTTTTATCGTGGGGAGCGATTACTTGTCCACCATGGTTCCAATAGGCTTTGTATCCGCTGTATTCTTTAGGGTTGTGGGAAGCCGTAAGCATAATGCCGCTGTGGCAGTTCAGCTCCCGTATGGCAAAAGATAATTCAGGAGTGGGTCTTAGGCCGTCAAAAAAGTAAACATAAATATCATTGGCAGAGAATACATCGGCGGTGATTCTGGCAAAATGTTCAGCATTATTACGGTTATCATGAGCAATAACCACTTTTATCTGCTGATCCGGGTAAACCTTCTTCAGATAATTGCTCAAGCCTTGTGTAGCGGTGCCTATGGTATATTTGTTGACACGGTTTGTCCCCGGGCCCATTATACCCCTTAAGCCACCGGTTCCAAACTCAAGATCTTTATAAAAAGCATCAGTTAGTTCATCAGTATCTCCAGTGAGTAATTGTTTTTGAATTGCTGACTTGGTTTCAGCGTCATAATTGCCATGAAGCCAGGAGTTAATTCTTTCAGTAATTGTAGACGGAAGGTTATCCATAGAGGAAGAATCGTTTTGAAAACTTTGAAAAGAGTAACTAGTAGAATATATAATAATAAAAAGTAAAATAGGGAATATCGTACTTTCAATCTTTGATATTAGGCATAATAATGGTTGTCTATACCCACTTTTTTATAGTAAAACAGGACAATGATTCTTTCTTTTAAGCCACAGATGTCTATATTATAACAAAAACTGTAATTATCTATTCTTTAATGATTGTAAATAAATATCACCTAATTATTCTGTGCCTAGGGTGTCTGCTAATGTACGCTTGCCAACCCCAGGATGAGCAAGCTCCAGTGGCTACCGAAGCAGAAAATATTTCCTCATTACCATTTGATGAGCTTACTTTAGATAACACTGATGCTTTTCAAACCCCGGGAGGTAACTGGCAAATAGCCGGTGGGGTTCTTTCAGATTATCAGACTGAAAATTCAATGGATATTCAAAATGGAACTGGTACTCTGGTAAATCTTCCAACGGAGAATGAACGCAAGAATCTGTTTACCACCCTTGAGCATGGAGATATTGAACTAAAAGTGGAATTCTTGGTGCCTAAAGGATCCAATTCAGGGATATACTTTCAGGGTCGATATGAAGCGCAAATCCTGGACAGCTGGGGAGTAGAAGAGCCTCAATTTTTAGATGTCGGGGGGATTTATCAACGCTGGGATGAATCCCGGCCGGATCGGGAAAAAGGATTTGAAGGGCACGCACCTTCTATAAATACTGCTAAAGCCCCCGGTTTATGGCAGGAGTATCATATTTTGTTCAGAGCACCGCGTTTTGATGATAATGGAAATAAAATCAGCAATGCCAAATTCGAATGGATTGACTTAAATGGTATGCGGGTTCAGGAAAATGTAGAGGTTACCGGACCTACGCGCGCTGCGGCATATGAAGATGAGGTAGCATCAGCTCCGTTAATGCTGCAGGGAGATCATGGGCCGGTAGCATTTCGAAACTTTCGCTATAAATCCTTTAGTTTAACGGATTCTTTGAAGCTGGGGGAAATGGAGTACACCGTTTATGAGCATGGTGGTAATCGTACTCCAGATTTTGACACGCTTGATGTGGTTAAAAAAGGGGTTACAGATTTGTTCGACCCGTCCGAATTAAGCCCGAAGGATGAACATTATGCTATATGGTATTCAGCAGAGATAGAGGTTCCAACCGCCGGCGATTATTTATTCCAAACCCAAATGAGTAATGGTGGAGAATTATATGTAGATGGGGAGCGCATTATACCAAACACTGGAGAAGTTGATTATCAGGCCCTTGGCAAAATAATACATCTCTCGGAAGGCACCCATCAGTTAGATCTAAGTTTTTTTCAAGTCAGATGGGGAACTAATATCTCGCTGTGGTATGAAGGTCCGGGTATTGAGAAGCGGGCACTGGGAGTAGAGGCCACAGAAACCGAAGAAAGAGAGCGCCCATCCCCAATAACTGTGGAACCTGAAGCAGTACCGGAAATAATAGGCGGGTTTGTCAATTATGGTAATGAAAAGAGAACTCATACCCTTTCTGTCGGGCACCCGGAAAAAGTTCACTATAATTATGACCTGAAGCGTGCATCTGTGCTAAACTACTGGAAAGGTCCTTTTGCGGATGCTACACAAATGTGGAGAGGAAGAGGGGAATCCCAATTACTGGTTCCGATGAATGCCGCAACAGAGGGCAGTGCAGGTATTCCCATTGTACGGCTGGGCTCAGAAAATGCATTTGATAACCATGCCATGACGGATGCCTTAACAGGGCTGAATTATATTATAAATGAAAATGGCCGACCGGTCTTTAACTTTAATTATGATGGCATAGCAATTCAAGATGAAATATATCCATCTGAAAGTGGCGGTAATCTTCTGCGAAATTTAAGATACGAAGCAGATGAAACGCAAAGTAATATTGCAAGCCGAATTGCCCAGGGAGAATCTATTGAGTTGCTTTCAAAGGGGTTATACCGAGTGAACGGGCAATATTACATACAGATCAATGATACAAACGGACAAGATGTAGTTATACACGATGAGGGAGGTGTTAGTGCTTTGCTTGTCCCAATCCTGAATAATGAAACCCGGTCAGAAGTTCAATATCAAGTTATTTGGTAACAAACCATCGTTTTTAAGGCAAATTACGCAATTTACGGCATAACCAATTTAGACAGAGAAAATAACAAATGAGATCAGCTAATTATCATTACATCCATTGCCTGGCGCTGTACTTAATCTTTTTCATGATTAATACAGGATTATCCGGGGCTCAAAATCCCAATCCCTCTGAATCAGATTACTACACGATTAACCCGTTGCCGGTTTCCGATGATATTGTATTAGAAGCCGGGGGAGTGACTTTTAACGAGGATGGGCAGCTTGCTGTCACTACAAGACGGGGTGAAGTCTGGCTTATTTCCAATCCCGAAAGTGATAATCCGTCATATGACCGTTTTGCCCAAGGCCTGCACGAACCATTAGGTATTGCCTACAAAGATGGCGCTTACATTATTGCACAAAGAGGAGAGTTGACAAAGCTTACGGATAGCAATAATGATGGCAAGGCTGATATTTTCGAAACTATCTACCGCTGGCCATTAACGGGTAATTATCATGAATATTCATACGGCCCCAAGTTTCTTCCAAATGGTGATATGCTAGTTACTTTAAACCTATCCTGGATTGGAAAAGGTGCTAGTTTGACTGACTGGCGGGGCTGGATGTTGCAAATTACCGAAGATGGAGAGATGACCCCTTTCGCCGCAGGCTTACGGTCTCCGATGGGATTTCAGGTAACGGCAGATGGTGATGTGTTTTACGCCGAAAACCAAGGTGACTGGATTGGGTCAGGGTGGATAACTCATCTTGAAAGAGGAGATTTTGCAGGAAATCCGGAAGGGCTTAAATGGTCACACCTTCCCGGCTCGCCCATTGATCTGAAAATGGAAGATATTGATGATACCGAAGGTTTATCCATGTATGAACAAGCAAAAAATATTCCTGAGCTAAAATTGCCAACTGTTTGGTTTCCCCACACAATTATGGGCATATCAACGGCTGATATTCTTGAGATAGAAAGTGATCAACAGGTGGGTCCATTTGCTGGTCAATTGCTTGTTGCTGATCAGGGCCATTCTAAAATAATGAGAGTAAGTTTGGAAGAAGTAAATGGTGAATACCAGGGAGCCGTATTTGGATTCAGGGAAGGTTTCTCTTCCGGGGTGATAAAACTTGAGTGGGGGCCGAATGATGAAATTTATACGGGCATGACAAGCCGTGGATGGTCATCAACCGGAGAAAGTTATTATGGAATTGACCGTATGGTTTGGAATGGTGAAACCCCTTTTGAGATGCATTCTATAAAAGCGGAGTCGAATGGTTTTACCGTCAACTTTACTAAACCCGTTGAAGAAGAAACAGCTGCTGATATTAATAGTTATCAAATAACTGACTTCACCTATAAATATCATCGCGATTATGGAAGCCCTGTCATCAAACGTGAAGGGAGGGCCATCTCCAATATCGAAGTTGCCGATGATAAAAGATCGGTTCGTTTGTATGTTCAAGGCCTGCGTGAAGGTTTTATTAATGAGGTAAAAGCCGAGGGGGTACAGTCTGATCAAGGAACAGGATTGCTTCATCCGGTAGGATATTATACGTTAAATTCTCTTCCCGATGGCGACCGATTTGTAACAGCTTCTTTTGAAAACGATGATGAAAATGCTGCGGAAACAACGGCTACCGCAAAAAATGTTACTTCAATACCGGCTGAATGGGCCGGCGACGCTGATGAGACTATACGCCTTAATACAGAACCAGGGTTAAAATTTGATCGTGATGAAATCTCTGTTAAAGCTGGCAGTAAAGTGGCATTTACATTTAACAACGATGACGATATGCTTCACAATGTTGTAATCGTACAACCTGGAACAGCCGACCCTGTAGGCATGCAAGCAATGCAACTTGGCCTTGATGGGGATGAACTTGGATATGTTCCCCAAATGGATGAGGTTTTATTTCATTCTTCGCTGTTGCAGCCTAACGATTCCGAAACTTTTTACTTCATAGCACCAGAAGAACCTGGAGAATATGAATTCGTTTGTACCTTTCCGGGACATCATACAGTCATGAGAGGCACTTTAATAGTGACTGAATAATTCACATCTAACAGTAACCATAAGTTAAATAACATGAAGATATATTCTGTAATATTCTCATCAGTGGTATTATTAATATCAAATTCATATACCATGGCACAGGAAACCCCGGAATGGGTGCCCGAATTAACAGAAGACTGGGAGTATGTTCCTGAAGTCATAACTCCCGGCACAAATAATCAAGCACCGTCTGATGCCATTGTTTTATTTGATGGAACAGATTTGGATAGTTGGGAAGGTGGCGATTGGAAGGTTGAGGATGGGGCTGTTACTGTTGAACCCGGAACCGGCGGTATCAGGACCAAAAAAGGATTTGGAGACATACAGCTTCATATTGAATGGCGTTCACCTGAAGTAGTTGATGGTGATGGTCAGGGCCGAGGCAATAGCGGAGTCTTTCTGCAAGGGCGTTACGAAGTTCAGGTTCTTGATATGTATGAAAATACAACATATCCAAATGGACAAACAGGTTCTGTATACAAACAACATGCCCCATTAGCCAACGCAAGCCTACCTCCCGGAGAATGGCAGTCTTACGACATAATTTACGAAGCACCTATATTCAAAGATGATGGACGACTTGCCAAACCGGCTTTTGTAACAGTTATCCATAATGGGGTACTGATACAGAACAGGGTTCAAATTAAAGGGCCAACAGAATATATTGGTTTGCCTAAATATGAAAAGCACCCGGAGAAGTTACCTCTTGAACTTCAGGATCACAGTGACCTTGTCAGTTTTAGGAATATATGGGTACGCGAGCTATAATAATGCTTGCAAGCTAATTATTGACTGGTAAGATGATTCAAAATAACATCCCCGACATCAACTGGCTGGTAATGATCTTTAACCAGCAGGTCGGGTTTGTTGCTTATCAGCACAGGCTCTTCATTACGACTGGACGCCGGACGCCCATGTGAACCCTTTACCAAATCCGCTTCCAGAGGGATCACATCCATGAGATAGCGAAAACCTAGATTTTTCTTGAGTAAGATACTTCCGACTTTCAATTTTGGATATTTGATATTAGGATCAAGAAATAATTCGGCAGGGTCATACCCCGGTTTGCGGTGGATGTCTACACAGTGGGCAAAATCAGGGGCCTTCTGGTCATTTAACCAATAGTAGTAAGTGAAGAAAGCATCCTCCTCTGCTATTGCTATTAAATCTCCGGCGCGATCATGATTGATATGAAACTCCTTTTTGCCTTCATCGTCAAGAATCCGTTCCACGCCCTCTACTTTTTCAAGCATCGATTTAATGACATCTTTTTGCTCCTTGTCATTTATATAGATGTGGGCAACCTGGTGATCAGCTACAGCAAAGGCTTTGGAGGCTCCTGCATCTAAAAGTTCCCGGCCCATTTCATTTCGTACTGAAATAAATTTACTATCTCTTAAAACACGATTAAGATGGACCGGCCGTGAGACTTTGTTTATTCCATATTCAGAGAGAAGAATCACACGAGCGTTTTTTTCCTCAAAGAACCGGATTAGATCGCCACACACATTATCAATTTCTGCTAATTCTTTTGAGATTTTATCAGTGTCCGGACCTTTCTGCTGCAGGCAGTAATCAAGATGGGGCAGATAAACCAGGGAAAGGGTGGGATTATACTTTTCCTCCACTTTTTTAGCACTTTCCGCAATCCATTGGGATGATTTAATCGAACTGTTGGGCCCCCAAAAATTAAAAAGGGGAAACTGCCCGAGTTCTTCCTGCAGTTCATCTCTCAGGCTAGCCGGTTGGGCGTAAACATCAGGCAACTTACGACCGTCAGCGGGATACATGGGCCGGGGAGTAACGCTGTAATCTGCTGTGGAATACATGTTATACCACCAGAACATTTTAGCACAAGTAAAATCCTTATCCAGCTTGCGGGCTTTGTCCCATACCTTTTCTCCTTTTACAAGTTTGTTGGATTGTTTCCAGAACTTTATTTCTGCATCCTCCTTATCATACCAGCCGTTACCGACAATGCCATGATCTTCAGGCCAGCTCCCTGTAACATAGGTTGATTGTGCAGAGCAAGTTACTGCAGGGAACACCGATCCGATGGTGGCATTTTTACTGCGTTCTGTAAATTCTTTAAGATGGGGGGTATGCTTACCAATAAGAGAGTGGGTTAAGCCTACTACATTTATGACTACTGTTTTTTGCATTTAACTACCTTCGATATAACTTTGAAAGAAACGTGTAAGCCCAAATAAAGCAAATACGAGCATTATGGGCCAAAATGCTGCAAATAAAGCAAGAACCATGGCATCAAAAAGAGAGATTCCAGCTATAAGACGTTCAATCCCTCCGCCAATACTTTTTCCCTGTTTTCGATAAATAAACGTGAGGCTGTATAAACACCAGCCCAGAAATAGTAGCACTACAGGTAAAAAAGTTATTTCAAGCTGATAACCAAAGTAGACAGCTGGGAAAATTATTAATATAACTGGCCAATATCTGCTGAAACTAGCCTTATTTTCGCTTTTCGCAATAAATGTGAATCCAGAAACATAAAGGAAAAGCAAGACCGCAGAAATAAACAGGTCAGGTGAAAACGAATCAGAAAAAGCAACAAAAGCAGTTACATAGACCATTGCCCTGGCCAAAGCCATCACATAATGACCAAAAGGATTGGTTTTGTGCCAGTAATCGTAGAATATGATAATACTAACGAGTATAAGACCGCTTATAAAAGCATCACTATTGACAAGAGCCAGTAGAAGTAACCCCGAGAGGAAAAAAGAAATAACCAGCGTTATGGCTGTGGTAAAACTTATAGTTCCCGATGGTAAAGGACGTTCAGGGCGTTCTTTAAGATCTATTTCATAATCAAAAACATCGTTAAGATACATGCCTGCCGTATAAAAAAGCCCCATTGCCAGCATAAGTAGGACTAATGGAGTGATATGAATACTTATCCAATCTCCATTAAATAATATCCCCGATAAAGCTGCCCCGGCCAATACATTTGAAAATACCGTAGGACAATTGGAAATACGAGCTAACCGAAGGTGAGCATAAAGTTTGTTTTCCTGAATGGATTCCTTTTTTGACGGTCCGTTCATGTAGGGTTATCACCTTTTAATTGAGACCAAGAATTTTTTACCCATTGCAGTTCGTGCGTTATTAATTGAGTTAGATCATCCTTCAATTCATTTGGTAAAACTTCCCAGGTATAGGTTTCCACTTCAAAATGCCTGCAAAAAGGAAATTTCTTTTGCAAGGCCAGGGTATCAATAATCTCTTCCTGAGTGGATGTAAATAAGGCATAGTCTTTTACAAAAACAGGCACATGGAAATGCACTCGCCATTCCATGGCATCGTCTATGTCATAATGTTCTAACTTATCTAAAGCTTTAGGCAGGTCGGGGTACCTTAGCAATGAACCATCCTTATTTTTTTGTATCACCTGGTGCAGATAAGTAGATTCGGCAAAAGGCAGTAAGGCTTCATTTATAGCCTTTCTCCCCTCCAGACTTTGTGATGTTTTCGCTACGGGAACTTTTAAGGCTGAGCTAATTTGAACCTTCCCTATCTTTATACCTGCCTTCACCATTCGGTCTACAAAATCATCAGGGGTTTCATATTCAATGGCCATGTGGCAGGTATCCAGGCAGATTCGAATATGATCAAGCAAGTAAGATTGTGCCTCTCCAATTTTTATGTTTAAGTTATCAGAAAGAATTTCAGCACCCTTTTTTAAAAGGTGCTCTTGATAAAAATTTATAACTTCTTGGCTGTCTTCCAGCAACCCGTCCGGTTCGGGCTCAAGATCCAGGTGGATCATCTGCCCAGTATCTTCTTTAACTTTTATGCATTCCTTTACCACCCTTATCAGCTGCTGAAGGCACAACTCCCAAATTGCAGGGTCATCCTGATTAACCCAGTGTTTATATGATAAAGGACTTGTTGAAATACTTCCTTCCTTAATATTATCAGGAAGAAGGCGGGATAAAATTTGCACAAGACGAACTGTATAATCGCCTCTTTTGTCCGTTTGCCAATCGGGAGAATGTACGGCTTCTTTAACTTTTTCCCCATGAAACGATCCATAAGGAAAACCATTTAGTGTAAATACATAAAGCTCCTCCTGATCCAAATAAGAACGGAAGGTATGAAGATTATCTTTTTCCAGTAACTCTTCAGTTGCCGCATTTGACAGACGTAATCCTATGCCAAAGGGATTTTCAGGTGAAACACGTTTTTTAAGCTCAGGCCCGTATTTTTTTATATTAGTCTCAACTTCACTCCATAGGTTTCCGGGATGAATGTTGGTACAGTATGTCAGGTATAGATTTTCCTCGATGCGCATAATCTTCCTTACTTATTCAAAGCGGAGAACAGCATCCGGTTCAGTATGTCTAAGCTTGAACTTAGGGCATTGTCCTAAAAATTCAACAGGGTTGTCATAAACTATTTTACGAATAGTATTTTCGGAATGCCCGCGGCGTCGCATTTCCTGGATAAACTCAGGGATGGCAATAGGCTTACTTGGCCCCCAGTCACAAGCTGACCCCACACAAATACGTTCCGTTCCAAATCGCTCTATTAGGTCAACAGCCCTGTTGTGCGAAACTTTTGTGGTAGGGTATAAAGTTAATCCTGCCCAAAAACCATTATCCAGAATCATTTCGATGGTATGCTCTTCGGCATGATCAACCATAACTTTGCCTCGTTTGAGCTTTTGTTCAGCTAACAAAGTATCGGTTATAACCTTTGTACCTTTAAATTTATCTTCAAGGTGAGGAGTATGAATATGAATCAATTGGTCTGTTTGCACAGCCAGGCTTACATGGTCGATAAAGGTAGCAAGCTCATTTTGCGTTACCCGGTTTACACCTATTTCCCCAATTCCCAGAACATTCTTGTGGTCCATAAACTCGGGAATAATATCCAGAACAGCCTTTGCCATTTTTCGGTTTTCCCCCTCTTTGGGATTCAGGCATAACCAGGTATAATGCTGAATACCATATTCAGCGGCCCTTCTAGGCTCGAATTCTGTAAGACGGTGAAAGTAATCCCGAAAATAATCTGGTGTACAACTATCATAGCCTGCCCAAAAAGCAGGTTCAGATACGGCTACACAACCTGTTAAAGCCATCATTTTATAGTCGTCGGTGTTGCGGGACGCCATGTGGGCGTGAAGGTCGATATATTGCATGTCAGGCTCCTTGTTTTTCAGGGTTATTGGCACCAAAGGCTCCCTGTACATCCCGCGCGACCAAGGGTTCTATATCGGGATCACTAAGGATCATTTGAATCTTTTTTACCTTATCAGGTTCATCAGTTAATAATGCCTTTAGTGACTCATGAAAAGCTTGCATGCGAAAATCATCTTCTCCGTTTTTTTCTGCTGATCGCTGCATGCGGTCAAGGTAGGCTGCAATCTCCAGAAGATGATTTCTTTGAATCATAAACTGATCATCAATCAATTGTTTTTGTGAGAGCGGACAGCTTTTATCGTAACGATCCATAATTTATCTCCTAATTTTTATTTAAGATTCTCACTTGCTAATGGTGGTTGAGGTCTCGTATTCTCGTAACATCCTAATGCTTTGCAATATTCTGTATTCATCCATCTCGTGAGTCTCGAAGCCCTTTCCTATTCCTTCAATTAACATAATTGTTAGCTGCCCCCCAAGATGTTCGCGGAATTCATTCAGTCCCTCTAAAATAGCAGGTTTTTTTCCTGCTTCATCAAGTCCTAACGCAAGTTCAGGAACAAACAAGGAAAAACCCAGATGCCTTAGAACATCTAAAATTCGAACCCAGTCTTTCTTTTGTACCAAACCAGTAAAGTAAGCATAGGTAACATCCAGGGCAAGTCCAACAGCTACAGCTTCTCCATGCCGGATTTCGTAGTCGGATAGTTGTTCAAGCTTATGTGCTGACCAATGACCAAAATCTAATGGACGCGAGGTGCCTGCCTCAAAAGGATCACCACCATTGGCAATATGATCCAAGTGTAATTCGGCACATCGATATATCAAGTTTTGCATGGCTGGCATATCACGATTTCGTAGTTTATCAGCAGATTCTTCCAAAAAATCAAAGAAATCAGGGTCCTTTAATAAAGCCACCTTTACAGCCTCAGACATACCAGACCCCCAATCTCTGTCAGAAAGGGTAGTAAGAAAATCAAAATCATTCAGTACAGCATACGGTGGAGCAAAAGTTCCCAAAAAGTTCTTTTTACCGTAGGCGTTTATGCCATTTTTTACTCCAACAGCCGAATCATTTTGTGATAATACGGATGTTGGAATTCTTATAAGGCGAACACCCCGATGAGCCACAGCCGCTGCATAACCAACCATATCAATAACGGCTCCACCTCCTATTGCGAGAATAAACGAATGCCTGTCTATTCCATATTCATGCACTAGCCGCTGAATCTCATTAATGTGTTTATTATCATTTTTGACAGCCTCTCCGCCGGGAACCAGTAAGGGGGAACGCACAGAATGCAGGTTATCCTGACTGTTAAAGTAGTCTTCTATATCGAAGAGTAATTCTGGATTATGTTGAATTAACCCTTCATCAACAATGCAAAGTAATTTGGCTTTAGATCCTGGGGAAGGGCATAAAGTATCTTTCAGCAGAGAGTTCTCTGGGTGGAAAAGACCATTAGTAAAAGCAACTTGATAATTAAAAGTTACCTGGACATTCTGTTTTATGGGTAATAACATACTTGACTTAAAAAAATTCTGTTTGCATGTTTTGTCTATGCTTTTAAAATAAACTTCTTAGCTTCAAAAATAATATAAACACTAAGGATGACAATGGCATTGCAATTGATTGACTAATTTTAATTTAAATGGAGTTGTAACTTTATATGCAGATTAATACAATATGAAAGTATTTGCCTTTCTTAAATTAATAATTCAGGAAGCAAGTTTATTATTAAGAGAATGGAAAACTATCTTCAAACAATATGCCTTAAACAAAAAAAGCAAAGTTAAAGGGTTTGTTCAAATATTAAAAGTTTCTACATTGCCTAAAACCGCCACTCCAATAGTTCTAGTATAACAATTAAGAAAAACGCATGTACAGCTTATTAGTATCCTGTATTTCTGCAGAATTCCTGGTGTAACCTGTGTTGATTCGACTGATCAAGAAATTAATCTAAAAATGAATGTATAAGCATACAGATAATCAAAAACACAAAACTGCTTCGTCATCGAATCCTCGTTTAATAAAACAGCTATTTTTCACTTTTATCCTGGTTGGCTTTTTGGGATGTTCGCCTACCGCTAATGAGATAGAAGAAAAAACTATTTTGTCTGTAACGGATGAGGAATCAGCACATTATAATTTAAAATTTACAGAAGAAGTTTCCCCGGAAACTGCCGATGACCTTGATATTTCTTTGTGGGCATCAGAAAAATTACTGGCCGATCCGGTTGCCCTTCATGTGGATGATTACGGAAGAGTATTGGTGACTGTCACCGAGAGAAGAAGAAGTGGCGAAATTGATATTAGGGGACACCGGGACTGGATGGGGGAATCGATTGCCATGGAGTCTGTAGAAGACAAGCGTGATTTCCTGCGTGAAAAATTATCTGTTAATAATAGGGACAAGAACAGTTGGTTAACTGATTATATAGAAGGTGGTAACCAGACATGGGAGGACTTGAAAAGAAATAAAGAGTCTGTTTACCGGATCGAAGATCTTACAGGGAACGGCTTTGCCAATAAATCGAGTCGATTTATCTATGACTTCAATTCGGAGATAACGGATGTTGCCGGTGCAGTACTTTCTCATAATGGAGAAGTTTTCTTAGGGGTCGCGCCCGATTTGTGGCGAATCAGGGATACGAATAATGATGGGTTTGCTGACGAAAAAGAATCAATAAGCCATGGGTATGGCATCCATATAAGCTTTGGAGGCCATGGCATGTCTGGGTTAACCGTCGGTCCGGCCGGGCGCATTTACTGGTCTATCGGTGATCCAGGCTTGAATGTAACTGATGAGGATAACAAGAATTGGTATTATCCGAACGAAGGGGCAATCGTGCGATCCGAACCTGACGGCAGTAATTTTGAAGTATTTGCATCAGGGCTTCGCAACACCCACGAGTTTGCGTTCGATAAATTTGGTAATCTTATTACTGTTGATAATGACGGCGATCATGCCGGAGAATTTGAACGCCTGGTCTATTTGATAAACGGTTCCGATAGCGGTTGGCGAATTAACTGGCAATTTGGCAAATATACCGATCCTAAAAATAATGATTACAAAGTCTGGATGGATGAAGACTATTTTCAACCTCGTTTTGCAAATCAGGCCGCGCATATTCTACCACCATTGAGTCGGTTTCATTCAGGGCCGGCCGGAATGACCTATAATCCCGGAACTGCATTGAGTGAAAAATGGAAAGATCATTTCTTTGTTACAGAATTTCCAGGAAACGCTTCCCAGTCATCTATTCATGCTTTTACACTAAAACAAAAGGGAGCATCTTTTGAATTGGATCGCGAAGAGAAAATTATGCAAGGTATATTGGCAACAGGTATGGACTTTGGCCCGGACGGTGCTCTTTATTTTGCCGACTGGATTGATGGCTGGGCTACAAAAGGAAAGGGACGCATCTGGAAGATGGATAGCCGTAATGATGCCCAATCGCCCATCCGAAATGAAACCAAAAACCTACTTGCTGAAGAATTCGTTAACAGATCATCTGAAGATCTAATAGGTTTGTTGAAACACGAAGATATGCGGGTTCGCAAAAAAGCCCAGTTTAAACTGGCCGAAAGAAATGACACTGAAATTCTCTTTGAAGCTCTTGAACAAAAAAGCCACCAGCTAGCGAGAGTTCATGCTATTTGGGGACTTGCCCAAATAGGACGTAGAAACCCCAGTGCCGTCGAACCTTTAATTGACTTTTTAAATGATGAAGACTCTGAAATCAGAGCTCAGTCAGCAAAAATGTTAGGTGATGTTCGATATGAACCTTCCGGTGATCACCTGATCCCTTTGCTAAAGGATGAAAACGACAGAGTTAAGCTTTTTACCGTTGAGGCACTAGGCCGCCTTTCCTATCAACCTGCCTTTGAGCCTATCGTGGAGATGCTCCAGGATAATAATGACGAAGAGGTATACCTGAGGCATGCCGGTGCGATTGCGCTTGAACGTTTAGGAGACACTGAGGCTTTGACTAATCTTGCAGACCATAACTCCCGGGCAGTTAAAGTTGCTGCCGTTGTAGCTTTAAAGAGGCTGCAACATCCGGGGATTGTTCAGTTTTTAGAGGATGATGATGAATATATTGTAACCAACGCCGCGAGAGCTATTAATGACGATCAATTCATTAAAGAGGCACTTCCTCACCTTGCCCGATTACTAAACCAGGACCAGTTCACCGGGGAGCCACTGTTAAGACGTGCTATTAACGCGAACCTTTTTATAGGAACAAAGCAGGCAGCCGACCGGTTAGCTGCTTTCGCTATCCGAAATGATGTTCCGGAAGTTTTGAGGGTAGAGGCGCTCAACACCCTTTCTACCTGGCCGGACCCTACCTTAATGGACCGTGTGACAGGAATGCACCGCGGTGATATTTCTAATAATCCGGGAGATGGTCTGAATGCTGTGAAGCCAATACTCACAACATTATTGGCCGGCAAAGAGGTTGAAGTTAAACTGGCTGCAATTCAGACAGCCGGCAAGCTTGATCACTCGGGCGCCATTCATGAAATATTTGCTCTTATGGATTCTGATCCATCGGATAAGATTCGCATCGCTTCACTTAACACGCTTTTAGATTTAGGTTATGATGATATAGATGAAGCGATCAACTTGGCACTGAACGATGAGGATGCCAGCGTTAGAATGAACGCCTTAAGTAAAGTAACTAACCTTGATTTGCCAGCATCAGAGACCGTGGCTTTTATAGAAACGGTGATGGAAAATGGCACTACAGAAGAACTCAAAACAGCTTTGAGTACTCTGGCAAGGATAGAAGGCCCCTCTTCGCAGGAAGCCTTGGATCGGCAAATGGATTTGCTGATCAATGGAACTCTGCCACAGGAGGTCCACCTTGACTTGCTTTTAGCCGTTGAATCAAAAGACTCTGATCAACTTCAGGATAAACTGGATATATATAAATCTGCAAAACCTCAAGATGACCCTGTATCACCCTATATAGAAACCCTTTATGGTGGGAATGCAGAAAACGGGCAGAGACTTATAAATAATCATGAAGGGGCTCAATGTATGAGGTGTCATGCTATGGGGGGTGAAGGAAGCGACGTCGGGCCTGATTTGGAACAAGTGGGTGCGCGGCTAACACGCGAACTGATACTGGAGTCGCTGGTGAATCCTTCGGCCCAAATAACTCCGGGTTATGGTTTTGTTACACTTACGCTTCAGAATGGGGAAACCGTACAGGGTGAATTAAATGCCGAAACTGATACCCATATAACTGTTGGAAGAGGTGATAACAAAAATATTATTGAGAAATCGGAAATCTTCGATCGAACCCACTCCCCGTCATCAATGCCAGCAATGGGAAATATTCTATCACGCAGTGAATTGCGTGATCTCATAGAATTCTTATCGCCTGCAAAAATTTAAGGATAAAGACCAATCAATTTAGTTATTTGCAATTGCCTATTATCCTTCAACTTCTTCTTACTCCCGGACGTCTTTTACAAAGTAGCATTAAACTAACCATTCTCATTTTTGCACCGTTGCCCTGTTTGCAGTAAAAAGAAGCCGAATCCGTCCTTACTGTACGGATCATCCGGGTTAGTCCAATGATTTGCCATTGCTAATTGGTATACCAAGTATATTTTATAGTTGCATTCTTAACTAATAAATCTTATCTACACAAAGCGCTTTTATTAAATTTTTTGGTTAATAAATAAGGAAACATGAAAAACTTGCTATACAGTATTCTATTTTATAGAACATTCACTCTTGCCGTGATAATCACGGTGGTTTGTATCAACAAGAGTTATGCACAAACCGAATTTGCAGATGCAGTGGTTCAGGGGCCGGCATTCAGTGATCAGGGTGGTGGTGCAGTTTTGTTGCAACCTGACCGATATTATGCAACTTTTTCTGACTGGGACGATGAAGGTCATTGGTTGGAATGGGAATTAGATATTCCTGAAGAGGGAAATTATATTCCCGTTTTTACATACACGACCGATCATGGACCAGTAAACCGTAGTTTAGCCATCAATGGCGATATCGATGCAGAGCAAGTTGTATTTGATAATACCGGTGGCTGGGGGGAATTAGAACAGGATTGGCAAACTCTCACTTTTAACCAGGAGATTACCTTAAACGGCGGTGTTAATCTGGTTCGGATGGATAATGATGGAAGTGGCGGACTCAATCTGGCCAATATTGCATTTTATACGTATTCCGGTTTGCTGGAAATGAACATAGTTCAGGCCGGGGAGACACTTGGTGATGCTGAGATAGGATTTGAAATTGGTCAGTATTCACAGGAGGCATATGATGATCTGGAAGCAGAAATCCAGATTGCTCAAGATGTTCTAGATAATGAATCGGCCTCTGACGACGATATGAAATCGGCGGGTTCAGATTTAAAAGAGGCGGTATCATTATTTGAGGCAAGTTCTATTCCACTCCCTGACATGGAGCTGGTGAAAGCAAGGGTAATCGCAGAACTTTTAGAATCAAATACGAGCACCAGTCGGGTTGCATCCTTATTGAGTTCTCTTGAAAACGACGGGTACTGGCCAGACATTGACTATGAAGATGTTTCACGTACAGGGTGGGACCACAGAGAGCACCTCGAGAATGTTGTATATCTTTCCAGAGCATACAAGCAGCAGGATTCGGACTATTATTTGGATGAAAATTTAAAGAATGCAATTGATTCAGCCCTGAATTTTTGGTTAGAAGAAGACTTTACAGCGGATAACTGGTATCAGAATCAAATAAGAACACCTCGCGACATGGTTAGGATATTTCTTATTATGGATGATAGCTTATCTGATTCACAAGTAGCAAAAGGATTATCCATTATTGAACGGGCAAATCTGGATGCATCGGGAGCAAGACCTGGCGGTGATCTCATTATCATTGCTGGTACAATGACCAAACGCGGCATTTTTTTAGAAGATGAAGAATTGATTCAAAAAGCCGTAAATGCTATGGCTGGCGAAATTCGCTTTACGAGCCCGGAATCCGGTATGAGAGGCGTCCAGGTCGATTATAGTTTTCAGCATCGTACCGATGGTGTCATTTCCACATTAACCTATGGGGCTAATTATCCTGAGAACTTTGTGCCTTGGGCTATTCGTCTTGCAAATACAAAATATGCCTTCCCTGATGAAGCTTCCAAACTTTTGATAGATTTTTACCTGGATGGCATCGTTTCAACGATGGTCCATGGTAAATACAGAGATCCCGGTGCATCAAACCGTGAAATTTCAAGGAGGACTAACTTCAACTCCAGAGGTACTTCATTACCCCGGGAACTACTAAAGATCTCCAACTACAGGCAGGATGAGCTTGAAAAGCTTATAAAAATCCGTAACGGGGAACAGGAGCCTGATTATACTCATAATCGTTATTTCTGGCGCTCTACCTATTTTAACCATCAACGTCCGGATTATTTTGCTTCGGTTAGAATGCATTCGAACATTAATAACAATGTCGAAGAACCATATAACGATGAAGGTTTGCGGAATCATCATTTGGCGGATGGATCTAATTTTATTTCCCGTACGGGGGAAGAGTATAACAGGATATTTCCCGTTTGGGACTGGCAAAAGATTCCGGGAACTACAGTAGTTCAAAAACCAAGTCTTCCGGGTTCTGGACAAATTGTTAAAAATGGTCGCAGTACTTTTGCCGGCGGTGTTTCTGACGGTACATATGGCGCAGCCGCATTTAATTTCTCAAGTCTTCACGACCCGCTGGATGCCCGCAAATCCTGGTTTTTCTTTGATGATGAATTTGTCAGTTTGGGATCAGGAATCAGCTCAGAATCCGGATATCCCGTGGCGACTACTTTAAACCAAAGCTTGTTGAAAGGAGCTGTTACTACAGATGAATCTGAAGTATCAAGTAATGGGGATCATGATCTTGAGGATGTTTCCTGGGTTCATCATGATGGAATAGCCTATTTGTTTCCTAACCCGATAAATTTACGCCTTACCAACAAAACAGAAAGTGGAAATTGGAGACAGATTAATCATCAATCCTGGGCTACTGATGATGAGGTACAGCAAGATGTATTTAAATTATGGTTGGATCATGAAACACAACCCGAGAATGCAAGCTACGAATACATAGTGGTGCCTGGGATAGATGCATCTGAAATCAATGATTATCAGAATAGTTCGGAAATAGAAGTTTTGGCCAATACACCCGAAATTCAGGCGGTCAAACATGCAGGTTTAGAGATAAGCCAAATTATCTTTTATGAGGCGGGAGAAATAGATATAGCAGAAGGCATGACCGTCAGTGCAGATATGCAATCTAAAGTTTTGATCAAAACCTCGGGTGATGTTGTCAAAGAAATAACAGTATCATCACCGGGACCACGAAGAGGGGAACTTTTATTAAATTTGAAAGTGACCGCCAAGATAGAAAGCAGTGTGCCAAAATTAGCAGATTCCTGGATTGAAGAAGAAGGATACAGTGATGTTTACTACACGATCCCTTCCGCTGAGTTTAGCGGTAAAAGTATAACGGAACCAACTGAGGGTCGTGAAACATCGGTAGATCCTCGTTCAGATAGTCCAAATGAGGTGGCCCTGCATCAGAACTATCCAAATCCGTTTAATCCGGTTACCAATGTTTCTTTTACCATGCCGGAACCCGGTGAAGCAACATTAAATGTCTATGATATGTTGGGTCGTAGGGTAACTACACTGCATGAAGGTGTGATCAGTGCTGGTATACATACATTTGAATTTAATGCTTCAGCTTTGGCTAGTGGAGTTTATATTTACAGGTTCAATACTCCAGGTTTTACCAAAAGCAAACAAATGATGCTTGTTAAATAAATGCCGAGTCCCGGTTTAGTAAATTGTGTACTGCTATGAAGTAGCATTTTTGAAAAAACACTTGGTTCCTTTTTATTATTATCAGCTCCATACGCATCCGAACGCAACCAGAATATCCCTGTATTCTGGTTGCCAATCGGGGATACGAGTGAGGATAACCAGAGGATTCAGAACCTGAATAGGGCAAAACCTTTTCTGTAAAATAGTAGCCAGTAAGCTACCTGTAGTATAATAGGCCGAATCAACACCCAGAATTTCAGGCAATACGTGCTGTTGTATTATTTGGTGATTGCCTCACCTCAGATCATGAGTTGTTAACGCCTGTTGAACTTCGTATCAATACCGTATAACAGCCCTATCAAAGCTATAAATATATAGAGTTGATATAGTGTTCATACAGTGTTGATATAGTGTTGGTATACGGTTGTTGCAGTGCGGTTTATCTGCAGTTCTACCCATTTCAGAATATGACTTCTAATTACTTTCAAAAGTTGCCGATATCCTTTCGCAGGATAATACATGACAAATCATCTAATAAATGCAAGAAATGTAGTATACTGAGTATACCTTTTACTTGTAATTACAAAACCTATTTAATACTTTAACCCATCGCTAACCGAGCTCGGTAATGCTTTCCTCACAAGGAAGATTTAAACTTATATGAGATTAAAAAATTTTCTGGCTAAATTTAGAATTGGCAAATCGTCTTTGTTGGAGGAGCGGAAGATTACAAATTAGTTTGATCTATTAGCAGGATCTATTTTATAAATAGTTTACCACACTACTTAAGAATGCAAAAGACATTATTTAAAACAGAAGCTAGCCTAATTTTCTCTTTCCAGAGAATGAAAATCATTGCGATATGCACAATAGGATTAATTAGTTCCGGATTTTTGGGAGGTTGTAGAAGCGAAGCTGCAATAAATGAGTCTCATGATGATGATGATGAACCCAAGGGGTATTATCAAACGATGGATTATGGGCCTGTGATTGCCGAATCAATTAAATTAGAGTGGCCTGAAAATAGTTTTGTTAGAAAAGGATTGGGAATTGACCTTGGTAATAATAGCGCTATGATCTTTGATACTGATCTTATGCGTTTTGCGGCAGGTTCGGTCGGTGGTTGGCTGGATATATCGGAAAGCGACTACACTAGTTACAAAGGTTCTGAAATAGCATCTATTGAAGGCAGACAAGTTTTTGGAACTCCTGAAATTGCCGGCTGGGCTAAAAATGGTAGTTTCCATGGGCTTCGTAATGACGATATCGGAAACCTGCCCCGCGATTGGGCTCATTATCAGGGATATTATCGCAGTGATGATAAAGTTGTTCTTTCCTACTCTGTGGGAGAAACAAATGTACTCGAATTACCGGAAACCGCTAAGCATGATGGAATTATAGCCTTTACCAGAACCATTCAGGTTGGCGCTTCTGAAAATAAAATGAAAGCGCTTATTTCTGGCAAGCAAGGTTCTTGGTCTGCAGAGAGAGTAGGTGATCATGAAATGACTTTCAGTAGAAATGATACTACTTATGTCATTGGCCTGGCTAATGCATCAGAGTATGTAAAACTCAGCGAAAGTGAAGTGGGAATAGAGCTCCATTTTCAGCCATCTGAATCGCTTCGAACAGTTAAAGTCTTGCTTTTTGAAATCCCCTCGTCCGACGGCGACAAAGTGGATAATATTTTGGGTAAATTAAGAAATTCCGAATTACCCAACCTCCAAGCAATGACTCAGGGTGGCCCCGCTCAGTGGGATAAAGAAATAGAGGTTTCCGGCGTACTGTCCGGTGATAATTCAGGTTATGTTATTGATCGCATCCCGGTACCATTTGATAATCCCTGGGGCTCATGGATGAGGCTTTCGGGCCTTGACTTTTTTAAGGATGGGACCCGTGCGGCAGTTTCAACATGGAATGGTGACGTATGGATTGTATCAGGGATTGATGAAACGCTTGATAATATCAAATGGCGCCGTTTCGCTTCTGGTCTTTTTTATCCTATGGGAGTAGCCATAGTCGATGAGGAAGTTTATGTGACGGAACGAAGTCAGTTGACGCGTCTTCATGATCTTAATGGGAATGGAGAAGCAGACTATTACGAGAATTTCAACAACGATGGAATTGTATACCCCAAGGCACACTCATTAGGATTGGAAGTAGATTCCGAGGGGAACTTCTACTTTTACAAGAATGGGAATAGAGTCCCTAGTGAAATACCACAACATGGGGCACTTATTCAGGTATCTCCGGATGGGAAATCCCGTGAGGTATATGCAAGAGGTTATCGCGGGGCGAATACCTTGGGTATAGGAGATGATGATATGATTCTCGGGGCAGACCAGGAGGGGAATTGGGTTCCTGTAGATCGTATTGACGTAATAAAGCAAGATGGATTTTATGGCGACCGTCGGCATGGGGGTGAACATCTTGAGGTAGGAGAATTTGAACCCCCTATAACCTGGACGCCCAAAGATGTCAATAATTCTTCCGGTATGATAACATATGCCGGTGACAGTAGATGGGGTCCTCTTTCAGGGCAATGGATAATGGGCTCTTATGGCCAGCGTACTTTGTTTGCCGTCTTAACGGAAGAAATGGGAGGCAAATTACAAGGAGGGATTGTCAAATTACCGGTTGAATCAACTTCAGGCTTAATGAGAGGGCAGGTCAATCCGAATGACGGCCAACTGTATGTAGCAGGTCTGCGTGGTTGGCAGACGCTGGCCACAGACGATGCAAGTTTCGAGCGGATACGATATGCCGGGGGGAATGCCAATTTACCTAAGGAAATAAATATTACGCCAAAGGGTGTTCAATTAACCTTCACAGATCCCCTTGACCCGGAAAGTGCACAAAACCTTCAGAATTATCATGTTGAAAGGTGGGATTATATTTATTCCAGTAAATATGGTTCACCCGAAGTACTACCTGATAACTCTCAAATAGAGGCCAGGGATACGATGAAAGTATCATCATTGACAATTTCTGAAAATAAGAAAACAGTATTTCTGGAACTACCTGATATGCGCTCAGTAATGCAGATGAAAATAGCCTATGAATTAACATTTGGCAGTGGGCAGGTGGAAGAAAATGTTATCCACCATACCGTAAACTGGGTTACAGAAGCTGATGCTAATGACAAACCTGAATGGCAGCAAAGAATTTTAGCTAACCACCAAGAAGCAGTTGCTTCGGCAGATCAGAAAGAAGAAGTTAGTTCTGATGATGATTCTGCGCCTGAATGGTATCGTAAAGGCATGGCATCATTTGAACAAAACTGTACTTCATGCCATATTAGTGGGGGGGTGGCCCCTGATTTAAGTACATCCGAATGGGCTGGAGGCAAACGGGAAGTTTTGGTTCGCATTTTATTGCAAGGTAAACGCGGAAACAGGGGTATAATGACACCATTTTCATGGATGGATGACGAGGAAATAGCCACCATCACAAGTTATATCCGTGCTCGATGGCATGAGCTGGAAAAAATCAGTCCGTCAGAAGTGAAAAATATACGTGATATTACCAATAGCAGGACGAAATTATGGACTGAGGAAGAATTAAGAAATTTATAACAGTAATGAGGTGCAAGATAAATGACTGAAAAAAGATGGATTTCAGGTATTAATATCACCTAAATGCTTAAATGACTTTGAGAAAAGTTTACGAATGGTTACATTCGGCTTAAACGGTAAAGCAAATAAAACAACCACAACCTTTATCATTAAAATGAAAATAATTAATTATAACTTCAGGAAGCGATTTCATTTAATTTTGTTATTGTTTCTATTGCTTGGCTGTGGTGGCGCGGCAGACGATACATTAGTGTTGAAACTAGGACATGGGCTGGATACATCACATTCGGTGCACGAAGGAATGGTCTTTATGGCTGATCTGATTCATGAAAAGTCGGATGGTGAGATGCGCGTTGATATATATCCAAACGAACAGCTTGGCACCGAACGGGAAACACTGGAATTACTCCAAATTGGCAGTTTGGATATGACCAAAGTGTCATCCTCTGTAATGGAAAACTTTACGCCCATCTATTCTATTTTTGGGATTCCATTTTTATTTGAGAATCAAGAGCATATGTATGCGATTCAGGATGGGCCGATTGGCAAGCGGATTCTGGAAGCCAGCCGGCCGTACCGTATTATCGGTTTAGCCTATTACGATGCCGGCACACGTAGTTTCTATACAACGAACACACCCGTCAGAACGCCCGAAGACTTAAATGGATTGAGCATCCGAGTTCAGGAAAGTGCAACAGCTATTCGCATGGTGAACACTCTTGGGGGGTCTGCAACGCCCATATCGTGGGGAGAACTTTATACGGCACTACAACAAGGTGTTGTACAAGGCGCCGAGAACAACGCTCCGAGCTTTTACCTTTCCAGACATTACGAGGTTGCTAAATATTATTCCTTAAATGAACATTCTGCTCCCCCCGATATGTTGCTTTTTTCGGAAAATACCTGGGAGAACGTATTAAATGAAGAGCAGCGCGCTATTATCGAGGAAGCTGCACTGGAATCCGTACCGCACCAACGGGCACTTTGGAAAAAAGCCAGTGAGACGGCTTTGCAGGCGGTACAGGAGGCTGGAGTTGAAATTATTCGCCCAGACCGCCAGCCATTTATGGAGGCATCTCAACCATTATATGAACATTTAAAATCTCAGCAACCTGAGATTTACGATCTAATGCTGGAAATACAGGAGGTTGGAAATGAATACACTGATTAAAATACTAGATAAAATTTTATCAAAAGCCTCGATCGCAATTATGGTGGTCCTTGTATTTACCGTATTACTACAAATTTTTATGAGATATGTGGTTAATTCGCCGGTTACTTTTACAGAGGAATTATCACGGTACCTGTTGATCTGGCTGGGGTTGTTTGCTGCCAGTTACGCTTATCGCTTACGCATGCACCTGGCGTTGGATCTACTGGTTCTTAAACTGAAAGGTAAAAGTAAAACAGCTCTTAATATCTTTATTCATTCGCTGATTGGCATTTTTTCATTAACCACTCTGGTTTATGGTGGCCTTCAACTGGTGTATCTGGTTTATACCCTGGATCAATATTCGCCGGCTCTGGGAGTCTCAATGTCTGTTGTTTATGCAGCAATTCCACTCAGTGGTATCATAATTGTGATTTATGCCCTTGATTTTATAATGCAGGAACTTGGGCTCAGCGAAAGTAATGCAAAAGCAGAGCTTTCAACCAATCAGGAAAATATTCACGCAGAATAGCAATAGGTAATAAAATGGATCTTTTTGGAATTTTAGTTCTTGTAATTAGCTTTTTTCTACTGCTTGCCATTGGTGTACCGGTAGCTTTCAGTATGGGGATATCTACTATCCTGACATTATTGGTGAATGTCGATTTTACCGCTGCCGCTACTACGGTAGCTCAAAGATTGGGAACAGGATTAGATAGCTTTACTCTTTTGGCCATTCCATTTTTTATTTTAGCGGGTCAAATAATGAATAGGGGAGGGATTGCAGAGCGGCTAGTAGATTTTGCCAAATCCCTGATTGGCATGCTTCCAGGTGGATTGGCCTATGTTAATACCTTAACAGCGATGCTTTTCGGGTCAATTTCAGGGTCGGCAGTAGCTGCCGCATCCGCTGTAGGATCATTTATGGCACCACAGATGGAGAAGCAGGGGTATGATAAGGGTTATAGTGCTGCTGTTAATATTACATCCTCCACTACCGGGTTATTAATACCCCCAAGTAATATTTTAATAGTGTATTCATTAGCTAGCGGCGGTGTATCCATTGCTGCTTTGTTTCTGGCCGGTTATCTACCGGGGGCATTCACAGGTTTGATGATCATGCTCGTTGCGGGTTCCTATGCATACCGAAGGAAATATCCTGTCTCAGAACGGGTACCTCTTCGGCAGGTAATCAGTAAGTTTGGGAAAGCTTTGCCAAGCCTGATGCTGATTATAATTGTTATTGGTGGTATAATAGCCGGGGTATTTACTGCAACGGAAGCCTCTGCCATAGCCGTTTTATATGCTTTTATCCTGGCAAGTTTTATATATAATGAGCTTAAGCTCACAGAACTTCCAAGTGTAATTTTGGCCGCTTGCAACACCACTGCGATAGTGGCTTTGCTTATCGGCACTTCTCTGGGCATGTCTTGGGTCATGTCTTATGAAAATATACCCGAAATTGTGACTACAGGTTTATTGACGTTAAGTGATAACCCATTTCTTATTTTAGTTATTATCAATGTGACTTTGTTAGCCATCGGTGTTTTTATGGATATGACACCGGCAGTATTAATATTCACACCTATATTTTTACCGGTTGTGATGGAATTAGGCATGGATCCCGTCCATTTCGGTATTATGATGATCCTGAATCTGAGTGTTGGTCTGTGTACACCTCCTGTAGGCACTGTGTTATTTGTAGGTTGCGGGGTAGCCAATCTGTCGATAACCCAGGTAGTGCGGCCTTTGTTACCATTTTTTGCTGCAATGATATTTTCGCTAGTAGTAGTTACCTACTTTGAAGGAATCAGCCTGTTTTTACCAAGACTTTTTGGTTTTTAATCCCATTCCATTTTTAAAACATATAGTGATACTTTTTATAATCCGGCGTTGGCATTAAAATCAGGCAAAAACAACAAGCAATATGAACAAATCATTTATACACGAGAATTTTTTACTGCAAAACGATCAAGCACAAAAACTTTATCATGATTATGCCAGTGATCTTCCTATTATTGATTTTCACTGCCATTTAGATCCCGATGCGATAGTAAAGGATACTCAGTTTCAGAATCTCAGTAAAATTTGGTTGCATGGCGACCATTATAAGTGGCGTGCAATGAGAACCTGTGGCGTACCAGAACGGTTAATTACAGGTGATGCCTCTGATGAGGAGAAATTTAAAGCATGGGCATCTATTGTTCCTGAAACATTAAAAAACCCTTTATACCATTGGACCCATCTGGAGCTAAAAACTTACTTCGGCATTGATGATGTACTCTTAAATAAAAAGAGTGCTCAGGGGATTTGGGAACATAGTAATAAGCTTCTTTCACAACCCAATTTCTCAACTCGAAGCTTGCTACACCGGATGCAGGTAAAGGTTGTTTGCACAACGGATGATCCAACAGATAGCCTGGACATGCACCGGAAATATCAGCAGGAAAATGATACACATTTTGTATTATTTCCAACTTTTCGTCCTGATAAAGCAATGCAGGTAGAACAGCATAAGGATTTTCTCGACTATGTAAAAAAACTGGAATCTGCAAGTGACACGGATATTTCAACCTTTAAAGATTTTATTGATGCGCTGCAATCCCGCCATGATTATTTTGGCCAGTTAGGGTGCCGCGCTTCCGACCATGGAATTGAAGAGCCGTATGCTCATCCTTTTAACCAACAACAGCTTCATGATATTTTTGCTAAAGCAATTCAAGGTCTTGATATAAGCACTGATGAGGTAATGGCATTTAAAACAGGCATGATGCACATGTTTGCTGTTATGGACCATGAAAAAGGTTGGGCTTTCCAGATGCATATTGGAGCTATGCGCAATAATAATAAACGTAAATTTAACGAATTAGGGCCCGATACGGGATTTGACTCAATCGGTGACTTCCAAATAGCAAAGCCCCTTTCATCTTTTCTAAATCAGCTGGACGAAGATGATACACTGCCCCGTGTTATTATATATAATTTAAACCCCAGGGATAATGCCCTGATTTCTACCATGACGGGTAATTTTCAGAATGGTGAAATAGCTGGTAAAGTGCAACACGGCCCGGGCTGGTGGTTTCTCGACCAAAAAGAGGGTATGGAGGAGCAGCTGCAAACTTTATCTAACATGTCCTGTTTGAGTCACTTCGTTGGAATGGTTACCGACTCCCGCAGTTTCCTTTCTTATCCCAGGCATGATTACTATCGAAGGATATTATGCAATATGCTTGGAAATGACATCGAACAGGGAATTATACCGGAAGATTACGAATTGGTTGGTGAGTTGATCGAGAATGTATGTTATAAAAATGCTTTAAAATATTTCAAATATAACAGATTGCCGGCCGAAATGGATAAAACTCCAATATTCTAATAAGTTATTTTATTACCCTAAAACTTTGTCAAATGATAATAGCCGATCTTAATAATATTGATGGACGCAGTTTCCCTGCGCGACGCCAAACACGTAATTTAGTAGGAGGGGCCTCCCCTATTCAAGCAGATGCCTTTGCTATGGGAATAGTGGTTTTGGAACCAGAAGGAGGGCAAGTGCCCTGGCATAATCAGGATCAGGAAGAAATATATTTCATTCTCGAAGGTGAGGGTGAGATGTGTCTGGGAACTGAGAAATCAGATATTAAAGCCGGGCAGGCCGTTTATATTACTCCCGGTGATTTTCACCAGCTTACCAATACCGGCAAAAAGCCCATGAGAATGATGTATTGCTACGGTCCAGCAGGTGACGTTGCTCACTGGCGCCAGGAGCTTGAAGGTACTTTGCCTAAAGAAGGCATTGATGTACCGGCATTGCCAAAAGGAGCCTGGCCACAATGTACCGAACCACCTTCAAAAAAGTAATCAAAATAAAAACTTATAAAGTAAATGGATAAACAAGTACAAACTCATACTGTTGGGATAATTATGAACGGGGTTACAGGCCGCATGGGTAAGAACCAGCACCTGTTACGCTCAATTCTTCCTATTATTAATCAGGGGGGGATCAAAGTAAATGATCATGAAGTCATTATGCCCCGGCCTATCCTTGTTGGCCGCAATGCAGCCAAGGTGCAGAAACTTGCTGAAGAAACCGGTGTTTCGGATTGGACCGATGATTTGGATAAAGTTCTCGATGACCCCAATTACCCTGTTTATTTTGATGCGCAAACTACAGATATGCGTTATGTTAGCGTTCAAAAAGCCATTGCTGCAGGGAAACATGTCTATTGTGAAAAGCCTACTGCCTTAAATACTGAAAAAGCTCTGAAGCTGCACGAACTTGCCGAACAAGCCGGGATCAAGCACGGGGTGGTTCAGGATAAGCTGTGGCTTCCGGGCCTGGTAAAGTTAAAGCAGTTGATGAAGCAAGATTACTTCGGGGAAATACTGTCGGTAAAAGGTGATTTCGGTTATTGGGTCTTTGAAGGTGATTCTGTTCCTGCCCAGCGACCCTCCTGGAATTATAAAAAAGAAGAAGGCGGCGGCATGATACTCGATATGTTTTGCCATTGGCGATATGTACTTGATAATCTTTTTGGAAATGTAAAGTCTGTGACTTGTAAGGAGGTTACTCACATCGACAAAAGGATCGACGAAAATGGGGCATCTTATAAAGCTACTGCCGATGATGCGGCCTATGCTATTTTTGAGTTGGAAGGCGGAATAGTAGCACAGTTTAATTCCTCCTGGGCTACACGCGTTCGACGCGATGATCTGCTCACCCTTCAAGTTGACGGTACTAAAGGGTCTGCGGTCGCCGGACTGCGGGAGGTTTGGCTTCAGCCGTACTCCACGACCCCCCGGCCAACCTGGAATCCGGATGTGGACAACAAGCATAAGTTCAATGATGACTGGGTGAAAATGCCGACTCAGGAAGAACATGAGAATGCTTTCAAAATACAATGGGAGTTGTTTCTACGGCACTTGGTAAAAGATGAACCTTTCCGATGGAACCTGCTGGAAGCGGCAAAAGGGTCACAACTCGCCGATATAGGTTACGAAGCTTCACAAAAACGTACTTGGCTAGATATCCCCTCCTTAACCTAAGCAAAACCTTTACAGTATCATATATGCAAATTGACAACAATCTGAACGTTAAAGATTTAAAAAAGTCGCTGGACAAATTTTGGGAGCTTTCCGCTGCCAAAATCAAACTGATCAGAAAGGAATATGACCCATCAAAGGGTTCACCGGTATTTACCGAAGCCGGTAAATATACAACCCGGGGGTGGACTGAATGGACGCAGGGCTTTCAATTTGGTGCCGAGATCATACAATTTGATGCCACTGATGAATCCGAATTCCTGGAATTAGGTCGCGATGCTACTCTTGAACTAATGGCTCCCCATATCACTCATATTGGTGTCCATGATCATGGATTTAATAATGTCAGTACTTATGGAGCTCTTTGGCGCCTGTATTTAGAGGGGCGTATAGATAGCACGCCCTGGGAGAAATCCTACTATGAACTTGCATTAAAATGCACAGGAGCTGTTCAGGCCAGCCGGTGGACAAATACAGCGAATGGGGACGGGTTCATTCATTCTTTTAATGGACCGCACTCTCTGTTTGTTGATACCATTCGTACACTTCGGGCATTGGCCCTTAGCCACCAACTTGGACATACCTTATTCGCAGAAGGAGATAAGCAGATCTCTTTACTAGATCGCCTTGTTCAGCATGCAAGAAATACGGCAAAATACAGTGTGTATTACGGGGAAGGAAGAGATCATTACGATGTTAGCGGAAGAACTACACACGAGGCTATCTTCAATACTACCGACGGTAATTTCCGTTGTCCTAATTCCCAACAAGGCTTCTCACCATTTACGACCTGGACGCGTGGGCTAAGCTGGGCAATGTGTGGCTTTCCGGAGCAGCTTGAATTTCTGGAAACAGTAAATGATGACGAACTGGCTCCGTTAGGAGGTCGCGAAGAAATAGAATCTATGATGCTAAAAGCAGCAAAAGCTACCTGCGATTTTTATATCAGAAACACCTCAATTGATGGAATTCCTTATTGGGATACCGGTGCACCTGAAATACACAAATTAGGTGATTATACCCAAATGCCTGCCGATCCGTATAATGATTATGAACCAGTTGATGGTTCTGCCGCCGCTATTGCGGCTCAGGGTTTGCTGCGTTTAGGTCATTACATGAAATCTAAGGGAGAAACCAAAGATGGTGAGAAGTATTGGCAAGCAGGATTAAGTACAGCCAGAACACTTTTGGATGAACCTTACCTCAGTACCGACAAAGGACATCAGGGGCTTTTACTTCATTCAATTTATCATCAGCCGAATGGGTGGGATTATGTCCCTCCCGGCAGTAAAATACCATGTGGAGAATCCAGCATGTGGGGTGACTATCATGTTCGGGAAATGGCACTGTATTTAACAAGGGTTTTAAACGACTCGAAATATTATACATTTTTTACAGGAAATCAGGACAGTTGATATGAAGCCAGTTGCACTTATAACCGGAGGATCACGGGGCATTGGTCTGGGAATAGCAGAAAAACTTGGCAATGATGGATATGATATTGCCATTAATGGTGTTAGGGATGCCAGTCGGGTAACTAGCGTTATAGATCAGCTTAAAGCTACAGGGGCCAATGTTGCCTATTGTCAGGGAGATGTGGGCACAGCTGATGGAAGAAAAGCTGTATTAAGTCAGGTGGAAGAAAGTTTCGGCAGACTTAATATACTTGTTAACAATGCCGGTGTTTCACCGAACCAGAGGATGGATATACTTGATGCAACCGAAGAAAGCTACGAACGGGTAATGCGTATTAATCTACAGGGACCTTATTTTCTTACGCAAGCTGTGGCCAACTGGATGATCAAGCAAAAAGAAAGCGACAGCTCTTTTGCCGGGTCTATCATAAACATTGGTTCAATATCGGCTAGTGTGATTTCTACAATGCGGGGCGAGTACTGCCTTTCAAAAGCGGGTTATACTATGCATAGCAAGCTTTGGGCTGTCCGTATGGCAGAATTTGACATACCCGTTTATGAAGTACAGCCGGGTATTATTAAAACGGACATGACCGAAGCGGTAACTGACAAATATGATAAATTAATTAGTGAAGGCTTAACTGTACAACCTCGTTGGGGGTATCCTGAAGATGTAGGCAAAGCAGTTTCTGCATTGGCTAATGGATCATTTCCTTATTCAACGGGGCAGGTGATTATGGTGGACGGCGGATTGACGCTTCAGCAGTTATAATTGCACATAGTTATGATCAAAGAAATGTTAAAACGACCAAAATTTAAATATTGAGTAATATGCCAGAAGTTTCGACAGACACTGAACCTAAAAAAAACTCACAAAAACCATCGGGATCTAACAATTCGGTTGGCCCCATAAAGAATAGTACCTGGATGGGGTTAGCCGGAGGTGTGGTGGTATTTTTATTAACCATCTTATCCAGTCCACCCGAAGGACTCAGCCTGGAAGGCTGGCGAACTGCGGGCGTCGCCTTGTTAATGGCTATCTGGTGGTTCAGCGAAGCTATCCCTATTTCAGCTACGGCATTAGTACCACTTATTTTATTTCCTGTATTAGGTATCTCCGACATTAGTGCAACGGCTTCTCCTTATGCAAATCCCATGATCTTTTTGTTTATGGGCGGGTTTATTATTGCTATTGCTATGCAGGAATGGGGATTGCATAAAAGAATTGCGCTAAACATTATCGGCGTTATAGGTTCTAAACCAAGAAGTATAATAATGGGTTTTATGGTATCGTCGGCTTTTATGAGCATGTGGGTAAGCAATACTGCCGCTACGTTGATGATGTTACCAATTGCATTGTCTGTAATACAATTAACCAAAATAACAGAGCACGGTAAAGAAGAAAAGGCGCAGTACAAGAATTTCGGAATAGCTTTAATGTTGGCCGTCGCTTTTTCCAGCAGTGTTGGAGGACTAGGAACTGTAATTGGAACTCCGACAAATGCTTTGCTCATTGGCTTTATTCAGGAATCCTATGGCATTGAAATCTCTTTTGCTCAATGGATGCTACTAGGAGTACCGGTGGTTGTATTAGGACTACCCGTGATTTTTTATAGTCTGGTAAATATAACTTTCCCAGTATCCATACAAACCTTGCCTGGTGGCAAGGAATATATAAAAGATGAAATGAAAAGACTTGGTGCCATATCACGGCCGGAAGTAATGGTAGCTGCTGTATTTACTCTTGTTGCTGTGCTTTGGATGAGCCGTCCTGTGCTTGAATCTTTTGTGCCGGGATTATCAGATGCTGGAATTTCTATCTTTGGAGCAGTGCTACTTTTTATGATTCCGGTTAATGTAAGTAAGGGTGTTTTTTTACTAAATTGGAAAGCTGCTGAGAAACTGCCGTGGGGAGTTTTGATCCTGTTTGGAGGCGGGCTGACTTTAGCCGGAGCCATTCATCATACGGGCCTTGCCGAATGGATTGGAGGTTATTTTGCAATTATGGGCGGTTGGCCAATTATTCTTGTAATATTTGTAATTGTATCGGTGATACTCATATTTACCGAGCTTGCCAGTAATTCTGCTACAGCTGCGGCCTTTTTACCCATTATGGGATCAGTAGCTATTGGCGTAGGACAAAATCCTTTACTCCTGGCTATCCCTGTAGCTATTGTTGCAAGTTGCGCTTTTATGCTACCCGTCGCTACCCCACCGAATGCCATTGTGTATGGAAGCGGAGTTATGACCATACCGCAAATGGCAAAAGCGGGTATGATATTAAATCTATTTTTCGCTATGTTGGTTACCGTTCTCACCTACTTTCTATTTACTGCCATTCTCGGAATCGAAATAGGAGTTGTTCCCGACGGATTAATGCCATAAATAAATAATATGAATTTTGCATGTTCCAATTATCATACTGGTCCAAACCAAAGGTGGGGTTATTCCAGGGCAAATCGAAAAGGCATCTGATTCGGTACATAGGTTATGGTGGATTGCGATTTGCTACAGATAATGACATAAGTGATAGATGTAGTAACTTTTTTATGTTAAGAATTAAATATCATATTAATCATATTGCAACAAATAGATGAAAAAGAAAACTACTTTAAATGATATTGCAAAGATTTTAAACTTAACTAAAGTTAGTGTTTCAAAAGCGTTAAGAAATCATCCGGATATATCAGAAAGTACAAAGGAAAAAGTTAAGGAGGTTGCTAAATCCGTTGGATACAGGCCCAATTTAATAGCCCGATCTTTAACCTCATCAAAAAGCCGAACTTTGGGGGTCGTTGTTCCAAAAATTGCTCATAACTTCTTTGCTCACGCTATTGCTGGTATCCAAAAACATGCTGCCGGAGAAGGATATGGAATAGTATTGACAGTATCAGAGGAAAGTGCAGAACTGGAAAAAAAGCATATTGAGTCTCTGGTATCGATGCAAGTCGAAGGACTACTGGTATCAATATCTATGGAAACAAAGAATCCCAAAGTTTACGAATGGATAAAAGAATTACAAATTCCGTTGGTATTTTTTGATCGGCACATCGCCGATTTAGGGTTTAATAGTGTTACTATAAATGATGAGAAGTCGGCTATGAACGGTGTAGAGCAACTTATTAAACTGGGTAATAATAACATAGCACACCTGGCAGGATATAATCATAATAGTATTGGCTATCAAAGAAAAAAAGGGTATGAGATGGCCCTTAAAAAATATAACCTTAAAGTCGATAAACAGAAGATTATAGATGGTGGATTTGGAGAAGAAGCCGGATATAAAGGATTTAAACAATTGTTATCCAGAAACAGCACTTTTGATGCTTTATTTGCTGTTACCTTTCCTGTAGCTCTTGGTGCCTATATAGCCATGAAAGAGCATGACCCAAGCTATCTGAATAAGATACAGATGCTAACTATTGGGGACAGTGGTCTACGCAGTATTGTCCCCTACCCTCAATATTATATTGATCAACCTAGTATTGCCATTGGTGAGAAAGCCGCTGAATTATTGATAAAAGAGATAAACGGTGAAGTAAAACCCAACAACCATGTTGAATACATGGAAACTAAATTTGTAGTAGCTGGTAATGAAAACTCTCTGGAAGTCTCTTGATAAATTAGAAATGCAAGTTCTGCCATCTCTGAAAAAATATAGCTAAAAGTTAAAGGAGTGCATTATGATGAAACAAATTCAAAGTGCTTGATTTGTTAAATGTGGTTGATTAACTTAAACGGTAAAGTTCTTTTCGCTTAGATTATCGTAATCATGGTAATAGCGACACCTCTACCACAAAAACTATAGGTTATGAATAAAATTAAAAACACGACGGATCGGTATTCTATTATGTATCGGTTCCAGGAAAATAATAGCGACTATGAGGTTATCTCATCTTCAATTTATGAGGATGATTTTATTACCTGGTCTCTTGTGAAAAAAGGATTGGCAAAAAAATTGCTTATTGCTGCGCCTAGCCAGGAAAAACTTCCGTCTCAATTTGAAGGGCAAAACACTTTATTCAACGGCAATGCTTTTTTGCTATGTGAGATGAATCACCAAAATGCGGATGCCCTGCGGCAGGCTTTACCATATACCAAGGCAGTTTTAGTGGGTAAGGCCAATTCATTCGGATTTGGAGACAGGCTTGGCAATGCCGGGCCGGCCCATTTACGATCATTAGAAAACTCAGGCTTTATACCTATTCTGGCCCAACAATCAATACGTGAACTCGACCGCACCCGACGGACCGCCAGTGAAGTAATGGACCAGGCAACCTGGGCTGTTTTTCAGGAAGGATATACATCAGGTTATGGAGCTGATGCCGATCATCTGAAAACTGAAAAAGATATTGATAGAATGATGGCAGCTGGTTACACAATGCATACCATTGATCCTAGTGATTATGTTGACAATCGGATAATTGGTATGGATGAAAAGGAACTTGAATCGGCCTTTGAGGAATTACCCTGGGAGAATCTAAAGGATTCTCCTGAAGATTTCCACGATCGATATGTAGCCAAGACTTTTAATTTAAAAAACAAAATAACCCTTAAACCCTCCAGGCTCGATATCCTGCGTGCGGCAGTTAAGTATGGACGTGTAATTTTGCATACCCATAAAATGTTTGCTTACCTGAAAACAACCTATTCTGGCTATGATACAGAAGTGGAACTTTCTGTAGATGAAACACCACACCCTACAACCCCCGAAGAACACTTGATTATTGCTGCTGAACTACAACGGCTTGGAGTTGATCTGGTAAGTCTTGCGCCTAGATTTTGCGGGGACTTCGAAAAGGGCATTGATTTTAAAGGTGATCTCGAGGAGTTTCAACGTGAATACCTGATTCATCAGGGGATTGCACAGAAATATGGAGGATATAAAATTAGTCTTCATTCGGGTAGCGATAAGTTTTCAGTTTATGAAACAATAGGAAAAATACCAGAGGGCAATGTCCATATTAAAACAGCTGGAACCAGTTATTTAGAAGCGTTAAGAGCAGTTGCTATGACAGACGCATCCCTTTTTAGAGAAATATTTAAATACTCCACAGCCAGGTTTGAAACCGATCGAAAAACATATCATATTTCTGCCGAACTGGATAAGCTGGATGCGCCGGATAAAATTTCAGATAACGATTTGCCGGCTCTTTTAAGCGATGATAACGCACGGCAAATTTTACATGTAACATTTGGTTCCGTGTTGACCCATACTGAAAATGGAAGCGGGAGTTTTCGCGAGCGAATAATGGATGTACTAAACCGAAATGAGCAAATATATGAGGAATGTCTCTATAAGCATTTTAGAAAACACATAAAACCTTTTGAAGGTGTTTTACATCATCAGCGATAAAGGGAATTTGAAAAAAAGAAATAATATTAATAAATCGAGAAATATATGAGTACAAATAATAATGTGGGTATAAAAGGTAAAGTTGCTGTTTTAACTGGAGGAGCGGGAGTTTTATGCTCAGCTATGGCAATTTCATTAGGTAAAGCCGGGGCAAAAGTTGTATTGCTGGATATTGGCGAAGAGGCCATGGAAGATTTGGGCACTGTTCTTGAACAAAATGGGACGGAGTATCTGGCGGTTAAAACAAACGTGCTCGAAAAAGAGAGTATAGAACAGGCTGCTGAGACAATTATATCTAAATTTGGCCGGATCGACATACTGATTAATGGTGCCGGGGGAAATAAACCAACAGCAACCACTGGGCCTGATAAGTCATTCTTTGATCTGCCCGAAGATGCAGTAAAGTGGGTGTTTGATCTTAATTTCATGGGAACTTTCCTGGCATGCCAGGTTTTTGGACGCTATTTTGCTGATCAAAAGGAGGGGAATATTATTAATGTTTCTTCGATGAACGCCCTTACTCCGCTTACCAAAATTCCGGCCTATTCTGCCGCAAAGGCAGCCGTTAGCAACTTTACACAGTGGTTGGCAGTACATATGTCTCAAAATTATTCAACAGACATAAAGGTCAATGGAATTGCACCGGGTTTTCTGCTAACTGAGCAAAACAGGTTTTTGTTGACAAACAAAGACGGTAGTCTTACTGATAGAGGTCAAACAATAATAGATCATACGCCTTCGGCGCGTTTCGGTAAACCCGAAGATCTGGTTTCCACAATCGATTGGCTGGTTTCACCAAGTTCAAGCTTTGTTCATGGTATAGTAGTTCCTATAGATGGTGGATTTTCAGCATTTAGTGGTGTTTAATTTATTGACCGTTAAATTAAATAATCACCCCACTTAAATACAAAATATTAGTTATGCAAAATAAAATATATTATCAAGGTAAGAAGCAACTGGAACCTACCTGGAGATGGTATGGTGCATCTGATTCAGTTCAATTGTCACATATACGTCAGGCTGGCGCTTCGGGTATCGTTAGTGCTTTGCATCATATTCCAAATGGGGAGGTCTGGCCAATAGATGAGATTGAAAAGCACAAAAAACAGATCGAAGATGAGGGCTTGAGATGGTCGGTTGTGGAAAGTGTTCCTGTTCATGAAGATATTAAGAAAAGAACGGGAGATTACACCACCTATATTGATAACTATAAAACAACGCTTCAAAATCTTGGTAAGTCGGGTATAAAAACCGTCTGTTATAATTTTATGCCCATCCTCGACTGGACCCGTACTGATCTTGATTATAAAATGTCTGACGGATCTTCGGCACTGCGATACGAAAGAGCAGCATTTGTGGCCTTTGATGCTCTGGTATTAAAAAGGCCGGGCGCGGAACATGATTATTCATCATCTGAACTTACATCTGCTAAGCAATGGATGCAGAATGCAACCGGGTCAGACATCTCAAAACTGGAACAAAATATACTAGCAGGCCTTCCGGGATCGGAAGAAGCATATTCCCTGGCTTCATTTCAACAGGCTTTGGATGGCTATAATGAAATCGGACCGGATGAACTTCGCAACAACCTTGTTGCTTTTGTGAAAGCGATTAGTGGTGTTGCCGATGAATATGGCATTCAATTAACTATACATCCGGATGATCCTCCTTTCTCCCTGCTGGGTTTACCCCGTGTTTTAAGTACTCAAAAAGATGCCCTGCATCTGTTTAATAATGTAAAATCAAAATCCAATGGCCTTTGCTTTTGCACTGGTTCTTTCGGAGTGATTGAGGAAAATGATTTACCCAAAATGGCGGCAGATCTAGCCCCTTATATCGGATTCATTCACCTTCGGAGCACAAAACGGGATGCCGAAGGCAATTTCCATGAAGCTGATCATTTAGACGGTGATGTCGATATGTATGCTGTTATGATGGAATTGCTAAAAGAACAGCAAAAACGAGATACACCAATCCCAATGAGGCCTGATCACGGCCATAAAATGCTTGACGATCTGGGGAAAAAAACGAATCCGGGATATAGTGCAATAGGGCGTCTACGCGGGTTAGCCGAGTTACGTGGTCTGGAGATGGGAATTCTTCGTTCGTTGGATTAAATAAAAATTGAATTATTTATGATACAGTATAAACAAAATTATATAAATAACCGGGGTAGAGATGAATAAACTTGAAGTAATGAACACCCTGCGCGATAAAAAACTTGTGGCTGTAGTACGTGTAGAGCGCCCTGAGGATATTAATCCAACAGTGGATGCCTTGTTAAAAGGAGGCGTTTCAATAATTGAACTTACCATGACGATTCCCGATGTATTGACTCATGTTCCTGCCCTTGTGAAGAGGCTTGGAAACGAGATGGTATTAGGTATGGGCTCTGTTTTGAATGGAACTGAAGCCCAAAAAGCGGCAGATGCGGGGGCTTCATTTATCGTAAGTCCTATAATGAAAAAAGAAATCATTGAGACAGCAATTCGGAACGAAGCAGCTGTTTCTGTGGGGGCATTCAGCCCAACTGAAATCCAGACAGCATGGGAGTATGGTGCTGATGTTGTAAAAGTATTCCCGGCGGAAAAGCTGGGACCCTCGTACCTAAAAGGTGTGCGAGCGCCGATGCCACACCTTAAATTATTGCCGACAGGTGGTGTAAGTGTAGATAACGTTCATGAATGGCTGAATAATGGAGCATTTGCTCTTGGGGTAGGCAGTGCTCTTGTGGATACCAAGGCAATTCGTGCCGGCAATTTTGATCTGATCACACAAAAAGCCAAAGCGTTTGTGGATGAAGTAGAAACTTTTAAAAAATCGAAATAAAAAGAGGAATTTTATGGCAGACGATACAAAAAAGGCAGTCACGTTTGGCGAGATAATGCTTAGACTAGCTACACCGGGATACTCACGTTTTGTTCAAGCCGGGCAATTTGATGCTACTTATGGAGGTGGTGAGGCCAACGTGGCGGTAGCACTGGCCGGTTACGGACTTCAAAGCTACTTTGTGACGCGCCTCCCGGAGCATGAGGTAGGTCAGGCAGCGTTAAATGCAGTAAGGCAACATGGTGTTAATACCGATCATATTGTCCGTGGTGGAGAGCGTTTGGGTATTTACTTTCTGGAAACAGGGGCCAGCCAACGCGCTTCAAAAGTTATCTACGACAGGGCAGATTCTGCTGTTACCCAGATCAAGCCTGATATGGTAGATTGGGAGGCTGTTTTTAAAGGTGCCGACTGGTTTCACTGGACAGGAATTACCCCCGCCCTCGGTAAGGATGCACAAGATTGCCTTAAAGCAGCATGCAAAGCGGCCAAATCAGCCGGTGTGACGATTAGTTGTGATCTCAACTACCGAAAGAAACTATGGACCGAATCTCAGGCACAGGAAGTTATGAATCCCCTGATGGAGTATGTTGATGTTTGCATAGCCAACGAAGAAGACATCCATAAAAGCCTGGGGTACAAAGCTGGCACTACTAATGTGGAATCCGCCGAATTGGATGAAGAAGGTTATTTTGCACTAGCTGAATCTATCAAAGAAAAATATAATTTCAGTACGGTAGCTATAACCCTGCGGGAAAGCTTCTCAGCAAGTCACAACGGCTGGAGCGCTATATTACACGATGATAAAGAATGTGCTAAACCAGTTCGCTCCAAAAGATATGACATTCAAATAGTGGATCGGGTAGGCGGCGGTGATTCGTTTGCTTCCGGATTAATATACGGGCTGTTATCGATAAATGACTCCAGGGAGGCTTTGGAATATGCAGTTGCCGCTTCATGCCTGAAGCAAACAATTCCGGGTGATTTCAACCTTGTGAGGAAAGAAGAAGTTCAGAGCCTGGCTAAAGGTGGAGGCTCGGGCCGTGTGGAACGGTAACTTCTAAAATGAAGCTAGATTGAATACTAGCTGGAACTTGTAGAGAGTATAATCCTAATCATCAAATGAGCAATATTATGACTTCAAAAGAAGAGTTTGGAATCGGTATAGTTGGTTGTGGAACGATATCAAAAATTCATGCTGAGGCTATCAATAGCTCTCAGCATGGGAAGCTGACGGCCGCATATAGCAGTAATAAGGAAAAAGTTGATACATTTTGTGAAAAGCATGGAGGGAAAGGCTACACTGACTACGAGAAGTTTTTATCCGATAGTGAGTTAGATGCTGTTGTCATTTGCACACCTTCGGGAACACATCTGGAATATGGTGTTTCTGCTGCCCAGGCTAAAAAACATGTCATTGTAGAAAAGCCAATCGAAGTATCATTGGAGCGCGGACGCCGGCTGATTGAAGAATGTAAAAAAAATCAGGTAGAATTAGCAGTCATCTATCAGAACAGGTTTATTGATGATGTCGTTAAAATGAAAAAAGAAATCGATAGCGGCAGCCTGGGGAAAATTTTTATGGCCAGCGCGTCTGTCAAATGGTTTCGTGATCAGGCATATTATGACAGTGCTGCCTGGCGCGGAACACTGGAATTGGATGGAGGGGGCGTGCTGATAAATCAGGCAATCCACACCATAGATCTGCTTACCTGGATGGCCGGAGATATTGAATCGCTTTATGCGATGAAAGGTACTTTCACCCACGAGGATATAGAAGGTGAGGATAATGTAATTGCAACAATTCGATTCCGTAACGGTGCCATCGGGTCCATTACGGCCTCCACCTCAATGGCACCGCCTTTAAAAAGAAAAGTAGAAGTAAATGGTGATATCGGAACAGCTTTGCTGGATGGAGATACCTTCCATTTACTGAGAACTGAAGGTGATCTTGCCACTAATGGTTCCGGAAAATCTGCCGGAGGATCAAGTCCGCTAGCCGGGGTTGCTGCGAGTGACCATAAAAAACAATATGATCAGATTCTACATGCTATAAAAAGCTCTCAGCAACCGACAGTTTCGGGTGAGGAAAGCCTAAAATCACTTGCAGTTGTTAATGCCATATATGCATCGGCCAACAGGCAGCAACCGATAAATATGGAAGAGTTTATTGCAGAAAAAGAAAGAAACTCCAAATAGGTTCTGCCATAACCGTCGAGCAAATAAAAATTACAAGAAACTGTATCAAAAGGCTGCTAAGACAAGCCCCACGCTAGTCTGGAATGCACTCATGCTATATGAGTGCATTCTTCGCGAGGCGTGGACGCCTCACGAAGCAACAGATTAGCTTATCTGAACCACATAACACTATCACAAAGTTGCTGCCTACGAAGATCTGGTGGCATGTGGCTTAATTGTACTAAGATCTTCAATTCGAACAGCTTCGCCGCTTTCGATACTTTTCCGCGCGGCGATACCAATTAATATAGACATAGCCCCATCGCGAATACCGGCAGAATGCTGCAAGGGATCCTGCATATCAGGTGTGCGAAATATCTTATCTTGCAGCCGGATATCACCCCCGCCGTGTCCGCCGGTACCACGGGGCACTTTCACCATTTCATAGTCACGGGCAAAATTATCCATCACAACTATTTCTTCAAAGTTGGTGCTTTCATCCTGCTCTTCCTGGCTCATCTCCTGTGCATGCAACTCCGCCTGATTGGCAATCTCTTCGCGCCTCCAGGGAATACCATCCCAGGCATCAATTCTGCCGTCAAACCCATTAAACGCGATTTTCATGCCTTCATATGGTGAATATGTTGTTAAGGAATAATTTACCACTACGTCATTGGCATATTTAATCTGAAGCGACATCTTGTCATAAATGTCAATTTCATCTCTCCAGACACACCCATCGCGCATGTACCCGTCATGATGTTCATGATCCACGTACAGGTCTACATTTCTTTGGCTGTCGGTGATGTCCCAATGGAATTTGCAGCTATCTTTATACTGGCAGGATCGGCAGTTCTCGCCCTGGAATGAATTGTTGTTGCCATAATGCTCCAAGCTCCCTGTTGCGAACACTTCAACCGGGTCAGAATCCAGCCACCAGTTAAGAAGGTCGAAATGGTGTGCGGCTTTGTGCACAAGCAAAGTGCCGCCTTTGTCTGCTTCTCCATGCCAGCGCCTGAAATAGGAAGAACCATGATAGACATTCAGGTACCAGTGAAAATCAACAGAGGTAACTTTACCCACGCGCTGCTCTGTCAGCATTTCTTTCAACTTGGTATAGTGCGGGTTATACCGGTAGTTGAATCCAATAATCAACTTGTTGCCTGATTTCTTTTCAGCATCCAAAATTGCCTGGCATTTATCCTCATCGGTGGTCATGGGTTTCTCGGAGATGACATCCACCCCGTTTTCCAGCCCTTTAATAATAAATTCATGGTGGGTGGAATCCATAGTAGTAACAATCAGCATCTCAGGAGAGGTTTCAGCCATCATCTGATCAAAGTTGGTGAATGTGGGACAATCAGCACCAATATAGTTTTTGCCGTATTCCAGCCTCCCGGGATTGATATCACACAAGCCCACAAATTCAGCGACATCCCCGTAACGCTCTCTTACAGTGCGCCCCCAAAAGGAAGTGCCTCGAACTCCTGTGCCCACCAAGGCAATTCGTTTCTTTTGCTTCAGAGGAGACTGTCTGGAGAACGCCTCTAGAGGATTAATTAGCATCGAGCCGGCAACGGCCCCTGATGATGCGCGTATAAAATCTTTTCTTGTGTATTTATTGGTATCCATAGTATAAATTTTAGGTTTACTATTGGTGGTTTTAATTGCAATATATATCTGTAGCAAAACACTGCATGCTAAGGTTACATTTTAAGTATATGCAAGCGCTTCCAGTAAAGATCAGGCATCTATATCTTTGCATTCTAAAGTTGATTAGCACATACCGTTCTTCTTAAACGGTTACTAATTATATTAAAATGATCAGCAACAAACAAATAAAGGGCTATGATAATATTTGCAAATTATTTAGCGTGCTCTTTTTGGGGAAATTCTGAGGTTGGGGCCTATAAAGAAAATGAACAGTAGAATAAATTCATCTTCCATATTTCACCGCTAGGGATTGATTTGTCCTATATGGAAAGGGTCAACATGCAAATTCTGATCGAGAAATACATTGAAGGAAAGCTGAGCAGGCAGCGAATTGAAATGTTGTGGCTGGAAATACTAAAACATCCCCGGTGGATGGAATATCTGAAGACGATGCTGCATTTACGGATATTGTGGTTCGATAGGAAGTAAAGTAAAAACCATGGAGCCGAAGATCGGATTTGAACCGACGACCTACGCTTTACGAGAGCGTCGCTCTACCAGCTGAGCTACTTCGGCTTGAGATCTACAATATAAGCAGAACAGCGGGAAAGAATGAAGCCATCCGGTAAGGTTTTTTATGATTCTTGAAATAACTTGATGCCAAACATGCTATTTTAGCTCCAATTACGTACTAGCTTAAACCCCACAACTTAAAGTAACTATCCCAATTTGGCTTATATCCTGCTTTTTACCACTGTTGCCGTATCCTACATAGCCTGGTACTACCAGCCGCACTGGCAGCACGAGGGCATGCTTTGCCCATACTACACCTTCAGGGAAGGGAAATGGTATCAGCTTTTAACCTCCGGTTTCCTGCATGCCGATGGCAATCATTTGCTGTTTAATATGGTCACCTTTTTCTTTTTTGCCCCCACAATGGAGCAAGTGATGGGCATGCCACTGTTTGTAACCCTGTATATCACCGGCATTATTGTGTCCAGCCTGCCAACGCTGTTCAAGCACCGCGATAACCCCAATTATGCCAGCCTGGGGGCTTCCGGCGGGGTGGAAGCAATTTTATTCGCCTACATCTTGCTCTTCCCGTTAAACAATTTGTACTTAATGCTGATCCCCATTGGTATTCCGGCCATTGTCTTCGGCGCGCTTTTTATGGGATACAGCTACTATGAAGCCAAAAAAAAACGGGGCAATGTAAACCACGAGGCCCATATTGCAGGGGCCATTTACGGAATATTGTTTACCCTCTTCACCATTCCGGACGCTTTTGTTCATTTTCTCGCGGCCATAGGGTTAATTAATTAACCCTTGCCGTAAAATCACATTCATTGCCTTTTTTAGCGCCCGTGCAAAAGGTTGATGCGATATAGCGACTTTTACCACAAAACTCGGCCGGAGCATCCCTATTACAAGGCCATATCAACACTGTATCAACTCCGTATCAACACTGTATATTTACAGTGTTGATACGGCTTTGGTATAAGGTTGATATAGGTGAGCCATGGCCTGAATGAAGGGTAGCGGGATCAGGCTTTTTGGAGCAAATTTTGGAGGCGAGTTTGAATTTTGCTAGGAAATATTCAGCTAAATATTGAACAATAGGTGAAGGCAATATTGCAGATCCGGACCTATCAAAAGTTGAAAAATAGGTTTTGTGGTATCAATCATTTTATGTATCATATCATTTGTAATAATCAGCCTTAAAAAAAGCGCTTTTACCAGTTTGGGTTGTAATATATTGTAAATATTATACACAAACGAAAAGCGTTTTTTTTTATGGATGATCATAGCTGGAAAAGTTACCGGTTAAATAATAAATATATAAATAAAAAAGTTATGAAGATTAAATACAGAGATGCATTTCTGAAATATGTGCTTTTGAGTACAGTTTTGACCCTCGGGTTAAGCTCGACAGGGTATGGTCAAGAAATACAGGGAAAAGTAACGGACCAGGAATCGGGTGAAGAGCTAGCCGGACTAAACATTATAGTTAAAGGCACGAATATAGGAACAGCGACCAATCTTGAAGGTGATTTTCAGCTAGATGTGCCTTCATTAGACGAGACATTGGTATTATCGTATCTCGGTTATCTGACTCAGGAAGTATCCATTGATGGCAGAACAGAAATTAATGTTTCGATGGTACCGTCTACTATTGGTGGTGAGGAGCTAATAGTTGTTGGATACGGTGAGCAAAGAAGAAGTGATATGACTGGAGCTATTTCGTCTATATCCAGTGATGAAATTAATGAAGTCGGTATATCTTCAATCTCACAGGGTATGCAAGGCCGTTCTGCCGGTGTATATGTAAATCAAAGTGGGAACAAACCTGGCCAAGGTGCTTCGGTACGTATTCGGGGAAATCGTTCAATTAATGCAGGTAACGATCCTCTTTTCGTAGTTGATGGCATTCCGATCTCTGGCGGGTTAAGAGACATAAGTCCCAGTGATGTCCAATCTATTGAAGTATTAAAAGATGCGTCAGCAACAGCTATATATGGTGCCAGAGGGTCTAATGGGGTTGTTATTGTTACAACCAAAAGAGGACATGATGGAGCAACTTCCGTTACATATGACGGCTCGGTAGGTTTTTCGCAGATGTTACAGCAAGTTCCTAAGATGAATGGAGAACAATTTGCTGAAGTTAGAAGAGAAGCCTATAGGGCTGCCGGTGACCCTAGGTCTGACGAGAATTTGTTTCATTCAACAGAGCTGGAGCAATTGCGTAATGGAACATGGACCAATTATCAAGATTTAATAACCCAAAGAGGCCTCAGGCAACAGCACCAACTTGGTATTTCGGGAGGAAGTGATAACTCAAAATATCATGTATCATTTGGTGGGTTAGATCAAGGCGGAATCCTTGACCCGGAAAATTTTACACGGTACAATACCCGAATAAATATAGATCTGGACATTACAGACAGAATCCGAATAGGGACATCGACATTAGGAAGCTATAGCATTCAAAATGGGGGAAACCGCAACTTTTATACTGAAGCTGTTCAAAATACTCCCCTCACTCAACCTTATGACGAGAATGGAAATTTACCGTTGCAGCCTAAGCCAGATGCTCAACGTTCAAATCCCCTTATAGAGGTACTGCCTGAGACCTATGTTGACGAGGACAAAATTCAAAGGCTTTTAAGTAATATATATGCCGAGTTTGATATAACGGAAAATTTTAATTACCGAATGAACTTATCGCCGGATATAAGATCTCATAAAAGGAATGGATATCAGGCTGTTCGCTCAAGACAAAACCTGGGTGGCCCTGCCACGGCACAGTATGATAACTGGGATACCTTTGAGTATACTTGGGAAAATATTGTGAACTATCAAGAGAGTTTCGATGATGTTCACACCGTAAACTTAACTGGTCTTTTTAGTATCCAGGATTATCAGCAGGAAACATCAGCGAGTTCGGTAAGAGGTATACCTCTTGAAGATATGAAACATCATAATTTTGGGGCTGCAGAAGAAATTCTAAGCTCTGAATCTGGCTTTTCACGATGGTCATTAGTTTCATATATGGGTCGTGCAAATTATAATTATGACCAACGATATCTTATTACTGCCACAGGTAGATTAGATGGGTCCTCACGTTTCGGATCTGAAAATAAGTGGGGATTTTTCCCTTCATTAGCATTTGCCTGGAATATATTTAATGAAAGCTTCATTGAACCAGGTGAAACAATTAATGACCTAAGATTGCGCCTCAGCTGGGGGCAAACCGGGCAAACAGGTATTGATCCTTACCAAACCCAGGGGTTAGCTCAAAGAACAGCATATAACTTTGGGGACAATTCAGCATTTGGTTTTAAACCCAATCAAATAAGAAATGACGACCTTAAATGGGAAACAACAACCTCTTGGAATGCGGGATTGCAGTTTGATTTGTTTAGTTCACGTATTGTAACTGAGGTTGAAGTGTACAGGGCAAATACTCAAGACCTTTTACTGGAACGAGTTATTCCGAGAACGAGTGGATTTGACAGTGTATTAGAAAACGTTGGTGCAACCAGAAATACAGGGTTAGAAGTAACCTTAACCACACAGAACCTAGGATTTAACCGCGATTTTGATGCACTCAGATGGACATCCAATCTTAGCGTTTCTTATAACAAGGAGGAAATAGTTGAGCTCGCTGGAGGCAAAGTGGATGATATAGGTAACCGATGGTTTATTGGCCAGCCAGTTAATGTATACTATGATTATGAAAAAATTGGAATCTGGCAATTGGATGAAGCTGATGAAGCTGCCAAATATGGACAACAACCTGGTGAAATTAAAGTAAGAGATCTAAACGGGGATGAGCAAATAACAGGAGATGACAGAGTATTACTTGGTCAGCAGATGCCAACATGGCAAGGTGGACTGGGTAATAATATTAGCTTTAAAGGATTCGATTTATCGGTATTCCTGGTAGCTCGGTTAGGAAGTATGGTGAATAGCGACATTCACGCGGGTCAATCATCTCAGCTCACCGGTCGATATAATGACCATGTCGCAGACTATTGGACACCTAACAATCCAACAAACTCTGTTCCTCAACCTCGAGCAGACCTTGAACATCCTGTTTATGGAGACACGAGACGGTATCATAATGGTGATTTTATAAGAGTAAGAAATATCGGGCTTTCGTATAATGTGCCTACCGCCATAGTTCGAAATGTTATAGGGGCACAATCAGTTAAATTTACAGTCAATGCTGAAAACCCATACATCATCTCTCCATACGTACAGAAATATAATGGAGTAGACCCAGAAACCAGTACAGGGCTTAGCACACCATCGATGTGGACGCTGCAGTTCGGTCTTAGTTTATCTTTATAATTTAAAATAGAATGAATATTATTATGCTGAAATTTAAAGAAGTTATCACTATAGCGACGGTATCACTATTAGTTATATCGTGTTCCGACCTACTTGATGAGGATATACGGTCTCAGGTCGGTGATCACCGTTTCAATACGCCAGAGGGCTTCAGTGAAGCCTTGAATGCTGCCTATACCCCGCTGAGGACTTATTACGGCACTGAGCGAGGCCATGCTCTGACAGAAGGATACGGTGTGGATATATTCCATGAAGGTGCTGATGGGAGTCATAAGTTTTATAACTTTTATGGAACCCAGTTAAACTCAGATGCAGCTCTGATACGTGAGTTGTGGAATGACATGTACGAAGGTATAAATATTGCCAACACCGTCCTTAACCGGGGGCAATCAGTTGAAGGCCTCAATGAGGATGAACTAGCAATCAGATTAGGTGAAGCTCGTTTTCTTCGAGCTCATTATTACTTCATATTGGTACAGCAATACGGTGCATTGCACATCACGACAGAAGAGACTACGGGCGTAGAGGTCGAAGCTTCAAGATCACCAGTAGATGTTGTGTTTGCTTTAATCGAAGATGATTTGGTGCAAGCAATAAGTAGTTTGCCAGATGAATCTAATGATTATGGTCGAGCTACAAAGCCTGCAGCAGAACACCTTCTGGCACGAGTATTATTAACCCGTGCTTCTGAATATTACAGAGCGGATGCTGGCGGGTCAGATGATGATTATGACAGAGCAGCCGATTTAGCCAAAACAGTGATTGATAATTATGATTTTTCATTGGTGGATGATGTTGCAAATATCTGGAGCATTGATAATCAAAGAAATGAAGAAGTTGTTTGGTCGGTACAATATTCTGATAATAGCCTTTTAAATGCAGGGGGTAATACCTCACATATGTATTATCTAACAACTTATGATGAATTGCCTGGAATGAATAGAACCGTAGAATATGGCAGACCCTGGAAAAGATTTCGGCCCACTGAATATTTATACGATGATCTTTTGGGTCCTGATACGCGAGATAAAGATGCCCGTTATTCAGCATTCTTCAGAGACGTTTTCTTAGTTTCAACGCCGGGTACATTTACGGTAAATGGGGTTGATAATGTTGAGATGGCCATGGGGGATACTGCGGCATTCTTTCCTGGGGTGGAATGGACAGAAGAAGAAAAACAAGCAAAGCCATATACGGTTTTCTCTCCGTCAGATTATAACCCCAGAGATTATCTGTCTGTTGAAAAACACAGAGATCCTAATCGGTCAGATCTAAATGCTACCGAAGGAGTAACAGATTTTCTCGCCTTCCGGTTGGCTGAAACTCATTTAATCGCCGCTGAAGCTTTACTTTTGGGCAATGGCAGCGCAGCCGATGCCACTGAACATATCAATGTGATAAGAAGACGGGCAGCGTGGCCTGGAAAAGAAGTTGAAATGGAAATAGACGTTGACGAACTCGATCTGGATTCTATTTTGGCTGAACGTGGACGAGAGTTACTGGGGGAACAATTTCGCTGGTATGACCTTAAGCGAACAGGTTTGCTTCTTGAACGGGCATATGAACATAATCCTGAGGTTCGGAATGTTGGCTTAATGCAGGATCATCATCAACTCCGACCTATACCACAGGATCAGATTGATAGAACAGAGGGTGGAGAAAGTGCTTTTCCTCAAAATAAGGACTACTAATACCTTATGATAAATGCTGGCAGGTTTTATTAAACTTGCCAGCATTTTAAACTCTAATACTCCCCTATTATTTTTCTGTTAGGTTATAACATAAAACTTTCGCGGTCTTGGTTACAATAAAACAGCTACAGCAAAAAATAGTTTTTTTAAAACTTTTTATCGGATTTCTTCTTTTTTGTGGCCTCCAATTTAGCTGTACCCAATCTTCAGAATTGGATTGGGTTGAAGAAGAGGGTTATCGATGGGCTAATGTGTCAACTGGTTATTTTGGTAACACAGGATTTAAGGTATTACCATCTTCTTTGTCAAATATAGATTTCGAAAATCAAATTACTGAAGAGGAAATAGCCGAAAACCGTCATTTTTTGGCTGGCTCCGGAGTGACAGCCGGTGATATTAATGGCAATGGTCTTGTCGACCTTTATTTTGCCAGCTTAAATGGTTCAAACAAGTTATACCAAAATTTGGGTGGATTAAAATTTAAGGATATTACTGAAGAGGCTGGAGTAGCTCACCACGAATATTATTCAACTGGCGCTGTTTTTGCAGATATCAATGGTAATGGTCATCTAGACCTACTCGTTACTTCTCTGCATAAAGAAAATGTCTTATACAGCAACGATGGACAAGGAAACTTTAATTTAGAAAAGGATAGTGGGTTAGGATCTGCCAAAGGTAGTATGACGATGGCTTTGTCGGATATAACTGGAAATGGTTACCCTGACCTTTACATTACCAATTATAAAGAAAAGTCGGTTAAAGATCTATACACCACAGAGGAGTTGGAATGGAGCCAAATATTAAATGAGCCTCTGGTAAGTCCCACTGCGGATTATACGCTTATTCCACCTTTCAACGAGCATTACCAGCTTATACGTCATGACGATGAGCTAATAGGAATTTCAGAAATAGGTGAATTTGATGAATTATACCTAAATCAAAGCGGAACGTTTATCAAAGTCTCTGATACAAAAGAGATGTTTTTGGATGAAGAAGGAAATCCGTTTGGTTTGCAGCCCGACTGGGGGTTAACGGCAGCTTTTCAGGACCTAAATAATAATGGGTTAGCCGATCTTTTTGTATGCAATGATTTTCACACACCTGATCGAATTTGGATCAATCAAGGGAACGGTACGTTTAAAGCTATTGGTTCGGTGGCAATTCGAAACACAAGCTATTCATGCATGGACGTAGATTTTTCCGACATTGACAGAAATGGTTCGCTGGATATATTTACGACTGAAATGTTAAGTCCGGAACATAACCAGAGATTACGTCAGGCCAGCTCAGAGGATGACACCCCTATTCCGATAGGGGGAATTGAAACACGCCCTATGTATAACCGCAATTCGTTATACCTGCAACGAGAAGATACAACGTATGCTGAAATAGCATTTTTAAGTGGTACCGAAGCTACCGGGTGGTCGTGGGGCACAAGGTTTATGGATATTAATCTGGATGGTTACGAAGATATACTGGTAAATACTGGATATTCTTATGATGTTCTTGACATGGATGCTCAAGTTGAGATGGTTCGAGAAGACCTGAACATGGATGAGCATTTTATGAGCTTTATCCAAAAAGTAGCACCTTTGAAGTTACCGAATAAGATATTGATGAATAATGGGGACTTAACTTTTGAGGATAAAGGTCTCAAGTGGGGGTTTCAAAAATCTGACGTTTCTCACGGCATGGCGCTTGCTGACCTTAATAATAATGGCACTTTAGATATTATAGTTAGTCGCATGAATCAAAAGGCGGTTGTTTATGAAAATACAACCAATGCTCCAAGAATTGCGGTTCGCTTAAAAGGGCGACCCCCTAATACCAAGGCAATAGGAGCAAAAGTAAATCTTTTTGGAGGGCCGGTAGAGCAGCAAAAAGAAATTGCCGCTGGAGGCAGTTACCTATCAGGATCAGACCAATTAGTGATGTTTGCCGCCGATAAAACGAACTTGAACCATACTATTACCGTCGATTGGCCCAATGGTGGTAAGGCTCAAATTGACGATGTTCAGGCAAATCGTGTTTATGAAATTTATCAAGCAGATGGCCGAAATTTCATTGGTGTAAAAAATGAACATATACCTGAAGTTAATTCTCTGTTTGAGGATGTCTCTAACCTGATTGGCCACTATCACCATGAAGCTCCCTTTGATGATTTTGAATTTCAGCCTTTGTTGCCTCTCAGGCTGAGCCAAGAAGGACCTGGTATGGCATGGATTGATCACAATCAAAATGGCAGGGAGGATTTATTTATTACTTCAGGAAATGGTGGTAAGCTGGCTCTCTATGAAAATCAGAATGACGATAGCTTTAAGAACGTCCAACTTAGGCATTTAAATGACGTAACATCTAGTGACCAAACAAGCGTTATTGGTTGGAAAGAAAAAGATTACACAAAGATTATTGTAGGGAGCGCAAATTACGAACAAGGTAAATTAAAAGTTCCTTCCGTATTTCTTTATTCCATCGATCAAAATGGAATCATAGAGGTTGATAGTTTGCCGGGCATTCATTCTACTACAGGACCCGTAGTTGCTGCAGACTACACTGGAAATGGTTATTTAGACCTGTTCATCGGTGGACGTTTCAAACCCGGACAATACCCGGGGAATGCCGATTCCAGGGTATTTAAAAATGTAGATGGATTATACCAATTAGATGAAGTAAATTCACATACCTTTGCTGATATAGGGCTTGTCACTGGCGCGGTCTTTTCTGATTTCAATCAAAATGGCAGTCAGGACTTGTTAATCAGTACCGAATGGGGAACGTTGCGCCTATTTGAAAATCATAATGGAATATTTAGCGAAATCACCCAAGAAATGGGACTGGGTAACCATAAAGGGTGGTGGAGCGGTGTTGCAACCGGTGATTTTACAAATAACGGACTAACCGATATCATTGCTACTAATTTAGGCTTGAACAGTACCTATCAAATCAAAAACGGTCATTCTTTGAGGATGTATTATGACGATTTTAACGGAGACGGCCGCCTTGGAATAATTGAAGCGTATTTTGATGAGCATATTGGATCTTATGCTCCCAAAAGAAAACTTTACAATTTTGGCTCTTTATCATCAACAATTTCACCTAATGTTCGGTCGCATCGTGAGTTTGCTTCTGCATCTATTGATGAAATTATTCGTGGAAGCAGGGCTGACATACCTTACAAAGAAATTAATACTCTTGAGCATATGGTTTTCATAAATACCGGTAACGGGTTTAGAGGTCATCCTTTACCTCTTGAAACTCAGTTAACAACGGCTTTCCATGCTGGGGTTGCCGATTTCGATAATAATGGAAATGAAGATATCTTTCTAAGTCAGAACTTATTTGCGCTACCCCCTGAAACTCCTCGTATGGATGCGGGACGAGGGTTAATATTAAAAGGTAACGGTGAAGGTAAATTTACTCCACTTCAAGGTTCAGAGAGTGGAATAAAAGTTTATGGTGAGCAGCGTGGATCTGCCTTGGGTGATTTCAACAATAATGGAAAAATTGATCTTGCCATTTCACAAAATGGTGCGGAAACCAAACTATATCTTAATAGGACGGAAAAAGTGGGATATCGAATTCGGTTGACAGGCTCAATGAACAATAAAAGTGCTATAGGGTCTAGCCTTCGCTTAGTTTATAACGATGGGAGCAAGGGACCAAAAAGAGAGGTACAGGCAGGCGCAGGGTATTTAACGCAAAATAGTGCAATTCAGGTAATGGGATCAAGCACCGAGCCAGATAGAATAGAAGTTACCTGGTTCGATGGAACAACAGAATATGTTGAAATAAAGAAGAACGAGATGGAATATAACATACACTATAAACCTTAATATGTCCCAGCAAAACAGGACGCTCTGTTAATAATGGTTCGTATGAACCTGGCTAAAAGCCCCGATCTCTAAGGATAGTCTGATCAATAAAAATGGGTTGCTCTTTGAGCAATATGGTTTTTATGCAAGCATTAAACGATTGCCGAGCACGATGGTAGAGTAGACAGAATCATCAAATAGTTGTACCAGAAAATTGTTGAAGGTCACGAGTATTCCCCCGAGAATGCCAGGCTTGTTCACGAATAAAACCGGCGCACTGATTCTTAAAGCGCGCCGATTGAACTGTATTATCCTTTTTTTGAACGGAAGTCTTTCATCAGGTCGACCAGGGCCTGCACGCTGCCGGGAGGGCAGGCATTGTAGATGCTGGCTCGCAAGCCGCCTACACTGCGATGGCCTTTCAGTCCGACCATGTCATTGGCTTTGGTTTCTTTGAGAAACTCCGCTTCCAACTCTTCACTGGGGAGGCGGAAGGTTACGTTCATTAAAGATCGCGATGGCGTCTCGGCAGTACCGGTGTAGAAATCATCTTTATCAAGTTCTTCGTAAAGAAGCTTTGCTTTTTCCTGATTTCGTTGTTGTACTCCTTCAAGACCGCCTTTTTTCTCTATCCAATCAAGTACTTCATTGAAGAAATAAACGCCGAATGTAGGAGGGGTATTGAATAAAGTGCCCACGTGGGTATGATAGCTGATCATAGAAGGTATGCCGCTTTTCTTTGCTTTCTCCAGAAAATCTTTGCGGATGATCACGATGGTTAGTCCTGAAGGACCGGCGTTTTTCTGCGCCCCTGCATAGATCAGCCCGTATTTTTTGATGTCGAGGGGCTTGGAGAGGATATTTGAGGAAGCGTCGCAAACCAAAGGAACACCGCCGCTTTCAGGCTCTTTATGAAACTCGGTACCAAATATGGTATTATTGGACGTGAAATGCAGATATTCGGCATCTTTGTTCAGCTTCAATTCCTGATCTTCGGGAACCCGGTTGAAGTTAGAATCTTCAGAGCTGTAGGCTACATTTACATCACCCAGTATTTTGGCTTCTTTAATGGCTTTCTTAGACCAGCTGCCGGTATTGAGGTAGTCTGCTGATTTGCCGTCACCCAGAAAATTAAATGGAACGGTCATAAACTGAGTACTGGCCCCGCCCTGCAAAAACAGGATTTCAAAATCATCATCCAGCCCCAGCAGTTTTGAAAGACGCTCTCTGGCCAGCCGGTCCACTTCGGTGTATTCGGGTCCGCGGTGACTCATTTCCATAATGGATGAGCCGGCACCGTTATAATCTACTAATTCGGATTGTACTTTTTGGAGTACTTCCAAAGGAAGTACAGCCGGTCCTGCGCTGAAGTTATGTGCTCTGTGCATGAGGTTTGTGTTCAGGTATTAATATTTAACAGTCAATGAGCATTGAATATAAGCTTTATAACTGTAACACTCGAATACCTGAACGCCTAATTCTCAATTTTTTACTGCGGGTAATATAACGGGGCGTCCGGACCGAGGGGCAATCCGAAAAGAACCCATAATATGATGGTTGTAATGCCGAGTATTCCAAAGACAATGGAATAGGGAAGCATGGTTGAGATGATGGTTCCAATGCCGATATCTTTTTGGTATTTCTGGGCGAATATGATGATCAGGGGGAAATAGGGGAGAAGAGGGGTCAGCACGTTGGTGAACGAATCCCCGACTCTATACATCGCCTGGGTGAGTTCCGGTGAATACCCAACCAGCATGAGCATAGGAACAAATACCGGGGCCATAACTGCCCATTTCGCCGATGCACTGCCAATAAACAGGTTAAGTACTGAACTAACCAGAATAAAAGCTATAATGAGGGGTATGCCGGTAAGCCCGATTCCCTGCAAAAAGTCTGCGCCGCCGATGGCCATTATGATGCCGAGGTTAGACCAGTTGAAGAAGGCTATAAAATGAGCGGCGGCAAAGGCAAGTACTATATATGGACCCATGCTTGCCATCGTGTCTGAGGTCATATCAGCCACTTGCTTGTCGTTGGTAATCTGTTTGGTCACTATTCCATAGGCTAACCCGGGCAACAGAAAGATAAACAACATTAGCGCGACAATGCTTCTGTAAAATGGATCCAGTGAGCCGTCTTCTCCACGGAAAACTGCGTCTTGAGGAATAACCATAACGGCGATTCCAATCAGAGTGACAACCAGTACGGCAAGCGCCGCCCATAGTCCTTTTCGCTGCAAAGGGGTGAGTTTGTCATTTTCAACTTCAAGCCCTTCTTCTGCTTTATATTTACCCAACCGGGGTTCAATAATTTTTTCGGTTACCAATGCCCCCGCTATAGTGAATAGAGGCACCAGAAAAACCATGACATAATAGTTAGCAGGTACACTCACCATATAGTCCGGATCGAGGATATTGGCCGCCGGCGTGGTGAAACTTGCCAGAAGGGGATCAAGGCCTGTGAGGAACAGGTTAGAACTGAATCCGGCTGATACCCCAGCGAAAGCTGCCGCCAGACCCGCCAGCGGATGCCTCCCCACACCATGAAAAATCACCGCACCCAGCGGAATTAAGACAACATAACCGGCATCAACCGCCAGGCTGGACATTAAACCTGCAAAGACTACGGAGGCGGATAAAAGCCAGCCCGGCACGCTGCTCACAAAAGCAGATAGTGCTACGCCAATGAGGTTGGTTTTGTCGGCTACGCCAATACCCAGCATCACAACCAGAACAAGCCCTAATGGAGGAAACTCGGCAAATGTCTGGGGCATTTCCTGGAATATGCGCTGTATGTTCTCTTTGGAAAAAAGATTAACAGCGCTAATTTCTTCACCGGTTCCCGGGTGAGTTGCCGACAAATTAAAGGCTGATGCCAGAGCGGAGGCAATCATCACAATAGCCACAAATATGACAAACAGGGTAATTGGATCAGGCAATTTGTTGCCAATACGCTCGACAGAATCCAAAGCTCTCGAAAAAATTCGTTGCACCAGTGTTTTTGGACTAGAAGAAGGCTGATCGGTGGTATCGCTCATGAGAATCTAGATTTAAGTAATATGTGTAGGCAGAAAAGAGATAAAGAAAATTGAGGTAACTAGCAAATTTGTGAATTTGTGATTTGTAATTTGTTTTTGGTGAATTTGTGATCGCTCCTTCGCCTGTTGAATGCATACTATCGTTGTGCATGGCGAACAGTTGACTGTGGAATCCTTGGCCTGCTAATTTGTTTGAAGGTGGTTCTGTTTCATCAAGTTGTTACAAATCACCAAATTTGCAAATATCAAATCACGAAATTACCAATCACGAATTTACCAATTACCAATTTACAAATCATCTGTACGGCAACGGATACGCGGCGGGGCTGATATGCCCGCCTTTGCCTACGGACCGGATGCCGAACAGGTAATTGTCTTTTGAGTATCCCTCTATAGTATAACTGTTGGTGTCGCCAACGAATTTGCTGTGTTGCCAGACGGGAGAGCTCGTTTCCCGCCAGACGATTTCATATCCGTCCAGAGTTGGCTCGGTGTTGGGTTGCCATCGTAAGGTAGTGGAGTTGTCCAGGGATGAGGTGTTCATGCCTGGCTGACCAGGCGTTGCCGGGGCTTTGGCGAGATTGGCAAGAGCCGAAGCATTAACTTTGGTTGCCTGGGCCACATAATCATAGTCAACATATTCGGGAAGATCTCCATATTGTACGCCATCTTCTTCGCGCACATCCTGGTGTTGATGCCGGAAGTTTTCATTGGGTTCTGAAAACCGCACGGCGGGATAACCTTCCTCAAGAAATGCTATATGATCACCGCCACGAAGGTAGCGGTCGCGGCGATATATAATGTTGATATCCAAATCAGGGAGATAGTTTTCAGCAACTTCTTTAATATTTCGGGCAAGTTGCCGGGGAGGCATATCATTTTCACCACCGGTTCTCAGATAGGCCATGGCCTCATCCGATACTTCCCGCTCCGGCGGTATCCCTTCGGCAAAAAGGCGGATCGTTTTATCGTGCACTGATCCGTCTTCGGCCGTGGAGCTTCCTATGATATCGTTAGTGATCATGCCCGCTATATTGATGTTGTTCGCCCTGGCGCTTTGTGCGAAATGCTGGGCTCCGAAAAGACCTTGTTCCTCGCCGGCAACGGCCATAAATACCAGTGTGGCATCAAATTCATAATGAGACATCACCCGTGCCAGTTCCATAACGGAGGCTGTGCCTGAGGCATCATCGTTAGCCCCCGGGGCATAAATCTCTGCGTCCATCAGATCGGTAGCGCGAGAATCATAATGCCCGCTTACCACATACACCCTTTCTTTAGATTCCGGCTGGGTACCCGGAAGTGTGGCTACTATATTTACGATTTCCACTTCTTCAGGAAGAGCTCCGGTAGGTTCCTGTATATAACTATCAAATTCAACTTGCAGCCTACCGCCGGATTTTTGGCTGTATTTTTCCATTTCTGCTTTAATCCAGCGTCTTGCGGCGCCGATGCCTACTTCATTGCTTTCCGTTTCGGAAAGAGTGTGGCGGGTATGGAAACTAGCAAGGCGGTTGATATTATCGTTAATGTGTTTCGCCGATATCTCACTTAGGATTTGTTCGATCACAGGGTCGAGCTGCTGTGGATTGTAATTTTGCTGATTTTCCGTTTCTAAGGTGCAACTGTTTAACGCTCCAAAAACTAAGGTGCAAAGAATGATAAAAAAACCGCGAGGAATAATTCTCATAGGGTGTCTTATTAGGTGAAAATAATATTTAAAAGTAAGGTATGATTTTGTAACAGATAAAAACAAGACATTTGATTTTACCTGTTTGGAGAGAGTTTTTAATAGTGAAACATTTATTTTTTTATAAAAATTGTTAAGAATATAAGAGTACTATAATTTATTGTTATTTATTAACTTAGCAATAGTGGGAATTGGGGTCTCGTTGAATTATATTATAAACCATCGTCATTGAGAGATAGGGTTATACAAGTATAAGTAGTGGCTTTAAATTCAAAAAAGGCAAGAAAACTTTATACATAGCAGCCCTGGTTCAATTATGGTGGCTCATATTAATACCAAACCAAAACACTGATAAGCTATGAAAACATCGAAGATCAATTTATCAACGTTAGCTATGGCTGTTCTTTGCCTGGCGTTTTTCACCTGGCTGCCCGGCCAGAGTGCATCAGCGCTCCAGCAAGATAGACAGCAAGAGGAAAAGCAGGATATGCAAATAGGAGAGCAACAGAAAAGTCAAAAGGGACATAAAGGCACGGAGCTGACTGACAAAACTGTAGTTGACCGTGAAGGCAACCAGCTTGGAACCATAAGTGATGTAGCTGTAAGCTTACAAAACAGCCGAATAGCTTATGTAATGGTCTCCGATGAAACCGGAGGTATGACTCCGATGCAGGACGACCCGACGCAGGACGATCCGATGCAGGACGACCCGATGGAACAGGATCAGCAACAACAGGGTCAACAGCAACAACAGGGTCAGGGTATGCAATCCGGGCAGTTTAAAGCTGTACCGCCTCAGGCTTTATCAGAAAGTGCCGAAGGTGAATTTGAACTGGATATCGATCAGCAACAATGGGCTGAAGCACCCTCTTTTGATAAACAACAGTTGGCACAACAAGGGTTGGATGACCAGCAAGGCCAGGAGATCTATGCATTTTATGATCAACAATGGGAAACTGGTGACTTAACTTTGCTTGAGCAGGGTCAAGGGCAGCAAGATCAACAACAACAGGAACAAGACCAGCAAGAACAGGAACAGCAAGATCCTATTCAACAAGATCTAGAGCCGGGTCCGGCTCCTGTTGATACAACCGAGCACCAACAGGATAATGCCGTGGCCCAGCAACAGGAGCAGCCACAGCCAGGCCAGGGCCAGCAAGCGAGCGGTGATGAACTTGTTTATTTTGATGATCTTGAAGGTATATCAGTTGTGACTCAACAAGATGAGGAAATAGGCGAAGTGAATGAGTTCTTGTTGGATATGGAAGAAGGCCGTTTGGCATTTGTTGTAGTTAGCTCAAGTGGAATGAGTCAAGGCCAACAGGAAGGTGGCATAGGTCAACAGCAACAAGAGCAGCAAGATCAGCAGCAACAAGATCAGCAGGGTCAACAGCAAAGTGGTGACCAATATGCTATAATACCAAATGCCTTACAATACGACCGGCAACAGGATCGGGTAACTGTCGATATTGAAAAGCAGGAATTCGAGCAAGCAGAATCAATAAGCGGAGACGAGTGGGTAAATCCGAATATGGAAGAATTGGGCTACGCCGAAGTGTTCCGTTATCAGGAGAATGGTATGGGCCAAACTGATTCACAAGAGGATCCATTAGGGGATGCTCAACCAGAGCAGGAACCACAGGAAGAGGATAGCGATTGGGAGCCCAACGGAGGTGAATCGCAGATGCAGGACCAACCGCAGCAGGATCAACAACAACAACAGCAACAACAGCGAAAAGGCCATAAAGCCAGTGACCTGCAAGGACAAGATGTAGTTAATCAGGAAGGTGAAAGTCTGGGTTCAATTGACGATTTAGCCATCGATCTCCAGAATAGCCGGGTTATCTATGCTGTAATTGCCGAAGGCGGAATACTTGGAATCGGTGAGGAACTTAAAGTAGTCCCTCCTCAGGCTCTTACCTTCTCAGCAGAAGAAGAAAGTTATATTTTGGACATCGACGAGGAGCGCTGGGCTGATGCCCCTACCTTTGAGGATAAAGATGAAATAGCCCAGGCGGCAGGTGAGGCTGAAGCTCAGGAAATCTATGCTTTCTATGGTGAGAACTTTCAAAGTGAAGATTTGGGATTTCTTGAAGAAGGGATGACAGAGACCAGCCCAGGTCAAACTGAAGAAACAGAAAGTGATGCACAGACCGGACCGGCTGTTCAGGATCAGCAGGGTCAGCAAGATCAGCAGCAGCAAATGAGCGAAGAGCTGCAGTTTACCGATGAATTATCGGGCATGACGGTCGTTAGCACAAGGCAATCAGGACAAATGGGTCAACCGAGGCAACCCCGGCAACAAGAGGGCCAGCAGCAGCAAGAAGAGCAGCAGCAAGCCCAGCAAAGTGGAGAACAACAGGAAGTCGGTGAAGTTGAGGAATTCCTGATAGATCTTGAAGAAGGCCGCCTGGCTTTTGTTGTCCTGAATGTTTCTGATGATTTTCTTGGCCAGCAAAATGGTGGAATGGGAGCTGGTCAACAGCAGGAAGCTCAGCCTCAAGAGGGCCAGACGCCACAAGAGGGTCAGCAAGGCCTAGACCAGGATCGCCAGCAGCAACAAGGTCAACAACAGGCTGGACAGAACAACCAGTATGCTGTTGCACCAAGTGCTTTGCGCTATTCACAGCAAGAAGAGCAGTTAACCCTGGATATTGATAGTCAGGAGTTTATGCAGGCTGAGCGTATTGACAGTGAGAACTGGATTAACGAAGACCAGGAAATGCTGGGGCAGAACCGCGTATTTGTCTACTCAGAGAGCGATGATGGTGGGCAATGGGGTGCAACGCAAGAAGGTCAAAATGGTCAGAATGATTCTCAAAGGGACCAGGAGCCTGACGGCAGCGAGTCACAAATGCAGGATCAGCCGCAACAACAAGACCAACAACAAAGCCAGCAACAGCGTAAGGGTCATAAGGCCAGTGAGCTGAAAGGGCAGGATGTTGTAAATCAAAATGGTGATAATCTGGGTTCTATTGAAGATCTAGCTGTAGATCTTCAAAACAGCCGTGTCACTTATGCCGTAATATCCGAAGGTGGTGTATTGGGCGTTGGTGGAGAATTAAAAGTTGTTCCCCCTCAGGCTCTCACTTATTCTCAGGAAGAGGAAAGTTATAGTCTGGATATCGAAGAAGAGCGTTGGGCAGAGGCTCCTACCTTTCAGGATAGGGAGGAAATTGCCCAGGCGGCAGACGAAACCAGAGCTCAGGAAATTTACGCTTTTTACGGAGAGGAGTTTCAGAGCGAAGATCTGGGTTTCCTGGAAGAAGGGATGACAGAGACTAATCCGGGTACACAAGGCGATGAAACAGAAAGCGGACCGGCACCACAGGCCCAGCAGAGCCAACAGCAGCAAATGAGTGATGAGCTCCAGTTTACCAGTGAAATGATGAGCATGACTGTTGTAAGTGGCCAGCAGCAAGGTCAGGCGGTCCAACCAGGGCAACCCGACCAACAGCAAGATCAGCAGGAAGACATGCAAGAGGATCAACAGCAAGATATGCAACGTGACCAGCAAGAAAGTATGCAAGGGGGCCAACAGGCGGGTCAGCAAGAGGTTGGTGAAGTGGATGAATTTCTCGTAGATCTTGAAGAGGGCCGACTGGCATTTGTGGTACTGAATGTATCAGAGGATTTCATAGGCCAGCAAAGTGGTGGTATGGAAACTGAGCCGCAGCAGGAAGATCAGCCACAAGAAGACTTGCCACAAGAAAACTTGCCACAGGAAGAAGGCCAGCAAGGTCAGCAAGATCAAGATCGTCAACAGCAACAAGGTCAGCAGCAACAGACTGGTGACAGTAAATACGCTGTTGCACCAAGTGCTTTGCAATATTCACAGCAGGAAGACCAGTTGATCCTTAATATTGACCGCCAGGAATTTTCACAGGCGGAGCGCATTGACAGTGAGAGTTGGATTGAGGAAGACCGTGAGATATTGGGCCAGAACCGCGTATTTCGTTATGAAGAACAGAACGGAAGCGGTCAAATGGGCGCAGCTGAAGGTTACCGTCAAGATGATGCCACTGATCAGAAACACCGCGATCAAGATACCGACAACGAAACAACCACCGGCCAGGGGGCCGGGGTTGTTCAGGGCCAGCAGCGTGGGGCTAAAGTAAGTGACTTGCTTGGTAATGATATATCCAATCAAGATGGTGCCAATCTCGGTTCATTAAATGACTTAGCTATTGATTTACAAAACAGCCGAGTTGTCTACGCACTTGTCAGAAGCGGAGGATTTCTTGGAATAGGAGCATCATTAAGAGCAGTGCCACCACAGGCAATGGAATTTTCTGCAGAAGAAGAGCAGTTTTTAATTAATATAGATGAAGAAAGGTGGGATGATGCACCAACTTACGATAAAGAGGAACTTGCAGAAATGAACAATGAATCACAAGGAAGTGAAATTTATGCTTACTTTGACCAGGAATGGCAAGATACGGATTTGGCTTTAGTGGAAGACGGAGCAGAAGAAACCGGGATCCAAGATAGCGGCAGTGGTAATCCGGCTCCTGCGGGTACAATAACACCGACGCAAGGGGGAGGTCAGTCTGCTGAAGATCAGCAGCAAGGCCAGCAATTTGAAGATAGACTTTTATTCGCCGATAACTTATTGGGAACTAATATTATTAGTACTGATATGGAAGATATTGGTGAGGTTGAAGATCTTTTAGTTGATATGCAAGAGGGTCGTGCCGCTTTTGCAATTGTAAATATTGACGAGGGATCTATGGGCCAGGCAGGGGGACAACAGCAGGGTACCGATGATCAGGAAAACCAGCAGGAAATGGGATCCAATAATCGTTATGCAATAGTAACAAGTGCATTCCGAACTTCTCCTGAAGATGAAAACGAATTAATGCTTGAGCAGATTAGTCAAAGAGAATTTGAGCAGGCGCAAAGCATCGATGAGCGTTGGATGGAAATGGATATGGAAGTTTTGGCTGAGAATCGTGTGTTTCGGTTTCAGGAAGGAAATAATGGCACTGAAGAAGCTATGGGAACCGGCCAACAACCTGAAAATGGCATATTCAGAGATGGTGAAAGCGACGAGGATTCTAATAATTAATATGCCTTGTTGCCTTGGTTGTCATTAAATACTCTTGCAACGAGGTGTTAAGATCCGGTATTAATTAGTATAGTTTGAGGCAATAATGGGAGAGAATGTAATTTAAATGAAATACACCAAAATCCCGGAAGGTATTGCAACGTGAATAAGTTCAGGGGGGCGCAATTGGTTAGTTTACGCGTAGGTGCCCCTGGCAATACCGGATCTTGGCCCTTTATTAATTGTGGGCCTATTATTGGATTACTTAGTGGTGTCGGAGCGATCGACCCCGTCACGATCCGGAAGGCCGGGCCGGCAGAAGTCGAGAGTGTAGTTACAATTGTATAGCGATTTGAGATGAAACTATTGACTTTCATTTTGTTTCATGGCACTTGATAGAGCTGTTTTAGCCTCCCGAAAAGCCTGATACGAATTTTCTGATGCAGCGGTCAATACTGTAAATCCGACAATAAACTTAAGATAGACTTGTTCATCTTCGCCAATTTCTATGGGTTCTTCAAATTCTTGACGGAGGAATCGAATCCAATCACTGACAGGTTCTTCTCCACCAGATTGCATGATAAAAGCGTACACGTAATCTGAATGCCCTGCTAAATAACCACTAATCCCAAAATTCTGAGGATTAAGACGAGTGATCAAGGTTTTCTGAAGTTCCTTAAGTACTTCTAGGCGGAATTTGGTTCTTAAGGTTGGAAGGTTGTCAAGTGTGATAAAGCCTAACCAGGTTTTGGTGCCGGGGAAAGTTACACTTCTTTGAATCTCAGCCTCGACTGTTTTCTCAAGCAATTCAGGTTTATAGGCTGAATATTCATTGGCCACAAGATCTCCGGGAAGTTCATCTGATTTATTTAGCGCGGCAAGCCGAAGGGAAGCAATCCGAGACAGGTTTATCATTTTGTGCTTCGTTGCTTCACTAAAAATTAATGGGTTTTCGGCATTAATCAGAATAACGGCTTTCCTGTGATCTTCCACTAAGATGGGGATAGCTAAACTGGCTCCCCGGCTCAATGGCTCACGAGGTGACATACGTTTGGGATTTGTGTTAAAATGAATTGAATAGACAGCTTCACCACGGGTTAAGGCATCCCAGGCTATAGTATTTTCTTCAACTTTTAACCCTATAGGCGGCAAATTAATCCCTAAATGAGAATTTAATACATTATGCCAGTTATTCATTCCGCGACATAGAAGGGAAACTCCGCCATTGCCTGTGAGACCCTGCATCTCATTAATAGTTTTGTCAAGCAGGGCAATGCCATCCAATCTGTCATACATGTTTTTTAGCTTAAGCTCATAATCTATCCATTGGTTCTGATTATCTGCGAGGTCATTAAGTTGGAGATAGGTGTGCAGGAGGTTGCCCAATGCGTTCATATAGGTGGCCATGGCTTCTTCCTGTTCTGCACTGAAGCTGCTGTTAACAGACTCCATGATAGTCATTGCAATAGTCTCACCATTATTTACAAAGGGTAGCAGGTTAAGGTAGCGCACCGGAACGGATTTGAAGTAGTGCTTAAGTTCATGAGACATCACATGCCGGTCTACCTCCAACTGCACAGGTTCGGCAATATCTTTGAAATCATTTAAGTATAGATCCTTGAAAGCCATTCGATCCTGAAACATGGTATGTTTACATCGAGTAGTTTTAGCTTCAAGAACAAAGATCTCCCGGTCTTTGTTGATCCAATACAGAATAACCGTTTCAGCATCAGTGGAATGCCGTAACAGAACCGTCAGATCATGTACGAGTTGTTTGAATTTACGCTGAGCATCTTCTTCACGTCTACCATTAGATGTATTCCCGGCTTCAGCATTTAGGGTTTTGCCTGAGTGCATAGAGATTATTTAACTTGACTAGCCAATGTTTCCGCTTGTTTTATCATGGAATCTATAGTATTTAATCCATTCCTCCAAAAATCTACAGAATTGATATCCATATCCATTTTTTTCATAAGATTTTCGGGCCAGTCGGAACCCCCGGCTTTTAACAGATCCATATATTTATCAGCAAATCCATCGGATGTCTGAGTGTACTGCTCGTAAAGAGCTAATACCAGCAACTCACCAAAAGCATAAGCGTATACATAACCTGGGGTGTGAATGAAATGGGGAATATAGCTCCACCAGATTTCATAATTGGAGGTAAGTGATACTGACGACCCATATAAATCTTTTTGAGTTTGCATCCATAATTCACTAATTCTTTGCGTTGGAATTTCTCCTTCTTGCCGGCGTGCCGTATGTATGGCATTTTCAAAACGATTCATGGAAATCTGGCGAAATACAGTTGCGATCATATCATCTATTTTCCCCATCAAAAGAGAAAGTTTTTCTTTAGGATCATCTATTGACTTGAGAAGGTTCTGAAAAACAAGCATTTCACCAAATACTGAGGCGGTTTCGGCGGTAGTTAGTGGAGTATGAGCTTGCAATACACCTTGTTCCCTGGAAAGGTATTGATGAACGCCATGGCCAAGTTCATGAGCCAAAGTTTGAACATCACGTATTTTACCATCATAGTTCATGAATACATAAGGATGAGCAGATGGTACGGTGCCCGCGGAATATGCCCCGCCCCGCTTGCCTGGTTTAATGGCGGCATCAATCCAATTGTTGTCGAAGAATTTTGAGGCTACATTACCCATATCCGGGTGGAATTTAGTATAAGCATCAAGGACGATATCCTTTCCAACTTTCCACTCAATATTTGTCTCTGTTTCCACAATAGGAGCATACCTGTCGTATTCGTGCAGTTCATCCAGGCCTAACAGGTTTTTCTTGAGATTATAGAATCTCTGGGGCAAATCGTAACGATTTGTTACCGATTCAACCAGTGATTCTACTGCTTCGTCCGATATTTCATTAGATAAATTTCTGCTGGTTATCCAGCTGGGAAATTTCCTTAGCTTGTCATTTGTATGCTTATCAGCAAGTAACGTATTGAATACAAAAGTTGTGGTACGGCTCAAGTCTGTCAGTTTCGTGGTAACAGAATCAGCGGCACGTTTTCGTAATTCCCGGTCAGGTTCATGAATTTTGCTCAATACTTCCTGTTCCGTTAGCATCTCCCCATCGAGTTCAAAACGAGCAGCGCCAAGTGTCTCATCGAAATATCGGATCCAGGCACTTTTCCCAGTCACTGATTTTGCCGATAGTAGTTTCTCCTCTTTCTCTTCGAGTTTATGAGGTTTATAACGGCGGGAGGTTACCAGGTAATGATGATATTTTGCCAGTTTTGGATGATTAATTAACTCCTCGGCGAGGATTTCATCCATATCAAGCCATTCAAGGTCAAAGAAGACCAGCTTTTGACTGATTTCTGAAGAAAATTCATTCATTTCCTGAACGAGTTTTCCATGGGAGGATTCTTCTGTATTTGTGGTCCAGGTTAAGTAGGCAAAAGAACCTATGCGACCCAATAAATCATTTAACTTTTCGTAATCTTCTAAAGCTGTGAGCATTTCTTCCGGTGAAAGGCTCATTACCTCGGTTCGGTATTTTATTGAAAACTCTTCGGCAAGACTTTTAATTGTTTGTTTGTCTTCATGTAATTTTGGGTCATTGATCCCTTTATAAAGATCAGAGAGATTCCAGTTAACGTTTTCTGCGCCGGTAGTTTTTTTGTAGTTGCCCATTATGAAGTATTCGTTATAAAAGTGATAAACTAGATCAAGGTTCAGATACTGAACATCGTAGACTATATTATAATTTCAGGTAGGTATTACCAACCATTGATTGTGATTTTCTTGACTATTATTCTTATTTTACATACAGAAAAACTGCTATTCATGTTATATTTATATCTTTCACCTTGCTTTACAAATTATTAAACTCTTGAAGTCTTTAGAAACTATTTTTGGCCCCAACACCGCTCTTGTAGAAGAACTGTATAAACAATATAAGGAAAGTCCATCCACGGTACCGAATTATTGGCGCCAATATTTCGATGAGATGGATGGGAAAACTTTTGAAGCAGAACCGGGGATACCGGCCACTACGGAAGCTATTTCCGATGTAGCATCCGAACCCGCTCCCAGAAAAGTGTCGGAAGTTAAGAAACCCACAAAAGAACAACCTGTAAAAGAAGAGGGCCAAAAAGCTGCTCCAACACCTTCAACCGATGTTGAACTTATTCAGATAAAGGGTGTCTCTGGTAAAATTGTTGAAAATATGGAGGCCAGTCTGGAGATACCTACGGCAACCTCACTTCGCGTATTGCCGGTGAAGATGCTGATGGAAGACAGAAAGATTATTAATAGCCATTTGGACCGGCATGTTCAGCATAAAACTACGCTTACCCATTTTATCGCATGGGCAGTGATCAGGGCCCTTAAGAAATTCCCTAAAATCAACTCTTATTACACTAAGAAAGACGGAAAACATTATCGTGCTCAGCCTACAACTATAAATTTAGGTATTGCGGTAGACCTCCCCACCCGTGATGGTTCCCGCAATCTGGTTGTACCTAATATTAAGGCCGTAGATAAAATGAACTTTCGGGAGTTTCTCGTGGCATTTCATGATCTGATAGAACGGGCCCGAAATGGGAAACTTGAGGTGGCAGATTATCAGGATACCACCATTACCATCACCAACCCCGGACCTCTCGGAACAGTATCTTCCATGCCACGGTTGATGAAAAACCAAGGCAGCATCATCGCCACCGGCTCGATGGATTACCCCGCTGAGTTCCAATCAATGTCACAGGACGTATTGAACCATCTGGGAATCAGCCGCGTGATGACAATTACCTGCACTTATGATCACCGCCACATTCAAGGCGCTGAATCAGGGGCCTTTCTTGCGCATATTAACAAGTTGCTTTCCGGTGAGGCTGATTTTTTTGATCAAATATTTGAAGACCTGGACATCCCCTACGATCCCGTACCTTATGGAACTGACAATTATACCGGTTTCCTTAATGGCGGCGCATCTACAGAGGTAAACAAGAAATCAATATCCGTAATGCAGCTTATACACATGTACCGAACTCTTGGGCATGTTCTGGCGGATGTTAACCCTCTTCAGCACGGTCCGGGGTATAATGAGGAGCTAGAGTTTGATTATTACGGGCTCACCATGTGGGACCTTGACCGGGAGTTCTATTGCGGCGGTTTGGGCGGTTTTGAAAAAGCCCCGCTTCGGGTTATTGTAAAGCTGTTGCGAGATACCTACTGCAGTTATGTCGGTGCTGAGTATACCCACATTCATAATTTGGAAGAGCGCCATTGGCTACGTGAGCAAATGGAGTCATCGCTGAATAACCCGAATCTTGAGAAGAATGATAAGCGAAGAATCCTGCGTAAGCTAAATCAGGCATCCGCCTTCGAAGAATTTCTGCATAAAAAGTATATCGGTCATAAACGGTTTTCGCTGGAAGGTGCCGATACATTGATCCCCATGCTTGATGCTATGCTTGAGAAAGCCGGGGAGCATGATGTTAAAGAAGTTCTGTTTGGAATGGCTCACCGGGGCCGTTTGAACGTGCTGGTGAATACTATGGGTAAATCGTACCGAAAAGTATTCGCTGAATTTGAAGGGAATATTGATCCAGATACCTTTCAGGGTTCTGGTGACGTGAAATATCATTTGGGAGCAGGAGGGGAGCATATTACCAATGATGGTAAAAAAATACGGCTTCAATTGCTGCCTAATCCCAGCCATTTAGAATCAGTAAACCCGGTTGTTGAAGGTGCAGTTAGGGCTAAGCAGGATACTATCGATCAGCCCATGCCCAATAAAAAGGTTATTCCGCTTCTGATACATGGAGATGCAGCCTTTGCCGGGCAAGGTGTGGTGGCCGAAACACTAAATATGTCCCAACTCGAGGGATTTAAGACTGGTGGTACGGTTCATGTTATTATCAATAATCAAATCGGATTCACGACTCTGCCCAAAGATGCCCGCTCCACAGATTGTGCATCTGACGTAGCTAAAACCATTCTTGCCCCAATATTCCATGTAAATGGAGACGAACCGGAAGCCGCTGTTCATGTGATGAAATTGGCTATTGAATATCGTGAGAGGTTTGGTAAAGACGTGGTAATCGATCTCGTATGCTATCGCAAGCATGGTCATAATGAAGGCGATGAGCCTGCATTTACTCAGCCCGGTCTATATAAAGAAATTAATAATCACCCAAGTGTCCGAAAACGTTACACTGACGAGCTGGTTCATAAAAAAGAACTCAGTAAAGATGAGGTAAACCAAATATTTCAGGAATTTGACGAACTTCTTGAAGATGCCTTTAAAGAAGCCAAGGAAGCTCCAGACCTGAAAGTGACCGACAAGCATATCATTCGCACCGATCGCAGGCAAACAGAACGTGCCTCGCTCCCGGATACTCGATTTGACGTTGAGAAGCTAAAAGAAATAGCACTTAAGCTTAATAAAGTACCCAATGATTTTGATGCCAACCCCAAGCTTTTGAGGATTCTTGCTAAGCGGCATGAAATTGTGGCCAATAATGAGAAGAAAATAGATTGGGGATTTGCCGAAGCCTTGGCTTTTGGATCATTGCTATTGGAAGGTACACGAATACGCCTGACAGGGCAGGATTCGGAAAGAGGAACATTTTCGCATCGGCATGCCGTATTGCATGGTACTAAAAAGAACCAAAAAATTACTCCTCTAAATAATCTTTCCGACGATCAAGGCAAGTTTAGCATCTATAATAGTCTTTTAAGTGAGTTTGCTGTATTGGGCTTTGAATTTGGATATAGCAGTACGAATCAGGAGGATTTGGTAATTTGGGAAGCTCAGTTTGGTGATTTTAATAACGGCGCACAAGTCATAATTGATCAATATATTTCCTCTTCCGAAGTGAAGTGGCGGCAAAACTCAGGTTTGGTGATGTTGTTGCCTCATGGTTATGAAGGTCAGGGTCCTGAACATTCATCAGCCCGCCTTGAACGATTTCTTCAGCTTTGTGCCGAAGATAACCTTCAGGTTGTAAATTGTACAACACCGGCGCAATATTATCATATGTTCCGCCGCCAGGCTATGCTGAAGATTAAGAAACCGCTGATTGTGATGACCCCAAAAAGCCTGTTGCGTCATTCAAAGGCCGTATCGAATACAGAGGAGCTAGCAACGGGTCAGTTTCAGGAGCTTATACCTGATCAGGATGTGACCAAAAAGGATGTCGACAGGGTCATATTCTGCTCTGGGAAAGTATATTACGACCTCTTGGCATATAAAGAAAAAAATGGTATGGATAATGTAGCCATTACTCGTCTTGAACAATTTTATCCTTTCCCTGATAAAGATTTGGCGAAACATCTTAAAGATTATAAGCATGTTAAAAACCTGATTTGGTGCCAGGAAGAGCCTAAGAATATGGGTGGGTGGTATTTTGTGCGGGCAAGGTTTAAACACATGCTCCAGAAAGATCAGAATCTGCGCTATGAAGGCCGTACAGCCTCGGCATCACCGGCAACCGGATCATCCAGACTACATAATGCTGAGCAGGAAAAGCTGGTTAACAGCGCATTTAAAAAGTAATTGGTAACTTTGAAAATATTTTAATTCCAATCTAGTACAAATAAAAAAGGCGCATTACTGCGCCTTTTTTATTAAAAAACCTGCACTAATCTCATAACCTCTCCAACCACCTCGCTGCCATCCTGCGATATGCTCCGTTCACATCGTAGGTATGTTGTGCAGCGATTTTTGCATCTTCCCGGTGGTTGGTTTTGAGGTATGAGTTAGCAAGGTACCACCATGCTTTCTCCACTATCAGGGGTTCGGCATGGGGATTATGAGCTATATTAAGAAATGTTGTTTTTGCCGATTCATAATCAGCAAGATTATAATGGATGATGCCGATATTGATCAATACATCCATTTCTTGAGCGTTTTCAGTAACTCCTTCTTTTAATTGATTCAGAACATCAAGAGCCTGTGGTTCCTGTCCTATCACAGCAAGGCTGATACCTTTTTGTATTTCTTTATCAAAATCATTATCCGACACAGTAGAGGAACGCAGGTTATCCATTTCCAAAGTAGCCAGTGGTTGGATGTTATAAGCATTCTGTTCCGGATAAATTTTTAGTATTCCAATTACTGCAATAAGGATTATAAGGCCGGCAGCAATTGCGTATCGAAAATTATATGAAGTTGAAGGTTTTCCCGAAGATTCTGCAGGTAATTTACTTTCAGTATCATTTTTCCGGCCAATGTGAAGCAGACTTGCACAGGTCTTCATGTAATCCAGGTACTCAGGATATTCAATCAGTTGTTCCCATAGAAGATCTATCTCATCAGGGTTCAAAGAACCATCTAAATAGAGATCGATTTGATCTTCAAGTTCGGGTTTATTTAGGTCAGTCTGCATAGTCCGGATTGGATTCTCTAAAGGATATTATTTCACTAATTATTCTTGTTTTTTCTGCCCTTTATCGCCTTGTTCATTGCTTCTGTTAATTGTTCTTTTCGAAAAGGCTTGGGAAGGAAAGCGTCCATTCCGGCGTCGAAACATTTCTGCTTGATATCTGGTGACACATTTGCAGTAACTGCTACAATGGCTATATGTTTATTATTTTCGTTCTCTCGTATCCTGCAGGCCGTTTCAATCCCATCGATTCCTGATCCTAAATTAATATCCATAATAATAACATCAACTGCTTTACTACTAACTATATCCAGCGCATGTTCACCCTGATCGACAGCATCATAGAAATAATCTTTTTGTAAATACCGGTGAACAATAAATCGATTCTCAGAATTGTCTTCGACCTGCAACACACGATAGGGAGCTATTGGCTCTGATCTTAAACTGCCGTTATTAATCTGTCCTTTATGATGTTTATCTTTTACTGATTGCATCCCGGTAGCTAAAGGCTTCAACCCTTTGGGTGCTCTTTGAACAAGTTGAAGTCCTCGTGGTATAAAACCGAAAGCCGACCTTAGGGTTTGTTTTTGTGCAGCAGCTAAAGATAATGTTGAGGTAGTCATAATTTTGAATAATTAATTAGCGGTTATGCTAAATGGGTTAAGCCTTCTACTCTATAGGAGGAATTCACCTTCAAATTGTGACACGATTATTAAAATTTTTCTTTAAAATAAACGACTATAGCCTAATTTAAGCGATAACTGCTTTATTTTTCCCGCATACGAGCCCATATTATATGGAAAGCAGGTAGCAAATAAGCAGGAAAAAGTACTTCTCATAAATATTTACAGAGTACTTTCGAACCATATTTTTATATGGTGGTTTACCTATAGGGTATTGAATGCCTACTCTTAATTATAAATTATGTGCAAATAAATAAAGAAAAGTCAAAAGCCTACTCGATTAGGCTGATGACTTTCCTGGTACACAGCCCAATTAACTTTACCTCAATAAGATCTGCCATCAAGAATCCAGTGCTTTTTTTATATTGAGAAGAAGGTGACGGCTATGGGCAATGGTCTCAACATCATTTTTCACCCGGTTACCCAGCATACCTTGAATTTCAGTCAAACTATGTAGGGCCAGTGATTTTGACAGGTAATCGTAATTCGAATCTTCTTCAATTATCGCAATCAGGCGGTCGACATATTCCAGTTGAAGGTTTTGACGAAAGGAGTTCACATACCCGTTTAAATCACTTACAAATATGCCGTCGGTTAAATCCTGCATAAATTCAGCAACAGGGTATTCATTCCCATATAGCTTGGTGTCAGACATCCTTTTCATTACCACAGGGTGAAGTATGTGGTTTAAAGTATTTTTCTGAATGTTCAATATACGATCATGTATTTTCGGATCTTCCGTCGTGCCATAAAATTCAAAACCCCGGCGCTGCATTTGCAGATAATTGTATAGATTGGCTGGTTTATCAAAGGCGTCAGGAGCAAAAACATATTCGTTAAGCGCCTTGAGAGCTCTTTTTTGATCTTGCTTACTCACCGTGGTGAATGGTTTCGTACTGCTGCCCTGTCCGGGCAAAGAGCGGTCTACATACACACCGCCGATATATCGACTAATAACCGCAGCCATACTGTTGTGCTGAGAGGAAAGCACCAGATAAACATCTCTCAACTCGTGATAAGATTCGTCGTCTTTAACATAGTTTTCTAAAAGTGAATCGGCTGTTTTATAGAGTAACTCGATTCGCTCGGTAGAGTAGGTGATAGGATCTGTAGACATATCATAGGTCATTACACGCGGGTCAATGGCTTTCCCGGGTGATCTCATATCGTCCGCATCATTACCAAAATCATGACCGCGTTGGTTTGATCGGGATAATATAGCATTAAGCCGCTGTTCCTCTTCGGCCTCATCACTCACAGCAGGTGAGTACCCATATTCAATCGCCCAGCGATCATAAATGCCGGGTTTAACATCAAAGTACTGGCTTTCAATATCCGGGTCCGGTGACAGGTTTACCACGCCATAATCCATAACCGACCCGGTAAGGCCTTCCTCTTTGGTTTTCTCCCTGTTGTAGACATCTTTCGGGGCGTGAAGGTAACTGGCTTTCATATTATGATTTAGCCCTAATGTATGGCCTACTTCATGAATGGCCAGCATTTTAAGCGCCTCATTGATCATGCGGTTTTCTTCAGCTTGTTCCAGGCCTACTCCCCGCGCAACACTCAATCCTGCCATAAGGTTTTGCTGCATGCCAAGGCCAAAGTTGCATAAGGTGCCATCTTCCCGAGTTTGCCCGGTATGTTTTTCATGCATGCCCAGGGCAGCGGTTTCAAATAATTGGGTACCCATAAGGTGACGGCGGAAGAAATTAAACTCCAACATAATATTAGCCCCAAGTATCTGTCCTGTTCTGGGATTTACAAAACTGGGCCCGTATCCCGAAAAAGGTGGCTGTGGGGATGAAGTCCATCTCAAAACATTATACCGTATATCATTGGAATCCCAATCGGCCGTATCCGGCTGGACCTTTACCTGAACGGCATTTTTAAAGCCAGCCTGTTCAAATGCTTCATTCCAGGCTAACACACCGTCGGTAATAGGTTGACGAAATTCCTCCGGAGTTGTATTCTCGATCCACCATACAATGGGTTCAACAGGTTCCGAAAGGGCAGCCGCTGGATTTTTCTTCTGCAAATTCCAGCGGTGAATAGGGTCGCGGTAAGGTGTCGGACTTATTGAGGTCATATCTTCAACACTCTGGGTAAAATATCCAACCCGGGCGTCCTCGTATCTCAACTCGAACCCGTTGTCGGGCATTTCAAGAAAAGTATGCTGAAACTGTATGCTAACGAAACGAGGATCGGTGACTTCGCTACCGCCTCCGGATAGAGGGCTGGGATTTTTATAAACGTATTCAACGAGTACTTCCGTGTTTTTCGGATAACTGCTGATGTCAATATAACGGGTTCTGTCACTGTCAAGATTGCCCAGAGAGAAAGCTGTGGGTGAAGTACCGGGCGATGGCGAAGGTTTGATTTGATTCAGGTCTTCACTTAAAAAGATCTCGTCAGAGCTGATAAGGTAAACGCCATCGTCTTCTTTATGAGCAATAATTTCCTGTGATACCATGACAGAGGGGCTGATATTGGCTTCAGATGCTCTGCTTAAAGGGTTTGTTTCGTCAAAATAAAATGAAGTGTTGATAGTAACAAACTCTATTCTATCGTGATGCTTTCGAATGGTTACGACTTTGTTGCCATCGAACTGACCTCTAAAATGTCCCGCCGAAACAATACCGTCGGCTGTTTGACTGAAATAGATATATTCCCGGTCAAGCTGGCTTTCTTTAATTTCTATATGAGTTTTTCCAGTAAGTGTATCCTGATAAATAGTAAATAATCCTTCATTTGATCGGCTGTCTTTCAGAGCCTTTTCATAGGCTTCATCACCTCCGCTTTTATCGGCGGATGCTGGGGCTGTAACGTTTCCGGCTCCTGCACATCCGGAGAATATCAGAAAGCCTGACAGCAAAATCAGGGGAATACGCAGTTGTAGTGGTTCCATGGTTATGTTTTATTGTCTTGATGTTAATGTGAGGCACTAGCTTGCTTATGATCACCTTTGGGCAGCAACTAATATCTTGTTTTGTTTATTAAATAATTCAATAGAAGATAAGAATTTAAAGGGAATTCTTTTTTTGTTATATTAAGGACCTCTTATATATTAGAAAACATTGTTAGGTGCACTTGTGGCTTAACCGTAGAGCAAATTATTAAAGGACTGTGATTAAATTATTAACCTAAGCAAAATATCGTGTCTATTGAAACCACCGATACAAAAACGGAAACCAAAAATATAAGTCGGATTGATCAGCCATCTAAAAATACTCATGGATGGTTTGTTCGGATTCGACGGGATGGTAATAAAGTTAGCAAATTTTTCAGTGACGGGAAATATGGCGGACGTGAAGAAGCTCTGGATAAAGCAAGGACATATCGGGACGAAAACCTTAGCAAGTGGGAAAAATTTGCCAAAAATTCCAACCGGTCTATGCATGTGGGCAAGACGAGTAATATAGGGTACCCCGGCATTAGCTATTGTGTGAAAACAAAAACGAGAAACGGTGAAGAATATAAAGAGCATGTATTTCAGGTTTCGTTTTCTCCGGAAAAAGGTGTCCATAAGAATAAATCCTTTTACATCCCCAAAGCTAAAAACAAGCGTGATTTTAAGAAGAATTATGAAGAGAAATTAGCAGATGCCATACGTTTCCGGGATCAGGAGATGTTGAAAATATATGGTGCCCGTTATGTTAACTTTAAAAAAAAGCGTGAAAAAAATGGAGTGTAACGCCACATGGAGCTTCTTTATCTGATTACTGGCCTGGTTATTGGCTCTGTAGCAGCCTGGCTTTTAAAAACCTATATGGCAAAGAGTCAGGGCGGGCTGGATCCTGATGAGGCTAATGGCCTCAAGGAGGAACTAAACACCCTCACCACCGAGAACAGCCGCCTGGGTGAACGGAATGATAATCTGAAAGCTGACTATGAAAAAGCTGAAACCAAACTTAAGAATCAGCAGGCTGAGCTTTCGAACCTTCAGCAGGATAACGCCACGCTGAAGGCTAATTACCGTAATTTGGAAGAAAAGCTTGCTGATCATAAAGATGAGGTGAACCGGCTTCAGGAAAAATTTACTACAGAATTCAAAAACCTGGCCAACCAAATCCTTGAAGAAAAAAGCAAAAAATTTACTGATCAGAACAAAATCAATTTGGATCAGCTCCTTCAGCCGCTTGGAGAGAAGATAAAGACATTTCAGAAGAAGGTTGAAGATACTCACCTGAGCGATGTGCGGGAACGAAGCTCATTACAGGAGCAGATTAAAGGCCTTACGGAACTGAATCAAAAGATGAGTCTGGAAGCCAATAATTTGGTAAAAGCACTCAAAGGCCAGGCTAAAACCCAGGGTAACTGGGGGGAAATGATCCTGGAGCGCATTCTCGAGAAATCGGGGCTGCAGAAAGATCGGGAGTTTGTGGTACAGGAAAGCCTGAAAGATGACGACGGCCGCCGCCAACAACCCGATGTGATCATTAACCTGCCGGACCAGAAAAACCTGGTGGTCGATTCCAAAGTTTCCCTGAATGCTTATGAGAGATATTCTTCAGCCGAAGAAGAATCAGTACAGCTATTGGCGCTTAAAGATCATATCCAGTCTGTCAGGACGCACGTTAGGCAATTGAGTGATAAGAAATATCAGGATCTTTATGAAATAAACAGCCCCAATTTCGTATTGCTGTTTATACCCATCGAACCAGCCTTCGGCCTGGCCATACAGCACGATCCTCAGCTTTATGAAGATGCTTTTGAGAAGAATATTGTTATTGTCAGCCCCACAACGCTGCTAGCTACCCTTGCCACAATTAAGAGTATTTGGAAACAGGAATACCAAAATCGAAATACGGCTGAAATTGCCAAACAAAGTGGAAATCTGCTGGATAAGTTTGTTAATTTTGTTAAAGACCTCGAAAAAGTTGGCGAGCGCATGGATCTTACCAGGAAAAGCTACGATGATGCCATGAATAAGCTTAAAACGGGCAAAGGAAATCTTGTCAGCCGGACAGAAAATATCCGAAAATTAGGAGTTAAAACGAATAAAGTTTTATCATCAGGTATACTAACAAATGGCAATGGTCAGGAAAATGGCAATGGTCAAGATGATGATGTTGCCTGATGGAACTTAAGAAAGATTAACCAGAACCTATGGTTTCTGGTTAATCTTTCTTAACTGAAATTTATTGATCTTGATTCGTTAGACAGATAAATTCTTAATAACTTTAGAGTTTCTATCTGTCATGACCTTATTGGTGACCATATTGGTAATCGGATTTATAGTCTTTTTGGTTATGTTATCAGGAATTCTCTCAAGTGTCTCAGAAAAAGAGGGTGGGAAATGGGGAGAAGAGCCGGTCGGGCGCCGCGAAAGTGTCCGGGAGAAAAGTGGTAAACAAAATACACGGAGGGGTAATAAATGACTCTTTTCTTTTACTTCCTTCTTGCCATTGGTTTTTTTATAGGTTTAGTTGTACTATTCAGTGCCATGTCTGACATTAGAGAAAATAATCAAGGCAGAACGGCTCAACGTGATGTTCCACTGGATGAGCAACAACATGATGTGGCAGGAATCAGACGAAAGCGTTCAAACGGTAAGTGAAACTTGTCTTCATAAGGCAATGCAAATATGATAAAATACGCTCCCCTATATTCCCTGCTCCTGGTTTTGGTAATCATTGTTGGTTGTGGTCAGGAAAGACCTGGTAATGCATCTGTAATGTTGAATAATCACAGTACTGTTTATTCAACGATAGACAGTACTATGGCAAAAGTGTATAAAACTAAGGAAGAATGGAAAAAAGAACTTACTTTCGCTGAATATAGAGTCTTACGCGGTGGCGGAACAGAGTTGCCCATTGTGAATGAATACAACAAAACCAAGAGCCAGGGTGTTTATCATTGTGCTGCCTGCGATCTGCCTATTTTCCATTCGCAAAGAAAGTACGACTCCGGATCAGGATGGCCTGCATTCTATGCACCGGTAGAAGAAAGTGTCACTACCAGAGCAGACAACACTTTTTTTATGAAAAGAACCGAAGTTTTATGCTCTCGATGCGATTCCCATCTTGGCCATGTATTTGAAGATGGTCCCGAACCGACAGGTTTAAGATATTGCATAAATTCGGTTGCGATGAATCTGAGGGAAAGCTAAAACGAATCAAGCCCATCTTCACTAAAATTGTAAAGATCTGCGAAACAACTTCGTGGTTACATTGTTATATTACTGTCACATATTAGATTTCCGGTGAGTTTACTTATCTTCTGTTCATCGGCATCAACGACTACAAATATTCGAATTACAATTATCCCCCATGGACAAACCAGAAGTCAGCCTAAGCGAACAGGCTAATTTTCGCCTAGAAAAATTAAAAGAATTAAAAAAACTTGACGTCAATCCCTATCCTTACAGTTTCGAAGTTGACCATTACAGCAAGCAGATTCATGAAAGCCCGGAGCTGCTAAAGGTTGAGGACAAAGAGCCCCAGAGGGTAAGTATTGCCGGACGTATCATGACGCGCAGAATCATGGGAAAGGCCTCGTTCTTTAACCTGCAGGATCAGGATGGGACAATACAGGTTTATATTCGCCGCGATGATATTGGTGTTGAAAATTATAACACCATCTTCAAAAAAATGGTAGATATAGGCGATATTGTCGGCATTAAAGGGTTTGTCTTTAAAACCCGAACGGGCGAAACCACTGTACATGCCGAACATTTTGAACTGCTCAGTAAGGCTGTGCAACCCATGCCCGTTGCCAAAGAAGTAACAAACGAAGAGGGCGAGACAATAACTTTTGATGCGTTTGCAGATAAGGAGCAGCGTTACCGCCATCGTTACATAGATTTAATGGTGAACCCGGAAGTCCGGGAGGTATTCAAAAAACGCTCCAAAATGGTTCACGCCATCCGCGGCTTTATGCAGGACAAAGACTATTTGGAAGTAGAAACGCCCATATTGCAACCTATTTATGGTGGCGCAGCCGCCAAGCCCTTTACCACACACCACAACGCACTGGATATAGAACTGTTCCTGCGCGTTGCTAATGAACTTTACCTGAAACGCCTTATAGTTGGTGGTTTTGATGGAGTGTTTGAATTCGCCAAAGATTTCCGCAACGAAGGGATGAGCCGTTTTCACAACCCGGAGTTTACCCAGGTTGAGCTTTATGTAGCCTACAAAGATTATAACTGGATGATGGATTTTGTGGAAAGTCTTTTGGAGCATGTTGCTTTAACCCTCCATAATAACACGAAGGTGCAGGTTGGCGAGAATCTTATTGATTTCAAAAAACCGTGGCCACGTATTCCTATGCTGGAAGCCATTGAACAGGAAACAGGCGTCAATCTTGAAGGTATGGATCTAAAAGCCATGCAGAATGCAGCCCGTGAACTTAATGTAGGTATTGACGAAACCATGGGCATCGGCAAACTTATTGATGAGATTTTCGGCGAGCATGTAGAGGGTAAGCTTATACAACCTACATTTATTACAGATTATCCCGTAGAGATGAGTCCGCTGGCTAAGAAGCACCGCAGCAAGGAAGGGCTGGTAGAACGTTTTGAATTGATCTGCAACGGCAAGGAAATCTGCAATGCCTTTAGTGAACTGAATGATCCGGTGGAACAGCGCAAGCGATTCGAAGAACAGGCTAGTCTTCGCGCTGGTGGAGACGAAGAGGCCATGGCCCTTGACGATGATTTTCTTCGCGCCATCGAACACGGCATGCCCCCCACCGCAGGACTCGGCATAGGCATCGACCGCCTGGCCATGATCATGACGAACCAGGAATCTATAAGAGATGTATTGTTCTTCCCGCACATGAGGCCAGAATAGTAACAGGATCTTTTACCGGAAAGGGCAAGAAAATTAAAGAATTCACCACAAAGGGCACTAAGAACACAAAGGGGAATAATATTAATACTCTTTCTTTAACCTCAGGTTTTCTCATGCTAGTGGGCAGTTAACAATAAAACCAATGGGATCTTCGTGTATTTTGTGGTCAATCTTCAGGTGTTGTAGTATTATTCCTATTACGTGCTCTTGATCTTATTACCACAAAGGGCGCAAAGAGCGCAAAGGCTTTGTGATCGTTGTGCCCTTTGCGGTTCAAATACGTACTCTGGACAATTAAACAATAAATTGTTGTGCCTTTGTGTTCTTTTCGGTTAAATTTCGCGCTCATGATTATTAAACATAAACCTTTGTGATCGTTGTGCCCTTTGTGGTTAAAACTACCCTATGCGGTTAAACATAACTTACTACTTTGAAATTTGAATGGTTTTTAGCCCTACGTTACTTCCGGGGCGGTCGAAAAGATTCTTCTTTTCTTTCCTTTATTAAGATAATGGCTATTACCGGAGTGGCTGTAGGTGTAGCTGGTTTGCTGATAGCACTGTCTATAGTCCACGGTTTTAAATCCGTAATTCAGGAAAAAATACTGGGTTTCGGCAATCACATTACAGTGATGACCTATACCGACGCCCCGCTTTACCGTGCCGATACGGCGATGACCAAACTTGCCGACATTCCGGATATAGAAGATATTCAGGAAGTCATCTACGATCAGGCCATGGTGCAAACTCGGGATAATGTTGAAGGCAGCTTTGTAAAAGGCGTCAGCCCCGAAGGCGATCTTTCCCAAATCCGTGAGTATGTTAACCGGGGTGAGTACAATTTCAGCGAAAATGAAAACGGCCTTCCCGGTGTGGTTATAGGCAGCCGTTTAGCCCGCAATTTAAATGCTGAAATAGGCAGCGTACTAACCACATATACGATTCAGGGCATCCCAAGTCCTGTCAATATGCCGGAAATCATTCAGTTTCATATTGCCGGAATTTATCAAACCGGGGTGGATATGTTTGATGATTTACTGGTGCTGATGGAGCGCGATTATGCCCGCGCTCTATTTGATACCGCCCCGCCGAGAGCCAATCAAATAGATATTCAGGTAAACGATCTTGATCAACTCTCCGAAGTGGATCAAAGGATAAATGAGGCTTTGCCGTTTCCCTACTATACTGAAACCATTTTCCAGCGCTACAGCAGCATCTTTGCATGGATCAACCTCCAGGAGCAAACAATACCGTTTGTAATCGCCGTGATGATAATCGTGGCGGCCTTCAATTTGATCGGTACCATATTAATGATGGTCCTTGAACGCACACGCGATATTGGGATCCTCAAGACAATGGGCGCCAATAGTAAAAGTATCCGTTCCATATTCCTGATGGAAGGGCTTATTGTAGGCTTTGCAGGCTTAATTATCGGGATTGGTCTGTCACTGCTGTTCTATTGGCTCCAGGCTACCTGGCAAATCATACCGCTGCCCGAGGAAACCTATTATATGAACGCAGCACCGGTAGAGCCACACCTGTTTGACTTCGTACTCGTATCGGCCATCACCATGATACTCTGCGCACTCGCATCCTGGATCCCCGCCCGTGTCGCCGCCCGAATGAACCCACTATCAGTAATTACTTACGGCAGGTAATTTACTGCTTCGCCAAATATCTTTTTTACCAATGCAAATCCGTAGCTCCTCCGTGGTTGCTCCGTGTCTCCTCCGTGGTTCGTCCGAGTAAAACACGGAGCAAGTTCGGAGCAGGTACGGAGCAACTACAGTGAAATTTAGGTCATTTAGTCCGGGGCCTGGCGCTTGGCAGTGAGTTAATATGTGCAAGATAACCGCCGGGATAGGGTGTGCACTCTTGCTATATATGTGCATTTTAGCTAAGCGTGGACGCTTAGCGAAGCAGTAGTGGGCCTTTTGGGAGGCGCTAAAAAAATGCAAAAGCCTTGCTATTTTAGCGCTCTATTTTCCCCGCCGGAATATGCTTTTTAATCTCATCCAGCAAGAAGGAATGAACCTGATGGTTTCCCGCAACATAACGCTCGCCGAATAACCAGTTATCCCCACCGGACCAGTCTGAAACCACCCCGCCAGCTTCTTGAAGGATTAAGGTCCCGGCGGCGACGTCCCATGGGGCAAGGCCATATTCGTAAAAGCCTTCGCAGCGCCCCGCCGCCAGGCAGCATAAATCGTAAGCGGCGCTGCCCGGACGTCTTACGCCATGTGTATTATGGATCAGGCTTTTAAAAAGCTCAAGATAATCATCCAGCAGGTCAAGTTCTTTATAGGGGAAACCTGTGGCAATTAAAGCCTGCCCGGGGTTTGTTTGTTTAGAGATGTGAATAGGAATACCGTTCAAAAAGGCACCTTCGCCTTTTCCGGCTGTGTACAGTTCGTTTTGGTTAACTTCAAGCACTACGGCTGCCTGAGCTTGTTGATGTTCCCAGAAGCCGATTGAGACACAGAATACGGGGAAACGGTGGGCGAAATTGGTGGTGCCATCAATGGGATCAATGATCCAGGTGCGCGCATCGGTTAATCCGGCATTGGAAGCGGATTCTTCGGCAAGGATTTGATCATCGGGGAACTGCTCAGATATAATCTTGATAATCTCTTTTTCAGAAGCCAGATCAGCATCAGTCACAAGATCATTCTTGCCCTTCAGCTCTATGTCAAAATGTTTGTTCTGCTCGGAGTATTTCCGAATGATTTTGGATGCCGCTTCCGCGGCTTTTACGGCTGTTTCCAGTTCAATGCTCATGGGCTGTTTATATTCCTTGTTGTTTTGATTCCAGCTCTTTCTTGCGTTCGATGATTTCGGCCTCTGCCTCGGGATATATCTTATTAAAAGGTTGGGCATCGATTTTATTTCGGTTCCGCTTTATGTTTTGGATTAATTTACTCAGTCTGATTAAATCGTCTCCATCAGCACGATCATATTCGTCGTTATAATAAGCTACTAGATTGTCAAGGAAGTGCATCTGAAGGAGCTTTATGGCACCCCTGGCTTTTTTGAAAGGTTCAAAGTCCTGGCCGAGGGCTCTGTCTCTTCTTTCATTGCCACGTTCACTGATGGAAAATCGTTCGCTTACAATTTCGCTAAGCAGTTGAGGGTAGGGATGTTCTTTGGCAAGATAGGCTTCCAGATTAATCTTTTGGCCGTCTTCAAAGCGTTGCATAATGTTTTTGAAAAAATCCCTTAGCAGTTCGTTCGAAAACTGCTCCTCATTAATTAAGGACCCTACATATTTCACCATTTTTTCCTGGTGAACCAAAAGCAGGCGCACAATTTCTTTTTCATGAGGAGGGAGTTTTTTTTGGGCTACGGGTTCATTGTGCCCTTTCTGGTTTAGCTGGTTTCCATTTGGGTCATTCCCGGCTTCTTTAGGCTGCTTCTTTTGGGATTCAAACCGTTCGATTCTTGCTTTTGCCCGTTTATCACTTTGCTTTTTCTTTGCCATGATAACATCCAGCTGCTCAAGGAGCTTTCGGTCACCTATTTTAGACTCTTTGCCGAGTTTCTGAACAAAAGCTTCTCTCGAAATGACATCCGGAATGCAGGAAATGCTTTCCAGTATGCGGTCTATAACCTTGGGTTTGGTTACCGGATCATCCCATTCGCCGGCCTGTTCGGCGCCCCGGATGGTATAGCTAAGAAAGTCAAGGGCGTTATCTTTCTTATAATTTTGGAACCCTTCTTTGCCGAATTGTTTCACAAAAGAGTCCGGGTCATCACCTTCAGGAAGCTGCAGCAGCCGTATCCCGAGTCCTTCGGTTAATGCTATATTAATTCCCCGCGCCATAGCCGTTTGCCCCGCCGAATCGGAGTCGTAGATCATCAGCAGCGTTTCAGCGTAACGGCTTAGGATGCGCATTTGAAGAGGAGTAAGGGCTGTACCACTGGTGGCAATTACATTACGCACCCCCGCCTGGTGCATGGTAATTACATCGGTGTAACCCTCAACAAGAATGGCTTCCTTCTCCTTGCGTATTTCATTCTTAGCCTCGTGGATACCGTAAAGCACCTCGCTTTTATTATAGACTTCCGTCTGCGGTGAATTTATGTACTTGGGTGCCTTTCGGGATGTCTTTAAGATCCGCCCACCGTAAGCAATCACCTTTTTTGAGGGATTAAAAATCGGGAACATTAAGCGGCCGCGGAAGGTATCATAACTTCTAACACCATTGGCGTCGGATTTAAGCAACCCCGCTTTGTGAAGGTATTCTTCTTTGATAGCTTCTTTTTCGGCCATTTTTTTTAAGCCCTCGCCGCTTTCAAGGGTGTAGCCGAGCCCAAACTTTTTGATGGTTTCTTTGGTGTAACCTCTTTTAACCAGGTAATCCCGGGCGGGCCTGGCTTCTTCGTGTTCCAGTAGAGTCCGGTAGAAAAAGATGCCGGCGAAACGAAGGGCGTGATAAATCCCTTCTTTTTCGGTGTGGGATGGATCGTATTCGGGGCTGTTTTCTTCGGGCAGCAGAATGTTGTACCGCTCGGCCAGAGTGCGTATAGATTCGGTAAAGCCGATTCCTTCCATTTCCATCACAAAATTGAACACATCGCCCCCAGCGCCGCATCCGAAGCATTTGTAAATGCTCATGGCCGGTGTTACATGGAAAGAAGGTGTTTTCTCATTATGAAACGGGCATAGGCCGGTAAATCCACTGCCCGAACGCTTCAGCTTTACATAATCGGAAACCACATCTACTATATCGGCGGCGTCGCGGACTTCTTCTTTTTTCTCGTCAGGAATCATGGCTCAATAATACGGTGATTTTATAAAGAAAATGGTAAAGAACCTGAACAAAAATGACAAATAAACTAATAATACTTGAGAACTTTATTGGGGCTTTTCAAGCAAACAACCCACAACAGGGGAGCGTACAACCATCAACCAACCAATTACCGTTGTTACTCATCCGCAAGGTCGGTATATTTAGGCGAATTTATCACAAAAATATTAAACAAAGAGGATCTGCGCATGAGCGTGCTTGTTGGAGAAAATACAAAATTAGTTGTTCAGGGATTTACAGGTAAAGAGGGAACCTTCCATGCTTCTCAAATGATTGAATATGGAACCCATGTTGTTGGAGGAGTAACACCGGGCAAAGGCGGAACCACTCACCTTGACCGCCCTGTCTTCAATACCGTAGCTGACGCCGTAAACGAAGGCGGAGCCAATACCTCTGTTATCTTTGTTCCCCCGCCATTTGCCGGAGATGCCATAAGTGAGGCTGCCATTGCCGGAATCAAAGTTATAATTTGTATAACCGAAGGCATCCCCGTTAAAGATATGTTAACGGCTAAAGCGATAACGGACCGCCATGGGGCTCATCTTATCGGACCCAATTGCCCGGGCATAATTACCCCAGGCCACGCTAAAGTAGGTATTATGCCTGGTGAAATATTTACACCAGGCAATGTGGGTGTAATTTCCCGATCGGGAACACTCACCTATGAAGCCGTTGATCAGCTTACTAAAGTTGGACTTGGCCAGAGTACGGCCATCGGCATTGGTGGAGATCCGGTAATTGGAACTACCCACATCGACGCCGTTAAGCTGTTTAATGAAGATCCAGAAACCGAAGCCATTATATTGATCGGGGAAATCGGCGGAACGGCGGAAGAAGAAGCTGCTGAATACATTCAAAAATATGTAAGCAAGCCAGTTGTTGCATTTATTGCCGGCCGTACAGCTCCTCCGGGGCGTCGAATGGGACATGCCGGTGCTATTGTATCAGGCGGCAAGGGAACAGCCGACGAGAAGATGAAAGCTCTCAGCGCTGCCGGAATCACGGTCTGTGAAAATCCTGCAGTGATTGGTTCTGCTATGAAAGAGCTGCTGGCAAAAGCATAAATTATCTATCAACACCCGTGGGAACAGTTTACCTGATCATTACAGACGGGCTGGGCGCAGGCGTCCAGGAAGATTCCCACGTATACGGTGATGAAGGCTGCAATACGCTGGGTCATGTATCCGAGGTTACCGGATGCCAGTTGCCTAATCTTGAACAACTGGGATTAGGCAACATCATACCTCTGGCATCCATACCGCCGGCGGTAAACCCACAGGCTTCTTATGGCAAGATGAGAGAGGTTTCCTCCGGGAAAGACTCTACAACAGGTCACTGGGGGATGGCCGGGGTAAAGATAGATCAGCCTTTCCCCACTTATCCGAACGAATTTCCTGAGGAAGTACTTCAAAGTTTTCTGGAAATAACCAGCGCACCGGGAATTCTTGCCAATAAGCCCTGGTCTGGCACCGATGTTATTGATTCCTTTGGAAAGGAGCACCTGATGTCGGCCCACACAGAAGGATTTGTCTTTATGAATCTTATTGATACTGACCAGCTGTACGGTCATCGCAATGACGCAGAAGGGTACGGCGAATCCCTTCGGGAGTTTGACCGTGGACTGCCGGCTATTCTTAAGAAAATGAACCCTGATGATACGCTCATCATTACCAAAGATCACGGCAATGATCTCACCACCCCGGGAACTGATCATAGCTGGGAATTCGTGCCGCTGATATAGTCATATGGCAGAAAACCCAACAAATTTAGGAATAAGAAAGACCTTCCGCGATGTGGCCAGTTCAATTTGTATTTTGTTTAGTTTAAAAGATGTTTTTGATGGGAATTCTTTTATCGGCTGAATAAAAGGAAATAAATATTCATGCCATTTCATCATATTTTTCTTATAATCTGGACATGGATATACAGAACTGCATTATTTAAAGTGCAATTAGGGAAGTTTTAATAATAATTTCTATCAATTCAAAAGGAACAAAATGATAAGAATCCTAACTCAAATCCTGCTAATTGCGTTGGTACTGTTGCCGTTGGCTACCCTCGCTTATCAAGAGAAAGCGGACGAAAGCCTTAACATAGTTGTGGTATTTGCCCACCCGGATGACGGAGAGGTAAAAATGGGAGCAACGGCTGCCATGATGGCCGAGGCTGGCCATCGGGTGAAGTTTGTATCCATTACCAACGGAAGCGCAGGGCATCAGGAGCTGGGCGGCGGCAACCTTGGAACAATACGAAGAGCAGAAGCGCAGGAGGCCGCCCGCAGAATGGGAATAGATGAATATGTAGTATTAGATAACAATGATGGTGAATTAACCCCGGAGCTTCATGTTCGAATGGATGTAATCCGTGAAATCCGTAATTGGAATGCGGATGCCGTATTTGGACACAGGCCCTGGGATTATCACCCGGATCACCGTTATTCTGGTGTATTGGTTCAGGATGCCGCATATATGGTTGGTGTACCTAATTTGGCCTCGGATACTCCGCCTCTGGAAAACAATCCGGTATTTTTCTACCTCTCTGACGGATTTGAAAAGCCTTACCCGTTCTCTTACGATATAGTTATCGGAATTGACAGCCACATCGAGACCAAAGGCAGGGTTCTTGATGCCCATGCCTCACAAGTGTACGAATGGTTACCCTGGATTAGTGGCAGGCATGAGGTGCCCGAGTCCTCTGATGCACGATTTGAATGGCTAATGGAGCATAGGCTAAGCGGGGGCAATGTCTCAGAAGGACAAAGAGCAAGCCTTGCGAAATGGTATGGTGAAGATCTGGCCAGCACATTCCAGCATGTTGAGTCATTTGAAATATGTGAATACGGAAGGACACCAACAGATGAGGAAATCCGCCAAATTTTCCCCATACAAGGGCAAGATTAAATAATACAATCCAATAAATAGATGATTTTTCTATTCACTAGTAAACCCATTATGCGCAATATCAAATACTTTCTTTTAACTTTAATTACTGCAATTATATTTCCCCAGGCCATAATGGCACAATCTGATTTTACCGGCTCAGAGGTTACTGGAAAATGGAACCTCACTATCGAATTGGAAGAAGGGGAGTTCCCGGCCTGGATTGAAATCAACAGGTCAGGACTAGCGACATTAACGGGATCTTATGTGGGATATGAAGGCAGTGCGCGCCCGATTTCCGAAGTAAAGTATTCTGAGGGAGATCAAACGTACTCTTTTTCTATTCCTCCGCAATGGACACAGTTGAACAACGATTTGCGCTTCGAATTTACCTTACAAGATAATAAGCTTACTGGAATAACATTTCGGGACGATGAAACCTTGCCCTGGACAGCTGTGCGTGCGCCCGCCCTGGTAAGAGATGAAGCGCCAATTTGGGGTAATCCTATCAACTTGCTGGATCAAAACATGTCCAAGTGGATCATAGCTGATAATAACAAATTCCAAATGCAAAACGGAGTTTTGGTGAATGGTGAAGTAGGCGGAAATTTAGTTACTGCAGAGAAATTTAATGACTTTAAATTACAGGTTGAATTCCGATATCCAGAAGGAAGCAATAGTGGATTGTATTTAAGAGGCCGCTATGAAGCTCAGATAATGGATCAATATGGCAGTAGCCCGTATAAACAATCCATTGGAGGAATTTATGGTCATATCGCACCGAGTATTAATGCAGCAAAAGAGGCCAATGAGTGGCAAACGTTGGATATAACTTTAGTTGGCCGAATGGTTACAATAGTGCTAAACGGAGTAGAGGTTGTTACTAATCGCCTCATTCCTGGGATGACAGGAGGAGCTTTGGATAATAACGAAGATGAACCCGGTCCACTTATGATTCAAGGAGATCATGGGCAGGTTGAGTTCCGGAAAATGATTATTACACCCTCAGTCAATTAAGCCAAAGGAAGTTTATCTTTGCGAGTTGATGAAGAAAAAGCAGGTGAAAAATATATTAACCTGCTTTTATTTTTCAGGCTATAGTGACGTCATTCAAAAATTATTATTCCTTAAATGTCAGGCTGTTTAACCAGTTCTGATTGTAAACTTCATAAATCTAAATACAAGTGGCTGCAACATACATAGGAATTGACCTTGGGGCGACCAATATTAGGTTAGGTTTAGTCAAAAATATGAAGCTTGATCATGTCATATCCCAGCCTTTGCCAACTAAACCGACTGTACCTGCCGTACTGGATCAGATAGAAACTCTAATTGAGGGTGTAGGCGGGCAAGAGGCTTGTGCTATTGGCATTGGTGTTCCCAGCGTAATAGATATTGAGGAAGGTATGGTCTATGAAGTGCAAAATATACCAGGATGGGATGCCGTACCATTAAAAAAATTGCTTGAAGAGCGAACTCATATTCCTGTCTGTATTAATAATGACGCCAATTGTTTTGCTCTGGGAGAAAAATTTTATGGAGCGGGGAAAGCCCATTCTAATTTTGTGGCATTAATTATGGGTACTGGTTTTGCCGGTGGTGTGGTTTTAAACGACAAACTTTATAATGGAGCGAATTGTGGCGCCGGTGAATTTGGGCTACTGCCTTATAAAAATTCTATATTTGAAGATTATTGCAGTGGGCAATTTTTTAAAAAAGTTTCCAATGAGCCGGGAGAGCATATACTGGAAAAGGCAGTAGCCGGGAACAGCGAGGCAAAAAAGATCTTCGAGCAATTTGGACATCATGTGGGTGAAGCTATAAAAGCAGTAATGTACGCCTATGACCCCGGTTTAGTGATATTGGGAGGTGGGGTAAGCAAAGGATACCCTGTTTTTAAAGACAGTATGTGGAAACAGATCAGCACTATTGCTTATTCACGCTCAGCAGAAAGGTTGGCTGTTAAGGTTTCAGATACTAAACAAATAGCTGTATTAGGTGCAAGTGCACTTTGCATGGAAGTAGATTCCCTACAAATAGAGAATTAGCATTAAATATTATTCCAGAGCCTATTTTATTGACTTGGTGATTTCGTCGGTTTTTAAAGCATATGGATTAGCAATACAGCTACCATCCTGATGATGTTTCCGATAGGGTTGTCCGTCATTGATCTGGCACAAGATAAAGCCGCCGATCGGGAAGAAAGATTTTGCTACTAGGTATTACTTTTGATGTTGAAGTAGGGGTTTTGCCTGTTTGGGGCCAGTAATTTACGCTTAAGCTTAAACCTTCCTCCAATTTATAATAAGCAAAATGAAACAACAATGAAGTTATGATTTCGTTAAGTGTGCGTAAGTTGGCTTTGGTATTTAATGTTTAGGGCACGCAGGTACTGGGTATTTAATAAAAAATATCGTACCTTTAAAATCTTGTTTCACATTTTTCCCGATACGCAATCCATACTTTAGCATCTAAATTAGTCATATTAAAGTATAAACCCAATTATTTGTGGCAAAGAAGAAAAAGAAAGAACCCAAAAATCCAAGTCCAAGCGGAATTTCAACCAGAGAATCTCAATCTCTTGACCGCTATCTCCAGGAAATAGGTAAAGTAAGTCTCATAACCCCCGAAGAAGAGGTAACTCTTGCTAAGGAAATTCAGGCGGGGAGCCAGCGTGCTCTTGAGAAGCTTACTCAGGCTAACTTACGCTTCGTGGTTTCCGTAGCCAAACAGTATCAAAACCAGGGTTTATCTTTGGGTGATTTAATCAACGAGGGAAACCTTGGATTAATCAAAGCGGCCAAACGATTTGATGAAACCCGTGGATTCAAATTTATCTCGTATGCAGTCTGGTGGATCCGCCAGTCAATTCTGCAGGCGCTGGCCGAGCAAAGCAGAATCGTTCGCCTGCCTCTGAACAGGGTCGGGGCTTTGAATAAAATTGGAAAAGAACTTTCCAAGCTGGAGCAGGAGTACGAGCGTATTCCCTCTGCTTCCGAGCTGGCCGAAAGTCTGGAAATGACCGTTACTGAAGTTTCCGATACACTCAAGATTTCGGGACGCCATCTTTCCGTAGATGCACCTTTTGCCCAGGGAGAAGACAACCGATTGCTGGATGTTTTGGAAAATGAAGAAACTCCCAATCCCGATAACGACCTGATGGGCGAGTCGCTTAAGGTTGAAATTGAGCGGGCGTTATCGAAACTTACAACCCGCGAAGCGGAAGTTATTCGGCTATATTTTGGTATCGGACGCGAACATTCCCTTACTCTGGAAGAAATCGGGGAACGTTTTGACCTTACACGCGAACGTGTTCGTCAAATTAAAGAGAAAGCTCTTCGCAAGCTCAGGCATCATAACCGGAGTCTTGCATTACGCGCTTACCTGGGGTAATTGTTTTACCAAAACCTCAGGGCATTAAAGTTTGTAAAAGACAGTTAGGGTTAGCTTAATCCAGTACAATGCGTTAAGTATTGGAAAACCTAAATGCATCAAAGTTTCATGTAAAAACGGTGGTCCATACTTGACCCTGTCTGAATTCTTCGATAAACTAAGGTAACTAGTACTCAGCAAATGCGTATATACTTTCTAAATTACTCAATCGTTTATTAATGTATAGAATACGCGTTACCATTTGGTAGAAAGGACTCTATTATGAAATACTTTAGCGCAACGCCCACCCTTTTAATACTTGCCTTATTTGTCTCAGGATGTTATACACAACTTAAGGTAGCTGAGCCTTATGAAAGGCCCAGGTATGAAGATCGTGTAGGTGATGTTGAACAGCCTGCTGATGAACAGGATGTTTACGATCTTGGATATGATGACGGCTTTTATGATGGGCAGTTCTTCTATCGTGATTATAATCGATCTGCATGGTCTTCACGGCATGGTTATCTGTACAGCCCGGGGCATCATTATGTTCCGCCCCGCCATAGCTTCAGCTTTGGATTCAGCTACGGATTCGGTGGCCATTATGATCCTTATTATGCCTATCATGATCCGTTCTATAATCCATATCGCTATTCCCACGGGTTTTATTCCTACCCCAACCCCTATAGGCGACACGGTTATGGCTTCTATGGAAGAAACTTTATTACCTATAATTATTATCACTACGATAACCAAACACGGGCAACAAGGTCGACACGTTCCAGTGGAGTACACCGCACAACACAAGCCGGTGTAGCCACAAGAAGCACATCTGCTTCAAGGGCAACCCAGCCGGCTACCAGGTCAGGGGTACAGCGTAATGCCACTCCTCCAAGGGCACGTTCAGGTTCGTCAACAGTACGTTCAAGGGGCTCGAGCAGTTCCTCCGGATCGGCTACTACTCGATCTAGAGGTTCAAGCGGGTCTTCGAGTTCGGGTACAACTACACGCTCACGCGGAAACAGTTCCAGCTCGGGTACTTCAACTACTCGTTCTCGCGGAAGTAGCTCGAGTTCAGGTTCTTCTACAACCCGTAGCCGTGGTTCTTCTGGTTCAAGTTCCGGGTCAACCCCATCCCGCTCACGCGGGGGCAGTGATGACTCCTCTATCAGTCAATCCAGTTCAAGTTCTTCCAGCGTTACCCGATCAAGGACTGCGAGTAGTTCCGGGAATCGGAACGCAGTAACAACGCGTTCTACTAATACCCGACCAGCAGTAACAAGAAGGGCAACAAACACCCGGGCCACAGTAAACAGGCGATCAGGAAATGCCGCTGTTAATAGGAAATCTTCATCTTCGAATACGACAAGGTCAACCGGAAGGACAGTAACCCGGTCTGCCAGTACAAGGCAAAATTCTACGGTAAATCGTCCTAGCCCGAGCAGCAATCGATCGTCAACCGTTAACCGGTCGAGTTCCAGATCAAGCAGTTCCGGTTCTGCCAGCCGCAGCAGGCAACGCTCAAATAATTAGAGTACTTTAAGGCCGGGTGATAACGACCTGGCCTTTTTTTCTTTACTTCTCCCATTTTAAATAAATTCGGATTGAAACTATGAAAAAACTGTGTCTTGTACCCCTTCTATCCGCTGTCTTTCTTAACTTTCCCGTGCAAGAAGCTAGCGCACAGTATCATCAGGATGCCCTGCGATATACCTTTGAAATTCCCGGGCAAGATGCTGCAAATATGGGAATGGGCGGTGCTTCGGTGGCGCTGGGCCAGGATTTTGGCTCTTTTGTCATGAATCCGGCTACCTCTGCTATGGGCGAGAATTCCTACTTCTCGTTTGGTCTGGGTACCAGAGATGTTAGAGAAACAGATACTTATTTAGGCCAATCCCGTAATTTTGAGGATACTCAAACCGGTATCACCAACTTCGGCATGGTTTTTCAAGCACCCACCGAACGAGGTGCTTTTGCTATTGGATTAGGTTACAGCCAAACAGCTGATTTTAACCGCGCATTAAGTGTAAATGCCTTTAATGACCAAAGCACAATAACTGATTTTTTTGCGGAAGCCGGTAATGATTTTTTTGAACCGGCTTTTAATGCCTATGCAATTGATTCTATACCAGGAGGAGGAATAGAGTCCAGCTGGCGTTGGAGGGAAAATGTAAATAATCCTGATCCATACATTGGGATTAACCAATTCACGGAAATGACTGAAAGAGGGCAAATGGGCGAATACACGCTGTTTGCCAGTACCGAGTTTATTAAGAACATGTTTGTCGGGTTGAGCGTCAATATTCCCGCCGGTTCGTATTCTTACCGTCGAACTTTTATCGAAGATCAACCCGAAGATGAAGATGTCTACGACATCCAAACCATATTTACCGATGAAGAAATCGACGCTTCTATCTCAGGTTTTAATGCACGGTTAGGCGCTTTATATAAAATCCTTCCCTGGTTTAATGTAGGTGCTTCCTATACCACTCAAACAACATTGCAGGTATCTGAGGATTTTTCAAACCTGATCAATACCACTTTTACTGATGGCGAAGTCTGGGAAGATGAATATTCAGCCGTATTTGATTATGCAATAACCCGGCCTTCAAGAATTTCAGCGGGCGCTGCAATTGATGATTTTAACGGCTTTAGTGCAACCATTACAGGCGAGAGGGTAGACTATTCAGACATTAGACTTGAAATGGATGACGAGAGGGTACTGGAAAGAAACGAAAACCTTCTTATTGAAGACCAGTATCAGGAAGTAATGAACTTACGGGCAGGCATAGCCTACAATATCGCCGATGTAGTACAGCTGAGGGGTGGATATGCCTATTATCCAACAGCCCGCCAAGATACTCCGGGTATCTCCAATCCAGACCGTAAATACTATAGCGGAGGCATTGGCTTTGGTCTGGGAGACGGAATGACCCTGGATTTCTCCCTGCAAATGGGTAAATGGGAAGACGAAAACGTCCTGTACACATTTACTAATAACGCAGGCGAACTAGTAGGAGAGTTTGTAGACGAAGAAGTAAGACGGTTTCACGGGGTAATCGGCCTGAAGTTTGTATTTTAATAATGCAACCTTAATCGTTACTCCGCGATTCTGCCTGGATTAATTCCCAGTACGGCCGTTTCTACGTGGCGGGCAACATTGGACGTTGTGCTCCCCATGCGCAAATATTTCAATCCGGTTCGGCCCACTGTAGACATCACAATCAGGTTGTATTTCTTTGATGTGTTTAGCTCTGCAATGGCTTCGTGGGGCGATTTATCTGAGATCAGCGTCTTTGCATGAACACGTTCTTTCATCTCGCTGAAGAATTTATCTACCATTTCCTCCAGTTCTATATTACGTGCGCTTGCCGTATTCCCGGCGGCTTCTTCATCATCGCCATACCCTAATGCCTCCTTGCTAACCACATGAACAAGATCTATACTGCCACCGGACCCTTTTGCTATATCCAAAGCTATGGGAAAAGCCTTTGTGGAGTTTTCCGAAAAATCCGTAGTGAGGAGAATAGATTTTATTTCGTCTAATTCGGAATGTTCTTCTACAACCAGTACCGGTTTCTGGCATATCCTAAGCACCTTATCGGTTACTGACCCCATAAATAAACGGGAGAAACCTGTACGGCCATGAGTGCCCATCACAACCATATCGAAATCTTCTGCATTATGACAAATTGCCTGGGCGGGATTGCCTACATCAACAATGGCCGGACTCAGCAGAGACGAATCAATATGATTTTCCGCAGTTTCGGATAGCCTGTCATGCAGTACGTTCTCAACCTCTGTAAAATTATCCTGAGCGCTGAATCCCGTTCCCATATAGTAAAAGCCATCGAGATCTGTAATGGGAATATAAGCATGGAAGGGTGTTATTTTACCGCCAAATACCTTTGCAAATGTTCTTGCGGCGATAAGTGCCCGATTGCCCAGATCGGAAAAATCAAGTGGAACCAAGATCTTTAAATTTCTCATCTTTACTCCCTTTAGTTCAAGGTTGAAAACAAGCTGCCAATATTTTAGAAAACAATTCCAGAGGCCATGTCCGTGGTTAGAACAGTTAATAAGAAGAACTTCAACCCAACCCTTTAGACCTATTTGTAATATACGATAATTCTTCAAAAAGGCTAATGAAGAAGGATTATCCTGGTTGCGTGCTATTCATGTCTGGGACACAAGAGAAATACAAAAAGTGTTAATTCTTCTGTTGAGGTTTTTTTGTTTAGAAGATGGCCTCCAAAATATGAAATGCGATAGACATTTTTGTACCGGAAAAACGTGCTTCATTAGTCTTGCCTATTAATGTGACCGAATTCGAATCGCTCATAAAAGCACTGTCTGATCCTGTTACCGAATTGGCTATCACGTAATCTAGATTCTTTTTGGTAAGCTTTCCTTTAGCATTACCCCGGATGTTTTCAGTTTCCATGGCAAAACCTATCAGTACCTGGCCTCCGGCCTTACGTTCACCCAGCCAGTGCAGAATGTCTTGCGTAGGTTGTAGGGGTAAAGATGTAGATGCCTGATCTTTCTTTACTTTTTGTTTATGCTCTTCGGCTGGCTTGAAATCTGATACCGCCGCCGCCATGATAATAATATCGGCGTCTTTATATCTCTTAACAAGCTGGAAGAGATCATCAGTACTGATAAACGTTTCTGTTTTGATGCCCGGAATTTCCGGTAATGATACCGGACCGTGCAGTAACGTAACATCAGCTCCTAAATCATGCGCTGCCTGCGCCATGGCAAAACCCATCTTTCCAGAGCTGGGGTTTGATAAAAACCGTACCGGATCAATAAACTCTCTTGTGGGACCCGCTGTAACCACTACAGTCTTTCCCGACAGGGGTTTATTTGAATCCTTAGAAGCCTTTAGTATCTGTTCAGCCCGGGCTATTATGGTTTCCGTATCCGGTAGCCGGCCGATATCTTCCAGACCGCTGGCCAGGTAACCCTTCCCGGGGTCGATAAGATGAAAACCAAGTTCATGGGCCTTTTTTAGATTTTGTTGTGTGGAACCGGCCTGATACATGCCCCCATCCATGGTAGGGCATATCAATAACGGGCACCGAATGGAAAGCGCTGTGGTAGTCAGCATGGTATCAGAGATGCCATGCACCAGCTTGGCCAGGGTATTGGCTGTGCAGGGCGCTATAATGAAAAGATCAGCCCATTCTCCCCACTCTACGTGACGCACCCAGTTGTCACTGGCTTTGGTGGAATCGTCAGGGAAAATTTCCACGGGCACTTCGTGCCTGGATATGGCTGAAAAGGTGTCTATACCAACAAAGCGGGTGGCTGAAGGGGAAAGGGTAACCCGCACTTCAGCTCCCGCTTTTTGTAAAGCACGAAGCAAGTAAACAGCCTTGTATGCCGCAATGCCTCCTGTAACGCCTAATATAATGCGTTTACCGGAGAGCATGGGTTACAATTCTTCAGTCTGTGGCTTCTGATAATGAGTCTTATCGGCTTCCAGTTCATCAATGGCGCGCTGGGTAGCGTGCGGACGGCGTTCGTATTCTTTAGAAACACGTTCCTGCTCTTCGTTGAAGGTCATTTCATCTTCTTCTTCGAAGCCCTCGAAATACTTGAGTTTTTCATCCAGTTCCATCTTCTCGCGGGCAGCAATCTGACGCGAACGTTTTGACATTATTACGATAGCCTCGTAAACATTGCCAGTTGCTTCCTGAAGTTTTTCTACGTTTGATGTTTTTAAAGGCAAAATATGTTCCTTAGGAATGTGTGTGTATAAATTGATTGACCAACTGCTCTAACTCCTTGTAAGCCTGGTCAAAATCATCATTTACGATAACTTTGTCAAACTTTTGCTCTAGTTCCAATTCGTGTTTGGCACGTTCAAGCCTGAGTTTAAGGCTGTGTTCGTTTTCAGTCCCTCTTTTTTCTAACCGTTCTTTAAGGACTTCAAGTGAAGGAGGTTTAATAAAAACGCTGAGACAATCGTCTCCGTATATATTTTTTACATTCAACGCACCATGCACTTCGATATCTAGCAAAGTAATATACCCTGAATTATAGTTTTTTTCAACTTCTGAAATTGGGGTGCCATATCGCGTGCCGCCATAAAATTCTTCCCATTCCAAAAACTGGTCCGTATCGATGCCCTCCTGAAATTGTTCCTGACTGATGAAGTAATAATCCACACCTTTTTTTTCATACGACCTTGGCTGGCGTGTCGTGGCGGATACGGAGAATGAAATAGTAGGAAAATGTTTTACCAGCCTTTGGGATAGAGAGGTTTTACCCGCCCCGCTTGGAGCAACAAGTACAATCACTTTTCCTTTTTGGGTATCCTTAAGCAATGTTTTGAACCTGTTCTCTTATGTTTTCCAGGCTGCCCTTCATATTGACAACATGGTATGAAATATCGGAACTGCCGGCTTTTACGCCCATAGTATTGACTTCACGATGCATTTCCTGAAGTAGAAAATTTAGTTTCCGTCCGTTGGATACCGGCTCGTTCATGGTTTCAAGAAAAAAAGCAAGATGGGAATCCATCCGGACAAGCTCTTCGCTGATGTCCATTTTGTCGACAAGGAGAGCAATTTCCATTTCAAGCCGATCGGTATCAAAATCGTCACGACTCACCAATTTATTTATGCGCTCTTCCAATTTCGTACGGGCTTCGGGGATACGTTCTTCGGCCAGAGAAGTTATGGCATCGCAGGCCTCTTTTATTTGCTGTATGCGTTGTGATAGATCAACACCTAAAACTTCTCCTTCACGAACCCGGGTCTGCTTGAGTTCATCAACAGCCAGGGCGAGGGCTTTTTTAACAACCTCATATATTTTGCCGGCCTCCTCATCGCTCAACTCCCGGCTTACAAAAATATCCCGGAATTGCAACAGGTGGTCGATGGTAATTTCACCGGCCAGACCGGAGGCACTTTTTAATTCATTTAATAGCTGGGTATAATTCTTCAGAGCACGCGGATCAAGCGTAGTGCCGGTATAATCTTCGTCCAGGTAATCAAGCTGAATATTAACATTGACCTTTCCTCTGCTTATTTTCTCCTGAATGATGTTCTTGAGATCCGCCTCGTTGTTTTTAACCCCCTGGGGCAAACGAAAAGAATATTCCAAAAAGCGGCTGTTTACCGACTTCATTTCTACAACGGCACGCGTGCCGCCTGAGGCAAATTCGCCCTTGCCGAAGCCGGTCATTGATTCAAGCATAAGATCGAGTCTGTTAAGGTTTAGGGAAGCTCGTAAGATACCATTAGCGATATTTAATTGATACACCCGGTTTACGCAAAAATCAGCGCATTGATTTGCAGGAATGGACCCCCGATCCGTAGGGATCAATTGTAATGATCCTACGATCACGCAACGATCATTGCGTGATCGTTACGATTCCACGATTTTCATTACCTGTTGGGCCAGCTTTCTGGCCTGGTCGGCGGTGGGGGCCTCGGAATAAATGCGGATGATCGGTTCGGTGTTGGATTTCCGGAGGTGTATCCAGCCTTCGGGCAGGTCTATTTTGACGCCATCGGTGGTAACAGGGTTATGTTCGGCGTAGGCGGATTTAATTTTAGCCAGTATGGAATCGGCATCGATGCCGTCAAGCTGCATTTTGGTTTTGGTGATGGTGTAGTCGGGCAGGCTGCCGCGGTATTCGGAGGCTGTCTGCCCGGTCTCGGCCAAATGCTGAAGAATCATCACAATGCCAACCAAAGCATCTCTTCCGTAATGCAGGTCCGGACAAATCACTCCGCCATTGCCCTCGCCGCCGATTACGGCATCCACACGCTGCATTTCTTTGACAACATTAATTTCGCCTACCGCCGACCGGAAGCAAGCAACGTCATGGCTTTTCGCCACATCGTCCAATATTCTGGATGATGATAAATTGCCGGCAACCGGACCTTTTTTCTTCCCGAGCATAAAATCCATTGCAGCGGCCAGGGTATATTCTTCGCCCCACAACTTGCCGTTTTCATCCACTATGGCCAGGCGATCTACATCGGGATCAACCACGAAACCGATATCACATTGTTCATCTTTGACCAGTTTGCAAATATCCTGAAGGTGCTCGGGCAGGGGCTCCGGATTGTGGGGAAAAAGCCCATTAGGCTCGCAATAAAGGGTTTCAACCTGGTCTACACCCATCATTTTCAAAAACTGCGGGACGATGTACGAACCCGCGCCATTTACGGCATCAAGGGCTACTTTGAATTTCTTCTTCTCAATCTTGGCGGTGTCGATGTAAGGCAGGTCAAAAATTCGCTGCATGTGATGCAGTGAAATAGACTCATCATCTTCTACACCACCGATATCACGGTAGCCGACATACGTTGCTTTTTCTGATTTCGCAATGTCGATCATCTCATTCCCTTGCAGCTCGTCAAGAAATTCGCTCTTTTCGTTGAGCAGCTTCAATGCGTTCCACTCCGCCGGATTATGACTGGCCGATATAATGATTCCACCGTTGGCATTATGGCGCAGCACTCCCATGGCAACCGTGGGGGTGGGCACAATGCCTAACGATATAACGTTACAGCCCACCGATTGCAGGGTTCCAATCACGATCCGCTCGCAAAGTTCGCCCGTCACCCGGCTGTCACGCCCTACCACTATGGTGCCGCCCCTGGCCCAGGTTCCGAATGCTGCGGCAAATTGAGTAAGGTTTTGTGGATTCAAATCTTTACCGAAGATACCGCGAATCCCGGATACGGAAATCATTAAAGACATAAGTTGGGTTTTTGTAAATTGGTGAATTGGTTATTGGTGATTTGTTGCCGTCGCCTATCGAACTTTCCATCTGGATTCCAGGATACCGGCATTTTTGTTCTCATAGCGGGTCATCACGAACAGGAGATCTGATAAACGGTTAAGGTAAATGACGGCATCGTTGTTAATATCCTCTGTTTCAGCACAATGTATGCATGCCCGTTCGGCCCGGCGGCAAACGGTTCGGCTGAGATGAAGCGTAGAGGCGGCCGAGGTGCCTCCCGGCAGTATAAAAAATTGTAACGGTTGCAGCTCTTCCTGTAACGCGTCAATCTGGCTTTCTAAAAAGGTGATATGAGCTTCGTTAATCCTCTCGATTTTTGTTTCTCTGGAGGGAGGCGTTGCCAGGTCGGCACCCAAAACAAACAGTTCGTTCTGCAGGCGCTGCAGCAGGGTCTCGTTAACTTTCGTCGGATGAAAGCTCCGGGCAAGGCCCAGCGTTGAGTTCAACTCATCCACCTGCCCGCAGGCCTCAATGCGGACATTGGTTTTAGAAACCCTTTGTCCTCCAAATAGTGAAGTTTCGCCGGTATCCCCTGTTTTTGTGTAAATTTTCATACTGGTAATTTAAGAGTTTCGCCTAACTTTTCTAAATAGTTTCGGGCTCCTATACATAGTGCATAAGGATTAGGATATTTCAGCCATTCGTATTATCCTAATGCCAACGCGTCAGATGTAGGGAATGCTTTTCAGGAACTGTGGTGAAAAGCAAATGAGTATACCATTTGTAATTTTCAGTAAACTTTTCTGGCTCAGGTACACTTCCTTTGTCGAAGCATGGATTAGCGACTCTGTCCTGGTTAAAATAAAGTACTGGATTTAATATCATTGATCACGATTCAAATAATAATTCAATTTAATAACAAATAAATGAGCTACTACATTAAAGTTATCATTTTTATAAATATAATTATTCTCTTCCTGCTTATGGGGTGTGATAGAAATAGGGAAACCCGCGTAGATACGGTAGATTACCGGACTGAAGTAAGCCAATTCGGCATTACCTGGACGTTTGATAAACCTGCCAAAACGGGACAGTTTGTTAACGGTGACTGGTGGGTTGTTGGGCCGGTTAAAATTGTGGAAGTCACACCCAAACCGGGCCCGGTTACCATGGACGAAGATGCGGACCTCCCGGTTAATAGATGGGGCGACACGGGCCTGCAAGACAACAACGATATGCGCAATGGATCTATGGTCGTGCTAAAGCCGGGAAGCAGCCAGGCTTATGATTCCCGCGGGCGTAGTTACAGCGAAGATTTGAGTATTCATTTCCCTTTCGATCTTCAAGCCGAACAGTCTTTGATATCTTCTATTAGCCACGATACTATTCCTAATCAGGTTATGCATCACGAATTGATGTGGGGAAACGAGCGACACAGCCGAAACGTGATGAGGACCGCAGCAATCTTAACCAGCCTTTCTGAGGAGCCTCCCGCTGACGCATTCCGGCCTACTTATATTGGTGACGAAAAACGTATTTTTCGCGCAGGTGAACTACAATGGGATCGGTTGATGAACCTGCCGAAACCTGAAGGTGATGTTGTTCCGTCATGGGAACAGTTTGAGCGTTACCTTAAACGGCCATGGCTTGACCATTTGAATGGCTCCTGGTTAGGGCAGCAGCTCTTGCCAAACGAGAACCAGCCGGCCTACGGACGCGAATTTGCCCGTATAGTCTCCATCGCATCCCTCATGCTTCACCTGGATGAGCCGCAAGATCGAAAGCGAGAACTGCTCATAAATCTGGTGCAATATGGTATCGACCTGCGTGGTATTGCAGAAACCGGAGGAGATTGGAACGAAGGAGGCGGACACACGAGCGGACGTAAATGGCCCATCCTTTTTGCCGGCCTGATGCTGGATGATGACCATTTCTTTGATATGCCCGAGAGCGCCCTCTTTCACGAGGATGTGCAAACGTACTACGGTGAGGGCTGGCACGGACAAACAGCACTATGGCAGATGGTTATCCATCACGGTCGCCGTAAACCCTATGAGCATATCCATCCGGATGAGTGGGAGGATTATGACGACGGCTGGGCTAATACTTCTGAGGGTTACCGGGTTTGCTGCAATGCAGCCGCATGGGTAGGAACAGCATTATCATCACAATTAATGGAGGCAAAGAGCATCTGGAACCATGACGCTTTTTATGATAATGTCGAGCGTTGGATGCGCCAGGATGATCCTTACGCGGAGCAGCGTGGCGATCGTCAACGCCACGAAAATGAGGGTAGTAGTATGGATGCTTTCGTGGATGAGATGTGGCATCAATACCGTTCGAAAGTGCCCGAGCAACCGGGAGGGGATACGCACAGAAAGTGGGTGCGGAAAGATGGTGTGGATCAGTGGGTACCCAATCAGAAACCGGCCAGCCCAAAACAATAGCGCAACAAGAGTGTATCAAAGCCATATCAACACTGTATCAAAACTGTATATTTACAGTCTTGATACGGTTTTGATACGTGCTTGTAATGGCTATGTAAGGGAACTGCTTTGAAGAATCTTTTACTTTTGTGTATTTTAACAAGGTGCATTTAAATAGTTTGACGGTATGTCTTTTTGTGGAAACGACATTAGGTTGTGATCTGTGTTATGAAATGGAAAAAGATGAATAAATACTGGGTTATCCTATTCATTATGATCTGTCCTCACATCCTTCATGCGCAGGATTTTTCACCGGTGAGTATTGGTTTATCCAGCGATTATCACCCGGATTTAAGGCTGATTAAAAGTCATCACCCGAACAGTTCCGCGTTCGCACTTAAATTAGCCTATCTTGAGCGGAAGTATTCCCATGTTGAGGTTGGTGGGAATTTCAGGTGGGGCTACCACGAATTGGTATCGTTTTCTTATGGCTTCTCCTTCGCTTATGAGATTCCTGTTTTCCAGGGGCTGAATGTGAAGCCGGGATTTAGCCTGGATAAATTTAAAATGGAAGAAAATCTGGGCGAGTTTTTTATCGGGGGGTATTTCGATGGGAATAGACACGAATCGGTAAAATTTTATGCAGAGGTGGAAACCGGTCTTTCAAACTCCATTTCATTCGTTGTGCAAACGGGATACCGGTTTTTCAGAAGCCAAGTGGAAGTGGTAAAAGAAATGGCAACCGGAACAACGCCTCGGGGAGATGAATACACCTACCCCGTTATGGAAGAGAAGCAATTGTATTACGGGGCCGGGTTGAATATCGGGTTTGGGTTGAAATATCATTTTTAAAGGTGGTGCAGGGGGTTGGATACCGGTTGGGCGACAATCTTTCATCCTTCAGTTCACCCCGTAAAACTTGCCAAGATATTCTATCTTTATCCCCAAATGGGCCTGAGCTTCCAGTTTGTTTTTCAGGTCAGGGGCATGGCTGTTTTCACAATCCACAGTGATTTCCACAACGTCGGTGTATGTTTCATCAAAGACAGTAAGATTGTAGATGTGTATGAGTTGATCAATGCGTTTTTGCTCGGGGTAGGGGTAAACCAGCCGAAAGCGCCTGACAGCAAACAGCTCACCAGCGACCGCTTTTTCGGTGCACATTTCCGCGGTTGCACGATAGGCGCTGATGAGTCCGGATTTCCCTAATTTGGTTCCGCCGAAATAGCGTACCACCACCAGTAGAACATTTGTCAGTTCGGCGGATTTTAACGCATTTAGTATGGGCAGGCCCGCCGAGCCGCTGGGTTCCCCGTCATCCTGGGCGTACTCTTGAAGGTTTTCGGGATTGATTCGGTATGCGTAGCAATGGTGGGTGGCATCCGGGTACTGTTCTTTGAGAGCGGCTAGTTGTTTATCGATATCCTTTTGTCCGCCTGTAGGAGATAGAAAGCCTATGAATTTGGAGCCTTGTTCGGAGTAGGTGTCGGTGACCGGTTGTATAATTGTTTTCAAAATTGTCAGACCCAAAAGTGTATGATGGAAATAATAGCTAAAGGATATATAATCCAATGGACTTCTTCACGGCGCCCTGCAAGTATCTTCACAAGGGGGTAGGTTATAAAGCCTGCCGCAATGCCTTCGGAAATGGAAAAAGCGAAGGGCATAAAAGCTATGGTTACAAAAGCGGGGAAGGCTTCGGTGAAGTCGTTAAAGTCTATGTTTTTGACGCTGCCCATCATCATGCTGCCAACTATAATTAAAGCCGGGGCGGTTGCCTGAGTGGGTACGTAGCCGGTCAAGGGGGTCAGGAAGAGCGTTAGCAGGAAAAATAGGCCTACAAAGATGGATGTCAAACCGGTGCGTCCGCCTTCGGCTATGCCGGTTGTGGATTCTACATAGGTGGTGACCGTGCTGGTGCCGAGCATAGAGCCAAGCATGGAGCTGCCGGAGTCGGCAAACATGGCATTGCGGATTTTGGGCAGGGAGCCTTTTTCGTCCAGCAATCCGGCCCGCTCGCCGGTACCTACAAGAGTGCCCATGGAATCAAAAATATCCACAAAAAGCAAAGTGAATATTACGATGATGCCCATGTTCAGGGCGTCCCGGAAATCAAGCTCTAATGCAATAGGTGCGATAGACGATGGTAAGGAGACCAGATCACTTAACTGCTGAGGCGGTGGAATAATGCCCAGAATATTCGCGGCAATGGCGGAGATTAGTATGCCGATCAGTATCGCGCCCCGGACGTTCAAGCTCATTAATCCCGCCGTGAGCAACAGGCCACCTATAGCCAAAAGGGTTCCATGATCTGCAAAGCTGCCGATGCCTACCAGCGTGTTGGGGTCGGATATGATGATGTCTCCGTTGGTAAAGCCGATAAGGGCTATGAACAGGCCAATACCCGCTGCCGTCGCATTTTTTAGGTTTTGCGGGATGGCACGCTCAATAATGGTGATCCATCCGGCGGCAGTGAGCAGAAAAAATAGGAACCCTGAAATAAAGACTGCGCTCAGGGCGGCCTGCCATCCGTATTCCGGGGCAAGAGTAAAGGCAAAGAAGGCGTTCAAGCCCATTCCGGATGCCAGGGCGAAAGGGTAGTTGGTAAGCAGGCCCATCGCAATAGTTGCTATGGCCGCTGATAGAATGGTAACAGTTACTACTGCTGCAACCACAGGATCATTAACGCTTGTGTATACCAGGGCATCATCAAATAATGCGCCGGCGGTGTTCATGCCACCCTGTTTGAGCAGATCGGGGTTAACAAAAATGATATAGGCCATGGTCATGAAGGTGGTCATACCCGCCAGGGCTTCTTTTTTAATAGAAGTTCCATGCTCTTTGAGCTGGAAAAAACTTTCAAGAAATGTGTTAAATTTCATTTTCAAACGTATTTAAAACCCAACCTTCGAGGCTGTCTCAAAAGACTACTGAGAGGCTGTATGAAAAGGCTGCTGAGGCAAGCGTCCACGCTCGCCGTGAGGGCACTCGTGCATCCTGAGTGAATTCCTCGACAAGACGTGGACGCCTCGCAGTGCAGCTTAAGAGCAGTTTTGGCCCTTTTGACACAACCCCTTTCGGGGTTGGTGAATTTTTCGACCCAGCACCTTGCAACTATTCGCTAATGTTTTCCTTTTGAGACAGCTTCTATACTAATTATATTGTTAACCGCACACTTACCCTGCAACCTAGAGATTTATGGAAAAAAAGTACACTATAAAAAATATTACCGTACACCAGGATGCCCAGAAGCTGGCCATCACCTGGCAAGACAATCATGAAAGTATCTACCCGCTGGAAGGGTTACGGCGGGCTTGCCCCTGTGTTTTTTGTCAGGGCGGACACGAGAATATGGGAAAACCGGTGGACCCGGAGATCTTCAAAACCCCGCCGAGCCGCACCTGGAAGATTAACGATATGAAGATAACCGGCAATTACGCTATTCAAATTATTTGGGATGACGGGCACCAAACAGGAATTTACAGGTTTGATAAGTTAAGAAATATGTGTCCGGTGGAGAATGGGGTGAGCGTTTAGTTTCTGGTTTATGGTTTCTAGTTTGTTCAGGGGAATTAAAATTAGGGCATCTGCGATAATTTAATTCTTTGGTAGGAGCCCCTTTTATTATCTTCCGGATGTGGTTCTATTCCGAGTATTGTTATTTCTTTTCTATTTGGGCCGTATGCCCAAAAGATGCGCCTGGCATTTTTGCCCTGATCAATATAAGACTGCCAAATTTTTATACCATATTTTTTAGTTAACACATTAATCTCGTGAGATTTAAGACTTGGGTGTTTTGTGTTCTTACGTAAAAGTTGTAAGGTTTTTGCTAGCTTATCAAATATTTCTTCTTCAACAGGATTTAGGTTAGCCTTTTTTTTCTTCTCAATTAGTTCACTCCAGAAATTCTCCATTTCTGGTAAGCCCATTCTGATAGTAAACACTTATTTCTTAAGAAGATTATCCAGCTCATCAAAGTCTATGGGATCAGAGGCATTACCTTCTTTAAGTTTTTTTACGGCCTTGTCAACCATAATTAGCGTTTTCTTGTAAACTTCATCCGGATGAGTTAATTCACGTGGACTTAATTCTATTGTTCCATCATTCTTTTCGGTTACATGATAAAATTTTGTACGGGCTCCCCTTATGGTTATTCTTTTTTTTGAATCTAATGCGGTGTCGTACTCTTTTACTGGTTGTGCCATAGTACCTTTAGTTTAATTCAGGAAGTTTGTGGGAATACCCACCAATATGTTTATATGACGGATAAACGGCAAGGGGTATTGTGAGTTTATATTGAGGCTTTGTTTTTAAACGGTGGATTTAGGCACTAAATCTTACGAAAGATGTAAAAAATTCGTACTTTCTTATAAACTATCCTGTGTATTGCTGTTAACATTATTATAATTACGATTTTTAATATTATTATTTCATGCCTAAAGTATTTAAAACTCTCACATCCCCGGTAGGCAGGAAGATTCTTACCGGTATTACCGGACTCGCCTTGAGTCTGTTTGTTCTAGCCCATCTGTTAGGTAATCTGACGTTATTTAGAGGTTCCGATGCCTTTAATAATTATTCTTATATCCTGCATGAGATGGGGTTCCTTTTGTATTTAGCCGAGGCAGGATTGGTGCTGTTTTTTGCGGTTCATGTTTATACCGGCATATCCATTTGGTGGAGGAAGAAAAAGGCGCGCCCGGAGAATTACGAAAAATATGCCAGCCGCGGCGGTAAAAGTAAACAGACTTTCAGCTCACGGACCATGATCATAACCGGCCTTGTGCTCCTCGTGTTTACCATAGTGCACATCAATACTTTTAAATTTGGTGCGGGATGGGCTGGAGAGGCTGAATATACAACAGTTGTTGCCGATCAGGAAATGCGTGATCTGAGCAAACTGGTTTTTGAAACTTTTCAAAATGAATTCTATGTAATAGGTTACGTAGGGGTTATGATATTGCTGGGTTTCCATCTTCGCCATGGCGTCTGGAGCGCTTTACAATCTATCGGCGGATTAAATAATAAATTATCATTATTGATCTACACGGTGAGCGGGATATTCGCTATTCTCATCGCACTCGGTTTTTTAATATTACCCATTTGGATCTATTTCAGCGGAGGTACCCCATGAGCATAACTACAGATAACATACTGGATTCGAAAATACCGGACGGTAAACTGCAGGAAAAATGGAGTGCTCATAAGAATACCGTCAAATTATTAAGTCCTGCAAATAAGCTGAAACATACGGTTTTGGTGGTCGGTTCCGGATTAGCCGGGGCATCGGCGGCGGCATCACTGGCTGAATTGGGATACAATGTTAAATGTTTCTGTATTCAGGATTCCCCCCGCAGAGCTCACAGTATTGCCGCCCAGGGTGGCATCAACGCCGCCAAGAACTACCCCAACGATGGCGATAATGTTTATCGCCTGTTTCACGACACGATAAAGGGTGGTGATTACCGCGCACGGGAAGCTAATGTGTACAGGCTGGCCGAGGTTAGTAATAACATTATTGATCAGTGTGTAGCCCAGGGTGTTCCTTTTGCCCGCGAGTACGGTGGCACCCTTGACAACCGCTCATTCGGCGGCGCACAGGTATCCAGAACCTTTTATGCCCGCGGGCAAACCGGGCAGCAGTTGCTGCTTGGCGCCTATCAGGCCTTAATGCGCCAGGTGGAGGCCGGCAAAGTAGAGATGCTATCCCGCAAGGAAATGCTGGACCTGGTACTGGTAGATGGAAAAGCCCGTGGCATCATCACACGAGATCTTGTTACCGGGGCTATTGAACGCTATGCAGGCCATTCTGTTTTGCTCTGCACCGGTGGATATGGCAATGTCTATTATTTGTCCACTAACGCTAAGAATTCTAATGTTACGGCGGCCTGGCGCTGCCACAAACGCGGCGCATTATTTGCCAACCCGTGTTTCACTCAAATTCACCCAACCTGTATTCCCGTATCCGGTGATTACCAGTCGAAGCTGACGCTGATGAGCGAGAGCTTGAGAAATGACGGCAGGGTATGGGTACCCCTCAAGAAAGGGGACGACCGTCATCCCACCGATATACCCGAAGATGAACGTGATTATTACCTCGAACGCAAGTATCCGAGCTTTGGGAATTTGGTTCCCCGTGATGTAGCTTCACGAAACGCCAAGCTGGTTTGTGATGAAGGCCGGGGCGTAGGCCGTACAGGGCTTGCCGTTTACCTGGATTTTCGGGATGCCATCAAGCGTTTCGGTAAAGATGGGATCAGTCAGAAGTACGGCAACCTGTTTGATATGTACAAGAAAATCACCGGTGAAAATCCTTATGAGGTTCCGATGAAAATTTATCCGGCGGTTCATTATACCATGGGCGGACTTTGGGTGGACTACAACCTGATGAGCAATGTACAGGGCCTGCATGTACTGGGAGAAGCCAACTTTTCTGATCACGGCGCTAACCGTCTTGGCGCCAGCGCGCTCATGCAAGGCCTTGCCGATGGATACTTTGTGATTCCTTATACATTGGGAGAATATATTGCCAAAACGGATCTGCCTGATGTGGATACTTCCCATGAAGCTTTTGAAGAAGCGGAAGAGGCTTCTCGTGGGCAAATACAGAAGCTTTTGGATATAAATGGAAACCGTACGCCTATAGATTACCACCGGGAACTGGGCCAGATCATGTGGAACCATGTTGGTATGGCAAGAACCAAAGAAGGGTTAACTACTGCCGCCGAAAAGATATCCGCTTTGCGGGAAGATTACTGGCAAAACGTAAAGGTTCCCGGCGAGAATGCCACCTACAACAAGTATCTGGAATATGCCAATCGAATCGGTGACTTTCTGGAGCTCGGTGAACTAATGGCCCGTGATGCCTTGCATCGTGAAGAATCCTGCGGAGGCCACTTTAGGGAAGAGCATCAAACCAAAGACAATGAAGCTTTGCGTAACGACGAAGAGTTTAGTTATGTAGCGGCCTGGGAGCATAAAGGAAAAGGTCTTCCGGAAGAGATGCACAAGGAGGATTTGAGCTTTGATACCGTAGAACTTACTCAGAGAAGCTACAAATAAACGGGTACCATCATAAAATTTAAAACTGCATAACGAGTAATACCATGAGCAAAAATGAAAATATGACCATTTACCTCAAAGTTTGGCGGCAAAAAAATGCACAGACAAAAGGACAAATGGTTGATTATACAGTAGAAGATGTTAACCCGGATATGTCGTTTCTGGAGATGTTCGACTGGCTTAACGAGAGGCTGATCCTGACTGGTGAAGAGCCTATTGAATTCGATCACGATTGCCGTGAGGGCATATGCGGTTCCTGCAATATGGTAATCGATGGCATGGCCCACGGTCCGGAACAGGGTACAGCAGCCTGCCAGCTTCACATGCGCCACTACAAAGACGGTGACACCATTGTGGTAGAACCCTGGCGAGCCAAAGCATTCCCAGCCATTAAGGATTTAGTTGTAGACCGGTCCGCCCTGGACCGCATCATTGGAGCAGGCGGTTATGTATCCGTTAAAACCGGCTCTGCTGTGGAAGCTAATACACACCTAGTTCCTAAGGGAGAGTCTGACATAGCATTCGATTACGCGACCTGCATTGGTTGCGGCGCTTGTGTGGCGGCTTGTCCGAATTCATCCGCCTCCCTGTTTACCGGCGCTAAAGTAGCCCAGTTGGCCCACTTGCCTCAGGGTGATCCCGAACGCGGTATACGAGCTACCCGGATGGTTGAACAAATGGATATTGAAGGCTTTGGTGATTGCTCCAATCATGGAGAATGTGAGGCGGTTTGCCCGGTGGAGATTTCAATTACAGCTATTGCGGAGATGCGAAGAGAATATGTAAAAGGACTGTTTTAAGAATAGTTATTCTTCCTTGTTCGTCTGCTTATACTCATAAACTTACTGCTCTCATTTTAATAATAAATTTGGGAGGGGAGAAATATTATGAGTATGAGCGTCAATAAATCTTCAAGATGAACGGTAAGTCTTTATTTGTTTTCACTAAAATGCACCCAATACTGGTGCAGGTTAAGCGGTAAAACGATATCTTCAATTCTATGGAAGATATGTATACCCAATCTTTGGAAAACCTCAAAAAGTATTGGGGTTTCACCAAGTTTCGCACCGGACAAGAGGACGTAGTGAAAAGCATTCTTTCCGGTAGGGATACACTGGTTCTATTTCCAACCGGAGGTGGAAAATCCCTTTGTTATCAAATCCCGGCTACGGTTTTGGGTGGCATGACAGTGGTGATCTCCCCGCTGGTCGCATTGATGCAAGACCAGGTTTACCAGCTCAAGAAAGCAGGCATATCAGCGACGTTTATCAACAGTACTCTGCCCCGGTACGAGGTGGAGCAAAGGATCATAAACGCGCGCAATGGCATGTATACGATCCTGTACTGTGCGCCGGAACGGCTGAACACCCAGCCCTGGCAGAATGACCTGCTCAATATGCCCATTAAGATGGTTGCCGTAGATGAGGCTCATTGCATTTCCGAATGGGGACACGATTTTCGTCGGGCTTACCGGGAAATAAAATCTTCTTTTGAGCCTATTGCCGATAACATTAGATGGATGGCCCTTACGGCCACCGCTACCCCGGAAGTGCGCGATGACATTATTAACAGCCTGGCATTCCGCAATGTGAATATTGTAACCAGGGGTTTTGAAAGACCCAACTTAAAATGGTGGGTAATCAGAGAAGAGCAGAAAGAAAAGCGTTTGAAACAAATCATACAAAAAGCGCGGGGCAACGGATTGATTTATGCCGGAACCCGAAAGACCTGTGATGAGCTTGCTGATAACTTAAAAAACATTGGAATTAGCGCTAAACCATACCATGCCGGGTTAACCGGTGACCAGCGTAAAACCATACAGCAGGAATGGATAAATGATGAGATTCAGGTTGTGGTAGCAACAAATGCTTTCGGGATGGGCATCGACAAGGCAGATTGCCGGTATGTTGTGCATTATGATATGCCGTATTCTCTGGAAGCCTATTATCAGGAAGCGGGTCGTGCCGGACGTGACGGGGAGGAAAGCTATCCGATTTTGATGGCCAAGCAATCCGACTATGAAAATGCCAAAAAGAATATTGAGCAGTCTTACCCTACCCGCAAGGAGCTTAAACTAATCTATGATGCTATTTGCGATGACTGGAATCTTGCCGCCGGCTCAGAGATGGAAGAACCCCGAAAAATTGCCGTTGAGCATTTGCAGAGAAGAAATAAGCTTCCAAAACGAAAGCAGTATGCGGGGATAAAAGTTCTAGAGCAGTTTGGGATCCTACTGATGCAAAACATTGTGAAGTCGCAGGTGGGGGTAAAGATCCTTGTGGGCAGGGATAGCTTTCAGGATGTTCTTGCTTCCATAAAAAAGCCTCAGAAACGGGAGTTTATTGATCGCCTGGTGAGAATATTTGGTCCTGAGAGCTTTCAAAAGATGCAATACATGGAAACAGAATACTTGCAAAAGAAACTAGACCTGGAATTAAACAGCCTTACCAAAGCCTTGAACGTATTGGCGGGGGAGCAGCTTCTTGAGCATGAAATTTTAACAGATCAACCCGTTGGCAGGCTAGTCGATCCCAGGGCTTCTCGGTTTCCTTTCTCAAAAAAGTTGCTGGAAGCACACCGCAATTCCCTGTTCTCAAAACTGAAGTTTATGAATGGTTATGTAACCAGCAAAGAGTGCAGGAGTGCTTTTATTCGTAACTATTTTGGAGAAAAGAATGTGCCGGTTTCCTGCGGGTTTTGTGACCTCTGTATTGGGCAATCACGCAAAACGGTGAATGTTTTTACGGATAAGAATGTGAAAGCTATTCAGGCCTTCCTGGAACCGGAAGGGCGGGAATTTGCGGCCATCAGGCAAGCAACAAGAATAAATACTGCTGATCTCAAGCAGGTTTTAAATTGGCTGAGGCGGGAGAACAGAATCCACACTGAGATGAGCGAGAAGGGTATAACTTATTTAAATAGAGACTGAGGCAGCCTCACGGTGTTTCTTTTGCCGGTTCCTCTTCCTCATCTTCGTCTACATATTTATTACCCTCACTTCGGGCTTTTCTTTTTTGTTCAGCCTTTTCACGGGAGATTTCATTTATACGATCGTACTCTTTTTGCATGCGATCGTTAGCTGTTTGGAGCCGTTGGTATTGGGCATCAAGATCCTGCAGGTAATATTCGTGGCTTTGCTCAAACGTTTCTATGCTGAGGTTGTATTTCTGCAGGACCCTTTCTAGGCTTTCATCTCTTAGAGTGGAGTCGGGATAGGTTTGTTCGATAGCGTTGAGAATATGCAGCTCCGCCAGCAGGTTGATATAGGCATCCTCCTGGATTAAATCTTTCGGCTTATTCTGATCTGCACAAGCAACAAATAGGAGAAGGAAAGCTGGAATTATTAGTAAAAATTTTATTCGCACCAAACTAACTATTTTTCCGGAGGTTTAGGATTTAACGGACGCATTACAATTTCATCGATCAGAAAGTTATCGGGCGTTTCCAATAAATTAATCATCACATTGGCAACGTCTTCTCCCATTAACATATTGGAATGAACATCCCTACCCAATTTTTCAAAGAACTCTGTGGAAACGGATCCGGGATAAAAGCAGGTTACTTTGATGCCGAAAGTGCGCAGTTCTTTCATCAACGCATTGCTGAAACCCCTCACTCCGAATTTGGTAGCGTTATATGCTGAGAAGTTTGGATTACTGACTAATCCGGCTACGGAGGCGATATTTACTATATGATTTACATTGTCATTAGCCCTCATCAGTGGCACGATTAACCGCGTGATATAGAACATTCCGGATAAATTCACGCCGACCATTTCGTCCCATTTTTCTACAGGAAAACCATCAACAGGGGCAAAGGCACCAAAGCCGGCATTGTTTATCAGAATATCAGGTTTATGATCTACTGAGAACGTAGATTTCACGAACTGGTCTACTTCATCCTGCTTCGATAAGTCTACGGATACGGGTAAGAAACGTTCACCTAGTTGGTTTCTCGTCTGATCAAGCTTTTCCTTTCGGCGGGCTAGTCCATAAACGGTTGCGCCTTTTTCTACCAGTTTTTTGCTGAATTCGGCACCCATTCCACTGTTTGCTCCGGTCACTACTGCTATCTTATCTTTTAAAATCATAACTTGTGGTCAGCCTAATAAGTGTAAATGTTTTAATCTGAAGCCAAAACAAACTAATCATAAACTACATTCCATTGAAGCCACTTTATATAGATATCGGCAACTCCCGTATCAAGATAGCAGTTTATAAAGAACCTGAATGGGAAATTGTTAATATTATTGATCGATCACGAAGCGCTGATCTGGTAAAACTAATAGAGCGAAACCATCCTTATTATAGCGAGATTCACGTATCGAGTGTGTTAAAAGCTGTTGCTGATGATGTTGTTGCTGCTTGTCCGGCTGAGAAGCTATATTTTTTTACCAATGGGAAAATTCCTGATGAGAGGATATCCTATGAAAATCATGCCACCATTGGGGTAGATCGATTTCTCGCAGCAACAGGAGCATGGAGCCAGACCCACAATTCCTGTATAGTTATTGATGCTGGAACGGCATGTACTATTGATTATATTGATAAACAAAGTATATTTCAGGGAGGTGTCATTATGCCCGGTCTAAGGACTATCGAGGGTGAATTCGCTAATTCTGCCAAGGCATTGCCGCCTGTTGATCGGATCATTCCGAATGAGTGGCCTCCAAAATCTACGAATACAGCCTTGCAATGGGGGATTTTCGGCTCATTTACTTCAGCTGTAGAAGCTCATATGAAACGCTTTCTAGAATATGATGAACATGCGGAGGTTTGGCTTACAGGGGGTGATGCAGGGCTGCTTAAGCCTATATTGCCATCCGGCATAACAAGGGATGACAACTTAATATTTAAAGGTTTAAAGCACATGGCATACAGCTCGAAAGCGACATGATGCATCAAACAAGAATGACTAAGCTTGATATGAGTCCGTCGACAAGTGAAAAAATGAGATAATTAACAAAAGTATCTTGAGCTGGGTCAAATTCATTTTCAACATCACCTTCCCGGGCGGTTTCTCCGCTGGAGCGCAGAAACAGATTATTAGCAATGAAGGATTGAAGTTCATGTGCGAAATCACGCTCGTATCCTCTCGGTTCAAGAACTTCAATTTCTAAATTCTCGTAATCAGCACGAACGGTACCGGTAGCCTGGCTGCCAGTTGATTGGATATCGAATATTACGCTGTTAACATCACCACTTTGAATATTTAGTCCTTGCAGATCCACTAATATTGAGTTGAGGGACTCGGCATTGACAGGACCTATTTCCCCTGAAAAGTAGATCGGGTAATCTGGGTCAAGCAATGGCATCTCAATCAAAGCTTCAAGAGCCCCTTCTCCATTTACAAATGTTTGTACCGATATTATGGCGGGATTATCTGCATTCATTAATTCAGGCACATTGGTCATATTCTGAACATGCACGTAAGTGCTGTCCAGGAAAATAAAACCAGGCCGGAGTCCGCCATCAGCCTGCTCCGCGTAATTGATCTGACCCATATTCAGGGAAACCTCCTGAATATTCAGAACCATATCTAAATCCCTGACGGTTTCGTGGGGCAGTTGTGAAAGGGAGTATTTGGGCAGTGAAAGATCGGTAAACATATCCAGCAGATAATTGTTTACTTCTATCGATCCAATAATTACATCCTGGTGATCCAGCAAATTCCGATAGTCAATCTCTTCAGCTTTTATGCTGTCGCAAAGAAAGAAATACCGGCTTGCCAGTACTTCTTTCATCTCTACGAATTCAACGTCAGAGACTGTTGGCAGCACACTAATATCCTCAATTTGGAAAACAGAGTCTCTGGTGGATGCGGTTACGGGGCCAATATCAAATTGATAGATTCCATCGTTAGACTCTCCCTGAAAACCGTCTAACATAAGGGTGACGTTATCGCTGAACAAAACCCGATTTTCATTTTGTGCGGCCAATGAATCGACTTTAATATTTTCGAAAACCAGGTTTAAGCCTTCTATAATTTGTTTGCGACGCTCCTCATTATTTCTGTATTCTACAGCCAATGTGGCATTATCGATACTTAGGTCGCCGACATCAATAACAGGAAGCTGACGGGCAAGCCTGGCATGCAGAGGCTCTAATCCCTGCTGTTCTTCCTGGTTATTTCCGCCTGGCAATTCCTGATTAATAATTAGTGAAATCACGGGATTTCTGAGCTGCAGTGAACTCATTTCAATTTTATTATCTCTTAAATAGGATACCAAATTTATCCCGTCGAGACTGAAACCGGACATATCCAATTCATACCGGTACGAAGGCAGGCTGTCTTGCGGCAGCGCATTCAGAACCGGCTGATTCGGACGCAGTGAGATTCCACTAGCCTGGAAAGATCTGTTTGTCAGGGAAAAATCAATATTCTCTATTTCAATAAAGTATAGGTCACCGGTGGCTTTCATAACCTGGTTTTGGATTTGTTTTTCTAATAAACCGGCATTTAATATTAATTGAATGGTAAAATATGCTAATAGGAACAGGGTGAAAATAGAAGCGGCTGCATTAATTACCCCGTAATACCGTTTGGTAGTACTCTCAACTTTATTTGTGTTGCCAATTTCCCGATGGGAAGAAATGACTGTATCTAGATTAGGTGCCACTTACTCAGTATTAACAGTTTTAAGGTATTTATTGATGTTTATCATAAAGCAAGATGCCCGGATGGGCTGAAAAGCCGTGAATAAATATGGAAGCGAACATGATCAAGCTGCAGATAAACCATATATTCTCATTGCCGGTTTGCCTTACAGAAAAGGTGGCGTAGTATAATGTGGAAATACCAATTGGTCCAAACCATCCTGCAAAAATAACATCACGCCGGCCTTTTAAGGTTCGCAGAAATGGCTTGAGGAGTAAAAAAAATGGCAACCTGCGAAAGAGAAATATTAATAAAAGCAGAAACAAAGCAGGAGAACCAATATTCAGCCATTCATGCCATGGCAAGGATAAACCAAGTAAGGCAAAGATTGGTAGGGTAAAAAACTGACTTACTGCTTCCTGAACGCCTTCTTCTTCGTATCGATCTTTTCCGCCTACAAAATATCCGAAGGTAAGCCCGCATATAAATACGGAGAAGATATCATTTAAACCAAGCAATTTTGCGCCACCGACTGTAACCAGTGATAAAGAAATAGAATATGATAAGAACGATGTTGTCTCTATGAATTCCATTTGTTCAGACCAGTCCAGAAGTTTAGCTGCTAGATAACCTGCAAATAACCCGAATAATAAACCTCCCGCTGTTTGCCAGATCCAGCTATGGATTACCCAGTCACCCATAGCCTGACCTGCCGGTAAAGTAACTAACAGGACGGGTAACATCACAAGCGGTAATACTAAACCGTCGTTTAACCCAGATTCAGCTGATATTGTGGAACGAAGATCGGTATCTATTTTCATTTTTGCTGAAGCACTGGTAACAATGGAAGAGGCTACCACAGGATCAGTTGGAGTAACTATGGCCCCTACGGTTAGAGCTGTTAACACAGGGGTGCCGAGGGTAACGTATATAAACAAACCGCTTGTCAACCACATTAATGGCATGATCAGCCCAATCAAAATTGCCAAAGGCTTGTAGTTTTGGGACACAAAGTTTTCAGGTACTCTTAATGCTACAGCCATTAATGAAATAGCCAGTGTAATTCGGGCAGCTTCTTCTAAAAGCCTTAAGTTGTTACCCCAATCAGCAGGATTTAGTAAATTTACTCCTGCAGGCCCTATAAGAACTCCTACAAGTAAAGCAATAAGCGGCGGTGATAACCAGGTGCGGTTTTTAATATAGCTGGAAACCGCACCCAGAATCAGTACAATGCCACCTATAACCAATAACGTGACGTTAAGATCTTTCAATAGGAATCCTCTTATTCATTATCCCGCAACTATTTTGCCACCATTAGGATGCAAAACCTGCCCGGAAATGAAGGATGAATCATCCGAGGCCAGAAATACATAACATGGGGCAACTTCATCTGGTTGACCCGCACGCCCCATGGGTGTATTCTTTCCAAATTTCTCTACAGCCTCCGGTGGGAATGTTGCAGGGATCAAAGGGGTCCATATGGGGCCGGGTGCCACTGCATTGACCCTGATATTTTTTTTAACCAAAGATTGTGATAAGGCGCGGGTAAAGGATAAAACAGCCCCTTTTGTTGCTGAATAATCCAGTAACACGGGGTTTCCTTCATAGGCGGTAACGGAGGTAGTATTGATTATGCTCCCACCTTCCTTCATATAAGGTATTGCAGCTTTCGTAAGGTAGAATTGAGAAAGTACGTTGGTGCGAAATGTTTCCTCAAGTTGTTGATCTGTAATTTCTTCTAAAGACGTTTTAAAGTAATGCTCAGCCGCATTATTTATTAAAATATCAATGGTACCAAATTCCTTCACCGTCTTCTCTACTAATTCACGACAATTGGATTCCCGGCCAATATCGCCAGGGTAAAGATAGCACCTTCTTTTAGCCTCTGTTACCAATCTTTGGGTCCCATCAGCGTCTTCATGTTCGTCGAGATAGGAGATAACCACATCGGCGCCCTCTTTGGCAAATGCTATGGCAACAGCACGGCCTATGCCACTGTCACCTCCGGTTATTAAGGCTACTTTGTCGAGAAGTTTGTTACTGCCCCTGTAAGATTTCATCTCTGACTGGGGCTGAGGTTTCATGGCGCCTTCTATGCCTGGTTTCCTTTCCTGATGCTGGGGAGGTTTATCCATAAAATATCTCCTTGCGTATTAAAATTTTAGTCATAAAAAAGGAGAAACAGAACCTGTAACTGACAAGTTCAATATCTGTTTTCTTTCAAGACCTTATGAAGAAGTATTATATGAAAATGGAAAATTAAACTTTTAATAAGTAATTAAAAAACACTTAGATAGTGGTGTTTATAAACTGGTTTTTGTTACTTTGTAATTGTTGGAAATATGGAAAAATACCATAAGGTATTTTAATCAAAACAAATTGAGATAAGTTATGGCTGATTTAAAGATGAAAGGCAATTGGAATGAAATTAAAGGTAAATTAAGACAGCAGTATTCGAATATAACCGACGATGATCTTGAATATACAGAAGGAAAAACTGAGGAGCTTGTCGGCCGGTTGCAGAAGAAAACCGGTAAATCTAAAGAGGAGGTTGAACGAATGATTTCGGGTGAGGATTAGATTTAATTATAAGAAGAAAACTGCTCGGTATATATACAAGAAGTTAAGATTAGATCCGTTTCTCAACTATGTATAGTGGATGAATAAATTAAAATAAAATTAACAAATAACGAGGATTTAATTATGGCTAAGATGGAATCAATTAAGGATTTGTTTATGCATGAACTTAAGGATATTTATCATGCTGAGCAACAACTTGTAGATGCTTTACCCAAGATAAATGAGAAAATCTCTTCGTCGGAGTTAAGATCAACAATTGAAATGCACTTGGAACAAACAAAAGATCAGGTAAAAAGAGTTGAAAGAGTCTTTGATCAGTTGAGCGAGTCACCTACAGCCGAACGTTGTCAGGCCATGGAGGGCCTATTAGAGGAGGCGAATGAGATTATGCGTCAGGATATAAGTTCTGAGGTTATGGATGCCGCATTGATAGCTGGCCAGCAAAAAATTGAGCATTACGAAATAGCATCGTACGGAACGCTGGTAACATGGGCAGAAGAAATGCAGAACAAAGAAATCGCGGATATCCTGAAAGAAACCCTGCAAGAGGAAAAGCAGGCTGATGAGAAGTTGTCACAGGTTGCCGTGCAAAGCGCTAACGAGCGGGCTATGAAGTAGCTCAAGGTGAAAGTAGAAACCTTTTAAAAAAATAGAATTATGGATGAATCTGTAGTTAAAGCAACATTGAACAGGCTGATCGAAACTAACAAAGACGGTCAGGAAGGGTTTCGAACAGCCTCTGAGGATGTTGAAGATAGTAGTTTGAAGACCCTGTTTAATTCATTGTCCCAGCAGCGGGCAGAGTTTGCAGGTGAGCTCCAGGATGCCCTTGTTAACATAGGCGAGGCACAGCCGGAAGATAAAAGCAGCTATACGGGTAGTTTGCACCGGGCCTGGATAAACCTCAAGCAGGCCCTGACCAGCAGTGACCGTCAGGCAATCCTTAAGGAGTGTGAACGGGGAGAAAACGCGGCAGTGCAGGAATATGAGAATGCACTAAATGAAGCTTTACCGGCACCGGTTAAAACGGTTGTCGATAAGCAGCATAGTGAGATAAAAGCAGCACGTGATCGAATTAAAGAGCTGAGAGAAATTGCAGAAGCTGCTGAATAGCAAATTATGTACCGAAACTTTAAAAACTCCATAGCTGGAGTTTTTAAAGTTTGATTTATTTATAAAACAAACAATAGGAGTAGGTTATGGCAGAAGGAGATTATAGAGCAAGAAGCAGGGAAGGGGAGCCTGAAGAAAGGCGGTCCATCTTCAATAGTAAGGTTTCCTGGGGAGCAATATTTGCCGGTGCCCTGGTGGCTATTATTGTGCAGATAGTGCTGAGCATGCTTGGATTAGCTATAGGAGCATATGCTGTGGATCCGACTGCCGGTGCAGAAGGTCTGGGGATAGGCGCGGCCTTATGGTGGGTAGTAACTGCTTTAATATCCCTATTCACTGGAGCTTGGGTTGCCGCACGAATGGCAGCTATCTCAAATTCATTCGAAGGAATGATGCATGGCATCATTGTTTGGTGTGTCGCTACTTTTGTGGGTTTTTTAATGATTACCACTACAGTAGGGCAAATTATGTCCGGAGCCTTTGGGGTTGTAGGCCAATCGATAGCTGTAGCTGGGGAGGCGGCCGGCCCGCAGGTTGCTGAAATGATTGGCGGTGACGCTCAATCACAACAGCAGCAGGGCCAGCAGCAACAAAGTCAACAACAGCAGCAACAAAACGAGCAGCAGGCCATGGAAGACATTATGGCCGAAATGAGGCAATTGGTTCAGGGAGACAACCAGAATCAGGCCCAGGCCCAACAGCAACAGCAAGATGGCGGACCATTGGTGCAACAGGGTCAACAGCAGCAGGGGAGCCAGGCGCAAGCTCAGGAAATGGAACAAGCGGTCAGAGAACTGTTGCAGGAAGGCGATATCAGCTCTCAACAAAGGCAACAGGTCGTAAGTATGTTGGAAGAGAATACTCAAATGGACCAGCAGGAAGCCGAACAAACCGTGGATAACTGGGTGAGTACTTATGAGGATGCTACTGGTAACGGCGGTGGGAATGGGATAGCTGGTTTGGACCCGGATCAAATACAGCAACAAGCCGGTCAAATTGGTGAAGAAGTGGCCGATGTTCTGGCAACAGCGGCTTTTTGGTCTTTTATTGCCTTAGTATTAGGGGCAGTTGTTGCGGGCGTAGGTGGAAGTGTTGCGGCACCGTCGGAGGAAGAGATCAAGGAGAGAAACCGGGAATACGAACGCAGCAGGGATCGTGAGGTTAGGGATCGTGAGGTTATAGATAGAAGGCGTGATATCGACAGGAGCCGTGAACATGATACGGATAGGCCTTCCACCTTTGAACGTGACCCCAATGACCCGGCCTATCGCACAACATCTGAGCGTCGGGGGCAGGAATCAGGCCGAACAACACCCGGTAAAAATGAACCCCGCATGCCCGGAGATCCGAACCCGGATGAACCTAGGGGGAAAAAAGGAAAAAATCCTTAGTCAACAAATATAAAATAGGAAAAGGCCATGAGAATGATATCAACACGCACACACGGTATGCTTGATTACATCTTAGGTGTAATCTTGATACTCGCGCCGTGGATACTCGGGTTTGCCGCAGGAGGAGCTGAAACTTGGGTACCCGTCATTATAGGTGCCGCTGTAATTTTATACAGCATGTTCACTAACTACGAGATGGGAGTATCCCGGCAGATAACAATGGATACGCATCTTACACTCGATGCTATTGGCGGTATTGTATTAGCAATTTCTCCATGGCTGTTCGGATTTGCTGGCGTAGTTTGGATTCCTCATCTTGTATTTGGAGCTGCGGAATTTCTGGCTTCTTTAATGACAGAAAGAGCTCCGTCTCCGGAGCGAAGAACGGGAGCAGCATAAAGTAGTCTAATATGTCTGTGAGTAAAAAAACAAGGTGGATGGGGATATTTATTTTCCTGTTCACCTTTTTTTCTTGCAAACTTACAACCACTATTCTGTTTGAAAACCGTAGATAAGTAAAGCCGCTCCTCCAAGTATAAATATAACACCAATAATAGGCTGAACAGGAACTCTGTGCTCCTCTTCTCTTGTGATTTCAATATCCCCGGCATCCAATACAGTCTCTTCCTGAGAAAAAGTAAAATCTTCAATAAAGAAAAGGGCAATTCCAAGGATAATCATAATTATCCCAACTACTTTCTTCATAGAGTCTCTCCTATTTATGTTTGTAAGTATTAATTTGCTTAAATAAAATAAAAATATCAATACATTAAAATATTCAAACTAATGCCAGTAGGTGCCTAGCCAAGAGGAGCAATACCTTCTGTTTCAGTAATGACTATATAGAGCGATTATTTAAAGTTAGATATCCATTTACGACCACGACATGTTAAGGATTTATGTATATTTAAAATAATATCTTCAGATTCAATACTTTGGTCACTTACACACGGATTTTTATGCCATACAAGAAAGATGTTTTCAGTACACCACATTATAAAGAACCCGGACCAATACTGAATAAGGAAACGCCCTTTGAATCGATGATGGAGCGATTCCGGTTTGCTGCCGACTTGTTAAATCTGGATGAGGGCATGTTTCAGTATCTGTCGAGCCCCGTTCAGCAAATAACGGTCTCTATCCCTATTGTAATGGATAGTGGAGAAATAGAAGTATTTGAAGGGTACCGGGTCATTCACGATAATGTGCTAGGTCCTTCGAAAGGCGGTATACGATTTTCACCCGATGTGACTATTGATGAAGTTAAAGCATTGGCATCCTGGATGACCTGGAAATGTGCAGTAGTTAACGTGCCTTTCGGTGGTGCCAAAGGTGCGGTTAAATGTGATCCGCGCAAACTTTCCAACCGGGAACTTGAGCACATCACCCGTCGCTATACGGCAAATATGCTGGATATTTTTGGTCCGGAAAAAGATATCCCTGCTCCCGATATGAATACTAATGAGCAGATAATGAGTTGGATTATGGATACCTACAGCATGCATACCCGGAAAACTGAAAACGCGGTAGTTACGGGCAAGCCGTTGTTGCTTGGTGGATCTTATGGGCGAAAAGAAGCAACCGGCCGGGGTGTGATTACCGTAGTAATTGCAGCTCTTAATAAAATGGGAATCATGCCCGGCAAAAGTTCCATAGCTGTACAGGGATTTGGCAATGTTGGCTATATATCTGCAAAACTAATGTATGAACAAGGCGCTAAAATAGTGGCAATTAGTGATGTATCCGGAGCTTATTACAACGCCGAAGGCATAGATATCCCCAAAGCTTATGCATTTTCTCAACTCAATAAAGGTTCACTTGAAGGATTCGACGGGGGAGACTTAATGTTAAATCAGGAACTGCTTGAGCTGGATTGCGATGTATTAATACCCGCTGCCAAAGAGGATCAAATTGATCGCAGTAACGCAGGCAGAATTAATGCGAAAATAATTGCGGAAGGAGCAAATGGTCCGGTGACTGCAAATGCAGATGAAATTTTGGAAGAAAAAGGTATTCTTATTATTCCCGATATCCTTGCAAATGCAGGTGGCGTAACGGTATCCTATTTCGAATGGGTGCAGGACAGGCAGGGTTATTTTTGGACCGAAGAACGCGTGAACCGGCGGTTAAACAGAATGATGCGGGATGCGTTTCAAAATATTTATATGGTTAAAGAAAAGTATAATATTACCTTACGACAGGGAGCTTACGTCTATGCCATTGAGAAAGTGGCAGAAACACTTCGATTGCGGGGTATTTATGCTTAAATTGCCAGACCAGATTAAAATATGACCAAAGGATGCTGAAGGCAAAACTTCTTAACTTTCTAGATATAATTATGCATCAATCCCCGTTCTTAATTATCCCCTCTGACCTGGAAAAACTAGAAGATGTCCAATCTTTTTCTGAAAAGTTAAATCAATGGGCAGATCTGCAAGAAGAAAAAGCTGCCTCCGTTAGTCTGGCATTAAGTGAAGCTGTTACCAATGCCATTTTACATGGGAATAAGGAAAACGTAGAAAAGAAAGTGGAAATTCAAACCAGCCTGCAAGACAACAAACTTCATATTACAGTAGAAGATGAAGGGGAAGGATTCACCCCGACCGAATTACCCAATCCCACGGCCGAAGAAAACCTGCTGAATACCAGCGGGCGCGGAGTTTTTCTGATAAACCAGGTTTGTGATGATGTGAAATATTCAAAAAAAGGCAATCAGGTTACCCTCATCTTTAATCTGTAATAAACTGTTGAACGAACATCATTGGTATCCCCAACCGATGCGGAAAATAAAAGAGCCAATCACTTTTTTACCATCTCCCCATCTTCTATTAAAACTTTCTAATTAACTGTCTTTAGCATATATTGGAATGTGGTAGGCTATGTCGTATACATCTGCTAAATCGAATTAAATCATCTGTTCTCGGCCGGGAAATTTATGTTCTTTAAATCTTAAATGCCCCCTCGAAATCACAAAACAAAAAAGGCCATCGAAAAGGAAAAGTTGTCGGAAAAGGGATTAAATCTTAAATCAATCCTGAACAGTGGTTTTGAAAGCGTTATTATAATCAATGCTACCCAATCAGTTGTTACATTTAATGATAAAGCCGGTGATTGGTTCAAAATACTTTTCACCGAGCCATTACGGGAAGGAATACCTATAAATGATTTTCTTCAAGCAAAAGACAAACATATATTTGATGAACTTTTCCATGACGCAATATCGGGAAAAAAAGTAAAATCAGAAGATTATCTAATTGATAAGCAGGGTGAAAAGCAATGGTTTAATTTTTCATTTGATCCAATTATTGATGATGATAATACAATTAATTCCATATGCTTAAGTGCCGAGTTTATTGGTGAGCGAAAGCGTATGGAATACCACCTTGAAAAGAGTGAAAAGAAGTTTCAGGATTTTATTCAGAATAGCATTGATTTAATTACGGTATTAAAAATTGACGGCCAGATAACCTTTCAAAGCCCGACTGTAAAATATGCACTTGGGTACAGCCCCGAAGAGTTGACAAACAAAAACGTAATAAGCCTGATTCATCCGGAAGACCGCGCCTATATTCGATCAGTGTTGCAATCTTTGCCAAACCCCAAATATCTTAAGAAGATCTTTGAATTCCGTATCAAGGCCAAAACAGGCGAGTGGAAAATATTTCACGCTAAAGGTAATTACCTGCCCGATAATCCCGGAATTCAGGGCATCCTCGTAAATTCCAGGGATGTTACCAATATTTTTGAGACCCGGAAAGCTCTGGAAACCAGTAAAGCCCGCCATCAACAGCTTATTGAACAAATGCCGGATGCCATCTACCGTTCTACTCCCGACGGTACATTATTGATGGTTAATCCGGCACTGGTGAAAATGCTGGGATATTCTCAAAAAGAAGAACTGCTTGCCCTCGATATAAACAGTCAATTATATTACAACCAGGCCGACCGCGACCAAATGTTAAAAAGTTTTGACAACAGTAATACGGCCACCTATTTGCTTAGGTTAAAGAAAAAAGACGGCAGCCTGATCTGGGTGGAAGAGCATGGGCGCAAAGTTTTAAATGAAGAGAGCGGAATTGCTTATTACGAAGGAGTATTAAGAGATATCACATTCCGAAAGAAGTCCGAAGATAGTCTTAAGAATATAGCAGAGGGTGTATCTGCTGAAACGGGTGAGGCATTTTTTGATTCCCTGGTTAAATATTTATGTAAATCCCTGGAAATAGATTGTGCCTTTGTTAGTGAAAAAAGCGGTCGAAACGATAACAAAGTAAGAGTGATTGCTCAGCGGGGCATGGGTGAAATATTTGAAACAGGGGAAAGTTACGATCTAAATGGCACCCCCTGTAAAAAAGTGGTTGTTGATAATCAATTCGTGTGCATAACCTCAGGATTGCAGCCCATGTTTCCCGATGATACCGATTTAGAGACATTGGATGCCCAAAGCTTCATCGGCACGCCTTTGAAAAACAGCCAAAAAAAAACAATAGGCCATTTGGCTGTCCTTCATAAACAACCTTTAAATGATGATTTGTCGCTGTATAAGAATATGGTGAAAATTTTCGCTATAAGAGCATCAGCCGAATTGGAGCGCAAACATTTTGAAGATAAGCTCGTCGTTCAAAAAGCAACTGCGGAAAACCTGAATCGCCTCAAAACCAACTTTATGGCTAATATGAGCCATGAGATCAGAACTCCGTTAAATAGTATTCTCGGTTTTAATACATTGCTTGAAGAGCAACTTGACGACCCGGATCTTAGTTATTTCACCTCAAAGATCAACAAAAGCGGCGAACGTTTGCTCGCCACGATAAACGATCTGCTGGATCTGGCCAAAATAGAATCCAACAAAACGAAACTGCGGATGAGCCATTATAATGTGGGGGATCAGGTGGAATCAGCCGTTAGTTTGCTAAGCGCCCTGGCCATCAAGAAAAATTTAAGATTAATAGCCAGTATCAAAAAAAAGAATATATTTGCGGAACTCGACGCAAATATATTTGCCCAGATTTTGAACAACACTATTGGCAATGCCATAAAGTTTACAGAAACTGGCCAGGTAGAGGTTATTGTAGATACCCTTAATAGTATTGAAAATGATGTCATAAGTTTACAAATACGAGACAGCGGGGTTGGGATTGATGAGGATTTCCTCTCCCAGGTTTTTGATGAATTTAAGCAGGAAAGCGAGGGGCTGAGCAGGCACTATGAAGGCACCGGCCTTGGACTCACCATTACCAAAAAAATCGTAGAGCTGTTGAAGGGAACCATAAGCATTAACAGCATTAAAGGGGTAGGAACCACAATAGAAATTCTGATCCCCCGGGTATTCAATCCGAAAACAGTGGACAGAGAAGAGATAATTGACAATTCGATGGATGTAAAGAAAGCAGAGTCAGAAAAACCCAAACTTCTTTTAGTAGAAAACAATGACGAAAACCTGAATGTAATCCTTCTTACCCTAAAAGATCATTTTACGGTTGATACAGCCATAGATGGGATAACTGCTCTGGGAAAAGTTAAGAAACAGAACTACGCTGCCATATTAATGGATATCAATTTGGGACGTGGCATGGATGGATGTGAAGTAAAAAGTGAGCTACGTTCGATGCATACTTATGATAACATCCCTATTATCGCCATTACCGCCTATGCTATGCGTGGCGATCGCGATAAATATCTTCAGCAGGGATTTGATGATTATATTGCAAAACCATTTTCTAAAGAAGATCTGGTAAGGATTATAACCGAAGCCATTTCTGTTAAACATGCTGAAGAATAACAACAATAAGATACCCGGCTCCATTAATACCCCCCCTTTTTCCATACATTCATATGCCAAATTTTCGAATTAAAGGTTTAACATCCCATGCACATGAATATCAATGCCGAGAAAAGCACAGCACAACCCAATGCCGTCATTACAGTGGTAAATAAACAAGAAGCCGAAACACAAATCTTGCTGCTCAGTGGTGAAACGGTAATTACCGGCGTACTTTCGATGAAGAATATGATTATTAAGTAAAGATTCGAATGGATTGCTATTTTATGGGCTTAAATAAATTAAGATTGTCCTTGATTTAATGTACTTAAATGCTAAATTGGGTATGTTTTTGTAATGCCTTTTAATTAGCTATAACTGTATCGTAATCATCCATCTGAAATTAGATGATACTTAATGGTAATGTACTTATCCTGAATCAGGACTATCAGCCCCTAAGCGTTTGCAACGTTAAGAAATCCCTGTTGCTTTTATTTATGGACAAAGCTGAGATGTTGCACGATCATCCTAAAAGAAAGATTCGAACGGTATCCAGTGAGTTCGATTATCCTACTGTGATCAGGCTCAGGCGTTATGCAAGGATACCCTTTAAAAATATTGTATTGTCCCGTAAAAACATTTTGAAGCGAGATAACTATCACTGCCAGTATTGTGGTAAAAAAGATAATCTAACTATTGATCATGTGATCCCGAAAAGCCGTGGAGGCAAAGACACGTGGGAAAATCTAGCAAGTGCATGTACAACATGTAACCACAAAAAAGGCAACCGTACACCCCGCGAAGCAACAATGAAACTCAAGCGAAAGCCATATCGCCCCAATCATATTATTTTCCTACGTGATTTTTATGGCAGGGTTGAAGAGGATTGGAAAGCGTATCTTTACATGCTCTAATAAAAAATAGTTAACACCATTTGAATCAATCTGCACCGCATCCACAAAAGTGCGGATCGATAGATTGATACCATATAATTATAAATCTGTAAATATCTTTTAGTTGAAATCTCTGGTCATGAAATTCGGCGGCTCTTCGATAGCCTCACCGGAGCGAATAAAAAACGTAATAAAAATAATTGAGGACACCTCAAAAAATCATAATTGTCGTGCGGTTGTCGTCTCAGCATTTCAGCATATAACAGATCAACTGATCACGATGGCGCTGAATGCAGAAAAAGGAGATGATGATTATGTCTTGCTGCTTCAGGAAATTGAAAAGCGCCACCTGAATGTAATACGGGAGTTGATTCCTGTAGGTGGTCAAAGCTCCGTAATTGCCTCCGTAAAACTGATGCTTAATGATTTAGAGGATGTGCTCCAGGGTATTCATCTGGTTAAAGAGCTAACGACCCGTACACTGGATTTTATACAAAGCTTTGGTGAACGCCTCTCGGCGCTAATTATCAGCCATGCATTGAATGAATATAATGTAAACAGCGAGTATTTAGATTGCCGTTGGCTGATAAAGACCAATGATAGTTTTGGTGCGGCCGAGGTATTAAACGATGCCACTATAAAGAATATTCAAGACCACTTTAAAAAGCATACTGCGGTCCAGCTTACTACAGGTTTTATTGCCTCAACGGTTAATAATGAAACCAGCACATTGGGCCGTGGCGGCTCCGATTATACGGTTGCATTATTAGGATCGGCACTCGACGTAGATGAAATAGAGATATGGACCGACGTAGACGGGGTGATGTCTGCTGATCCCCGGATGGTGAAAAAAGCTTTTTCAATGGCTGAAGTTACCTACGAAGAAGCTATGGAAATGTCTCATTTCGGTGCAAAGGTAATTCACCCGCCTACTATTCAACCGGCTATGAGTAAAGGTATTCCTATACATATCAGGAATACCTTTAATCCGGATTTCAAAGGCACAAAAATAAGCAAGTCAGGTGGTGACAAGAAGTATGCTATTAAAGGATTATCGTCGATTGATAATGTCTCACTTCTGGGAATCCAAGGCAGCGGCCTGGTGGGCCTGGAAGGCGTAGCCCAACGCATATTTGGTGCTTTGGCTCATGGCAAAATTAATGTGATTCTTATAACACAGGCATCCTCGGAATACTCGATGAGTATTGCCGTACTTCCGAAATATGCTCAAAAGGCAAAGCAGCTGATTGATGATGAGCTAAGGTATGAAATTCAAAACCAGCGCATCAAGCCCGTTTTTGTAGAAAACAATTTATGTATCCTGGCAATAGTGGGTGAAAATATGCGTCAGACGCCCGGTATTTCCGGCAAAGTCTTCCAGGCACTGGGTAAAAACGGAGTCAATATTTCCGCCATAGCGCAAGGTTCCTCGGAATTAAATATTTCCGTAGTACTCTCATCCAAAGACGAGAAAAAAGCACTGATGTCGATTCACGATGCCTTTTTCCTGTCGGGACGCAAAACCCTGAACTTATTCCTTGCCGGTATTGGATTGATTGGCAGCTCTTTGTTGGGTCAGATCAAAAAGCAGCATTCTTACTTGAATGATGAACTGATGCTCGATTTAAGAATCATAGGGCTGGCAGACAGTAAAAAGATGCACTTCGACATGAATGGTTTCGACCTGTCCAACTGGAAGGAACAGTTTGAAAAATCTGTAGAAGCTTCCGATATAGATAAATTTACCAAGACCATCAAAGAAATGAATCTGTCCAACAGTATATTCATTGATTGTACGGCGAATGAAACAGTGGCGGAAACTTATGAAAACCTGCTTAAGAACAGCATTTCAGTAGCCACCCCGAATAAAAAAGCTAATTCCGGAGCATACGATAAGTTTCTTGGCCTTAAACAAACGGCTATAAAAAATAATGTCAAATTTCATTATGAAACCAATGTGGGGGCCGGTTTACCTGTTATTCGCACTATCCAGGATTTTGTGAGCAGTGGAGACAATATCTACAAAATAGAAGGGGTATTATCCGGAACATTGAGCTATTTGTTTAATTCTTTTGACGGAAAAATACCCTTCAGCCAGATGGTTATGGAAGCGCAAAAAAAAGGATATACAGAGCCCGATCCCCGAGAGGATCTAAATGGTATGGATGTTGCCAGAAAACTGCTTATCTTAGCAAGAGAAGCAGGATTCCCACTGGAACTCAAGGATATTGAAATTGAAAACTTACTGCCGCCCAAATATTATGAAGCAGAAACTGTAGAGGAGTTTTTTAAAATGCTTCCCGACCACGATTCCTGGTTTGAAGAAAGGCGAAAAAGTGCCGCAGAAAAAGGAAGTGCGCTACGCTACGTGGCCCATTTGGAAAACGGAAAAGCTCAAACTGCTTTAATGGAAGTGGGTCCGGATCACCCGTGCCATTCCCTGCAAAGCACCGATAACCTGGTGATGGTCAACAGCCGAAACTACAACGAAAGACCATTCGTTGTTATCGGCCCCGGCGCCGGCCCCTATGTGACCTCCAGCGGCGTTTTAGCAGATATCATCAGAATCGCATACTAAAGGTGCAAAGGACTTTATAAGTCCGCTGTACAATAAAAAAATATTGCATTGGCCAGGATAAAACCTCCAACTAAAAACCAGAAACCAGAAACAAAAAACCAAACCCAGTAACCTAATTGAAGACAACAGTTTTCGCACCCGCTACCGTGGCCAATGTCGCTTGTGGATTCGATTCCCTTGGTTTCGCATTGCATGAGCCCGGAGATGAAGTGATCGTTTCCCTTAATGACAGCCCCGGCATCAATATCACCAAAATAACAGGGGATGATGGAAGGCTTCCGCTTGATGTAGCGTCCAATACGGCGGGGGTATCCGTTACGGCCATGCTGGATACCCTGAAAATCGATCAGGGTATCAATATTGAAATCCATAAGCAAATGCCGCTGGGTAGCGGATTGGGTTCAAGTGCGGCAAGTTCGGTTGCGGCTGTTGTGGGAGCAAACGAACTGCTCGGCAAGCCTTTGAGTTTAAAAGAGCTGCTTCCTTTTGCCATCCTTGGCGAGGAAAAAGCCTGCGGCTCAGCACACGCCGATAATGTAGCCCCGGCATTGCTGGGCGGCTTTATTCTGATCCGCTCTTACAGCCCGCTTGATGTGGTTCCCATCCCGTTCCCCGATCAGCTGTACGCCACGGTGCTGCATCCTCATATCGAGCTGCGCACCGAAGATGTTCGCAAGATCATGCGCCGCGAGATCAAGCTTCAAAGCGCCATTGTGCAGTGGAGCAACCTTGCCGGATTAATTGCCGGTCTCATGAAATCAGACTATGAGCTGATAAGCCGTTCTTTAAATGATATCATCTTCGAACCTGTGCGTTCACTGCTGATACCCGGATTCGATGAAGTTAAGAAAGCGGCCATGTCAGCCGGGGCCTTAGGATGCAGTATCTCCGGTTCCGGACCCTCGGTATTTGCCCTGTGTACATCCCGTGAGACCGCTACGCAAGTCGGCGGTGCAATGCAGGATGCCCTGAACAAGGTTAAGCTGCAAAGTGATCTTTATATCTCTGCCATTAACGGCCAGGGTGCCGTGGTAAAAGATGAAGTTGAATTGTAGAATAAAAGAACACATGTATCTATACAGCACCAACCACAAGTCTTCCCCCGTAGGATTCCGAAAAGCCGTGCTTAGCGGTCTTGCAGATGATGGCGGATTGTTCATGCCCCGCAATCTCCCTGTAATGGATTATGAATTCTTCAACAGCATAAGCGGAAAATCCCTTCAGGAAATTGCATCCGAAGTATTCAGCGTATTGCTTGAAGGAGAATTCACATCCGCTGAAATCGATAATATTGTTGGTGATGTGTTCACCTTCGATGCACCCCTGGTTACCCTGGATGAAGGTTTGCACGTACTTGAACTGTTCCACGGACCCACCCTGGCTTTTAAGGATTTTGGGGCGCGGACCATGGCCGCAATTATGGCCAGTTACGCGGGTGATGCTGACAAAGAAATCAACATTCTGGTGGCAACATCCGGAGATACCGGGGCCGCCGTAGCTAGTGGCTTTAGCGGTGTGCCGGGCATCCGGGTATACGTACTGTATCCCAAAGACAAGGTGAGCAAACTTCAGGAAAAACAGTTTACCACATTGGGCGGCAATATCACCGCCCTGGAAGTGGATGGCAACTTCGATGATTGCCAACGCATGGTAAAAGCGGCCTTTGCCGATAAAGAACTATCCCAAAAGCTCAACCTCACAACAGCAAACTCGATCAATATTGCCAGGCTGCTTCCGCAGATGATATACTACCTGTATTCCGTGGCGCAGCTTAAAAAAAACCATAAGCCGGTAGTGTTTTCAGTGCCCAGCGGTAATTTTGGAAACCTTACAGCCGGATTGCTTGCATTAAAAATAGGCCTCCCCGTTAAGCGATTTATTGCTGCTACCAACCAGAACAATGTGGTACCCAAATACCTATCGGGTGGTCCGTTTGAAGCTGCGCCGTCCTTGCAAAGCATATCCAATGCCATGGATGTGGGCAATCCCAGCAATTTCGCAAGAATGGTGGAACTTTTTGATGGCAGCAAGAGTTCTCTTCAGGCGAATATTTTCGGCACCTGGTTTTCTGATGACGATACCGGGAATGCGATCCGGCAGGTGTACAAGAATTATCAGTATACATTTGACCCACATGGAGCTGTAGGCTATGCGGGGTTACAGGAATACCGCAAACAGGAAGGCGGAGCGAACGAAGGCATCATACTGGCAACAGCTCACCCCGCTAAATTCCCTGATACCGTTGAGAAATTGACAGGGCAAGATATACCGGTACCCAAACAGTTGGCGGAATTGGCACAAAAGAAAAAACAAGCTGTGCCGTTAAGAAATAATTATGAGGATCTGAAGGCGTTATTTTGATTCACCACAACGGGCACTAAGGGCACGAAGTAAAACTGAAATAGTTATGAGGATCTGAAGTTCTCTAAAAGGCTGCTACGGCAAAGCGTCCACGCTTGCCGGAATGTGCACTCGTGCATACTGAGTGCATTCCTCGCGAGGCGTGGACGCCTCACGGAAGCAGGTTAAGCCCTTTTGAGACAGCCTTGAGCAAAAATAACATAGCAAGGTGGGTTTAACCTAATGGTGCAAAAAATTAGTATTTTTAAAGATTATGAGTAAAAAAGGAAAAGTATTAGTGGCTATGAGCGGCGGAGTTGATTCATCCGTGGCTGCCGTTATGCTCAAAGAGCAGGGCTACGAGGTAATCGGCATCACAATGAAAACATGGGATTACTCCAGCAGCGGCGGGAAATCAAACAAAGAAACCGGATGCTGCACTATTGAGTCAATGAGTGATGCGCGGCAGATAGCCTATAAGTACGATTTCAACCATTTTATTATCGATATCCGTGACGAGTTCGGTGATTGGGTCATTGACCGTTTTGTGGAAGAATACCTTGCCGGGCGTACCCCAAATCCCTGTGTGCTGTGTAATACCCATATCAAGTGGGCTGCGATGCTCAAAAGGGCCGACAACCTGGGCTGCGACTTTATTGCTACAGGCCACTATGCCAACCTCCGCGAAGAGAACGGCCGCCATGTCATTTCCCGTGGAAAAGACCGCAACAAAGACCAATCTTATGCACTATGGGGCGTAGACCAAAAGCACCTGGCAAGAACCATCTTCCCATTGGGTAAATACGAGAAATCCGAGATCAGGCAGTTCGCCAAAGATTACGGCCTGCTGAATGTGGCCAACAAAAAAGACTCCTATGAAATCTGTTTTGTACCCGATAACGACTACCGCCGTTTTCTTAGGGATCGTGTAGAAGGCCTTGAAGAAAAGGTTGATGGAGGCCTGTTCGTCGACAAAGAAGGCAACATCGTCGGCAAACATAAAGGTTACCCCTTCTACACCATCGGCCAGCGCCGCGGACTGCATCTGGCCATGGGCAAACCTGTGTACGTAACCGATATTAATCCCGAAACCAATGTCATCACCATTGGCGAAGAGGATGACCTGGAGAACAGCCGTTGTTCTGCCAAAAATATAACCTACGGTAAGTACCCTGCACTGCCCGAAGACGATATGCCCGTACTGGGAGCCATCCGATACAACGACGAAGGCAAACCCGGCTTTGTTACCAAAACGGCCGATGATGAACTCTCCATACGTTTTCCTGAAGGCAGAGATGCCATCGCACCCGGTCAGGCCCTGGTCTGCTACGAAGGCGACGATGTGGTTGCCGGCGGCTGGATCCATAAAGTTATTATGGATGTGGATTAATGTATCGGGATTAAAGTAGTTGCAGGCTGTATTCTATTGTGCTACATTAGCAGTGATTAAATTCATAATAAAAATAGATAGTGCAATGAAATATATCCTGTTCCTACTAATTACATTAATCTCTACAGCAGTGTTTACAACAGCCAATAATACTCAGGAAGAATCGGTTCGGCATGTGGTCGTATTTAAATATAAAGCCGATGCTACAGACGGTCAAATTAAGCAGATAACGGATGCGTTCCGTGAGTTACAAAACAAAATTCCCGGTATCACCCACTTTGAGCACGGCATTAACAACAGCCCCGAGGGGAATGACAAAGGGTTTACCCACGTCTATCAAATAACCTTCGAAGATGCCGAAGCCAGAGATGTTTATTTGCCACACCCCGAACATCAGGAATTTGGAAAACTACTGGGCCAGCTCGATATTTTGGAAGATGTGTTCGTGGTAGATTACATTCCCGAAACCTAAGGGTTGCCGGGAAGTATTCCCGACTGAGCCTGCATCGTGCTATATGCATGCATTCCTCGCGAGGCTGTCTCAAAAGGTCTGAAATTGCTCTTAACCTGCTCCAAGAGGCGTCCGAATGCACAGTCAGGATGCACGAGTGCACATACGAGCGTGGACGCTTGCCGTAGCAGCCTTTTGAGATACACTCCCGGTCAACTTACACCATTTGCTGCGAGTCGGGCTGTATTACAATCTCATTTAGTACAGATTTTTCCGGCTGGGTGGCGGCGTACCAGGCAGTTTTGGCAACCTCTTCCGGGCTGAGCAGGTTTTCTTTCTGCACGCGCATTTCGATGTTTGGATTATCGTAAAAAGGCGTGTTTACCCCGCCGAGGTAGAGCAGGCTGAACTTCACCTTGCTTTTCCGGTGCTCTTCGATCAATGATTTGGTGAACCCCTGAATGGCAAATTTAGATGCAGAGTACACCGAAGAGTTTTTCATTACGGCTTTACCAAGCACTCCGGGAAACATGATCACGGTACCCTGTTTCCGCGTGACCATATAACGCAGCACTGTCTGCGTAACTAAAATGGTTCCGAATACATTGGTATCTACTACTTTCTTGATTTCCTTGGGATTAACGTCCAACAGGGGCTGCACCATGCCCACGCCAAAGGCGTTGATAAGCACATCGATCTGACCCAGTTCTTTGTTCACGGAGTCCACCATCGTAAATACTGACGAGAGATCGGTCACATCTACATCCACGGCAAAGGCTTCTCCGCCGTCACTGTTAATCTTTTCGGCAATGGCGTCGGCTTTGGCGCGATCACGCGCGGCTAAAACGACTTTGGCGCCGGATCGTGCAAAAAGTTCGGCGCAGGCTGACCCAATCCCGCCTGAACCGCCGACTATAAGTACTACTTTTTCTTTCATGTATTGATCCCTTTTATGTGCGGAAATAATCAAATGTCTGGTTATGCTGATGAACCCGTGTTAGCTGATTACAGTTGGTTCTTTGCCTTCCATATGTTCCAGAACATTGTCGTATATATCCAGCATTTCTTTTACGGGAAGGTCGAAGGCATCCTTTATTTTAAGATTGTTCCCGGTTACCCGGCCGATAGGATATGCCGGCACATCAGCCTTTTTAAACAGATCCTTCAATTTTTCAGCATTTTCAGGCTTACAGCTTAAAACAATCCCGGACTGCGCCTCACTGAACAGGATTTCAGACAGCTTGCCGCCCGGTATGGCGCCATCTATATCCGCGCCTAAATTTGAGAACATGCACATCTCGGCAAGGCAGGATGCCAGGCCACCGTCTGATACATCATGGGCTGCCGCAACCAAACCAGCCTGAATAGCCTTAAGAGTTTGTTCCTGGAGTTTTGCTTCAAATTCCAGATCAATTTCAGGGGCGTCTCCAGCGGTTTTGTCGAGAACACTGCTGAGGTATTCGGTTCCTCCAAGTCCTTTACGATCGGCGCCTATATACAAAATAGCGTCACCTTCGGTTTTGAAACCGGCTGTGGTGAGGTGTTTTTCATAATCTTCAATCATTCCCAGCATGCCTATTGTAGGCGTTGGGAACACGGCAGTTTCCGGATTCTCATTGTATAAACTGACATTTCCTCCGGTAACCGGGGTATTTAATATCCGGCAGGCATCCCCGATTCCGCCTACAGCTTCGGTAAAGACCCAGTATACTTCGGGTTTATAGGGATTGCCGAAGTTCAAACAGTTGGTGATGGCCAAAGGCTTGGCGCCGGTGCATACCACATTTCTAGCGGCCTCCGCTACGGCGATTTGTCCGCCTTTCCTGGGATTCAGGTATACGTAGCGCCCGTTGCAGTCGGTTTTTACCGACAAGGCTTTTTTGGTACCCTTCAACCGGATAACCCCGGCATCAGTTGGCCCTGGCCCGGCTATGGTATTGGTTCTCACCATGGTATCGTACTGCTCATACGCCCAGCGCTTCGAGGCGATGTTCGGAGAGCCTAAAAGTTTCTTTAAGGTGTCACCATAATTGTCGGGTTCAGCCAGGCTGTCTGAATCAAAGGAGGAGGTTTCGGCAAGGTAAGCCGGCTTTTTAGTTTCGCGGGTGTAAACCGGTGCCCCGCCCCCAAGAACCAGACTTTCTGCCGGTATGCTGGCCTTGATTTCCCCGTCTTTCCGGTAAACTACATTGCCCGAATCCGTAACGGTGCCGATCACCTCGCTGTTCAGGTCCCATTTGGCATACACGTCCATGATTTCTTTTTCCCGGCCTTTTTTAGCCACAACCAGCATCCGTTCCTGGCTTTCCGAAAGAAGTAGTTCGTAAGCCGTCATACCCGTTTCACGCATAGGCACCTTATCCAAATCAATATCCATGCCGGTTTCGCTTTTAGCGCTCATCTCGGCCGATGAGCAGCTAATGCCGGCGGCTCCCATATCCTGCATCCCTACAACGGCCCCGGTTTTTAAAGCTTCGAGCGAAGCTTCCATCAAAAGTTTTTCCGTAAAAGGGTCGCCCACCTGCACGCTCGGACGCTTGGCCTCACTGGCCTCGCTGATCTCTTCGGAAGCAAAGGTAGCCCCGTGTATGCCATCCCGCCCGGTAGAAGCTCCTACAATAAGTACAGGATTGCCGGGACCTTCCGCAATAGCGGATGCGGTTTCCCCCGTTTTCACGATCCCCACGCTCATGGCGTTTACCAATGGATTGCCTTCGTAGCTTTTATCGAAGTATATTTCTCCGCCAACCATAGGAACCCCAAATGAATTGCCATAATCGGCTATTCCCCGCACCACACCATCAAGCAGAAAACGCACCCGCGGATTGTTGGGATCGCCAAAACGAAGCGAGTTCAGGGATGCAATCGGCCGGGCTCCCATGGTAAAAATGTCTCTGTGAATCCCGCCTACGCCGGTGGCAGCGCCTTGATAAGGTTCGACTGCAGACGGGTGATTGTGGCTTTCAATTTTGAAGGCGCATGCCATACCATCGCCAATATCTACCAGACCGGCATTTTCTTCCCCGGCATCAACCAGAAGCTGAGGCCCTGTTTGTGGCAGGGTTTTGATAAGGTTAATGGAGTTTTTATAAGAGCAGTGCTCGCTCCACATGACAGAGTAAACGCCCAATTCCGTAAAAGTGGGAATACGTCCTAATTTATCTTTTATTAATTGAAATTCATCTTCGGTCAGGCCGTGTTCTTTGGCCAGTTCCAGGTTCACTTCGGGCTCTTTAACTAGTGCGTTACTCATTGATCAGAAATCGTTGAAGTTGAGAAAAATCGTTGAAAATAAAATCTGCGGTATTCTTTTTGGAAGCCTCGGGGTTATCGGTATACCATGCTGTTTTCCAGCCGTATTGTGATCCTCCGATGATATCGGACCGGTATGAATCACCGACATATAATATTTGATCAGGCTCAAGACCGGTAAGTTTCGTGGCATGGTCAAAAATACGGGAATCCGGCTTCAAATACCCGATATCTTCGGAGATAACGATATGTTGCGAGGTTTTATTAAAATCGAATCGTGCCACCTTTTTTTGCTGAGTTTCAGAGAAGCCATTAGTCAGTAGCCCAACGGGATAACGTTCCCTTATGTCATCATAAAAAGTTTCGGCGCCATTTATCCAGCTCCATTTGGTTTCATACAGCTTCAGATAATGCTCGCCAAGCTCGCTGTAAAAGGATGTTTCCAATTCGAGTTCTTTCAGCGTTAGTTCAAAACGAAGCTGCTGCAGTTCGTGACGGTCGATAACAGAATTACCGTAATCGGTCCATAGCTGAGCGTTTACCCGCGCATAGGTTTCCTGCAAAGTTTGAGATGATATGCCATCCAGGATGGTGGAGTTGATCCGGAGCTGTTCCAGGGCAAGGCGCTGGGCGGATTTATGATCAAGGAGCGTATCGTCCAGGTCGAAATAGATGAATTTAATGTTCTTCAGGGTTTCGTTGGTTTAGTCATGGGGTATCGGGTTCAAAATACGGCCTGTGCGTGAGGTATGCCAATTAAGATTAACCGGGGTAAAAAGGGATGCACAGTTACTTTAAATGATTTTCGCGAACTTTTACCTAAAGGAGTCTGTAAAATTTCAAAATTGCCGATTCGTTAACTATCTTAGTTTATGTTCGTGAACTTACTTTCATAAAAATGGCTATTTCCAATAAACTTATAGAAAGGCGAAAAAATATTCTTGGTGGAACTCCTGTGTTTAAAGGAACATGTGTTCCAGTTAGTACCCAAATCCGCCATATTACGCGGTAATTTTCACATCGCATCGTACCGCGGAGGATAACGGGTACGGAGCTATGGCTGACAGAATGGTTGAGCTTGCATCAGAACAATCCGGCTTCCTCGGGATGGAATCTGCAAGAGAGGAAGTTGGAATAACGGTTTCATACTGGTCAGACCTGGAATCAATAAAGGCCTGGAAGAGGAATGCTGAGCATCAAGAAGCTCAGAAAATAGGCCACAAATTATGGTATTCAAGTTTTCGGGTCAGGATTACCAAGGTAGAGCGCGAGTATGGCATATAACAACCAATAAAGACAATTAGAGAACCAAATATGACAAATAGCCTGCTTTTCGTCGTGCTTCCATTTTAGGTGCTGCGAGCTTGAGCTCGTTTACCCCGATGAACTCCTGATCAAGTCCTGACCAAGTCCGTACCAACTCCTACTAAAGCCCGCCTGGTAGTAGGAGATGTATAGGAGTTGGATGGGGGAGGGTATGGGCTGGTAGACTTGTAAAAAGTGTTTCGGAATTAGGGTAGAAATGGAGAAGTTTTATTAACAGCGAAGAATTAGGCAAGTTTTTTCAGCCAGGCACTAGGCGGTTCTAGACGATTATTGTTGCCCAATCGTTATAACTGTGTTACATTGCAATACATATAACCCTAATACATTGTTATGGATACAACACTCACTATCCGAATTGATAAAGAACTTGAACGTCTTCTTGAAGAGTCAGCAAAGCGATCTGGCCAATCAAAAAGCGAATTAGTTCGGCAGGCTTTAAAGCGTCAGCTAACTATTGAATCTTTTGAGCAACTACGTAAAAAACTTTTGCCCTATGGTGAGGCTCAAGGTTGGCTTACTGACGATGATGTTTTTCGCGAAGTTTCATGAAAATTTTTGCTGATACCAACGTATTGGTCAGTGCATTTACAGCAAGAGGGTTATGTGCTGATTTAATGGTAGTAATACTTGCAGACCATCAATTGATGACAGGAGAAATTGTATTAAAAGAGTTACATCGCGTGTTGATCAATAAACTCAAGGTTCCCGAAAAAGATGTTTCTAATGTTCTCCAATTTCTTCGCAGTCATCATGTAGAGCCAATACCTGATAAACCTTCTGAAGTAAAAGTCAGAGATGAAGATGACCGATGGGTGTTGGAATCAGCAATAAAGGCAAAAGCTGATATATTAGTTACAGGAGATAAAGATCTTTTGGATATTTCAAAAAAAATCCCTCAGCTAAAGATTATCTCGCCAAGAGAATTTTGGAAAATACTGAAAAAATAAGTCCGGGTACAAAATACAGCACGAATATAGCATTAACAAAATCCGTCAAAGTCTATGCTCGTATCTCAGATGCCAAGAGCCGTATGACAAAAAAATAACCTATAGCGGCTACTCTACATACAGGAAACAGATGTGCAATAAATTCCGAAAACAATGATCTGGATTTTCCGGTAAATTCTTGTAATTTAAGTCGCTTCTTTTAGTTACTTAAATTTTATTGTACATATGCTGCAACAAATTCGGAAAACCGATGGCGCCCCAACAACCATTTTAATTCGCCTGATGGTAGGATCTGTCTTTCTGACCGAAGGTATACAAAAGTTTCTGTATTCTGCCCAGCGAGGCGTGGGCCGTTTTGAAAGTATGGGATTTCCTGCCCCGGAGTTCTTAGGCAATTTGGTGGGTGTATTTGAAATTATGGCTGGCGTACTCATTCTTATCGGTCTTTATACCCGCGTCGGTGCTCTAACTACATTCATAATAATGAGTGTTGCTATTATTGTAACAAAAATCCCCATTGCTTTCGGTGAGAGCTTTGGTCCCTTCGTGTTGCGTGATCTCAGCTCATACGGATTCTGGAGTATGGCGCACGAAATGCGTACGGATTGGGCAATGTGGCTGGGCAGCTTGTTTTTAATTATTAAAGGAGGGGAGAGATGGTCTCTCGATATAAGATTTAAAAAAGGAACGACATGAATAACAATAAAATAGAATTGTCACCAAATGAACGTGAAGAACTACTCGGAGTAGTAAAAGCCCGTTTTGAGAAAAATATGAACCGTCATAAAGGTCTTGAATGGGCTATAGTGCAAACAAAGCTGGAATCTAATATTGACAAACTGTGGTCGCTCAATGAAATGGAAAGATCCGGCGGGGAACCGGATGTTGTTGGTTATGATGGGAAGACGAACGAATACATTTTTTATGATTGTTCAGCGGAAAGCCCTAAAGGCCGCAGAAGTATTTGTTACGATCGTGAAGCTCTGGAGTCAAGGAAGAAACATAAACCAGAGAATAACGCTATGGATATGGCTGCTGCAATGGGCATAGAGCTTTTAACGGAGGAACAATATCGAGAGTTGCAGGAACTTGGAGTTTTTGATACAAAAACATCGAGCTGGGTGAAGACCCCTTCTGCAATTAGAGAATTAGGTGGCGCGCTTTTTTGTGATCGCCGTTATGATCATGTTTTTGTTTATCATAATGGTGCAGAGTCATACTATGGTGCCAGAGGGTTTCGTGGTTTGCTAAGGGTTTAAATATTGTCCGATGCGGACGAATTATTTCTGCCGACGATGCCACAGCCGGTGTTTGGTTTCCTTTTGGATTAAATTATTTATTCTCAAATGCACCGTTTGATTTATTTGTTGGAGCGGTACCCATTTTAGACCTTATGCCTGATACAGAATTTGTATGGAATGGAGCTATTGGAATCCGTTATTAGTTTTGAGTGGCAATAAAAAGTTAAATTCCTATTGCTAACGATACTGCTCGGCAGCCAATTTGTTCAAGGTGATGGCATATAATTATATGTTTAACGGAGCTTCATAGCATAGGAATTCCGAACGTTTCTGACAATGAAAGTGCTCAGACCCTTCCCAGAAGCTGCAAGTTCTTTCATTTGCTCTACATTCGACTGACCAGCGCTTTGATACGTATACAAATATGTCCCTCCGCCCTGGAATTTAACCGTAATTGAATTGTCGGCAGTCTCATAGGCAACTACTCCGGTGGTACCGCTTAAATTTTTGTATTTTTCCATTCAAGTTGTCGCAAACCCTTCATCTGAGATAAACTTCTCCCTCGTTTTAACACCAATTCTGAAATTTCAGTTGCACAAAGTCATTACTTTGTATACCTGGATCTCAAGGCTACTTTCCGGAGCTTTTGGGAATGGCAGACTTTGTAATTGATGCCCGCGATCATAAAGGCGCTCAGTGAAACTCCGGCAAGAATCCAAGAGTGAATAATATTTCTTTGCTCGATGTAGCGTGATGAAATATTTTCATCAAAATATACCTCATTGAACGGTTGCAGCCACATCCTTTTTTGCTGATAATATATGCTTCGAATTCCATAATGGTTCACAAGAAACCGGGGGAATTTTTCATTCAATTGGCTGACCGGGGTGTTTTGGTTAAGCAAGACATAGGTCTCGGCCATATAAATACTCCAGTTATCACGATACCTATCCCGGTGGCCCGGAGGAAAGTTATAAAATACATTTTCGAAGGGTAACACGATATGAAATGTATTACTCGAGTTGAGCGGAACTTGCTCTGCTACGCCCGAAATCCGGTAAGAACGCTCCTCATCAAAGAACTGAATCGTTATTTCTTCTCCAATGGCCTGTTGTCCATCCCCAAAGAAGCGTTGCGCCATGTACTCGGAAATAACAACCTCATCAGGATCAGCAAGAACAGCCTCTTCATTGCCTGACATGAGGGAAAAGCTAAACATCTGGAAAAAGCCTTCATCTGCAAACAAAATCTCTTCCTCGGTAAAAACCTCACCCATCTTGACACCGGCACTGGCTTTGTGTTGTCTTACAACCTTCTCTAATTCCGGAAATGTTGATTCCAAGTAAGGAGCCATGACGGGTGGAGTTCCCGCATCCCTCAAAACCTGATCCGTTTCCTGATGAATTGACTGTTTAACTAATCGGTAAATGTTGTCTGAGTTCTCATGGAATGAATCATAAGACCATTCAAAACGAACATACAGCAGTAGCAGAAAGCAACAGACAACGCCAATGGCAAGGCACCAGATGCTGAAAGCAGATCTCGCCCTAACTTCCAAAAGATTTTGAATGCCTGCTTTTAAACGATTTATCAACATAGTCTGCTTCGCTGCCTATGGATTGTCAGTATTAATGGGCAAAGATGGTGGAAATATATCAATTGTAACATGTGACTTATAATTCTAAATTGGTTTTCAATGCCGACGCTTTTTGGGCTGGGTAAAGTAATTATACGGATAAATATTTATAATGAAAAAAATGAAGACAATGACTTGCAAGCAACTTGGTGGTGCGTGTGATAAAGAGATTCTCGCAAATACTTTTGAAGAAATGGCGGAGCTGAGCAAACAGCATGGAATGGAAATGTATAAGAAGCAAGATGAGGCACACATAAAGCTATGCAAGAAATGCAAGAACTCATAAAGAGTCCTCAAGAGATGAATAAGTGGTTTGAGGCTAAAAGAAACGAATTTGAAGCACTGCCGAATAGTTAGAATCAATGAGGGAGAGTTGAAATTTAAATCCCGAAGAAGAGGGAGGCTGTCTCATAAGGGTCTAAACTGCTCCGTGAGGCGTGGACGCCTCACGGAGCAGCCAAGCGTCCACCGAACCCGCCGGTACAGGTGTCTCGCCTGTACCTTCTTTGTCTTACGGCCTCTGGCCGGCAGAACGCGTAATATGCCGAATATAAAAACTATACTAAGGCCGGCTATTTATTCGCATTCATTATTTATGCCAGCCATTTAGTTGTAATCGTGCATTTGAGATCGGCAACCGGGGGGACGGCCGGAGGCCGGGGAACAAAGATTGGAACAGGCGGGACGCCTGTCCCGGCGTCTTTTAGCTTTTTGTACTGCCTTTTGATACAGCCTCTCAGCAGCCTTTTGATACAGCCTCACTAACCGCTACTCCGTAATTTCAACAAATCTTCAGCTTCGGGTAAAGAATTAGTAAATTTCACCGTAAGTTTACCGGCTGTTGTGTATCTATTAAATATAGAAAACAAAATTTGACCCTTAAACTTGCTTTAATGTCCAGTCCGCTCGAAGTTCTTAAGAAAAAATTTGGTTATGATGAGTTCCGCTTTCAGCAGAATGAAATCATTGATACCGTGCTGGCTCAGGAGGATACATTTGTATTGATGCCTACCGGAGGCGGGAAGTCGCTGTGCTACCAGATTCCTGCTTTGCTATTTGAGGGGCTTACGGTTGTGATTTCCCCGCTTATCGCATTGATGAAAGATCAGGTTGATGCACTGCGGGTAAACGGCATCCGGGCGGGGTATTTGAATTCCACATTATCTCCCGGACAGCAGAGCCAGGTGATGAGGCTGGTGAGGAATAAGGAGATAAAGCTGCTGTATATGGCTCCGGAGCGTCTTTTCGCGAGGGACAGTGAATTCATGGAGGTGCTTAAATCCTCCGGTATTTCTCTGATCGCCATTGATGAGGCGCACTGCATTTCACAGTGGGGGCATGATTTTCGTCCGGAATACTTGAAACTTGGGGCGTTGAAAGATAAGTTTCCCGACACGCCAGTGATTGCCCTCACCGCTACAGCAGATAAACTTACCCGTAAGGACATCCTAGAAAAGTTAAATCTTAAAAAGCCGAAAACCTTTGTTTCCAGTTTTAACCGGGAGAACATTCATTATTATATAGAGCCTAAAAAAGACAGCTATGCCCGGCTCCTGGAGTTTCTGGAAAAGCACAACGACGAGTCGGGAATTATTTATTCGCTATCCCGAAAATCAACTGAGGCCCTGGCAACCAAGCTGGTACATGATGGGTTTTCGGCCAAGCCTTATAATGCTGGGCTCGATCGGGAAACCAGGGCCCGTCACCAGGAGCTGTTCATAAAAGATAAGGTTAAGATCATTGTGGCTACCATTGCTTTTGGTATGGGCATTGATAAATCAAATGTGCGTTACGTTGTGCATATGAATCTGCCTAAAAATATCGAAAGCTATTATCAGGAAACCGGCCGTGCCGGACGCGATGGCTTGCAGAGCGATGCCCTGCTGTTTTACAGCAAAAGAGATCTGGCTATGCTTAAGGATTTTGCACGGGTAGATGATAATGAAGAACAATCAAAGATCATGCTGGATAAATTAAGCCAGATGGGGTACCTATGTGAGTCGAAAACCTGCCGGCGCAAGTTTATCCTAAACTATTTCGATGAAGAACATGGGGGCAATTGTGCCACGTGTGATGTCTGTTTGAGCGACTATGAGGAAATTGACGGAACCGTGATCGCTCAAAAGGCACTATCCGCCATTGCCCGCTTAAAAGAGAATTATGGGATGAATCATGTTATTGATTTCCTGAAAGGTTCGAAGACTAAAAAGATTCCCGACTGGCAAAGGGAAATCAAAACTTATGGAGTAGGCTCGGATCATTCCAGGGAAGAATGGTCCAGCTTTTTCAACGATTTGAAAATGAAGGGATACCTAGACCAGAATGAAAGCAATTACAATACTTTATCGCTGACGGGCAAGAGCTGGAATATTTTGAAAGGCAAAGAGAAGATTCGTTTTTTGAGGGCGGTAAGCCGTCGCGAGACAGGGAATGGGATCTCCTACGAAAAAGTACTTTTTGACAGGTTGAGAGAAGTCAGGAGTAAGGTTGCAGAAAGAGAGAATACCGCTGCTTTTATAATCTTCTCGGACGCGACTTTGGTAGAGCTGGCCAGCAGACTGCCGAAAAGTATTGAAGAACTGGGTTTCATCAAAGGTTTTGGCGAGGCAAAGATTGAACGTTACGGGCAGGAGTTTTTGGGTGAGGTTGTTGATTATTGCCGGGAGTTCGGGCTGGAATCACAATTTAAGCAGAAGCAATATAAGCAGAGAGCAAAGAAATCGGCAGGGGGCAGGAGCCAGACCAAAATAGAAAGCCTGAAATTGTTTAAGGAGGGAAATTCTACCCCGGAAATTGCCGGCCTGCGTGGTTTGGGGGTGAACACCATTGAGGAGCATCTGAGCTGGTTTGTGGGGGAAGGAGAACTTTCCGTTGAAGATTTGGTCCCTCCACAGAAAATCACGCCTATACAGGATGCCATCAAGGAACATGGATGGGCTGCATTGCGCCCTCTCAAAGACGCACTGGGTGAGGATTATACCTACGGAGAAATCAAAGCGGTTGTGGAAGTTGTTAAAAGTGAAGGATAGCGTTTAACATTACCCAGTCAGCCGAATGGTAATGTTAACGTTATCCAGCTGGAAGAATACTTAGGCGCTTATCTAGACAACGGATCGGGGCGAAGCTGAAACTTTACAACTTTGCTTGTTGTCCCTTTCCCGCCTTCCATATGGAAAGGTGCGCGAGTGCTTACAGTTGTCCATAATCCTTTCCCTTTCCAGCCTGCATCGGGATCGTCGATACGGCCGTCCATCCATTTAGTATAGTATCCCATCGGATATGGTACCCTTAAAACAACCCACTCACCATCTTTAAGAGCCAGCAGGCCTTCCGACACATTTCCCGTATTGATGGGTACATTATCACCTAATCCAAAAGTATTAAACTGGTCTACCCAGGTGTAATAGCTGGATTCAGCGCTTCCGGAATCTGTCACTCCTTTGATCTGGGGTAATGGCTCGGTATAAAATGACCAGCCTTCAGGGCAATGTTGACCCGTAGCGTCCGGACCGTTAAGTGGACCTGTGCATTTTCGCCTGTCGAAGCTGCCAAGATGCCCGCTTGCAAGAGCCACCCAGGCAACTCCGTTACGGTCTATATCCATACCGCGTGGTGAAAACCCTTCTACCGGCTCTCCTGAATCGTCCAGTGGAAGTTCATAGATTTCGGTTAAGGCTGTTTCAGACGGGTTTGATCCCGGATCAAGCCGGACGACGGCGCCGGGAAAGCCTAAAGACGATCCCCAAACAGAACCATCTGCGGCGGGAGAAACAGCATACAGCCCGTTTGTTATTCGTTTATCTTTGTCAGGATCGATGGATTCTCCTGGCTCTACATATTTGTCCCGCCGGCCATTACCGTTGGTATCCAGAATAAGTGCAGTCCAGCCTTGCGATGCTTCTTCATCACCAGTTTCATCAAACATTTTTGTATCCAGCCAACCGACAACCTGACCTCCGCCGCTCGTCCATAATGTATTGTTATCATCTTCAGCGAACATCAGGTGATGTGTACTGAAGCAGGTGCTGATATGTGTATAATCTTCAGTTTCAGGATCATATACACCCAAGTGTCTGCCTGCCCTGTTCATGGGGAATTGCTGAGCCGATGGATGAGTAGATCCCTCTCTGCAGAAATCCGGGTTTTCGGGCGGACGCACGGTAGCGGTAATCCAGACCCGGCCAGTTTCATCAAGCATGGGATTATGGACGTTGGCCTTGCTGTCCCAGATAGGCTCGTCGCCCCAATAGGGGGAAGGCCGTGGCATGGATTGCGCTGCCGCAGGTTGGGTTTCGGGATTTCGTACGGTAAGCGGGACCTGACTTGACTCGTGGATTTGAGGGTCCAGGACGGGTAAGTAATCAGCACTGGCCTCAAGCGCGCCGTAGAGCTTGCCGTTGGCATTGATTGTAGGATTCCTTCGGTCAGTTGAAACCAGATCGTGTAGGTAGGCTTTTGGGTCTGCCCAATCCCACTGGGTAATCACTACATTTCGCTCCAGGCCTTCCGGCCGTGGTGGTGTCTGTGGCACCTCACCGTCGGCAATACGGTCGGTCCAATCGGCAAACATTTCAATGGTTTTTTCCCTGCCGAGTCTTTCGATGCCAGAAATCATACTGCCACCGGCTTGTCCGGATTGAATGCGGCGATACCAGGCTTCTTCTGTGGTCTGGGAGCTATCCAAGGATTCCGGTAACTCTCTTGTCGCTTTGTTACCCAGTTGGTGGCAGGCCATGCAGTTTCCCGATTTGATATTCCTTAGTAAATCAGCCTGCCCTGCAAGATTGGACGAAAATCCATTGTAGTTGGAGTCTGTTTCAGAAAATTCAATTTTCTCCGGCACTTCAAGCAGAGATAACCAGTAACCGGCCGGGTAGTATTCAGCCGCCTCATGCGGATTAGGTGCGATTACTGAAGTAAGGTTAAGAGTGCCACCCGGTGTAGCTTCGGTTTTTGGGGAATCTATGAGCCCGTAGCCCCGTACCCATATATCATAGGTTACATCCGGCAATTCGGGCAGCAGGTAGCGCCCTTCATCGTCGGTAACTACAATTTTGACGAATTTTGTTGGCAACTCGGTAGTTTCAGCAATCACCCAAACGCCCGCTTCCGGCCCGTTGGTTCCGGTTACCACTCCCTCAAGGTATCCTTCTTCATTATAGGATGATTCGGATGGACTACATGCCGTTAATCCGATACAAGACAGGGCGATCAAAGAAAGCAAGAGGACAGAAGCGGATGATTTCATAAACTGGTGGATATTAAAGGATAGTTTTTATTGGAAATCTTACTTATGACGCTTTTAGTTATTCATGTTAATTAACTAATGATATATTTGCAAAATAAAGTTTATCTTTTTTTCTAAGTGATTATTTGCCTTCAGATTAGGTTTTTTTCCTGATAAATCCCCCTCTTATCTTGCCATAGTTTCATTACACTCACTAAAACTATTACTCTCTTTATGTTTACCACCCATTTGGCATCGATTAGCTTTTCGTGCAGATTAGGTAAAAAGATGAGCAATTAATCGAAGCAGAACTTAATATACCGGATGGTTTTCCCGGCATTCAGATGCTTTTGTTCGTAATAGGTTTGGATGTTAAGAATATCAGGCACATCAGAACGGGCATATACATTATTTACCTGTTTCAGAATTTTGCCTTTTTGCAAGGACAAAACCTCCAGAGTATAATTAAATAAACCTTGATCATCGGTTTTTAAATGTATGCAGTGTCCGGGTTGAATAATCTCACGGTATTTCTCCAGAAAATGGGGTGATGTGAGTCTTTTCATCTCCTTAGTGGTGCTCGAATAAGGGTCGGGGAAGGTGATCCAGATTTCCGAGACTTCGCCGGGTGCAAAGTAGTTTCGGATATGATCAATGAATACCCGAAGAAATCGGACATTGTTTAATCCGTTTGCGGCTGCCACCTGCGCACCTTTCCAGATGCGATCGCCCTTAATATCTATTCCAACAAAATTCCGGTCTGGGTACTTTTCGGCAAGGGCTAATATATAATCACCCTTGCCGCATGCCAGTTCTAGTGTTATGGGATTATCGTTACAAAAGATATCGCTTTGCCAATTTCCACGGATATTAGAATGGTCGCCTACATTAAAATTAGACAACTCTATGACGTTAGGAAGTTCTTTTACTTCGGCATAGCGTTGAAGCTTGTTCTTAGACACGGGTTAGCCAATTTGGGTATTGCAAGTAAGGATTATGGGGATAGCCGTTCTATGATCCATTCACCTTCTTCTACTTTGCGGTAGACGAGGCGGTCATGAAGCCTGCTTGGGCGTCCTTGCCAGAATTCGATGCGGTGGGGGCGCAACAGGTATCCTCCCCAGAATTCCGGTAAGGGAACCGTCTTGCCTTTAAACTTGGAGGCAATGATCTCATGGGCCTTTTCCAGCTCATCCCGGCTTCTTAACACCGAACTTTGATGAGATGCCCATGCTCCAATCTGGCTTTCAAAAGGCCTGCTATGGAAGTATTCTTCAGATACTTCCCGCGAAACCTTTTCAACGTCACCTTCAACCCGAACCTGCCGTTCCAATTCACCCCAGTAAAAAACGAGGGAGGCTCTGGGGTTTTTTTCTAAATCACGGCCTTTTCGACTGGTATAGTTTGTGAAGAAAGTAAAGCCATCCTTATCGTATCCTTTTAATAGAACCACACGTGAAGAGGGATTACCTTTCCTGTCGGCCGTAGAGAGGGTCATGGCATTCGGCTCAAGCAGATGAGAATTAAGGGCCTGATCAAACCAATATACAAACTGGTCCATAGGTTTTTTTTCCAGATCTTTCTCGAGTAAACCCCCTGCTGTATAATCGCGTCTTAGTTGTGCTACTTTCTTTAGATCAGGTTTATTCATGGTCACTGTCGGTACAGCTATTGGTGGCGTTTTTCTAGTTCATCAACTAAGGCAGAAAGAGGCACACCGCGATCAACAAGAAGCATCATTAAGTGGAAAATTAAATCGGAGGCTTCATAAATGAGTTCCTCGTTGTCATTTTTAGCTGCTATAACAGTTTCAACGGCTTCTTCTCCTACTTTTTGAGCAAGCTTATCGGTTCCTTTCTTGAACATTTTAGCGGTATAAGAGCCTTCTGGCAGCTCTGTTTTGCGCTGGATCAACAGGTTCTCAAGCTGCCTTAAAAAGGGATAATACGCTTTTGGGGGAGGGGGGTTGAATTCATGAAAGCAGGACTCGTCACCGGTATGGCAAGTGGGTCCTTTTGGTTCGGCCATGATAAGCAGAGCATCATTATCGCAATCCTTCTGCATACTAATAAGTTTTAAGGTATTACCGGAGGTTTCCCCTTTGGTCCATAACCGCTGTTTGGAGCGGCTGTAAAAGGTTACGTTACCGGAGTTTTGAGTATGCTCAACAGCCTCTTTATTCATATAGCCCAGCATAAGTACCCGGTAATCTTCGTGGTTCTGGATAACGACCGGTACCAGACCATTCTCTTTTTGGAAATCTAAATCTTTAATGTTCATCTTCATAAGATAAGGTTAACGGCAATTAACCAAAAGCGCTCATCTAATCAGCAATGAAACATTTTAAAAAGCAAATAAAATGGCTGGGTGTTAACGGCAACTGCAATAAACACAAAGGGTGCAAAAACGGAGTGGAAAATGCTCCCTTTGTGTCCATTGAGTTACTTTAAGCTGCTTCGGTTTCTTCCTGCTCGTCGACAATCATTTTTGCCACAACTCCGACAGGAATAAGCTTAACATAAAGCTCTTTGGTGGCATCCCAATCCTCAAGGCATGATGCCGCGGTTTTGCTGCCCGTCTTGTCATGGTAATCTTGCATCAGCTCTTTGAGTTCATCATAATCCTCATCAACCATATCAACTTTGGTGATGTATTCATCATTAACTTTACCGAGCTGATCTTTGCGTAAATAGGTTTGGCCGCCAGTCATACCGGCACCCACATTGTGGGATACGTTACCAAGAATTAATACGGTTCCGTTGGTCATGTATTCACAGGCATGTAGGCCAGTGCCTTCTACAACGGCTGTTGCACCACTGTTACGAACGGCAAAACGATCACCTGCACGGCCGTATACATACAATTTGCCTTCGGTAGCGCCATACATAGCACAATTACCTATTATGGCATTTTGGGAAGGGTCGAAAGTTGCCCTTTCGTTCGGGAGAATGACCATCTGTCCTCCTGACATCGTTTTACAAACTGAGTCATTTGCTTCGCCACGCAATTCAACATTTAGCCCATCTACTAGAAACACACCAAATCCCTGACCGGCACTACCTTCAAATTTAAGATTTATGTTTCCACCAAAACGGTATTCTTCACCATTACCGTTGTTATTTTCAAAATGCTTCTTCCTTTTACGGTGGATACGTGAAGCGATCTCGCCGGATAGGGTGGAAAGTACGGCCCGGTCTGTAGTTTTAATTTTGTAGGTAAGGTCAATTTTCCCTTCATTATCCAGTACTTTTTTGCAGTCACGGAGAACTTTGCTGTTCAGGTCGTTAATGCCTTCAAAGAACAGGTTGTCTTTTGTATTTCGGCCTGTATGGGCTTCATTGAGGAAGAATCCAAGATCAAGCTTTTTCTTGTCGATCAGAGAAGAATGATTTTCATTAATCTTTAGCAGATCAACTCGTCCGATCAGGTCATCTATGGAGGCAACCCCTAGGGAGGCAAGAATCTGGCGAAGGTCTTCTGCTAAGTAGTTCAACATTCTTACTACATGATCTTTTTCGCCTTTATACTTGGCTTTAAATTTAGGATCGTGTGTTGCAATTCCGGTAGGGCAGGTGTTTTTCTCACATATTCTGGCCATAATACACCCTTGCGCTACCAGGAGAAGCTTGCCGAACTCAAATTCTTCTCCACCAAGTATAGCTGCAATTGCAAGATCTTTTCCGGTGCTAAGCCCGCCATCGACGCGTAGCTTCACATTTTCGCGCAGGCCATTATTGCTTAATGCCCTGTGCACTTCGGTCAGGCCAAACTCCCATGGCAGACCGGCATGTTTCATTGAAGTCAATGTAGCTGCTCCCGTACCACCGTCACCACCGGATATATGGATTACATCCGCACCGGCTTTGGCTACGCCCACGGCAATGGTGCCTATATTGGCACCGGCCACTAGTTTCACGTTGATGTTAAGAGAAGGCTTAAGCTGCTTAAGTTCATAAATAAGCTGCTTGAGATCTTCAATGCTGTAAATATCATGAAGCGGGGGGGGAGAGATGAGGTCAAATCCTGGGTTGGCATGACGGGCCCGGGCAATATCTTCATTCACTTTAACGCCCATAAGCTGCCCGCCCTCGCCGGGTTTCGCGCCCTGTGCGATCTTGATCTGAACACCTTCACCAGATACAATATATTCCGCGGTAACGCCGAAACGGGCTGAGGCAACCTGCTTAACGGTGGCAGTAACGCCGTTCTTGAAGTAATATGGATTTTCTCCACCTTCCCCGCTATTGCTACGTCCACCAATTTCTTTCATTGCAAGAAAGATATCACGCTGTGACTCGGCGCTGATCGCACCAAAAGACATGGCACCGGAACCAAATTTAGACTGAATCGTTTTGCGATCATCTACATCCTGAATATCGAGAGGTTGCTCCGATCGCTTCAGGTCGAAGAGGTGACGGATGTTAACCGGATCGTCAACCTGACCTAAATTTAGATATTCATTATACAATTCGGCCGCCTGATCATCACCATGATCATCGCGTACAAGTTTATGAATAACTTTCGACCGGGGGCTGGTCATAGAATGCTTCTCACCCATTTTCCCACGATTATGCTCTTGAAACTGGTAGGTGTGGATAAGCTTTTTATCATCAGTAGACTCGGCGGCGCGTTCAGTATTATGAAGCACCTGTTCTACCAATTCATCTATTCCAATGCCGCTAATAGGGCTGTATAGCCCAGGGAAGAATTTTTTTGCAATTTCATCACCGACACCAACAGCCATAAAAAGCTTTGAGCTTTGATAGCTTTTGACTACGGATATCCCAGACTTAGACATAATTTTAAGCAATCCGGATTCCAGGGCATTAATATAATTACGCTCTTTGACTTCCGGTTGCAGGTCTTTCAGCTTCTTGTTTTCATCAAAACGGGCTACTTCCAGAGCCAGATAGGGGCAAACTGCTGTGGCGCCAAAGCCCACAAGAGAAGCTAACTGATGGGTAGTACGAACTTCTGCAGTATCGACAAGAATTGAAGTTTTTAAGCGCAACCCGTCATCATTAAGAGCATTTACAACGGCCCGAAGCATAATAAGACTTGGAATCGGAGGCTTATCATATGAAGAGTTCCGATCTGTCAGGATAATTAGAGCGGCTTTATCATTCACCGCATTAATAATCTGTTCAGTTATTCTCTTAATTGCAGATTTAAAACCTACAGTACCATGGGCCCGATCAAACTGCATATCAAATTCGGCAGTTTTAAAGCGTGATTCCCTCTTCTGTGCGCCCTTTTGTTTGCGCAGTGTTTTCATCTGCCCAAGGCTGATTACCGGGCTTTTAAGATCATATCCTGTAGTGGGGGGTATTAATTCTTTGGGAGCAAAAATATTTGGCCTTCTACCCAAATAAGTGGTAAGGTCGGTAACCATTTTTTCCCGTAAATAATCCAGGGGAGGATTAGTAACCTGTGCGAAATTCTGATAGAAATAATCGAAAAAAGATCGGGGCTGTTCCGAGAATATAACCGGCCGGGCAGTATCGCCCATTGAGCCGATAGGTTCTTTGCCTCCCACAGTCATGGGAATCAAATACTTTTCCAGATCTTCCTTGGTATAATTGTGGAGAGTTTTTGAGGCCTTGCTGATGTCACTATTACTAAGCTTGCTCTCTTCAAGCGGCACCAGGCGGGGGTCGAATTCGGCATCATGATTCTCGCGTGATTGACTTGGATCACGGAAATGCACCTCTCCAACATCTAAATCTACTTTAATGCCACCACCGGCTTGCAGCGATCCTTTTGATATAATTTTGCTTTCGTCTACATCAAAAGAGCCGGCTTCGGAGCTTAAGTAGAGGTGATCATCGGTCATAGACCAACGGCAGGGACGAAAACCGTTTCTGTCTAATCGTGCACCTAGCGATGTTCCATTGGCATAGGTAATGAAAGCGGGACCATCCCAAGGCTCCATTGCACGTCTCCAGAAGCGATAATATGAGTTATGTTGATCAGCTGGAGGTATCATAATCGCAAGTATATCTTCCAGGTGCGGAATACTGCTTCTGTACATTAAAGCTTCGGCCATTTCATTAAAGCTTCCCGAGTCGCTGATATGTGTGTCGGTAAGCAATTCGTCTGTAGGGAGGCCCAAAGATTTTTCACGGGAATATGCCCATGAACGATTGCTGGTAATCGTATTGATTTCTCCGTTATGTCCAATCAGGCGGAAGGGCTGTGCCTTATCCCAGGATGTTTTGGTATTGGTACTAAAACGGCGGTGGAAAAGGCTGAATCTAGTTTTGAAATTTGGGTTTTGAAGATCAATGTAGAACGTCTTCAAAGCGTCAGCACGGGTTAAAGCTTTGTATACAATAGTGCTTGTAGAAAGGGATGTGAAGAAGAATTCTCTTACGATGCCATTTTCTTTTTCTTTTGTACGGGTTAATTGCTTGGCTGCATACAAAAGTTTTTCAAAAGATTCTTTTGTACGGCAATGTTTGGGGCGCTTTATAAATGCATGTAGAATGCATGGTAGTGTTTCCAGAGCATCTTTACCCAATACCGATTTGTTTATCGGGACATCCCGGTATTCTATAACTTTCATGCCCAGAAATGCGAAGGTTTCTTCAAATATCTTGAGCGCGATCCGTTGCCTTTCTTTTTCAAGGGGAGTGAATAAGGTTGCCACGGCAACCTTACCTTTTTCGTATCCAAATAATTCAAAAGGGATGTCGGTCATTATGCCGGCACCGTCACCTGTAATTTGATCTGCGCTACATGCACCACGATGTTCTACGCAACTAAGGGCATGTAAAGCGTCTTGTAAATTTTTATGGGAATACTCATTTTTGCGGCTGGCAATAAAACCAACACCGCAAGCTGACTTTTCGTCATTATAACCGTCAGGAATCATCTGGGATGTTTTCTTATAAGTTGAGAATTGTCCTTTTTATAAGCTTCAACACTTATATGTCAAGTTCGAGTGTTATAAGTACTCAAAATAAATCGTGTATGTCAAATAAAAATAAAGAACTTAGTCCAATGATCTGTGCTAAAAGCGCTTTTTTATATAAGGATAAGTAAAAAAAAATCAGGTTTTTTTGTCCTCTTAAAATCTGTTTAATCTGAAATTATATAAGTGTTTTATGTGCTTTTATAACTTGTATAAAACGTCATAAGAAAATAAACATAAAAATATACCAGTTTTGTTTGGTAAGGTAGAATTTAAATATCAGAAAATTGTCCGGACAGGTATGCCAGATTGAAGGAAGGTTTTCTTTAAGTCAGTTATTTCTATTTCCCTGTAATGGAAAATGCTGGCAGCGAGAACGGCATCGGCTTTCCCTACTTTTACCGCATCAATGCAATGATCAATAGAACCGGCTCCGCCACTGGCAATTAAAGGTATAGATACGTTTTCTGAGATGGTTTTTAAAATTTCATTGTCAAACCCGGATTTGGTCCCGTCACGGTCCATACTGGTTAGCATAATTTCCCCCGCCCCGCGCTCTGCTACTTCTTTGCACCATTCCAGGGTATTCCTACCAGTATTAAGCTGTCCTGCATTAATAAATACATTCCATTCAGTGTTAACACGTTTCGAATCAATGGCCGCAACAATACATTGTGACCCAAAACGATCGGCGGCACGAGAGATAAATGCCGGGTCCCGCACAATACTGCTGTTCAAAGAGATCTTATCAGCACCGGCTTGAAGCAGTATTGCAATCTCATCTTCGCTTTTTATGCCCCCACCCACAGTAAATGGAATATTGATGTGCCGGGCTATTTGTTCTACCAGGGGTATCAGGGTCTTCCTTTTTTCATTGGTTGCCGTTATATCTAAAAAAACAAGTTCATCCGCCCCCTCTTCAGAATACCTTTTAGCTAATTCTATAGGATCACCGGCATCGCGCAATCCTTTAAAATTTACTCCTTTAACTGTTCTACCATTTTTAATGTCCAGGCATGGGATTATTCGTTTTGCAAGCATTGAGGCTGGGTATTTGTATAGTTTTTATTCTTTACCAATTGAATATAAAAAGCATTTACGTTGAAAGTTTGACTAACTACACCGGGTTAAGAATTATTAAGATTTATTAATTGGTACTTGCGTTCTATTTGTGCATGTGCTATATAAGCAATACCTAATATACTGTAAGACTGTAAAATTAAATAATGAAGAACGGACCGCAAGACAAGCCATCCATGATCAGGTTAACATATATCTCCCATAAAAAGGATTTTGTTACTGATGGGGATGTGAAGAAATTGATATCCGATGCTGCTGCTTCCAACAAAAAGAAAGACATTACCGGTTTGCTCATTATTTCCGGGAAAATATTTTATCAAATATTAGAGGGAGAAGAAAAGCAGGTTCTTGATTTATTCAACAAAAAACTATCTCACGACAAACGCTATGCAAATATAGTTTTAATAAAACAGGGGCTGATCTCAAAACGGGAGTATTCTGGTTGGTCTATGAGAGAGGTTAATTTGAACGATGCCATAACACCTTCCCCTATAAAGAACATGTTGGAAGAGCTATCAACCAAAGTGATGGAAGATGCAATTAATAAAAACGCATTGACTGCCCGCGAAGTACCAAAAGCGACTGCACCAGAATTTTATCAAACAGTGGATAAAGTAATATTTTTCAGTGATATCGTTTCATTTTCTGCTTTAAGCGTAAATCTTGAGCCCCACCATATTATAGACATCTTAAACCTGTATATGAATATTGTTACTACGGCGATTGTCGAAAATGGAGGTCGTGTCTCCAAAATTTTAGGCGATGGTGTGATGGCATGCTTTGACAGCGATCAAGTAGTTAATGCCATAAAAGCAAGCCTTCAAATTCTGGGCGATCTCCAGCATATAAGAGACAATTCAGGCCATGAAAGGGCTGAAAAAGTATTATATACAGGAATTGGACTGGCGAGCGGCCCTGTAATTGAAGGTAATATGGGCTCGGAGCAAAATGTTGACTATACTATTATAGGCGATTCGGTAAATCTCTCGTCCAGACTGGAGTCAATGACGCGCTTAAAAAAGGAATCCCTAATTTTCTCAAAGGAAATTGGGAGATGTCTTGGTCCAGAATGGGATGTCGTGGAAATGGGCAAGCATATCATAAAAGGAAAAGAACTTCCCATAGAATTGTTTTCAATACGATCACCAGTTACCGAAAAACCAGCGACAGGTATAGAATTGGAATGGGAGATTGCACATCATTTGCAAGTGGGTTATAAAGAGTAATTCATGCTGGAAACATAAAATGGTTAAAAATATCTTACAAGAAATTTGATGATCCTGTTCATTGAATTGGTATAAGGTGGATAAATATACTCTGATTTGCTAATTCTTGGAGGCTCCCTCAAGACAGCACGTTCATTCGAAAAGGCTTTGAAGCCAAAGTGTCCGTTATAGTTACCATGGCCACTGGTATTTATTCCACCAAAAGGAAGATTTGGGTGAACATTGTAAGTATGGATATCATTTACTGCTGATCCGCCTGCTTTGGTATTTGTCAGAAAGAATTCTGTATGTGCAGTGTTTGTGCTGAAGATATACACAACCACAGGGTCCGGATTTTTATTTATGATCTCAATGGCCTGACCAGGCTCTTTGTAAAAATATACAGGTAGAACAGGTCCAAAAATCTCTTCTTTCATAACGGATGAACTCATAGGCACACCTTCCAAAACGGTCGGTGCTATAAACAAATCATCATCATTATATTCTCCGCCAAAAACTCGTGTCGCACCATCATACAGAGCGTCTTCCAACAGGTATTTTACCCTCTCGTACTGTTTGCGGTTCACCATTCGTGCATAGTCGGGGCTTTCTTGAACAGAGAAGCCATTAGAGGAATAGCTTTTTTCTACATAATCTTTTAGTTCGTAGAGTAATTCGAATCTATGACTTTCATGGGCCACTATATAATCAGGAGCGGTGCATGTTTGTCCGCAGTTCATGAACTTGCCCCAGGCAATCTTTTTACCGGCTTCTTTTATATTGGCACTTTCATCAATAATGGCTGGGGATTTGCTGCCCAACTGAAGTGTCACACTAGTCAGATGTTCAGATGCCTTTTTCATAATTATTTTACCAACAGTGTTGCTTCCGGTAAAGAAGATGTGATTGAAAGGCATTTTCAATAACTCTTCGGCAACCTCTTTTCCCCCACGAAAAACAACAGCTTCGTGATCTTCAAATACTTCATCCACAATATCATGTAGAATATCGGAGGCATTGGGCGTAATCTCCGAGGGTTTTAGAAAAGCAGCATTTCCGGCAGCTATAGCTGATACCAGTGGTTTCAAGGCCAGATGAACTGGATAATTCCAGGGCGATATAATCAGCACCTTTCCTTTGGGTTCATAACGTATATAGGCTTTGGAACCCATCATGGCGGATGTGTTTGACACACGCCGGTCGATCATCCACTTCTTCAGGTTTTTTATAGTAAACTTGATTTCAGAGATCACCGGAAAGATTTCGGTCAGTTCTACCTCGGCAGCAGGTTTGTGGAAATCTTCCCACAAGGCCTTATGGATAAGTTTTCTGCGCTTAAGAATGATCTTTTGCAGCTTTTTGAGTCGTGCTATACGTTCTTTAACTGATCTTGCCTTTAGTTCCGGTAGATGGTTAGATTGAAGGTTAAATATCTGCTCAATCTTTGTATCGAGCTTGTCTTTCTCTTCGGCAATAGTTGCATTATATGATCCTATCATGGGAATTCTGTAAATTAGTGGAAGTTCACTATTATATATAAACTGTAATAAAAGGAAAATAATGCCTTGTGAAAATGTTCTATATTATTGGTGACACTTCATAAGCGTAAATAATCCAGTAATCCAACAGTGAATATGAATATAAAAATTTTAAGTGTTGTTAGTATTGTTCTATTGATCCCTGCTTTCGGGGCTCTTGCACAGGATTCCAACCGGGAGTCATTGGATATCACATTGTATAACAATAACTTCAGTATAATTCACGACAAGAGGAGTCTCAATATCAACTCTGGCATTTCTAAAATCGGAATTGGTGAATTGCCTCGTGACATTAGGTCCGAAACCGTATTTGCCGAGTTTAACGGCTATATTTTGCAACAAAGTTTTAAATTTCACGAAGCGTATTGGCCGGAAGTTATCTATAAAAACCTAACGGATGAACCAATTCGCCTGGTCAGCGAAAGCGGTGAATTAATCGAAGGAATTTTAAGATCACACAAACAGGGACAATTGTGGCTGGAAAATTCCGATGGAGAATATATTTATATCCAAAATGCCCATAGCTACAGATTGTATACCGAAAAAAAACCTGATAGTCTAACAGAATCCTCCCAGATGAATTGGACAGTTCAAAGCGAAGAAGATGGTCGTCAGGATGTTTCAATTTATTATCAGGTCAGGAATATGCGATGGAGCGCCGATTATAATTTGATAATTAATGAAGACGAGGAACTTATGGATTTGGTGGCTAACGCTACCCTCACCAATCAATCCGGAATGGAATATCCAGACGCAAGAATTCGCCTGGTTTCTGGGGATATCAACGTGCAGACCAGACAGCCCATGTACAGGGGGAATATGGGGGGTGCTGAGATGATGAGCATGGATGCCGCTGATGTGTCACCACAAACATTATCTGAATATCATGTTTTTGAACTCCCCGAAAAGGTGACCATAGGCGATCAGGAACAAAAGCAAGTCACACTGAATAGAGCCTACGGTATTGATGCTCACAAGCATTTTAGTTACCAAACGGGCTCTTTGGGTCAGTTACGAAGGAACAACAATCAGGTAAATGTTGAATATCGATTGGCTAACACAGAAGAGTATAAACTAGGCTCACCGCTTCCGGCAGGTATCGTGAAAGCGTATCAAAAAGACGGGGAACTGGTGGAGTTCATTGGCGAAGACCATTTAGATCACACGCCCGAGGGACAGGAGTTCACAATATCTATAGGACAGGCATTTGATGTGGTAGTAGAAGAAACGCAGGTCCGGCTTGCCGAACTCTCGAACCGTATAAGAGAAGAGGAACGGGAAATTACAGTAATTAATCAGAAGGATCAGGATATCATCGTTGAAGTAGAACTGAGGCTTAACCAAAATGAGGAGTTGCGAAACTCATCCATACAAGGCGAACAAGTTGAAGCATTGCGGTATGTCTTCCAGGTGCCGGTAAAATCTGAATCCGAAACAACACTAGAACTGGAATTAAGAAGATCAAACTAAAGCGGCTGTTAACAAAATCTCCCGTTGATTAAGTCTCATATGGCTGACGTTTTCCCCGTACGTCTGTCCAATTCCAAACGCTTTACCAATTTTTATCTGCTTAAATAAAGAAACTCATGAAACCACTTTCCAGCATCACCAACAATTTAAAACAAAGCGATATCCGCGGTGTAACGGCTATGGTGAATAAGGTAAACGGGATCAATTTGGGCCAGGGAATTTGTGATCTCCCCACCCCGCAACCCATCAAGGATGGGGCAAAGGCCGCCATAGATGCCAATAAGTCCATTTACGCGCCCTTTGCGGGCGTTGAGGAGTTAAAAGATAGTGTATTGGGTAAGGTGAGAAATTTTAATAAAATACCCGCTAATTCGGCTGATGAAATAATGATTTCGGTAGGCTCTACAGGCGGTTTCGTCACTGCTATGTTTGCTTTGCTGGAGGCGGGAGATGAGGTGATCCTCTTCGAACCATTTTACGGTTATCACCGTAATCTGCTCAATCTTCTGCAAACCAATCAGAAAATAATTCCTATGCGCGGACCCAATTGGGATATCGATTTTGATGAGCTTGAGCAAGCGATAACTCCAAAAACAAAGGCTATTGTTATTAATACCCCGTCCAATCCCTGCGGAAAGGTCTGGAGCCGTGATGAACTGCAAAGCATGTTGGAATTGCTGCAAAAGCACGACCTGTACGCGATTACTGACGAAGTATACGAGTACATGGTGTACGATCATCACCAGCACGTATCTCTGGCAGCCCTGCCTGGCGCGTATGAGCGAACCATAACGCTGTCAAGCTTCTCAAAAACCTTTAACATGACAGGCTGGCGCTTAGGTTTCGCGGCCGGGCCGGAAGATATTATCCACAAGATGGGGCTGCTGAACGACTTGTTCTACATATGTGCTCCTACGCCATTGCAGCACGGCCTCAACGAAGGGTTTTCCATGGAGCAGGGATATTTCGATGGTATGCTTAAAGATTATGACGTGAAGCGAACTATGATGTGCGAAGCACTAGAACAGGCAGGGTTCGATGTGCCCTGGCCACAAGGCGCCTACTATGCTTTTGTGAACTTTGAAGCTTTATCCAAAAAACAAGAAGGTTTCAGCAATGCCAAAGAGGCCTGTGAGACCCTGATCCAAAAAACAGGAGTGGCTTCTGTTCCCGGTGATTCGTTCTACGCTGACCCCAAAGATGGCCGTTACTTCCTGCGATTTTGCTTTGCTAAAGAAATTGACGTGCTTCAAGGTGCCTGCGATCGGTTGAGGAGGTTGTGAGTAAAAGAGCATATAAATGCTTTATGCTCTGCCCCCCATCTCCTCCAAACTTATCTTCCCTTCATAATACGCCCTGCCTACCACCACAGCATGCATCTTCAGCTCCTGTAAGGCCTCCAGGTCTGCCACCCCGGAAACCCCGCCGGAAGCAATGATCTTGAGCTCTGAGAATTGCTCTTTCATCGACCGGTACAGCCCGAGGTTAACCCCTGTTAACATGCCGTCACGGGAGATGTCGGTACAAAGGATTTCCTCGAGCCCGGCATCTATCATGCGTTGCAGGAAATCAAAGGCATCCTCATCTACCGTTTCCTCCCAGCCGGAATAGGCTATCTTGCCATCTTTCAAGTCCAGACCCATAATGCAGGCTTCACCGCCGAAATGATGGAGGGTACTGAGCCATTCCGGCTCGTTTTTAACGGCCATCGAGCCGCAGACGATCTTCGTAATGCCGGCACCGATTAGTTTCTTTGCATCCTCGAACGACCGCACCCCACCGCCGCTCTGCACGGAAAGACCGGTTTCATCAATGATTCTTTGAATGATAGGCAGGTTCACAAAGCGTCCTTCCCGTGCCCCGTTCAAATCAACCACATGAATATGATCAAAACCGGCATCCCTGTAAACGGTTGCCTGACTCACCGGATCAAGGTTATATTCGGAAACATCGTCGTAAGCTCCTTTTTTAAGCCGGACCACCTGCCCGTCGAGCAAGTCAATTGCGGGAATAACTTTCATATTTTATTAGGATGTTGAAATGGTTGCGGTTTCACGAGGAAGGGTTTTTAAAAAGTTCTCCAGCAGTTTCTCGCCGTTCTTGCCTGATTTCTCCGGATGAAACTGAACTCCGGTATAATTTTTATAGGCAACTATAGATGCGAACGAATTAATATACTCTCCGGATGCCAGGGTATATTCATTTATAGGGGCATAATAGCTGTGAACGTGGTAAAAATAGCTTCCCGATTCGATGCCCTCCAAAACAGGGTGGTTTGCCTGAATGTCAATAGTATTCCACCCCATATGAGGCACCTTGCCCTGAGCAGGGTCAAATTTCAATAACCGTCCTGGAATAATACCCAGCCCATCAGTATCACCTTCTTCGGTTGATTCGTAAAATAACTGCATCCCCAGGCATATCCCCAGCACAGGTTTATCGGTTGTCTTAAGGAACTTATCCAGGCCCTTCTCGCCCAAAGCCTGCATCGCAGATTCCGCATGGCCGACACCCGGAAACACAATAGCATCGGCTTCATTTAATTTGGTAATATCGTCGGTAATAATAAACTCTGCCCCCAGCCTCCTAAAAGCATTGGATACGGACGCCAGATTCCCGGCCTTATAATCAATTATGGCAATCATAGTTTTTGGTGAATTTGTAAATTTGTAATTTGTGAATTTGTAAATTAACCTTTCTTATCCCAATCAGAAGCAATATTTAATAGATTATAAAATTTTACAGACTTCAAACAACCAACAAAAGCGAAGCGTACAACCAGCGAAGCGTACCAATCACCAACTCACAAACTCCCTTTCGAACTCGGTAGTACATCCAAATATTTCTCATTCATATCAAATGCCTGACGCAGGCATTTGGCGAGGCCTTTGAACATTGCTTCTATTTTGTGATGATCGTTTTCTCCTTTTACCTCAATGTGGAGGGTGGCTTTTAGGTTCATAGCCAGTGAATAAAAAAAATGCTTCACCATCTCCGTTGGTAAATCGCCCACCATATCTCTGAAGAAGGTGGCATCATATTCAAGGTAAGGGCGCCCCGACAAATCAAGAGCAACTGTGGCCCGGGATTCATCCATGGCCAGCACAAAGCCGTAGCGGCCAATGCCGCGTTTGTCCCCGACGGCTTTGGATAACGTTTCTCCCAAAGCCAGTGCAACATCTTCAATAGTATGATGTTCATCTACATGGAGGTCTCCTTTGCACTGCAGGTCCAGATCTATAAAACCATGTTTCGCGATCTGGTCGAGCATGTGATCAAAAAATCCAAGCCCGGTAGAGATATTGCTTTTCCCGCTGCCGTCGATATTTAGCTTTACCGAAATATCGGTTTCGTTGGTCTTGCGCCTGGTTTCCGCCTGACGCACAGGGTTGAGGATATAGTCATGCAATTCATTCCAGCTGTTGAATTTTTCGTAATCTTCCCAGTCTTGCTTGGTCAGCAGAAGGTCATCCCCGTGGGCTGATATACTGATATCGGCCTGACTGGTATCAAAATTTTGCCCGGTAATGTTTTCCTGGGCAAGAAGGGAAAGCTGATGCTCATCCATTGGCGCCCCGTGAAACGATACTTCGTGGCCCCTTTCTTCAAACTTTATCAAAGCCGTTATTACCTGGCCACGCAGGGCGTGTTCCTTATTAATCGGCACGAGGGCCTGAGTATCAATCCTGATTTTCATGATATAATCTGCCTGAGGTTGTGGAGTAGCGCGTCGTTTTCATCACGTGTCCCAACAGTTACCCGAAGGGTCTCCTCACAGTGAATTTGATCTCCTCTGTAGCGCACGATCACTCCGTTGGCCGCTAATTTCCGGTATAATTCTTTTGCGTTCACCACCTGAATCAATATAAAATTGGCATCGGAGGGGAATACCTTCCGAATATCCTTAAACGTACCAAATTCCGATATAAGTCGACATTTTTCTTTATAAATTTTATGAACGGTTGCTTTCATTTCATCCAGCCGCTCTAAAGCCTGCAAACCTGCCTGTGCCGTAAGCTTGTTGATGTTGTACGGCGCTTTTATCTTCAGGATCACATTGATAACCTCCTCAGAGGCGATGGCAATACCCAGCCGCGCCCCGGCCATGCCAAAGGCTTTGGAAAGGGTCTGCAAGACCACCAGATTGGGATATTCACTAACCCGGCCCGCATACGATGGCTGTTCGCTGAAGTCTATGTAGGCTTCGTCAACTACCACAAGACCATCGAACCTCTCCACAATTTCCAGAATATCGTCCTGGTTGAGCAGGTTAGCCGTGGGGTTGTTGGGCGAGCAAAGAAAGATAATTTTGGTTGCATCGGTCACCTCATTAAATATAGCTTCAGTGCGAAGCTGGAAGGCCGGGGTCAGTGGCACCGAAATAACGGCATTATCATTAATGCCCGCCGATACTTTGTACATCCCGTAGGTAGGCGGGGTGATGAGGATGGAGTCTTTCCCCGGCTCACATACCGCACGGATAAGCAAGTCGATTGCCTCATCGCTGCCGGATCCCATAAATACCTGCTCGGGTTTTACCTCTCTAAAACCTGCTACCATTTTACGCAGTTTGTTTTGGTAGGGATCGGGATACCGGTGCAGCTCCAGTTCGGACGGCACCAGAGAGCCAAAACTATTTTCATTGGCATCCAATAGGATGCCGCTGTCGAAATCGTCACGGGCGCTCCGATAGGGCTGCAGTTTCTGGATATTGGGCCGGATCAGCCTGTTCAGGTCAAACTTTTTCATAATATCGTCAGGAATTGCTGTTAAGCCGGATTTCTACCGCGTTCTTGTGAGCATCCAATCCTTCTATATCGGCCATAGTAGTTACTGTTTTGGCAATATTTTTCAACCCCTCTTCACTGAGCTGCTGCATGGTGATGTGTTTGTAGTAGGAATCCAGGGAAACGCCGCTGTACATGCGGGCAAAACCATAGGTGGGAAGGGTGTGGTTGGTGCCCGAAGCGTAATCGCCCACACTCTCGGCCGACCACGGACCAATAAATACAGAGCCTGCATTTTTAACATGTTCGGATAATTGTTCCGCATCTTCACAGTTTATGATAAGGTGCTCCGGAGCGTACCGGTTTGAGAATGCCAGAGCCTCACCGGAGTTGGCCGTCTGTATAATAAAGCTGTTCTCCAAGGCCTTCAATGAGGTTTCGGCACGCTGAAGTTTAGCATTCTGGCGCTTTATCTCCCTCTCTATGGCATCAAAATCCACATCGCCAATACCCACCAGTACCACCTGGCTGTCCGGCCCGTGCTCGGCTTGTGAGAGCAGGTCGGCCGCCACAAAGGCAGGATTAGATTGCTTGTCGGCAATAACCAGCACCTCCGAGGGGCCAGCCGGCATGTCAATACTGACCATGGCGTCACTGTTCTGAAGCAGCATCTTAGCCGCGGTGACAAACCGGTTGCCGGGCCCCAATATTTTATCCACCTTAGGAATAGAGCCGGTGCCATAGGCCATAGCCGCCACCGCCTGTGCTCCGCCGGCTTTCACAATGCAGGCAGCACCAATGAGCGATGCAATATATTCTATTTCAGGAGCCACAGTGCCATCTAATCTGGGAGGGGTTGCTACAACAATTTCTTCGCAGCCCGCAATCTTTGCCGGTACCCCTAACATGAGCAGGCTGGAAGGCAGAACAGCTGTTCCACCGGGTACATACAGCCCCACGCGTTCGATAGGCCTGGCAACACGGCTGCAAATAACCCCCGGCATGGTCTCTACATAAGTTTTATCAGGATACTGGGCCTTGTGGAACTGGTAAATATTTGCATAAGCCGTATCAAGAGCTTCCGCTACATCAGCCTGCACCGGTATTTCCGAGATCGGTTTAATAGGAATGGTAAGATCAACCGGACGCACCTTATCAAATCGCTCTGTTAAATCAAGAACAGCCTCGTCGCCATGGTCGCGCACATCTTCAATAATCGGCTTCACAATATCAAAAGCCGCATCGAGATTCATGGCGGGCCTACGGCAAAGTTTATCAAGCTGTACTTTGGTTAGGGCTGAATAAATGTATTGTTCCATAATAAGAAGTTAAACCACTAAGGGCACAAAGGTAGAGATAGTTTTAACCACAACGGGCACAAAGATCACAAAGGATAGAGTAAGCAGATAAAGTTCATAAATTCTACTGAAATCATACATAGGTGAAAAATAAAAATCTTTGCTGGTGCTAATAGCCTATCGCGTTTTTATCGGGAGTGTAAGTTAAATTCTGTCCTGTGATCTATTTGTCGGATTTAAGGATTACGTCTAACAGTAGTGTCTGCAATAAACAGAATCATAACATTTCTTAACTTTGTGTCCTTAGTGCCCGTTGTGGTTTAAAAAGCATTCATTGTAATTTAATGTTATACGATCATGTTTTCGATCGGCAGGATCACGATACCTGACGCACCGGCTGCCTTGAGCTGCTCCATGACTTCCCAAAATTCATTGATGGCAATAACCGAATGGATGGCCCTCATTTTAGGGTCGGCAAGGGGAAGTACCGTTGGGCTGTTCAGTGAAGGAATTAGGTTACAGACTTTATCAACGGAATCTACGTGGGAGTTCATTAAAATATACCGGCTTTGCTCGGCCTGCTGACGAGCACCAATACGCAGCAGAAACTTATCTATCAGTTGCTGCTTTTTGTCTGATATAGGTTGGTTGGTTTGTATGAGCTGACACTCAGAATGCAGCATTACTTCCAGTTCAACCAGACCGTTACTTTTTAATGTTCCTCCTGTTGATACCAAATCGCAAATAGCATCGGCTACATCCAGTTTGGGCGCAATTTCTACCGCTCCTGAAATGGGAATGGCTTTAACCGTAATGCCGCGCTCATCAAAGTAATCTTTGGTGAGGTTAGGATAACTGGTGGCAATGCGTGCGTTCTGCAGTTGATCAACTGATTTTATGTTTGAATCTTTTGGAACAGCAATGGAAAGACGGCAGTCGCCAAAGCCCAGGTTTCGCAAATTGGTGACGTCGGCCCGTTTCTCCGCCGTTACGTTTTCCCCTACAAAACCAAGTTCGCAGACCCCGTCCTGCACATATTCCGGGATATCATCATCGCGGATAAGGAGAAGTTCTACATCGAAGTTTTTACAGGGAACCATCAGGCGGTTTTTATATCCGTCGAACTGAAGGCCGATGTTATCAAGCAGATTGATTGTTTTTTCAGAGAGGCGGCCACCTTTTTGTATGGCGATTCGTAGTGAAGTTTCAGGATTCACAGGAGTAAAGATTTAGTAAATGATTAAATAGAAAGAAAAATAGTATGCGTATTCTGTACTATCGATGCAACCAGCCATGAAAGGGCATACCATACCGGCCGTGAGGCTGGGCCGCATGATGGTGTTGAATAAGACGTATGGTATTGATCATGAGCGTTAAGATAAAAGAATTTTATGATATTTGGAACGGCAAATCTATTTTCTGATTGTAGATGAATTTCCGGTGAACAAATGATCATTGTGGCGAGTCATTTCTCCGCCGGGCTGTTCCTTTCAACTTTGCCCTTACTCTCAAATGGTTTTTTGCTACCTAAGCCTTTAACCAGTCCGTACCAACTCCTATATAACTCCTACTACCAGCCGGGCCTTAGTAGGAGTTGGTACGGACTTGGTATGGACTTGGTCAGGCTTTTTACAATAAAAATGATCCCTGCAAACCGGCGGTATCCCATAGTTTTTTCTAAAAAGATACATACAGGCAGGGTGTTCTCGCAGAGACCTGTATTTTTGGGAAGGCCTTTTCGGATTGATAACTGTTATCAGTAATAAAAAAAGTGTTACCCTATGCACCATCTATTTTAGCGGTTGCTTTTATTGTTAATCTGCTATATTATTACATAACCTTTTAAATAAAATAATTAAGTTTATATGGCGCAGAGTAATCAAATTCGGGGCAGGCGGGAAGGTGCAAAATTAGTTATAGTTGCACTGATATTGACCATTATCACAACAGGTTGCATGGTTTATGAAGAAGCTGCCCGCTCAGCCGTGAACCAAGCTGTGGGTCAAGCCGTTGAAGCTGAAATGGGGAGCTGGCTGGCCGGGTATACCGATGTGATGCTGTATCAAATGGTTTATACCCAATCCTTTTACCTGGGCGGATTCGGTATTTCCCCCGAAGATTTTGATGAGGGCCAGGGGGCAACCTGGCAGATTATTACCGAAGATCAGGATGAAGCCAGCTCGTTCACTGCTGAAAGGGCGCTGTTGAAACACAATGAGGACGGGTCGAGCTGGTGGTATCTTAATTTTGTCCCCGAAGATTCGGAGCCGATGGAGTTTGAAGTTTTGATGGACCAAAACCTGCAGGCAAGGGAAATGTATCTACGTGACATGGAAACCGGAGAGATCCGCCATCATATGTTCGAACAAGACCAGGCACAGATTGAGCAAACAGCATCGAGTGAAGATTCGCTTGCGAATGCCGGGTACAGCACCAACTATTTTTTCTTGAATGATTGGGAACAATACCATGAAGGCACTGAAAACATTTCGGTAGGGGCGGGATCATACAATACGGATGTATTGCTGTATACCGCCGCCGAAGAGCAACAGGTCGAACATGACTTTGAATACCGCTGGTGGGTATCTGAAAACGTGCCGGGTCATCTGCTGAAGTTTGAATATAAAGAGGTTGATGAAGAAGGCACGTTTCACGGTGAGATGATAGAGCTAAGGCAAGATTATCAGCCACGTTTTGCCACGTTTTGAGAACGTTTAAAAAAGTATGACCTTCAAAATTGCTGTCACCTTCCAAAAAAAGAGAGTAACACCGAACCCTTTATAAACCGAAGGTGTTTCTTTATTACATCAACAAAAAATCCGGGCGGAAACCAGACAGGCGGATAATAATACATTCAAACTATTCAATTGGAGGTAGAGAAAATGGCTGTAACACGCTCACGCAATGAAATCGAACAAGAAATTAAGGATACCCTCGGCATAGTTCCCAGTTTCTTTAATCAAATACCCGAAGCGACCCTCGATCATGAATGGTCGCTGTTTAAACATTATCAACTGGGTGAGACACTAATTCCTAATAAATATAAAGAACTTATGGGCTTAGCGATTCATGCAGAAACCAAATGCCGTTACTGCACCTTGTTTCATACCGAAACGGCAAAGCTTTTTGGAGCCACCGATGAAGAGATTCAGGAAGCCGTTCATTATTCAAAAATGACCGTAGGATGGAGCACTTATCTGAATGGGATGCGGGTTGATTTCGATCAGTTTGCAAGTGAGCTCCAGCAAATTGGTGAACACTTAAAACAACATGCATAATCCATGCGTATAGAAAGAAAAAGACCCACCGTGCTGGAATTGACCATTCACTCCTCGGAACTGGCAGCATTGATCGCTGCAGCACGGTGGGTTACCGAAGGCGCTAAAGGCGAGTTACCCGATCAAGCCGTTGAACAGCTTCAAAAAGTGCTTGCCAATTATGACAGTGAAATTCAGCGGACGGTAAAAGACAAGCAAAAGACATAAATTTTGGTGTCGCAAGGACATGTGTACATGATACGTTAAAGCAAGGCCGCATACGGAGCAAGATTGGTTTCTTTGAGACAGCCCCCGCTCAATGACTGAGGTTGACGTTCTGCCCCAAAAACGTTCCTAATGCGCCTATTTTTCCTATTTGAATAAATTATTATTAATTCCAGTATCTCTGCTTGCAAATTCACTTGATAAGCTCCATCTTTAAATTCTTAAGTAGCAAATCAATTGCTAATCAACAGGAAACATGCATTAAATAAAAGAATTATGCCTACAAGAAAAGCAGAAGCCAAGTGGAACGGTGATTTGAAAAGTGGAAATGGTGTTATGAAAGTTGGAAGCGGCGCATTTGAGGGAAGTTATTCCTTTTCCTCCCGTTTCGAAAATGGAGAAGGCACCAACCCTGAAGAATTAATTGGCGCAGCCCTGGCCGGTTGTTTCTCTATGTCATTATCACATGAACTTACGGGAGCCGGTTATGAGCCAAAATCGACAGCAACCAATGCGGATGTGCATTTCGAGAAGGGGATTAAAGAAATAACATTAAATACCCAGGTTGAAGTTTCCGGGGTGTCTGACGATGAGTTCCAAAAAATAGCGGAAGGCGCACGGAAAAATTGTCATGTATCGAGAGCTTTAACAGGAACAACAATATCATTAAACGCGAAAATGATTTAGTAAGGCATGCCGGGTGCAATTATACACCCGGCGCTTTCCATATTTATGTTGTAAATTTGTCAAAATTATGTTGTAAATATGTCAAAAGAAGAATCCGATGAATTAAAATTGGCTGAAAAAGTCCGTGCGGCTTGTCTAAAAGCTGCACGTGAGGGGTATGACGAAGCCTCTCAAGACGGACTTTGTAGTGAAGGGGCTGTAGAGGTAGCCATCGGGGCTATTCAACGCCTTGATTTGGAAAACCTTATAAAAGAAGCCGGCAATGATTTAAAATAAGACTGATTTTAACTGGAAGTTACCCCTTACCGAAAAAAGGCAGCTTAGCGGAGCAGTTGTATGAAAATGATCAGCAGACCGCGGAAAGCTTAGCTTTTTACTGTTTACCCAGGTTCTTATTTTTTGTTTTCGCAGGTTTTCGCAGTGATATAATCCCCAATAAGAGTAACTAAATACCCTGTCTTATAATAATTATGAAGAAAAAGATAAAAGAAAACCAGGTAACATGGGGCATTATAGGTGCCGGAGATGTTTGTGAGAAAAAGAGTGCTCCGGCTATGAAAAAAATACCGGGTTCGAATATCAGGGCCATCATGAGAAGGAATTTGGAGAAGGCTAAAGATTATGCATATAGGCACCAAATTCCCCATTGGTATACTGATGCCGCACAAATAATTAATGATCCGCAGATCAACGCTATTTATATTGCCACCCCACCTGAATCGCATGCGGAATTAGCTATAGCGGCGGCCCGGGCCGGCAAACCTGTTTATGTGGAAAAGCCTATGGCCAGAACTTATGATGAATGTACGGTTATGGTACAGGCATTTGAAAAAGCTGATATCCCTTTATACGTTGCCTACTACCGAAGAGCCTTACCCAATTTTTTGAAGGTTAAAGAATTAGTAGAATCAGGGGTTATTGGTGAAATTCGAATGGTTACCATCGAAATGTATAAACCACTGGAATCTAACGAAGCTCTTAAAGATGATCCGTGGCGACTGGACCCGAATATTGCCGGAGGGGGACATTTTTACGACCTTGCCTCACACCAGTTGGATATTCTTGATTATATCATAGCACCCATCACGCAGGCAACGGGATACTCCACCAATCAGGCCGGGCGGTATAAAGCGGATGACATTGTTACATCTTCATTTGTATTTGAAAACGGGGTATTGGGAAGCGGAAGCTGGTGTTTTACAACTGGGCAAGCGGCTGAAAAAGAAATAACGACTATTATTGGGACCGCGGGAACTATCAATTTTGCTACATTTGGTTCAGAAGTCACTGTCGAATCTGACAGCACCGGTAGGAAGGTTTTTGATTTTGAAATGCCTGAACATATTCAACAGCCGCTTATTGAACAGATAATAGGTGATTTATTAGGTAAAAACCTCAGCCCCAGTACGGGTGTTTCCGGAGCCCGGACCAATGATATTATGGAAAAAATGTGCCAACCCGTATAAAGAATACCCTGTAACCGATACCCTGAATATTTACATTTTGGGTAAATCAAAGCCCTCTCACCCAGTAGAGGTTATGTCTATATCTGATAATAACCTTTTAGAGGGCTTAATTCCATATTAACCAGTAGTTTATTAAGTTTTTTTAATTTTCTACTGGAAATAACTTACCTTTCTCAACACAGGATACTTTGTAACCAAGGCAGTCGAAGATAATGTCAACTGCTATGTTTACAAAGTATAGATTTTGATCACTTTATAGGAAACTCTATGCATACAAATAAAATACGATATATTTTCATCTTATCGTGGCTGTTATTCTTATTAAATGGATGCGGCTCAGGCAATGCAATACTCGATGAGGAGCTAACCCGGGAACAGCAAAACATTCATGATCAGCTTTTTCAGAATATTGATAACACCCTTGATCATGTAGATGAGATACAGGCCGATCTATACAGTCCTGAAAATTATGAAAAGGGAAAGCAGCATTATGATAAGGCCAGCCGACTTCTTCGGAATGATAAAAACATAGATGATATTCGTGATGAAATCCGCAAAGCGGCCGAAGCATTTGAGAAGGCCGAAGAGACCACCAATATCGGTGTTGTTACCTTCCGGGAAGCTATTGAGATACGCGATAACGCACTAGATGCCGACGCCCCCGAATATAGCCCTGAATTGTGGGAAGAAGCTGAGGCTTCATTTAGGGAAGCGGCCATACGACTTGAAGGTGGCAGAGTCAATAGAGCACGCCAGCAGGCGCAGGAGTCAAAGATTTTATATGATGATGCGGAGCTTGAAGCCATCAAAGCAAGCTTTTTGAATCCGGCCCGTGATTTATTGAAAACTGCAGCTGATGAAAAAGCTGATAATAATGCTCCAAAGACTATTGCCAAGGCAAAAGTATTAGTGGTTAGTGTTGAAGAAGATTTGGAGGCGGATCGTTACGAAACCACCAAGGCCAATCAACTAGCTCAGGAAGCGGCCTACGAAGCATCTCTCGGACTTTATCTTCATCGGTCTATAGTAGATATGAAAGATGAAGGGGACTCTTATGAAGATGTGTTTTTAAGCGCACAACAACCTATTCGGGCCATTGGTGAAGCAATGAATGTGGAGGTTACATTTGACAACGGATTTGAAGCTTCCGCTAAATTGATTACTAATGAGCTGCTTGGCCAGGGGTTTAATAAAGCCTCACTAGCAGATTCGCTTCAACAATATCAAACGGAGGTTTCAATATTACGTGCCCAGCTTGAAGAAAAAAGCGAGATGGCCGAACAGATTGAGGGTCAGCGACAACGTGAAGATGCTATCAATAAGGTAATTAACCTTTTTGATCCTAGTCAGGGCAATGTTTTTCTTGATGGCAGCAGTGTGCTCATACGCTTGTATGGGCTATCGTTTCCTGTGGGAAGTTCTATTATTGAACCTCCTAACTTTTCATTGCTTTCGAAAGTACAGGAGGCGATCAGGCAGTACCCTAATGCAACAATTTCTATTGAAGGCCATACAGACTCACAGGGAGGGGCTCAACTCAATAAGCGACTTTCTGAAGAACGGGCATCGGCAGTTGCCCAATATATTCGGGCTAATATTGGTGAGTCTATCAGAATGTCAGCATCCGGCTATGGCCCTGACCGTCCTGTAGCCAGTAATGAGACTGTTGACGGGCGTGCTAAAAACCGTCGGATTGATGTGGTTATCAATCCCGGTGTAAATTAATCACAGAAAACTACGATTATGAAAACTATTTGCGCTATTACTTTATATGGCATAATTGCTATAGTGTTTCCGAAGCGATCCATGTTTTTTACAAAAAAGATGCAAAGAAATGCTTTAAAGAATTTCAGCGGTCCACTTCGATACCTGGCTATACATTCTTCTTTTAAACCTGATAAGCATTTTGAGGTAACCCGGCTCCCACTGAACTAAGTATTGCATGATAATGATTAGCGTATTCTGGCTTTTATTTGCCGCTGCAGCCGCCATAAATATTAGTGGGGATGACAAAGATTTGGCGCAACGCATTAGGAATGGAGATCATAATGCATTTAAAACATTCTTTGATACTCATTTTAAATCTTTGTTCCGGTTTTTGATCAGCCGGGGCATTGATAAAGCAACGGCTGAAGATCTTATACAAAAAGCTTTTGTAATAATATGGGAAAAGCGTGCGGGTATCGATGAAAATAAATCCTTGCGGGCATATTTATACCGTACAGCATATACGCGTATGCTAAATGAGATTAAATACAATACCCGTTTTGATGATGATGCTGAATTTCCCCAGCCCGAGGGTATGCAATCTCCGGAAGATAATGTGCAATATTCCCAGCTCATGAAAACCATTCATGAAGTTGTTTCCAACATGCCGGAAAAGCGCGGTATGGTATTCGATTTTTGTTTTTCACAGCAATTTTCCTACAAGGAAACTGCAGAGGCTATGGGGATCAATATTAAAACCGTAGAAAATCACATGGGTATGGCCCTCAAAGAAGTTCGCTATGCACTAAAGGAGTACCGGGTTGAGAACCTGAATGAAAAATGATTAGCTGAAATACTAAAATATATCTTATACTGGGGGTTAATGAGCAGCATGTTTGTATTACAGGTGAAATAAGGCATAGCTACACGAATATGAAAATTAACTCCGTAATGATTTTCCTGGTCACTTTGGCCCTTGGGGCCTGTACCCTTGATGCACTTGATGAAAATCCATCATTAAGTGATAGTGATCTTCAAATTGTAAGCCAGATTATAAGTGAATCTTTGTCAAGTCATGGAGACGGGGTAGTATCCAGTCTTGATGATGCCTTTGAGGTCCCTACCGAAAAAGGTTTACGCAGACAAACAGCCATTGGTATCGGGATTGGTATTCCGGTGGATAGTTTACCCTTTCAAAACGAGCAGGATTATGACTACTTCTATGATCAGGCAGGAGGCGTTCATACCACTTCCTTCACCCGCAAAGGCGATTCGGAGGATGCCAGGCAAGGCATATATGAATTAGACTATATATTTTTAGATGCGAAAGGTAACTTTATTCAAAACCCCGAGCGAGACCACAGTCTCATTATAGCTATTGACTATACAGGTTTTCGGGATGGGGAAATAATTAATCCCCGGAAAAAGTCCACTTATGCCAGAACTAATAACTATAAAATAGAGGGTTTGGGTGAGAATCATTCATATATAAATGTTGCCGGAAACCATAAGGGAGAGGGATCATTTCAAAGCATTATCGGGAATGAGGAGTTTTTATCAAACTATTTTATCGAAATTGATATCCAAAACCTTCAAATTGATAAAACGGTTTTAGATTCTAATCAAGACTTGGAACAAGGAGTAACCGGAGCACTTTCTTACGAGATATCTATTGGTAAACAGAATGAAAAAGCTAAAAGGCTCACCGGGACTATCAATTTAATTGGTGATGGGACCGGGGTGCTCAGGTTTAAAGATTTTGCTGAAATGGTCACCATAAAATTGGATAAAGGGACGGCACTTAATGATGGTAAATTTGAGGGGCGCATAAAATCAATTGTAGTTCCAGCAAAGTTATTTATACTAACCAGCGGTCAGCGAATTAAAGTAAATTCAGCCACTGAAATAGACGCCAATGGTGCCTATCAAAGCCTTCAGCAGATTAATGAGGCCATGGAGAATGGACTAAAGATTACCGCATTCGGTATTGCTGAAAGAAACGGTGTATCCAATAATTATACGGCAACAGAAATTATTTTTAAGCGTGAAAATGCAGATAGCAATAATATGTAATCATGGCAAATAGTAAGCAGCTATCAGAAAACGATAAAGATTTAAGGCTAGCCAGAAAACTGGGAAAGGTTAAGAGCGGAGATTTAAAGGAAGTAGATGATCCTCTTATCTCCGGTTTACTTATTTACCGGCAGAATAATAAAGCAATAGCTGACTCTGTACCGGCAAATGAACAGGCTGTATGGGCTAGAATAAAAAAGGAAACGGCTCCTGTACAATCAACATTATTTACATTGCCCAATAAGTGGTATTGGGCAACAGCAGCCCTTATTTTAGTTGCGGCATTCTCCGCAATATTTTTTTCTAAACAACCGGTGCAATCTGTATTATTAGCCGAAACGGGAAATCAAATAGAGGTTATTCAGCTCAAGGATGGCAGTGAAGTTACACTTCGTCCTCATTCCACCCTGCATGAAGTGAAGTATAGTGATGCGCAGCAGCGTTATGAGCTTAGCGGAGAGGGTTATTTCTCGGTTGCATCTGTCCCTGATCGTCTTTTTTCAGTCGAATCAGCACACGGTCGCGCGGAAGTGCTGGGTACGGATTTTGTAATGCGGGATTGGGGTGATGTAACCCAACTATACCTGAAAGAAGGGTCGGTACGATTTGAAACCCCTGACCGAAGCCAATCAATAATATTACAACCCGGTCAGGTATCATCTATCTCATCTACCGATGGCCTGCATGCAACGCTCATCGCTGACAGTACGGATTACCTGGATTGGACGCGCAACGAATTAACCTTTGAGAATCGGCCTGCCCGTTTTGTATTCCATGAACTTGAGCATCACTTTCAGATAACAATTAATGCTCCCGAAGCTATAAAAGAGGATTTTTTAGGAGGTACTATCTCTCTGGATGATCATGAACAGAGTTTGGATGACCTGGGTGATGTGCTAAATGGCCAGTTTATTTCCAATAAAGAAAGTATCTACACCTTCATACCCTACTAAATGCCTGGTTGTGATTTGCGAGATCTGAAATACCGATTTGTTTTTCAATGTCTGCTTTTTTCCATCTTTTTGTTCTTTAGCAAACCAGCAAAAGCTCAAAAGACTGAGCTTCTGCTGGATGTAATAACTACTTTGGAGACTAAAACAGATTTTAATTTTTTATACCGGGAAAGTCTTGTCAGTAATATTCGAGTTTCGATAAATACGGATGACGATAACATCTTTGATGACCTTCAAGGCCAGCTTAATCCATATGGTATAGAAATTGAAGTAGATAGCAGCCGTCAACAAGTACTTTTCCTTGAAACTTCCGACCTTTCAACTCGAAAAACTTCAATAGAGCTTTCCGGATATGTAGTAGATGCTCATACAGGGGAAAGACTTCCATATTCTACGGTCACCTGGAAAGAGGCTGGCCTTACAAAAGGCATTGCTGCAAATAGTGTTGGTTCATTCAACATTACCAGTAATAACTATAAACCCAACTTGAAGATCCAAGCGTCATTTATAGGATATGAAACGGAAGAAATACTGCTGGACCTGACCCGTAACCAAAAAATTAATGGAATCACTATACGTCTGGCGTCAGAGGTAATATCAGGGGGGGATATTCTGGTTACAGGAACGCCCTTTTATGCAAACTTAGATTCCAGTCTCTCCGGATTAGTCAATACTGGTAAATTTAGCCCACTTGGTGAAACTAACGCTGTTCGTGCTTTACAGGCACTGCCGTCTAGCAGTATTGGCACGGCTATGAATGACGGTTTGAATATTCGCGGTAGTAACCCCGATGGATTTCAGGTGTTCCTTGACGGTATGAGCATTTTTAATCAAAACCACCTGTTTGGTCTGCTCGATAGTTTTAATGCGGATGCCGTTCAAACCAATAAGTATTTCTATGATGTAACGCCCGCCCAATTTCAGGCCTCTACAGGAGGGACTCTCTCGTTGCTCACCCGGACAGGTTCGCAGCATGGTATCAATGCAAATGCAGGAATTAGTAATACCAGTTTAAAGGCTACGATGGAAGGTCCCTTAAAAAAGGGGCAAAGCAGCTGGCTTATTTCTGCCCGCAACTCTTATATGAATACCTTGCACTGGTTTGATAATCCGTCACTTATAAAATGGGGCCTTGATATCGACCGGCCAAAAAGCATATTAGGGGATGGTTTAGACGATTTAAATGCGGAGCTGGTAGTTCCTGAAGATTCGGAAGCACATTTCTTTGATGTACATGGAAAAGTATATCATGAAGGTGAATCCGGTAACAGAATTATGGCCAGTATTTATTACGGTGGGGATCGTACACGCCAAAGTGCATTTCGCCAAGCCAGGACATTCTCATCTGAGAATGTATTTGAAGCTCAGGATGTTGAGACTATAAATAATTGGAATAATTTTGTGGGCAGTATCCATCTACAACAAGAACTGACAGACCGGATATACAGCTATAGCCTGGCCGGGGTCAGTGCCTACGAGACAGATTTTTCAAAAGATGATTTTGTTTATACACGATTAACTGAAAGTAACGATTTGCACGATGTAAGCATGTTCACTTTTCCATTCATCAACCAAAGCACACTTAACGAAGTCAAAGCAGAACAATATCTGGACATCAGCTTTCCATCATTTGACGCAACACTCGGAGCGACATATTTCTTCTATACGGGCGATTATCTGGAAAAGTCTTTTGATCGCCAGGGTTTCTTCAACAGGATGAGATCCAGTCAGGTTGATGGTTTTATACAACTGGATTTCCGGCATCTTGATTTTGCACATCTGGAAATGGGAAATCGCATCCATTATTACATGAATGGGAATTACCTGAAATGGTCACCACGCCTAAGGCTTCGCTTATTTCCGGATTCCCCCATATCACTGGGTGGAGGATTCAGTCGAAATCACCAGTTTCTACACCGGGTTAGTTTTGCCAATGCTGTGACCTCAGATGTATGGATACTCAGTGATGAAAACCAGCCGCCCTCGTCAGTGAACCATTTATCAGCCGGGATATATTTTCAACCCATCCACCACATTTATTTGCAAATAGAAACCTATCTTAAAGAGTACCAAAATCTGAGATTACATGAGATCAACACCAGGGTTTTGAGCAATGCATTTGCTGAAATGCCCTGGTTTTATGAAAATTCAGGCAGAGGGAAAGGGGTAGAGGTTTTGTTTAGAAAAACAATCATCCCCAATATTGCCCTTACCCAAACCTATACTCTGTCAAGTATGGAATTAAGAAACCCATACCTATTTGATAACGCCCCATATTATGCAGATTGGGACCGAAGGCATAGTTACTCATCAACTCTGGAGGTAGAGGTTGTGAATGATGTATCGGTAAACCTCTCCTGGGTCTATGCATCGGGCACGCCCAGTAGGCTGGCCGATTCTGAGATTCATGGTCGTGAGCGGCTGAACAGCTACCGCAGAATGGATCTATCAATGCATTATGCACATCTGCTTCCGCAGGGTCAGTTTGAACTGAAGCTTTCTGTCTTTAATCTATTGGATCATCAAAATACCTGGTACCGGGAATATAATTTGGCTATTGATAACAGCAGCCAAACAACCCGGTTAGCTACGGTGCCCATGGATGTATATGATCTTGGGTTTCATCCTTCTTTTGAAGTTGTATTTTCTTTTTGAGTTTTTCAGTCAATAATTAAGCCAGCCCGGTTAGGGGATCCGGACTGGCTTAACGGCAAATAGAAAGTATTGCTACAGTCTAAAACAATACTTTCTATCGTGAAGATGTTACTCATTTTACTATTTAAGCAATTAGCATCATCGTGCATGAAAGCATAAATATCATAATAAGAAGTATGAAAATATAGAAACCGGATCTCATATCATGTATTATGGTCATTAACCTTGTTTGGTGGTAATACAAATCAGAACATTGTTTACCCCCAGCTTATAAATATTATTTTTAAGGGTTTCAGGTGATAAAGAACGCAATTATTAGGCGGAAGATTTTTTAGCCGTCTAACCGAAAACCTCGTATTCAATAAACTGCTTAAAGGGTCTGTATGAAATATCACCTCTTAAGGATGCATCGTTAAACTATAACCAACCAACCGGGGGTATGGCTGGAGCTAAGAATCAGTCGTGATGCATCTACCCGGCGGGTTTTGAATTTTTAAGACAGATTCATTAATAAAAATTTTTCTGTGGGTAAGAAAAATTTAATTTTGCTGTTAGATGGTTATAATAAATTATTGCCAGGAATAAATTGATTTGCAGGCTTGTTAATTTTTCATCTCTAAAATCGCTATTTTTGTTAGCTGTATTGTTTTCAGTAAATCTTTATAAGTATTCATGAACCATATCCGCAACTTTTGTATTATCGCCCATATTGATCACGGTAAATCAACGCTGGCTGACCGCCTTCTTGAGCGTACCGGCTCCATTACCGAAAGGGAAATGCATGAACAAATTTTAGATGATATGGACCTTGAGCGTGAACGGGGTATCACCATTAAAAGTCACGCTATAAAAATGGATTATAAAGCATCAGATGACAAATCATATGTTTTTAATCTTATTGACACCCCCGGCCATGTCGATTTTTCATACGAAGTATCAAGAGCTTTAAAAGCCTGTGAGGGCGCTTTATTAGTTGTGGATGCCTCTCAGGGGGTTGAAGCTCAAACCATTTCCAACCTTTACCAGGCAATTGACCAGGATCTTGAAATCATACCGGTGCTTAATAAAATAGATTTGCCCGGTGCGGATGTAGATGGGATATCCCAGCAAATTATAGATTTAATCGGGTGTACGAAAGAGGAAATTCTCCATGTTTCTGGAAAAACAGGCATGGGGGTTGAAGAATTACTTGAAGCGATTGTGCAACGTATTCCCGCACCCACCGGAGATGTTGAACAGCCGCTACGTGCCCTGATCTTTGATTCCGTATTTAATACCTATCGTGGTTCGGTTGTATACGTACGTATCATGGATGGTGAGCTGAAAAAAGGGGATAAAATCCATTTCATGGCAACCGACAAAAATCATACGGCCGATGAAATTGGCTATTTAAGGTTAAAACCGCAGGCTGCCGAATCTCTTAAAGCCGGAGAAGTCGGTTATATTATTGGTGGGGTAAAGACTCTTGACGATACAAAAGTAGGCGATACCATTACCAAAACCGATGAACCGGCAACCGAAATGATACCCGGCTATAAAGAAGTTAAGCCGATGGTCTTTAGTGGTATGTATCCTACTAATTCAGACGATTTTGAAAATCTACGGGCTGCGCTGGAGAAACTTCAGCTTAATGATGCATCGTTGAACTTTATACCAGAATCATCCGTAGCTCTTGGCTTTGGTTTCAGGGCCGGCTTTCTGGGTATGCTTCATATGGAAATCATTCAGGAAAGGCTGGACCGTGAATTCAATATGGATATCATTACCACGGTCCCGAATGTAAGATATACCATTCACAAAGAAAACGGGGATGAAATTGTTATTGATAATCCCAGTGAGATGCCCGATTCCGGATCTATTGATTCCATATATGAACCCTATATTAAAGCCCAAATCATTACACCGGCCGAGTATATTGGTGCCGTCATGAAGCTTTGCGAAGAGCGAAGAGGCGTTTATGTAAATACAGCCTATCTGGACACCAAACGGGTAGATATTACTTATGAGCTGCCTCTTGGTGAAATCGTCTTTGATTTCTATGATAAGCTAAAAAGCAATACCCGGGGGTATGCCTCTCTTGATTATGAATTCATTGAAAATCGTAAAGGTGATATGGTCCGGCTTGATATTCTGCTAAATGGTGAGCCTGTTGATGCCCTTTCTAGTATTGTACACAGGGCTAAAGCCTACGACTGGGGCCGAAAATTATGTGGAAAGCTTAAAGAGTTAATACCCCGGCAGATGTATGAAGTTATCATTCAAGGTGCAATTGGCTCCAAGATTATTGCACGTGATACTATTAGAGCTATGCGCAAAGATGTTACGGCAAAATGTTATGGCGGCGATATCAGCAGAAAAAGAAAATTATTGGAAAAACAAAAGGAAGGTAAGAAACGTATGAAGCAGGTGGGTAGCGTAGAAATACCGCAGGAAGCCTTCCTTGCTGTATTATCCATGGACAATGATTAAAAAGGATTTTCATGTGTTATAAAGTAATAACTTATTTATTATTTGTATTTATATATTCCGTACAGGATGTGCTGGCTCAGGATAATTTATTCACTAAACCAGAATTTGAGAAAGTCTCAAAAGCTGAGCGTTCAGCTTATGAAAGCAGGTTCAGTGAAATTAGTTGGTCGGGTGCGGGTTTTGGTGGGTCTGTTATTATCGATGATATCCCCACCAGTGAAATCAGAGCCCGGCTTGAAGCAGCTTTTGGAGAACCCACACAGAAAGTTGATGATCTTATAAATCAAGAGGGGTTCAGGCCAGGCCATTATATCCAGTTTGAATATTGGTTTATCATTAATGGTTCCATGCCGCTAATGATATTAGATATTGATGGTCCCTTTGGCAATGGCTTGGTTTATGGTGGCGCAAGTCGTTACATTGATATGATGCCTGAAATTAAAAGAACACTATCTGAAGTTCTCATGGATGTAGATCAGCTCGGGGAGTACCAGGATTATTATTTCGATTTGGACGATGAACAATGGTACGAGGTTAGTTATGATAACGGATCGTTTGATAGTAAAGAAATTGGTCGGCCAGCATGGTGAAGCACCATCAGATAAATTATAGAAGAATTACATAATAGATAAATGACAAAGAAAAACTCTAGAAACCCCGAGGAAAAAAACAGGGACCGTAGAAAATCTAAAGAAAATGAAGCAAAGTCCTGGGCCAGGGAGTGGCTGGATGCCATCATATTTGCAGGCATTGCGGCCTTAATTATCAGGGCCCTTTTTTTAGAAGCCTATCGTATTCCAACACCATCAATGGAACAAACTTTGCTTACGGGAGATTTTTTGCTTGTATCAAAAATGCATTATGGTGCCCGATCTCCCATGAGTTTGGGAATACCTTTTACAGGCCTGCATATTAAAGGTTTAGAACTGCCATGGTTCCGCCTCCCGGGTTTTATGGATATTGAAAGAGATGATATTGTTGTTTTTAATTATCCTATAGATGATGCGGTTGTCTCTCACAAAACTAACTATATCAAAAGGGCTGTTGCTGTTCCGGGAGATAGTCTGTCCATTCAAAACAATAATTTATTTGTGAATGGCCAATCCTCTGACGACTATTCAACCATAGAAAAGAACTACCTGGTGGAAGCGAGAGAACGGCTTCGGCTGAGTCCTACAAAAGTTAGATCTGCCGGAGCGAACATCCTTCAGTCCAGGTCCGAACGCTATATAATAAATATGACCGAAGGGGTAGCCGAAGAATTGAATGAGTGGGGAGAAGTCGTGGATATTCAGCCTTATGTTCTTCCCGAAAATGATAACGTGTACGCACGTCAGCCCTTTACCTTTTCTTCCGGTTTTTCTGGCAATCATCATAACCTGGATCCCATTATTATTCCTTATGAAGGCCAAACAGTCACGCTAACCGAAGAGAACTGGCATCTGTACCGGGATATTCTGGTTAGATACGAAGACAACGAAGTTCAGCAGGATGGTGATAGTTTTGTGATCAATGGAATTGAGACCAACGAATACACCATTGGGCAGGATTATTACTTCATGATGGGCGACAGCCGGGATAATAGTGAAGACAGCCGATTCTGGGGATTTGTACCCGAAGATCATATTGTTGGGCGGGCTTTTATGATATACTTCTCCTGGGATAGTGAGCGGTTCTTACCCCGGTTTAGCAGGTTGTTTAATTTTATAAACTAGATTGCATATATATTCCACCAAATAGAAAAAAAGGAAGTGTGTCCAATGCCCGCAAACAGTGAACCTGTTTCGGTATCATCACTACTAAAATAACCTACTCTTGTACCCAAACCTATAGCATCCTGAATAGGCCCCGCATTAACTATTTTGGAGGAAAAATTTTCTGACTTTTTTTTCTTTTAAGCCTCAATATTGGCATAGCAAAAAAAAACTAATAGTAACACACCCGATATAAGTAAACGTCTCATATATTATAATTTTAGAAGTGAACTAAAATTCCTTATATCCTTACCCATAAAACCCACAAGAGGTTTACAACAATGTGGTAAACCTCTTTTTAGGGGAACCGCTAATTTTAACCAAAGTACCAGGTTATACCTGCTGTATACATGTTACCGGTTGTATTCATGCCGTTCAAGTCAATGCCATCTTCAAGAAATACCCGGCGGTAATCAGCATGAAATGCCATATTTGCAGATGCTGGAATTTCCAGCCCCCCGCCCACATGGTATCCGAAATCTGTTGATGTTTCATCGTCCAGATCTAAAAGTTCGTCAAACTCTTCAAACTGAAAATATGCTCCTACCCCAGCTAGGCCGTAAGGAACAAAATACGGTGAGAGTGGCGCATGAATTAAGGCGGAAACTGTGGCCGGAATGTTTCTGATATTTCTTTCTTCATCCTCAATTTCACCATCCGCTATAGTAAACTGCTGCCGCCCCTGATAATTAACAGCAGCCTCAAGCCCGAGAACGGGCCCAAAACGGAATCTGCTATGTATTCCAACTTGCCATGCTCCTTCACTGGCATCATCACTGGAAAAATATCCGGCTCTTAACCCAAACCCTACTGCATCAGAAATCTGTGCTGATTGAAAGCCGGATCCACCGGTAGTTCTGGTTTGAGCGTCTGCGTTTGAATAGGATAAAAACGCTATGAATAATATGCTCAATAAAATTAAACGTCTCATGATATTTTAATTTATAAAAATTAATAATTACGTATATCTGTTGTTGTAAGTCTAACGTATATTGAACTTACATGTTGCAAATTATGATGGGTGGCCAATGAGGAAAAAGGGGGTTAACCGAAATATACTACAGTTGCTAACCCGCCCGATGTACAAAAAACAGAGAAATTTATAACTCTGTAAACTGGCAATAGAGGAGAATGTTAATTTTTATTAGGAGAAGATTGAAGATCAATACATGGAACTATAGGCTATAGCAGCTTATCCTTTTGCCATAGTTTTGCCCTTTGGCTGATCTTCACGAATAGCTAGCTGTCCACAACCGGCATCTATATCGTCACCCCGGCTGCGGCGTACGGTAGCCGTAATATCCTTGTCCCTTAACGTCCTCAGGAAAGTATTTAACCGGTTCTCCCGGGCACGTTGCAGGGTAACGCCTGCTACATTATTATACATGATGATGTTAACCTTCGAAGGTATCCATTTTACAATACCAGCCAAACGTCGCGCATCCTCAACAGAATCATTAAACTCATCGAACAAAAGATATTCGTAGGTTACATGATTGGAAGTTTTCTGATGATAATGTGTCAAGGATTCTCTCAGCGCTTTTAAGTTCATAGAAGCATTGATGGGCATTATCTTATCACGTTTTTCGTCGGTAGCGGCATGAAGGGAAATGGCCAGATTAAATGGCAGCTCCTGATCGCCCATTTGTTTGATGCGTTTCGTCAGCCCGACCGTTGATATGGTGATACGCCTTGGGGAGAGCCCCAAACTGAGGGGATCGGTAATGATTTTTGCTGAATTTATAACCGCATCATAATTGTGCATTGGTTCGCCCATCCCCATATAAACAACATTATTAATTTTTTTGCCGTACTTCTCAAGGGAAACATTATTAATAAATTGAAGCTGATCTACAATTTCACCGGCAATTAAACTTCGAAAGTATCCCATCTTGCCGGTTGCACAAAAAGCACAGCCAAACACACAACCTACTTGTGAAGAAATACAGACGGTGAGCCGGTTTGCGACACCATCGTCATAGAATTCAGGAATGAGTACGGCTTCTATCAGGTGCTTATCGTGAAGCCTGAATAGAAATTTGATGGTCCCATCCCGGGAGTCCTGCCTGCCGGCAGGTTCGATATTAGTAATGTGTATTTTCTGGTCGAGTTCATCACGCAAATCTTTTGAAAGATTCGTCATATCAGAAACGGAGCTGGCCTGTTTTTGAAACAGCCATTGAAATATCTGGTCAGATCGGTAGCGTTTTAACCCTAGCTGTTCACAGAAGCTTTCAATTTCAGATTTGGTAAGGCTTTTGATATCCGTTTTCATATAGAACTCGAGCTGGATGTTTGGAGTCGTTGAAGTAAATGCCGTTTCTAAAAGCTATCAATATAAGAAAAGACAGTGAAGCGAATAGGGCTGGCTAACATTAATAGCCCGAAAAAAAGTGTAACTATGAGGCCGCATAACTATTGCCCTTGTGATGAAGGAACCTTATGACCAAAAAAATCAAGTAAAAGCTGTCTAATTAAAAATAACGGTAAGAAAGCCTTTTTTACCAAACAAAATCCGTAGCTCCTCCGTGGTTGCTCCGTGTCTCCTCCGTGTTTTGTCCGAGTGAAATACGGAGCAAGCTCGCAGCAGGTACGGTGGTACAACGGATAAAAGTAAGCCATCTCTCAGGTCATTTAACCTCCCGGTCGGTTCTGTCTTTTTTACCGTTGATGGTTTTAGTTCACAGAACGATTTGCTGTCTTTAATTTAAAATTAGCAATTGTATTTCTTTAGTCAATTTAATACAGGACCATAAGCTTAGAGAAAATTGATTAAGATTAGGTTACATATTGGTGACCAAGGTGGAAAAAATTAGAGATTGCAACTCCTAATTATAAATTTTTTTATATAAATCCTTTGCCCGCACATGTATTGCATATATATAAGGTAAGTTAAGTTAAAACAATATATTATGTTAAATTTAACATGATATTCCAATTTTGGGTTGCATATCCTTAATATTTTTCAACTTAAATCCATGCTTTTGCTTGACATCTTCGAATTAATTAGAGTACTTTGTGGGTTAATGTGGCGGGAAGTGGGGAACTTTCCCACAGCTGATAATCCGGAAATAATCAGGTGCCTAACTTGGCAAGCTTCAAAGGTCAATACGAACATTCAATTGATAGCAAAGGTCGCGTGAGCTTCCCGCATAAACTGCGTCGTTATCTCAGCCCTGAGGTGGGCGGTCGTTTTACTATTCTGAAAGGCCTGGAGGATTGCCTTTTCCTCTACCCGGAAGACGAATGGATTAAGGTCGAAGAGAAACTTAGCAGAACCAATTCTTTTAAAAAGGAACAGCGTATTGTAATGCGCAATTTTTTACGCACAGCAGAAGATCTGGTATTGGATAGTCAGAATCGACTCCCACTTCCTGGTAAATTAATGAGCTGGGCGGGTATAGAGACAAAAGCTATATTTATAGGAATGGGCGAACGTATCGAGCTTTGGTCGCCAGATGCACTTGACCGCGAAGATGAAGCGCTCGGCGATGATGCGTACCGTGAGCTCTTCGAAAAAGTTATGGAGGATCTTTAGATATGGCTTCTTCTTTCCATGATCCCGTACTGCTTGCTGAGTCTGTCTCCTGCCTGATAACCGATCCGGAAGGAATATATGTGGACGGTACCGTAGGCGGTGGTGGCCATTCTGAGATGATTCTTTCTAAACTGGGCCCAAACGGCAAAGTGTTTGGTATTGACCAGGATGATGATGCCTTAAAAGTTGTTAGTGAAAGGTTTAAAAACGACCCGCGTTTTCAGGCCCTGAAAGGTAATTTCGGGTATATGGACGCTGTGTTGCCGGCTAATGTTTCGGGTAATATATCGGGCATTTTGCTGGATCTGGGTGTTTCCAGCCATCAGATCAATGAATCGTCTCGTGGGTTCAGTTTTCAGCAGGAAGGCCCTCTTGATATGCGTATGAGCAATATGCAGGGGCTAACGGCGCAAAAGATTGTTAACGAGTACGAATATATTGATCTGAGGAATGTCTTTTACAGCTTTGGTGAGGAAAGAAACAGCCCCAAAATTGCAAGAGCCATCATGGAGCGAAGACCTTTTGAATCTACCCTTGACCTGAAAACTGCCATAGCATCAGTAACGCCAGATCGGTTTTTAATCAAAACAATGGCACGTATTTTCCAGGCTTTACGCATCGAAGTAAACCGGGAGCTGGAGGTATTGAAGCGGGTATTGGAAATAGGGACGGAAATATTGAAGGTCGGAGGACGGTTTGTTGCCATTTCTTACCACTCTCTGGAAGATCGTATAGTTAAAACATTTTTTAAAACAGGGAATCACGAGGGGAAGTTGATTAAAGATTTCTACGGGAACGATATAAAACCACTTCAGCCGGTATTCAATAAAATAATTACACCAAGTGAAGAAGAAAGAAAACAAAATCCTAGAGCGCGCAGTGCACGACTCAGGGCTGCCAAAAAACTGGAGGTAACATCATGATTGCCCGTAAACATAATTACGCCAAACAAAATGAATTGAACCGCCGGCGGGTGGAGAAACCTTTATACGGATTGAAAAGCTATAAAGCTGATGGAGATAAAGCAACCCATGCAGTTAAAAAGAAATCTCCTTCAACCATTAAAGTGCCAAAGGTTGCACCATGGAAGATGATTTTGATCACCATGGCCCTGAGTGTAGTAGGCTTTGTTTATCTCACTCATGTTTTTGCTACCCAGGAAATTCTTGAAGAGGTCACGGAGTTGAGACGGGCCCATGAAACGGCCAAACGAAGCCACGCGGAGTATTCTCTTACCTATGACAGGAAGACAGGGCCTGCAGAAATTACTAATAAAGCAAGTACCCGTGGATTTATTTACGGCGGAGCAGCCGATCCCATTATTCAGTTGAAGAAATAACAATGAGTGAACGTGCATCCATGATAGGCAGAATGTTCCTGATTTTCGGGGTGATAATGCTGTTGCCATGTGCCATTGTGTTACAGATCATGAGAATCCAATTCTTTGAAGGGGAGAACCTGCGGGAGCTGTGGAACAGGCAGGCTGTGGATTTTATTTCCATACCCGCACAACGCGGTGATATTTTAGATGCAAAAGGGCGTTTGTTGGTGACTAATTCCGTTCGTCACCGGCTTGCTCTTGACCCACACGTAAAAGAGATCACTCAGGAGCAAATAAATCTTCTGCTGCAAACCTTGGGTAATATAACCGGCCGGGGAACAGCTTATTACAGGCAAATACTTAGCAACGCACCAGGGAGTTCAAGATATGTCGTTCTGGAGCGCTCGCTGGATCATAATGAATATGAAACAATTCAGGCTTTAGATATACGAGGTGTTATTCTCGAGGAAAGCTACCGGCGCAAGTATAACTATGATTCTTTGGCAGGTCATACCCTAGGATTTGTGAACAATGACTTGAAAGGAATGATCGGCATGGAGGCTTCCTTTGATAATTTGTTAAAAGGCACCGAAGGAATTCAACAGGTGAGAAGAGACCGGTCAAATAGAATTCGTGCCATTGTGGGCTCTCCGCGTAAAAATCCTAAGCAAGGCCATACTTTACAAACTACCATTGATGCTCAAATACAGGCGATTGTAGAGGAAGAGCTGGAAAAAGGAATTGAAAATACGCGTTCTAAATATGGCACTGCAATAGTGATGGATCCTAAAACCGGCGCTATTAAAGCCATGGCCAATTATCCAACTTATAATCCCAACTCACCGGGTAGTTCAGAAGGGGAGAACCGAAGGAATTATGCAATATCCGATATGATTGAACCGGGCTCTACCTTTAAATTGGTTACCAGTATTGCTGCCATCGAGCAGGATATTATTGAAGAAGGAGAAATTTTCGAAACCCCGGCCTCAGGTCAGCAGCAAATACACGGGCAATGGATGCGCGATCATAATCCATTAGGTGATATGACCTATGATGAGACCATCATTAAATCATCGAATATAGCCACTTCTGAGGTGGCTATGAGACTGGAACCTGAAGTTCTTTATCAATATGCACGTAACCTTGGTTTTGGATCATCAACGAATGTAGGGCTTCCGAATGAAGAAACGGGCAGGTTACGGCGGCCATTCAATTGGTCTTCCGTTAGTCTTCCCTGGATATCGATTGGCTATGAAGTTCAGGTGACTCCTCTTCAAATGGTTCAGGCCTATGCTGCTTTCGCAAACGATGGTGTGTTGATGCAGCCCTATATACTGCAAAAAGTTATTGATGAGAATGGGCGCATAAGATCAGAACACAGCCCCAAAGCTGTGCGCCGTGTGATTAAACCTGAGACTATTGAAAGGTTGATGCCTGTATTTGAAGCTGTTGTTGCAGATTCAGGAACCGCCAGTTATGCCCAGGTTGAGGGGTTATCTATTGCCGGAAAGACAGGAACCGCTCAAAAGTATATCAACGGGCAGTATCGCTCCCGGTACCGGGCTTCATTTGTGGGGTTATATCCTACCGATGATCCCAGTTATGTGTGCCTGATATTGCTGGATGAGCCAAAGACAAGTTATTATGGCGGTTATACGGCAGGGCCAATATTCCGGGAGATTACCAAAAGGATCATTGGATTGGATGATGAGTTACAACTCGCGCCGACGTCCCCCAAACCAGTTGAGGAAAATTACCTGGCACATGCCCCAAGCCTGAAAGGCTTAACATTTAAGGAGGCTGTTAAATTATTGAAATCTGCCGGATTATCATATACAACAGAGGGCAATGGATTATTCATTTCCGATCAGTTTCCAGTTGCAGGTGAAACCTTTGAAAAAAGGGAAGGAATGCACCTGTCTTTATCGGAAAAAAAATCAATAGAAAAAAAACTTATTTCAGAAGATCATAACATTATACCAGATGTACATGGGCTTAGCATGCGCAAGGCTTTACACCTGCTTAATCAGGCTGGTTATGACATCAGAATAATTGGATCAGGCACCATAAAGGCACAATTTCCTGAAGCGGGAGCCCAATATGTAAGAGGAAGAACCGTAACTATCAGGGGAAATACCCGCGCCGTGTCAACACTTATTTCTCAAACATTACCCCTAAATTGAATTTTAATAAACTTATATCACTCTGTAATCCTGTGGCCGTTCGGGGCAATTCCCCCGATCATCTGGGAAACCTCGTGCTCGATTCCAGGAAAATTGAGCCGGGAGACGTCTTTATAGCTATAAAAGGAACCCGGTCCAACGGCCATCAATTTATTTCACAAATTGCCGACAAAGGTGCTTCGGCAGCCATAGTAGAAGAATTTGATCACGATACTGACCTGGTACAAATTAAGGTAGAAAATACGCGTGAATTACTTGGGAAGTTAGCACAGGAATTTGAAGGCAATCCTGGCCGGGACCTTAAAATTGCAGGCATAACAGGAACCAATGGAAAGACTACAGTTGCAACTCTTGTGTATCAGGTACTTCGGCATTGTAACAAACCCGCTGCTTTGCTCGGCACCGTAGCTACTATTATCAATGGTAAAAAGCACACCAGCCGCCTTACAACACCGGATGCTATTGAACTTGCTGAGATCTTCCGTGAAGTAGCCGATGCAGGTTGTGATTTTGCTGTTATGGAAGCGTCTTCCCATGCCCTGGATCAACAGCGCACCTCCGGCTTTGATTTCTCTGTTGCCGGCTTTACCAATCTAAGTCATGACCATCTGGATTATCATCATACTTTGGATGCCTATGCCACAGCCAAAAAGACGCTGTTTGATAATTTGAAGGAAGGTTCAAAAGCTTTTGTAAATACGGATGATTCTCAGGGTGAGTTTATGATCCGTGATTGCATGGCTGAAGTTAAGGAATATGGTTTTTTTAACAATCAAGGCGACAAGATCCATCAGAATAATTCTGATGGCTTGCTTATTGAAGTAGACGGTATTCACATACACAGCCCGCTGATTGGTGACTTTAACGCTTATAATCTTGCATTAGCTTATTATATATGCCGGGCTTTGGGCTGTTCGGAAAATGAAGTTGCATCGGCTTTAGCCAAGGCTCCCGGAGCACCCGGAAGGATGGAGAAGGTATTGTATGACTCACCTGTTTCGCTGCCCGTAGTCCTTGTCGATTATGCCCATACGCCCGATGCTTTGAAGAATGTGCTTAAGACGCTTCAGGATGTGAAGAAAGCGGGTGAAACAGTTCATGTACTGTTCGGAGCCGGCGGTGATCGCGATATCACAAAACGAGCTGTAATGGCGAAATATGCCGAAGAGTTCGCAGATTTTATTACCGTATCATCCGATAACCCCCGCAGTGAAGAACCCGAAGCCATTATTGATGATGTATTTAAAGGATTCTCCCAAACCCGCAAGGTGATTCGTGAAGCCGACCGCAAGGAAGCTATTATCAAAACTGTAGCCCGGGCTGATTCAAAGAGCATTATTTTAATTGCAGGCAAGGGACATGAAACCCATCAGGAAGTGAAGGGGGTATATCATCATTTTGATGATAAGGCTATAGCCCTTAAAGCGCTCCAGGATCTTGAGAAAAAATATGATCAAGTGGGGGGAGTGCAATAATGCTATATCTATTACTTGAGTATATCAGAGAATTTATCGACATCGCCGGTTTCGGGGTGTTCAGCTTCATCACGGTTCGTAGTGCACTGGCAGCATTTACAGCACTGATCATATCAATATTTTTTGGCAAGTATATTATCAAGTGGCTTGAGAATATGCAGCTTAAAGAGACCTTCCGTGATGGGGTCGGCCTGGATCATCATAAAATCAAAACCGGTACACCGAGCATGGGCGGGCTTATCATTTTGCTCTCTATAGTTATCCCGACACTGCTTTGGGCACGGCCAAATAACATCTACATCATCCTCATCCTGTTTGTTACTATTTCTCTAGGTATTGTCGGTTTTGTGGATGATTATATTAAAATCATCAAAAAAGACAAAAATGGTCTGCTGGGTAAGTTTAAGATCACCGGACAGGTTTTTGTAGGAACGGTACTGGGGTCGGTGCTTTATTTTCATCCTGATTTCCAGGATACCAACACCGTGAGCACCGTACCCTTCATAAAATCCATTACTGTAGATTATGCCATTTTTGGAGATTCCTTAGGCTGGATAGTTTACATCCCGGTATGCATTTTTATTATCACAGCCTTGAGCAATTCCGTTAATCTTACCGACGGCCTGGATGGACTCGCTAGCGGCACTTCGGCAATTGCCGGGCTTGCCCTGGGGATTCTGGTTTATGTTTCCGGCCGGATTGATTACTCGAACTTTCTAGATATCATGTTCCTGCCCGGAAGCGCCGAGCTTACCATATTTAGCGCTGCCCTTGTCGGGGCCTGTTTTGGATTTTTATGGTATAATACTTATCCCGCTGAGATATTTATGGGTGACACAGGTTCTCTTGCCCTGGGGGGAGCCATCGGTGCCGTTGCATTAATGGTTCACAAAGAGCTGCTGCTACCGATATTATGTGGTGTTTTCCTCATGGAGGCCCTTTCGGTAATTTTGCAAACCGGATATTTTAAATATACCAAAAGGCGCAATGGGGTAGGCGAACGTCTTTTCCTGATGGCACCCCTGCATCACCATTTTGAGAAAAAAGGGTGGGCAGAACCCAAAATAGTTGTACGATTCTGGATTATCGCTATTCTATTGGCAACATTCACCATTATAACCCTGAAACTGCGATGATATCTGTTGAGAACAGAGATATTGTGATTATTGGAGCCGCTAAAAGCGGAGTGGCTGCAGCTCGTATGTTGCAGCATAAAGGGGCGTGTGTATTTGTGACCGATGCGGGAGAAATCAATCCGTCAATGCGTCGGATTTTAAGTGATGCATGTATTCCTTATGAAGAAAAGGGACATAGCAATCAGGCCGAATCTGGTGGATTTGCGGTGATCAGCCCGGGAGTTCCTACAGAAGCGGGGTTAGTTCAACATTATCTGAATTCCGGTAAGAAGGTGTATTCAGAAATAGAGGCGGCAAGCTGGTTTTGCGAAAGCCCTATATTGGCTGTGACTGGAAGCAATGGCAAAACGACTACGGCCAACTGGCTGGCCCATACTTATAAAGTTGCAGGCAAAGAGCATTTATTGGCCGGAAATATAGGGGTGGCTTTTTCTGATGTCATATCGCAAGCTGACCCGCTTACTGATATGATATTAGAAGTGAGTAGCTTTCAGTTGGATCATATCAGTTCATTCCAACCGAAAATCAGCATCATATTAAATATCACGCCTGATCACTTGAACCGCTATGGCAACAAGTTTGAAAATTATGCGAATTCAAAGCTTAGAATCGCAGAAAATCAACAGACTGGTGATTCGGCTATATATTGGCATGACGATGCCTTTTTAAAAAGTCACTTTTCAGTGCCAAGACAAGGCGGACCTGAATTATTTTCTTTTTCTGATACCACTGAAGTAGATAAAGGTGCATTTGTCCGGAATGGGAAAATTTATCTTAAGACAGAGAAGGAAGAAACATTTCTCATGAATGAGAATGAAATAAGCCTTCCAGGCCGTCATAACCTCCTCAATGGTCTTGCCACAGCTTTGTCTTCACGATTATCGGGAATAAAAGATGAAGCAATTCGCGAAAGCCTAAGCACATTTAAAGGTGTGGAACACCGGTTTGAATTTGTGGGGAAGAAAAAGGGGGTCCGTTATTATAACGACAGTAAAGCGACTAATGTGAATGCGGTATGGTATGCTCTTAAAAGCTTTACAGATCCTGTGGTACTCATATTAGGCGGACAAGATAAAGGCAATGACTATACAGATCTGATTGAACCAATTCGTGAGAAAGTTTATGCCATATTAGCTATCGGAGAAGCAAGTCAGAAGATTCAGGATCAGCTTAAAAATGCAGTGCCCAATTTTAAAGTTTGTACCTCTTTGGAAGAAGCCGTCACAACGGCCTCGGGATTGGCAAAAGAAGGTCAGGCGGTTCTGCTAAGTCCGGCCTGTGCATCATTTGACATGTTTGAAAGCTATGAGGCTCGTGGGAATTTATTCAAATTGTTGGTGAATAACTTATAAGATGTATTTGTATTCAGCTAAATATAACAGCACAAATATCATGGATCCTGAGGAGGCTGGCGGGAGCAGTGTGGCCAGTGACCGCATCCTGATCGTTTGTATCATTATGTTGATGATGACTGGATTATTAGCTGTATACTCCTCAATAGCATTTTTTGCCGAAAATCAATTAACAACGGCTGGAAATCTGGTTGGCGGCCATATTGTTAAAATGTTAATTTCATTTTTGGTCCTGGTGATCTTCTCCAAGATTGATTATCACATAGTGGTCCGGTTCAGCAAATTGGCCGTATTGTTAAGTTGGTTATTTCTGATTGTTGTAACTCTGTATGGCAACGAAATATTCGGAGCCCGTCGTTCACTGAATGTAGGTGGATTATCTTTCCAACCCAGTTCATTTGCAACCATTGCACTTTTGGTTCATATAGTGGTTTTAATTACCCGAAAGCAGGAATACATAAAAGACTTCAAGCGAAGCTTTATCCCCATTTTATTTTGGGTGGGTGTTACATGTGGGCTCATTGGTCTTGAAGATTTTAGTAGTGCTGCAATATTAATGATTTTATGTCTGATCGTGATGTTTGTGGGCCGGGTAAATATGGCCCATATTGGCGCACTGGTTTTAGTAGGGGTGATTGGTGCTGGTATGCTGGTTATGCAAACGGAACAACGCCAGGCCCGGATTACCAATTATATCGATCAGGTTGTAGATATTCAAAGCAATGATTTTGTACTAGGGCAGGGTTACCAGGCTCAACAGGCTCATATTGCCGTAGCTCAGGGGCAATTGTTTGGGGTAGGAATTGGGAAAAGCTCACAAAGAGATTTTCTTCCTGCACCTTATAATGATTTTATTTTTTCTATCATCACCGAAGAATATGGCTTGATTGGAGCAGCTTTTGTGCTGTTTTTGTATACCCTGATTTTATTTCGTGGAATAGCATTTATTGCCCGGCGCGCCGTCGATCAAACCGGTGCTCTACTGGCTGTGGCTTGTACTTTAATGATTGCGATGTTTGGTTTTGTTAATGCGGCTGTGGCAACGGGTCTCTTTCCGGTTACCGGCCTGCCTATGCCAATGATCAGTTATGGTGGAACGAGTATGCTTTTTTCAGGGATCATGCTGGGCATTATACTCAATATTTCAAAACAGAGGAGGGCCAGCGATGAGTAAATATAAAGTTTTATTAGCGGCTGGAGGAACCGGAGGGCATGTATATCCTGCCATTGCAATTGCCGATGCTTTACTTGATACCGGCAAAGATGTGGAGATAAATTTTGCAGGAACACGTGATCGAATGGAATGGTCTGCCGTTCCGAAAGCAGGTTATGATATTCATCCTATTTGGATAAGCGGATTTCACCGGCGTCTAACCATTAAAAACCTACTGTTCCCGATCAAGCTGATGGTAAGTATGGTGGAATGTTATTCTCTGCTAAAAAGGCTGAAACCAGATGTTGTCGTATCGTGTGGCGGTTTTGCCTCTGGGCCGATAGGGTGGGTTGCCGCTAAATTGAATATCCCGTTGGTCCTTCAAGAACAAAATAGTTTTCCCGGGGTAACTACCCGTAAACTGGGGCCTGTTGCGGAACGAATTTTTATAGCTTTCGAAGATGCTAAGAAATATTTCCCTAAAGAAAAAACCGAGTTATGTGGAAATCCGACCCGAAAGAAGATATTATCCGGTGATCGAAAGCAAGCCCTTGGGGATTTCCATTTCACCAATAAAAAAGACAAGACTTTATTGATCCTTGGTGGAAGCGGCGGGGCAAAAACTGTGAATGAAGCTGTTTACAGTAATCTTGAAAAACTTCATAATGATTTGGACCTGCAAATTATATGGCAATGCGGGGATGTTTATTATGATGATCTGCGAGGTAAAATTAATGAGAAGCAATATGAAAACGTGAGATTACACCCCTTTTTATACGAAATGCCTCATGCCTATGCTGCCGCCGATCTGGTTATCAGTCGTGCGGGGGCATTATCCTGTGCCGAATTAATGCTTACAGGAAAGCCCAGTATTTTGATACCATCTCCAACAGTAGCGGGAGATCATCAGACAAAAAATGCGAAGTCGATGTCGCAAAACGGAGCCTCGGTTCTTTTAAAAGACAAAGATGCCGTTGAATTGCTTTATGATGCAGTTAAAGAAGTTGTTACAAATGAAGAAAAGCTGAAAAGTATGTCTGAGGCAGCATTGAAACTTGCAAAACCGGATGCGGCTAATGTAATCGCCCGGCAAATTATAAAAATAGCAGACCATAACAGAGAAGAGTAATCATGACAAAAGCTATTGAGACACAACCTGTTTTTGGTAAGACCCGCCACATTCATATGGTCGGCATTGGCGGGATCGGCATGAGCGGTATGGCTGAAATATTGCTGCAGCGTGATTTCATAATAAGCGGGTCAGATGGCGCCGCGGGCGAATCAACAAGGCGCCTTGAGAAGTTAGGCGCTAAAGTTTTCATAGGCCACGCTCCTGAAAATATTGAGGGTGCTGATGTTGTAGTCTATACAAGTGCAGTAAAAGCTAATGAGAATCTGGAAACGAAAGCCGCACTGGAGCAGGGAATACCGGTAATTAAGCGTGCCGAAATGCTGGCTGAACTGATGCGCATGAAATATGGGATTGGCATAGCCGGAACTCATGGTAAAACAACAACGACTACAATGACTGGCCTGGTAGTTCAGTCAGGAGATTTTGACCCAACCATTGTAGTTGGTGGCCGAGTTCACAGTTTTGATAAGACAAATGCCGTGGTAGGCAAAGGTGATATTATAATAGTCGAAGCTGATGAATTTGACCGGACCTTCCTGAAGTTGAGTCCTTCACTTGCCGTCATCACCAATGTTGATCTGGAGCATCTCGATATCTACAAAGATGAAGAAGACATAAAGAATGCTTTTATCAGTTTTGCGAACAAGGTGCCTTTCTATGGTGCCGTAATTTTATGCATGGATGATCCCCGGCTGCGCGCCATCATGCCGCAAATAGAGCGCCGGATGATTACCTATGGATTTACCCCGCAGGCTCAGCTGCGGGCAATTGACATCAAAAGCGGCGAAATGTTTTCAACTTTCACCGTCATATTTGATGATAAAGAGCTCGGCAGAGTCAAAGTGATGGCTCCGGGTGACCATAATGTGCGAAATGCTTTGGCCTCTATTGGTATCGGTTTGGAATTGGGGATGTCGTTTGAGAACATCAAAAAAGGTTTAAAGAAGTATACCGGCGTTTTCCGCCGCTTTCAGCTCAAAGCAAAAACAGACGATGTTTTGGTAATTGATGATTATGCCCATCATCCCACCGAAGTTCAGGCTACGCTTGGTGCGGCTCGCAGCGGTTGGCCGAAGCGCCGTATCGTGGCGGTCTTTCAACCCCACCTATATAGCCGTACTCTGGAGCTCCATGAAGAATTCGGAGCGTCCTTTTTCGACGCTGAAGTACTAATTGCTACTGATGTGTATCCATCACGTGAAAAGCCTATAGAAGGTGTGACCGGAAATATGATTGCCGAAAACGCACGCGCCACGGGGCACCGCAATGTCCATTATGTTGAAGATAAAAACGAAGTGCCCGCTAAGCTTAAGGAAATTGTGAAACCGGGGGATATCATCATAACCATGGGCGCCGGAGATATCTACAAGTCTGGTGAGGCATTCTCAGAAGATCTTTTAGCTGGAAAGATAAAATTGAACTCATGAAGAAGTTACTAAACATCTTTAAAAAGAAGGTTCCTGAAAAGGCAAATAAAAGGGTAAGCCCCCCCTCAGGTGATGCATCTGTTCCCTCTTCCGGAAAAGAGAATGAGGAAAAGCTGTCATTGTTTTGGCTTCCGCATCTCGCTTCTGTTTTGGTGGTGGCAGCAATAGCTGTAGTAATGGGTTGGCATTTTAATAAGGTTAGTACAATCAAACAAATAGAAGTGAATGGCAATCTATTTACCGAAGCAACCGAAATCGTTGAAGCAATGGCTATCCAGGAAGGTAACCATGCTGATAGCCTGGATTTCCTGAAAATATTAGAAAATGTAGAAGCAATGCCTTACGTGAAACAGGCATTTATTACAAGGACACCGTCTGGTGAGATTAAAATGCGGGTCCAGGAGCGAGAGCCGGTAGTACTGCTAATAGAACAAAGCAGAAGAACCTATGTGGATGCTGATGGCATCCGCATGCCGATGGAAGCAGGCAAATCGGTTGATGTGCCTCTTCTTTATGCAAATACAGCAGAGCTTAACGCAGACACATTAAAAGGAGAAATATATACAAGCGTGAATCGCTTTTTAACGGCAGCAAACGAGCACGATTCGGCACAGATGACAATTAGTGAAATCGCCTGGTTCGATACAGAAGGGATAGTGGCAGTAAGTCATGATAAAGGTCGTCGCCTGGTCTTTGGAAAAGAAAACTTTGAAAATCGTATCAATAAATGGATGACATTTTACACCGGCAAAGTATTAAATGAAGGAGTAGCTAACATGGATAATATAGATCTGCGCTTTGAGGGACAAATTGTGACCCGATGAAGCATGCGCATGCATCCGATAAATCATTACAACGGAAATAACATAATCATCATTAAGCAACAATTAACATGGAAGAACGCATTGTAGTAGGTCTCGATATTGGTACCACAAAGGTTTGCGCCGTGGTGGCATCCATTGATGAAATGCAGCAAATAAATATACTGGGCGTGGGCAAGGCGCCCAGCGAGGGTTTAAACCGTGGCGTAGTGGTAAATATAGACCGGACGGTGAATGCTATTCGAACTGCTATTGAGCAGGCCCAGCTTGCCTCGGGAATTGAAGTTCAGTCGGTTAATGTTGGAATTGCCGGTGATCATATCCGCAGTATGCGAAGCAAAGGGGTCATCACCATCAATAACAAAGCTAATGAGATCACTGTCAAAGATGTAGACCGTTTGCTGGAAGATTGCCAGCGAATCATGTTGCCCTCCGATCAGCAAATTCTGCACGTCATCCCTCAGGAATTCATTGTGGATGGTCAGGATGGAATCAATGATCCGGTTGGTATGAGTGGAATGCGTATGGAAGCCGAGGTGCATATTATCACCGGATTAGTTTCTGCTGCAAAAAATATGTACCGCTGTGTAGAGCGTGCAGGGTATCAGGTTGATGATCTTATTCTCGAACCGCTGGCATCCTCTTATGCCGTACTTGATGATGAGGAGAAAGAGGCCGGGGTTGTATTGGTCGATATTGGTGGAGGTACCACCGATGTTGCTGTCTTCCAGGATAACACCATTCGCCATACTGCAGTTGTTGCTATTGCCGGTCAAAAAGTTACCGACGATATCCGTATTGGATTAAGCGTCTTGGAAGATCAGGCTGAGAAGCTAAAACACGAGCACGGTTTGGCCTTTGTGGATTTAATTGAAGAAGACATGGTAATTACAGTACCGGGAATTGCGGGTCGTCCACCGAAAGAAATTAAAAAGAGCATACTGGCAAAGATAATCCAGGCCCGGGTGGAAGAGATCCTGGAGATCGTGGCCATCGAGATCAAGCGAAGCGGTTATTCCAGCGAATTGAGCGCTGGGGTAGTCCTTACTGGCGGCGGTTCATTGCTGGACGGAATCTGCCCTCTCGGCAACGAAGTTTTAGGTATGGATTCAAAAATCGGAATGCCGCGCGGGTTAACGGGCGGTCTGGTTAATGAAGTCAACACACCTATCTACGCCACCGGTGTTGGTCTGGTACTTCATGCCCTGCGCATGAGTAAAAAGAATGGTGGTGAAGTAATGGTACCTCCGTCAAGTGAAGGAACGAGCGTGGAAAGTATGATGATTAGGATAACCAACCGCATGAAGAGTTGGTTCAGCGAATTTTAAAACAGGTAACACAAATAGCGGAAACACAGGAACAAAACACAGGAGTGAAGTTATGTCAGACAATACAAATTCACGTTTCAGCTTTGATGAACAAAGCCAGGAAAACGCGAAAATAAAAGTAGTAGGAATAGGCGGCGGTGGCGGTAATGCCATCAATAATATGATTGCACGAGGATTAATTAATGTGGAATACATAGCCTTGAATACCGATGCCCAGGCATTGAAGCACAATGAGGCAAGCTTATGTTTGCAAGTGGGAAAAAGTTTAACCAGCGGTCTTGGGGCCGGCGCACGGCCGGAAATAGGGAGAGAGGCCGTTGAGGAAAATCGTCATGAAATAGAGGATGCCATTGAAGGTGCCGATATGTTATTTGTTACAGCGGGCATGGGCGGTGGTACCGGAACCGGCGGGGCTCCCGTAATAGCATCAATTGCCAAACGAAAAGGCATACTTACTGTTGGTATTGTTACTATGCCTTTCAGCTGCGAAGGAAGGATCCGGATGAAATATGCCGTTGACGGGATTAATGAGCTGAAGAAAAACTGCGACACGGTAATTGTAATACCCAATGAGCGCTTACTGGATATTTGCAGCGAAGATACAACACTGATGGAAGCATTTGAAATGGCCAACGAGGTACTTTATGGGGCCACCCGTGGTATTTCTGATTTAATCCTTATGCCGGGTCTTATTAATCTTGATTTTGCAGATGTTCGCACAACTATGCTCGATGGTGGTGCTGCTATAATGGGCTCCGCTACGGCTTCAGGTCCCGATCGGGCTGAAATTGCGGCGCGGGAAGCCATTAATTCTCCTTTACTGGATGGGGTTAGTATTCACGGTGCCAGAAACGTACTTGTAAATATCTCTTCGGGATCAAACCTGGGAATGAAGGAATCGACAGTAGCCACAACCATTATACAACAAGAAGCAGGCGATGATGCTGAAATTATAATGGGTACGGTGTTAGATGAAGGCTTTGGTGATGAAATCAGGGTCACGGTTATAGCTACGGGTTTTGATTTTTCTAATGAGGAAAATTCTACCAAGGTGGAAGCCGAAAATGCTCATCAGAAAGAAGAAAGGCCTGCACCAAAACCTTTAGATGGCCTCAATAAGGCTAATGGGCAGACTTCACCTCATGAGGAAACACCACGTCAATATCCTGGAAATTCACCTGATTATTATAAAGGCGAAAAGAATTTAAAGAACCTTGATGAACCGGCAATCCATCGCCGAGGGGAGGTTTATACTTCTAAAGAAAATGAAGAAGAGGATACCGCAGAGACGAAAAGACCGGGTCCTAGCAAAGTGCTTCTTAATAATCGTTCTGAACGAATTGATAAAAGTAATTCTGAACAGCCTGCTTTTCTTCGTAAGATTATGGACTAAATGTGTACAGCATTTAGTCCATAGTAGTAATTTTACAATCTATGGGTTTAATGTGCGTATTAACTACTACTGGGGGAATACGTTTTGAAAAATAAAGGGGGAATGTCTAAACAGATTTTTTATCAGGCTTGATTGGATCGGTGTTTTCGCTTCCTGTTCTGATTCTATTGACCTGTAAAAAATTCAACGGGCAGTCCTTGTTATTTTACTCATTGTAAATGAAAATCGGACTTTTTAAATTATACATACTCAAGTGGTTAGTAAAAAAAGCGGTTAGGATAAGTAATTAGAATTATGTAATTTACCTCATTAAAGTGCAAAGGTGGTAAGCTTCTTGCCACAAATAAAAATATAAGATACAAGAAATATGGCTAACGGAAATTCTAATGCTAATTTGCCACCTGAGTTACGTGCATTAAAGCAGCATGTAGGTAAAATAATCTCAGGTGTCGTAGTATTGGCAGTGTTATTTACTTCAGTATATCAGGTAGGACCTGAAGAGGTTGGAGTAGTACTGCAATTTGGTAAATATGAAAGAACGGTCACCCCGGGGTTAAACTACAAGTTGCCTTTGGGAATTGAAGAAGTTCACAGAATCCCTGTTGAACGACAGCTTAAACAAGAGTTTGGTTTTCGAACCGATGACGTTGCCGTTCGAACACAATACATGCCCGATACACCAGATTTGATAGAAGAAGCTCAAATGCTTACCGGTGATTTAAATCTTGCCGATGTGGAATGGGTTGTACAATATCGAATACATGACCCTTATCAGTATCTCTTTAGAGTCCGAAATGCTGAAAAAACTCTGCATGATATGTCGGAAGCATCTATGAGAAAAATTGTAGGCGACCGAACTGTGAACGAAGTACTGACAGTTGGGCGGCAGGAAGTCGCAACGCATGTTGAAGAATTTTTACAAGAATTATGCAACGAATATGAATTAGGCATTACTATTGATCAGGTCGTTTTGCAGGATGTGAATCCGCCTGATGATGTAAGGCCTTCTTTTAATGCGGTAAACCAGGCCCAGCAGCAACGGGAAACTTTAATAAATGAAGCGCTCTCAGATTTTAATCGCGTCATACCACGTGCCCGCGGTGCTGCCCTTGAAACCATCGAGCGTGCTGAAGGATTTGCAGTGAATCGGGTAAATGTAGCAGAAGGTGAGGCCGATAGGTTCACGTCTATTTATGAGGAATATATCCTGGCACCGGAAGTGACTAAAAAACGATTATACCTTGAAACCATGAATGATATATTACCCAATATTGGCAACAAAATAATTATGGATGAAAATGGCAGTAATGTTCTGCCACTTCTGCAGATGCAGTCAGGAGCAAATAGACCTTTGGAGGTATCTAACCAGTGAAACAATCAGTATTTTACGCCATACTTATCATAGCAGCTGTTATTGGATTTATCGGTTACAGTAGTTTTTTTATAGTTGATGAAACGGAACAGGTTATTATAACCCAATTTGGTAAACCGGTCGGCGATCCTATTGTTGAGGCGGGGCTAAATTATAAGCTTCCTTTTATTCAGCAAGTCAGCTATTTTGACAAACGTTATCTGGAGTGGGATGGCGATGCAACTCAGGTACCCACAAGTGATAAAACCTTTATTTTCGTAGATACCTACGCACGCTGGGAAATCAGCGAACCATTGCAGTTCTTCATTCGTCTGCGCGATGAAAGTGGAGGGCAATCAAGACTGGATGATATCCTAGACGGTGAAACACGAAATGCCATTGCCAGTCATGAATTGCTTGAACTTGTACGTTCAAGTAACAGAGAGCCCGAAGAAACTGAGGAGTTGCTCGAAGAGTTAGACCAGCTTGAAGATATAAATTTAGGTCGGGATGATATTGAATCAATGATTTTGGAAAGAGCCAACGAAAGGACTTCCGACTTAGGGATTCGTGTCTTGGACTTTCGGTTCAAGCGTATCAATTATGTAGATGAGGTTCGTCAAAGAATCTTTGAACGTATGATTAGTGAGCGTAATCGTATTTCAGAACTGTATCGTTCTGAAGGTGAAGGCGAGGCGCTTCGAATAGCCGGTGAAAAAGAGCGTGAGTTGAACAGGATCCAATCCGAAGCGGAACGCGAAAGCGATCAAATTCGGGGCCGAGCTGAAGCTCAGGCCACATCCATATACGCGGCATCATATAATAGAAATGACGCTTCCCGTGAACTCTATAGTTTCCTGAAAACTATGGAAACCTATGGGAATACCTTTGATGATGAAACTACAGTTATCCTTTCTACCGACTCAGAGTTTTATAAATATCTGATGAGTCTGGAATAAATGTATGATAAAATAATGGCAGAATATTCTGCCATCATTTTATTTTCCTAACCGAATTATATAGAAACAACAAACTTCTGTATGTGTTGAAAGCACTTGTACCTTATTTAACAAAGGCAGTATATATTTGCAGACAGTGTGGCTGTATTTCCTATGACCGAAAACAACTTAGAAAACGAGCATAAGTTTGCAGATTTGCATCAGCCCGAAGAAAGCAAAATGCAACTTCATTGCTCCGGATTGGTCAAAAGCTACAAGAAACGTAAGGTTGTAGATGAAGTTACAATTTCAGTGAATCAAGAGGAAGTAGTAGGATTGCTGGGACCTAATGGAGCAGGAAAAACCACTACTTTTTTCATGTTTGTCGGCTTGATCAAACCAGAAAAGGGTAAAATTTTTCTTGATGACAATGATATTACCCGAAAGGCTATGTATAAAAGGGCCAGATTGGGTATAGGATACCTTTCTCAGGAAGCCAGTGTTTTTAGAAACCTGACGGTGCGTGAGAACCTGGAGTCAGTTCTGGAGTTTTTTCCCATTAAGGCAAAAGAAAGAAAACGGCGGGCTGACGAGTTGATAGAAGAGTTTCACCTCCAGAAAGTGGTTAACAACAAAGGTTACAGCCTTTCCGGTGGAGAGCGCCGGCGAACAGAAATTGCCCGGGCCATGGTTACCAGGCCTAAATTTATCCTGCTCGATGAACCCTTTGCCGGGGTCGATCCCATTGCTGTTGAAGACATTCAGGAAATTATCATTTCCCTGAAACAGAAAAATATCGGTATACTGATCACTGATCATAACGTACATGAAACTCTTGCTATTACCGATCGGGCCTATCTCATGTTCGAAGGTCGTATTCTTAAATCAGGTTCCGCAGATTACCTTGCCGACGACGAAGAAGCAAGAAAACTATATTTGGGCCAACAGTTCAAATTGGATCGATACAGTTAATTTAGTTTTACTAACGGATATTCCCCTTATACTTTACCATAGAATCCATTATTTTAACTCTATCACTAACCATAACACAAAATAATAACAAAAATGGATGTTAAGGAAATTGAAGTTAAAGAACTTGAAGACAAATTGTCCCAAAAGGTTAAGCCATATGTGCTGGATGTCCGTGAGCCGCACGAATATGAAATGGCGAATATTAATGGTGATTTAATCCCTTTAGCTGAGCTGGAAGATCGCCTTGATGAAGTTAAGGCCGATAAGGATGATGAGATTGTTGTCCACTGCCGAAGTGGTAAACGAAGCGCTGAGGCCGTAAAGATATTACAGAAGCATGGCTTTACCAACGCGAAGAACTTAAAAGGTGGCATCATTGAATGGGCAAGGCAAATTGATCCTTCGTTGCCAGTTTCTTAATGCAGTTATTCTTTAGTACAGATCTTGTACGGGGTATGGTAAGCTTATTGAACAAGCTTTATGAAGTATCCAATCAAAATAGTGGTATGAGATCTTAAAGTATAGCTTTCAAAATTTATTCATTGTACCTCAAGCCCTGGCCATATTCACCGTAACCTGGTATGGTAACCGGTAATAATCCTTTAGGATTATTCTTGCCGAAGATGGTTTCGATCGCCGATTCAATTACAGGCTCCGAATCGGAGTAGGCAGCCAGGTAGGCCTTTAACCCCGGTATTGTGCTAATGAAGTAGGGATCGCCAAATGAAGTGAGTATAAAAGGTTTGTCCATAGCAGCAATTGCTTGTAATGCTGTTACATTCTCATCAGGAATGCCAATACTGCCAGCTCCGGAACGTGACAGGATGTACGAAGCCCCGACAATAATATCAGCCCTTCTCGCTTTATTTAAAAGTTTTTCTATTTCCTCCTCATTGCTCCTGGGATCAAGCTTTACTACCTCCACAGGTCCATAGTTATTCCTGAAAAGTTGAACAAAATAATCCCCGGTAGGTTGGCTTGGCTGACCAAAACTGGCGCGTGTGGTCATAAGCATTTGATCTTCACGGTCGGTGATATTCACGATCACTACTTTTTTGCGATCTCCCGAATTCAGAGGGAGCACATTGTCTTCATTGCGGACAAGAGTAATAGATTGCCGGGCTACTTCGCGGGCGAGTTCCTGATGTTCAGCATTGGCAACAGCGGCGCGAATTAAGTTTATGTCGATAAAGCGGTTCTCATCTAATCCCGCCCATTTTTTTGCCGAAAGCACTCTAATAACTGATTGATCTATCCTTTCTTCTGAAATATTCCCATGATTCACGGCGGCCACCACGGCATCAATAGCTTGACCAGGGTCTGGCGGTAAAAGGATCATGTCTACACCCGCTTTTATAGCCAATACAGCGGACTCACCTAACGGATAATTGTTTGTTATGCCATGCATATCCATGGCGTCAGTTACAATCAAGCCCGAAAACTTCATATCCTCGCGGAGCAGGTCCGTCATAAGATTACGAGACAGTGTGGCAGGAAGGGACTTTTCTTCAGTAAGTTCCGGAAGGGTAATATGGGCGGTCATCATGGCCATTAATCCGTGATCTATAGCATGGCGGAAAGGAACCAGCTCAATTTCATTAAGCCTTTCCATACCGTATGGTATTACCGGTAAATTAAGGTGTGAGTCGGCATCTGTATCACCATGACCCGGAAAATGCTTGCCGGTTGAGATCATTCCGCCCTCATGAAGTCCCCGCATATAGGCCTCACCCATTTCAGATACCAGTTCTGGGTTTTCCCCAAATGAACGCACATTAATAACCGGATTGCCCGAGTTGTTATTAACATCCAGGACAGGCGCGAAATTTTGATGAACGCCTAATGATCGTCCCTCACGGGCAATAGCTTCCCCGACTCTGTTTGATAAACTAGTATCCCGTGCGGCACCCAAAGCCATATTTACAGGAAATATGGTGGCGCGGTTGATGCGCATTGATACGCCGCGTTCAAAGTCTGAACTGATTAAAATAGGCAGATCCGAACGTTGCTGCATATCATTGGTATATGATGCCAAATTGTAGATCTCACCCTGGAAGAAAGTCAAACCTCCTACTTTAAGATCCTCAACATAATGCACCATTTTTTTATAGTCATCGGAATCTTCGCTCAAGTAATATGAGTTTACCCTTGGTGACATTAATTGAGCTACCTTTTCCTCAAGGGTTAAACTTTCCAGAATATTGGTTACCCACTCCGACTTTTCAGGAAGCAGGTCACGTACAGCATCCTTTGACTCAAAAAGTTTCCCATCGTCTATGGTTTCGGAAAAAGTATCTGTTTCAGGTTGTGCTGCACATGAAGTAAAGACGGTAAAAAAGGCTAAAGTAAATAAGAGCAAAGAAAATTTCATTTGTAGTGTCGTCCTTAGTAGAATAATTAACTGGTTATTTCGAAAGATATGATATTAAGCCGTGCGCAATGCTAAACTAATGGCCCCGTCAATAGTCTGTTTGCCAACAAAACCGACGGAAATGGGATAGGGTAATTTTTTTATTTTCTGTATCAGTATCCGGCGATATATCGTATCACTTTCAATCATTCCCCCCTTTAATGTAATCGGATACGGCTGCATTGGGGGTAGATCGGATAAATAATCCTTGATCATATTGACAAGTCCGGCAGCAGACTTATCTAGTATATCCAATGCGCTTTCATCATCATTTAGTGCAGCCTCAAAAACAGGGCGGGTTAGTTCTGATGGTTTTAACTCATCAGAGTAGATTCTCTTAATTAAAAATCCGGGTGATGTTATGCCAAAAGATCCAGCAATCATTCTAAAGAGTTCATTTTCTTTAATACGGCCATCAAATACCCGGCTTATTTTCTGCAGAGCCTTAATGCCAATATCAGTACCACTGCCGGGATCTCCTACAATAGGCCCCCATCCTCCCATTCGTTTTATTTTACCATCAGAACTTCGCCCATATACAATTGAGCCTGTGCCGGCAATAACTATTATGCCGGGATCAACGCCGTAAGCTGCTTCCAGAGCAATATCAGCGTCGCTGACTATTGTTAGTTTTGCTCTAGGAAAATTAAGCTTTTTCTCCAAATCTTTTAATACAACATTACGGTCTGAGGGGCGTCCGGCTCCTGCAAGCCCAATAACTATAGACGAAACATCGGCAACAGCATATCCGGCTTTTTTGCAAAGATGAATAACCATTTCCCGAAATGTATTAGCGCAAACTTCAGCACCTGCAACTTGAATGTTTGCAGGCCCTCCAAACAGCTCAGCCAGTGTATTTCCTTGAAAATCAGCCAGGCGCCCTGCCGTTTTGGTGCCGCCGCCATCAATGCCAATCACTACAGGTTCTTTATTCATCAATTAAAATTAAGTTCATTAACAACCTTTAAAGTAATGAATAATAGTGCAAATTATTATCTAGAAAGAAAGGTAAGGCAAAATGAAAAGCAAAATTATTGAATAATAACTGCTTTTAAAAATACAGCTCATGGCACCCCTGATATTTACACGGATAATCCTTATCTTCCCATGCCCATAATAATAGGATTATCCACCGGGTTATCAGCTTTTATATTTATTTATTACAACTCAGCTGACTAATACCCCGCAAAAAAGGAAATATTTATGAAGGAAGTTAAAAGCGATTTAGCTAAAACAAAAAAACTATTCGACACCGGCTCAGGACAAGCCTACATGTACAGCCTGAAAGAACTAGACAAACAAAGTTTAGGTAACATAAACAGGCTGCCGTTTTCAATAAAAATACTGTTGGAATCCGTGTTGCGTGAATATGACGGCTATACAGTTACAGAACAGGATGTTAAAAACCTGGCCCAGTATGACCCGATCAAACCCGCCAGCACCGAAATTCCGTTTAAGCCGGCACGTGTCGTACTGCAGGATTTCACAGGGGTCCCCTCTGTTGTAGATCTTGCTGCTTTAAGATCGGCCATGAGCAGAATGGGCGGCAAACCAAACTCTATTAATCCCCAAGTACCTGTTGACCTTGTAATTGATCACTCCGTTCAGGTTGATAATTATGGTATGGACACGGCGTTCAAAATGAACAGCGAAATAGAGTTCGAACGAAATCGCGAGCGCTACGAATTTCTGCGCTGGGGACAAAAAGCATTTGATAATTTCAGCGTGGTTCCTCCGGCAAGAGGAATTGTCCACCAGGTAAATCTTGAATATCTAGCCAAAGGGGTATTTACAAAAGTAGAAAATGATCAACTGATAGCTTATCCTGATTCTCTGGTCGGCACGGATTCTCATACAACGATGATTAACGGTCTTGGTATCGTTGGCTGGGGCGTCGGCGGAATTGAAGCGGAAGCTGTGATGCTCGGACAGCCAATTTACATGCTGATGCCGGAAGTTGTAGGGTTTAAAGTGACCGGTGAACTTCCTGAAGGAGTTACCGCTACCGATTTAACTCTAACAGTGACTCAAATGCTGCGCAAAAAAGGCGTAGTGGGCAAGTTCGTAGAATTTTATGGTGAAGGTCTCAGCAATATGAGCCTTCCTGACCGTGCCACCATCGCCAATATGGCACCAGAATATGGCGCCACGGTAGGCTTCTTCCCCATTGATAAAGAATCCCTACGATATATGAGACGTACCGGGCGATCTGAAGAAAACCTGGAACTGCTAGAACGTTATACCAAAGAACAAGGCTTGTTCCGCACAGACGATATAGAAGAGCCCATGTTCAGTGACACCATGCACCTGGACCTTTCAACGGTTGAGACATCCGTTGCCGGGCCTAAACGGCCGCAAGATCGTGTGCCGATGCGTGAACTGAAGAAATCCTTTAATGAATCACTCGTCTCTGATGATCAGACCGCCGGATTTGCCCTCACTCAGGAAAATCTTGCCAAACGCGGGACTTTCAAAAACGGTCAGACTATCGAGATGAAGCATGGTGACGTAGTTATTGCCGCCATCACTAGCTGCACTAATACCTCCAACCCGTCGGTTATGCTGGGAGCCGGTCTGGTGGCCAAAAAAGCTCTTGAGAAAGGACTTAAAGTGCCTCCATACGTAAAAACCTCCCTGGCTCCGGGCTCTCGGGTAGTAACCGAGTATTTGCAGGAAAGTGGTTTAACGCCACACCTTGATAAACTTGGCTTCCAACTGGTAGGATATGGTTGTACAACTTGCATTGGAAATTCCGGACCGTTACCTGATGCCGTGGAAGCTGCCATTGACGAAGGCGACCTGATCGTTGCAGGAGTCCTTTCAGGTAATCGTAACTTCGAAGGCCGGATTCACCAGAACGTAAAAGCTAACTATCTGGCTTCACCTCCGCTAGTGGTCGCTTATGCACTAGCCGGAACAGTAGATATCGATCTGATCAACGAGCCGATAGGAAAAGGCAAAGACGGTGAGGATGTGTATCTCAAAGATATCTGGCCATCAACCGATGAAATTCTTGAATTTCTTGATAATGCCGTTCGCCCCGAACTGTTCCACAAAATGTACGATGGTATTGCTGAGTCCAACGAAGAATGGAACAACATTCCAGTAACCGGTGCCGAGTTATACGATTGGACGGATGACTCCACCTATATTCAGGAGCCCCCATTCTTTGATGATATGACGCCTGAAGCAGACACTATACAGCCAATAGAAAATGCACGTGTCCTGGTGAAAGTAGGCAACTCCATTACTACCGATCACATATCACCAGCAGGAGCCATAAAAGCTGATACCCCGGCTGGCCGTTTCCTGATGGAAAGCGGCGTCAAGCAATCTGACTTTAATTCCTACGGTTCACGTAGAGGAAATGACCGGGTAATGACCCGTGGCACCTTTGCCAACGTCAGGCTGAAAAACCAGCTTGCACCGGGAACTGAAGGCGGATATACTACATACTTCCCTGATAACGAAGTTATGTTCATATTCGACGCTGCACAGAAATATAAAGAAACCGATACGCCGCTGGTTGTATTGGCCGGCAAAGAATACGGAACCGGCTCATCGCGCGACTGGGCCGCCAAGGGTACAAACCTGCTTGGTGTCAAGGTGGTAATTGCTGAATCATTCGAACGTATTCACCGTTCCAACCTGGTTGGCATGGGAGTGTTACCGCTGGAATTCGAAAAAGGCCAAAGTGCGGAAAGCCTTGGCTTTGACGGCTCTGAAAGTTTCTCCATCAAGCTTGTCGATAACCTGCAAGCTCGTCAGGGAATCAAGGTCGTAGCCAGGAAAACTGACGGCACTATCGTTGAATTTGACACGTTATGCCGAATAGACACCCCCGTAGAGGTTGATTATTACCGAAATGGTGGTATCTTACAAACTGTACTCAGAAAACGCCTGAGTACAGAAAAGTAACCCGCAACTAAACGTAGTACATCACTACTTGCACATAAGCCCGGAGCATATAATATGTTTCGGGCTTTTTTATGGCTATAACTTTGATCAAACAAAGTACCGGAGATCATACTAGCCCACCTCCTCCGCCATGTAAATGTCTTGCCTGCACCTGAGACCGCCTACCAATACAGGGACCCCGCCAGTGCCGACCTTTTACGGCAACCGGCTGTATCCCTGGTTGCCGATTACATATGCCCCCGTAAATTCGAATGGCCAGTACATATACTAGTCCTGAATAAGTTGGACAGAAGATTAATTCGTCAGCCCAATTCTCATGAAATTTATAAATTCGCAACAAAAAACAGGCCAATTATGCTATGAATCACCAAAATAAATAAAATTAATAATTAACTACATTGTTGACATAAGGCCATTTTTTTACCAAGTTAAGTAATCGGTAAAGGGGGGTACAAGCTTAAAATTTTGAACAAATACATGCAATTTTGGTAAATATATATGCGGCAATATATAAAGCAAATGCTCTCAGGCATGATTATCATTTTCTTTTTGAATGGAATTATTAATGCACAGGGTACTTTGAAAGGAGTGGTAACGGATCAATATGATGGGGAACCATTAATTGGAGCAAGTGTTGTTATTGTAGGTTCCTCATTGGGAACCTCAACAGATTTGGAAGGAAATTATCAGGTGAGAAGAATACCTGCCGGGGAAGCCGAAGTCAGGTTCTCCTATGTGGGCTACGAAAGTCAGACAAGAGTAGTAACGGTTGAAGAAGGGGATGTTATTGAACTGGATATGGAAATGCAAGCTTCTTCCATAGAGGGAGCCGAACTGCAAATTACAGCACAGGCCTTAGGGCAGGTTGCCGCAATTAATCAACAAAGAGCCTCTAATACCATTGTCAATGTTGTATCGGAGGAAAAAATACAGGAGCTGCCGGATGCTAACGCAGCGGAATCAATTGGTCGCCTACCCGGAGTTTCGCTTAGCCGGTCAGGGGGTGAGGCCAATAAAGTGATGTTAAGGGGCTTAAGTGATAAATATTTGAATGTAACCGTAGACGGGGTGAGATTGCCAACAACTGACGCGCTCTCGCGGGGCCTTGATTTAAGTGCAATATCACAAAACTCGCTCTCTGGGATTGAATTATATAAAGCCGTGACTCCCGACAAAGATGCCGATGCTATAGCAGGGTCTATCAATCTTGTAACCCGCAAAGCATCTGATGAAAGAGAGTTTCGGATTTCCGCAAAAGGAGGGTACAACAATCTTATGAATTCATATGATCAATATGATTTTAGCGCCAGATTTGAGGACAGATTATTCAATGACGTTCTAGGGGTGCAAATTAATGGTAACCTGGAATCGAAAATCAGAAGCAATGAAAGAATAAGTATTGGTTATACTGAAACCGGTGCCGATTTATCTAACTATTTCATAAGTGATTTAAACCTTGAATTCTCAGATGAAGATAGGTCAAGAAGAGGTATTGGTGCCATTCTGGATGTTAACACACCAGATGAAGGAAACATCAAGCTAAGCTCCATGTACAGCGGTACAACAAGAGATTATCTTACCCACTCCCGGAACTATCCCTATTCGCAGTCGTCAGTAACGTACTCCTTCAGGAACAGAGAACAGCAAATTGGCCTGTTCAGCAATTCGATAATTGGAGACAATAACCTATTAGGGCTTGATGCCGATTGGGTTGTGTCATATTCACGTTCTGCAACAAGTTACCCTTTTGATTACGAGGCTCTTTTTGTGGAACCTTCCAGCCAGGGGGCGGGCATGATGAACGCGCCTGAAATTAAAAACAATCCCGAGCGGTTGACCCAATATGCCTATAACAATTTCAGGGCGGCCTCCCTTAGTGATGCCTATGATTATACTCAGGAAAACTCCGATGCTGAAATATCAGCTATGCTTGATTTAGCCGGAGATTATTCACTTTCGAATTCAATCTCCGGAACACTAAAGGGAGGTGGTAAATTCAGCTCGAAAAACAGGGCAAATGAAAATACCAGAGCTTATGCACCATATCGTATAGGCTATTGGCGGGCCTATGAACAGTTGCCTGACGGTTCCGTTGTCCATAAAGATTTCAGCGGATCCTATTTCGAGGATTTTTATCAAGGGTATCTCGATAATTCATCCAATAACCTGCCTTCATTTAACATCTTTTTAAATGCCGAGCCTGAATCCAAATTTATTCTTGATGATTTTAATATGAATCCCCTGATCAGCCGTGATAGGTTGCGACAGTGGTATCATATAAACAGGGATGGAATAAATCAAGCTGGCACGAATACCGAATACCATAACGATCCATCTGCTGAAGCGAACACATATGACATAACGGAATCAGTTACAGCAGGATATCTGATGAATACATTCAATTTTGGTCAAGCCATAACGGCCATAGTGGGAGCCAGGGTGGAGCATGAAAATCATGATTATAGTAATAAATACTCCCCGAGGCAGATAGGAGGGTTTCCTATCCCTGTGGGCAGTACCAGAGACACCAGTTCCACCTATTCTGAGACGATCCCCTTGCCTCACCTGCATATAAATATACAACCGACCGAATTGATGAACATACGCTTAGCAGCATACAGGGCATTGGCACGTCCTGATTTTAACATGAGGCTTTTGTCGTTCTTTGCATGGCGTGATTCGGAAACCGGCGGGGATAGAATTTTGGTACTTGGCAATCCTGAATTGAAAACAGCAAAAGCCTGGAACTTTGAGGTGAATACTTCCTTTTATGGAAATAGGCTGGGTCTGTTTTCAGTTTCTGCCTTTTATAAGCGAATTGATGATATGTACCATATGCTGAATGGTATTTCAACCGTCGGCGACACTTTAATCAATAATTTAGGGCTAGACTGGTCATCACCGCACAGGGGGAGTTATGAATTAACTGTTCCCTATAATTCACCTGATCCCTCGAATGTTTGGGGTCTTGAAATAGATCATCAAATCAACTTTACCTGGTTACCGGGGATGCTAAGTAATTTTATTTTAAGTTATAACGCATCCCTTGTTAAATCGGAAACCACCTTATTGGGATCTACAATAGATACAACGTATGTGCCTGACCCTATCCTGGGGGAACGTGCTGAATATAGTGTACGACCAATAACTACTACACAAAAATTGGAAAACCAGCCCGATTTATTTGGTAACATTTCTCTGGGGTATGATATAGCAGGCTTTTCAGGAAGATTATCACTGTTCCATCAGTCTGAATATTACAGATCATACTCTCCCAGCGGAAGAAACGACCGCATTGTAGGAGCTTATACCCGCCTGGATCTGGCAGTAAAATATAATATAACCGATTACCTGATGATGGTAGGCAATGTAAATAATCTTACCAATATACAGGAGGATGACCTTCGCCACAATCAACAGGCAGGTTATAAAATTCCAAGATCATCTGAACAGTACGGCTTGACATTTGATGTTGGAGTAAGGCTGCAGTTGTAAATTACAACTCGGTTAGAATTTGAGGTTAAGTCTCTCAAAAAAACAAACAATAAACAACCAATAAAATAGGAATTTGACCATGAAATCAATTAGGTACATATGCATAACAATAGTACTTGCCTGTGTCTTGTCGGGAATTACCCATGCACAGGATGTACTGAGGTTAGAACCATATAATGAAAGCCAAATGGGCCTTGTCGAACAGATTATGGCCGATTCTACCGATGAAGGGGGGATACCGGAAGGTAGAATTTATGAATTAGATGGTGGAGAAGTTTATTTAAACAAACAGGAGTTTTATTTTGAAGCGGGTGAAACACTTCATGTTCGCTCTTCAAATGATGAGAAGCCAATAATTTACCAATTCCAATCTGGTGCTGGTGAAAATCCGGAAAATCCTCCCGGATACCTGTTTCGCTCAAGAGGTGGTGATATGATTCTGGAAGGCTTGGCAATATCCGGATATTATGAGCCCGGAGATGAAGAAAACGAAGAATTCGATGAATTATATACTGTTCAGGGTGGGCTTTTAAGAACCGACGGCGAGGGTGCCAATATTCATTTAACAGACAATATATTCTCAAACATTGCCGGACAGGTTTTGAGGACGGAAGCAAATACCGAAACCATTAGATTGGAAGATAATGTACTGGCCAATCTCGGTGCACTTTCGACGTCTAATTTTGGTGCGGGGAAAGGGATAGATTTAAGAGCAACTTCTGTTGACTCCCTTATTCTGATAAACAATTCCTTTGTAAATTACCAGGACAGGCCCATTCGTCACTACAATTTTGACTCTCCTGAGGAAGGCACAGGCGCCATTGGTTATGGTTTATTTGATCATAACACTTTTGTAAATGGAATGGGTTTTCATGGAGTATTATCCCTTGGTAGCGTTGGGGATGAAATAGTCATTACGAATAATTTATTTGTTGATGCTTTTGCTGCCGGCGAAGATTCGACTGATGAAACCCGAACCGCCGAATGGGCAAATACGGGAGAACAATATGAAAACGGCAACAACCGTATGGCCTGGATCTTTGCTAATCCAAACGAAGAAACCGAATGGGTAGTAAATAACAACTATTATGCAGTATCAGACGAAGGACAGGATTTCTTCGATTCATATGAAGAAATAACCATTGGTGAACCGTTATCAATATATATCAGGGAATCGTTAGGTGATGGTGCTGAAGATGCATTCTCAATGATTGATGCCCCGGATCTGTCTAATATCCCCGATTTAATGACAGGGTTAATGGAATACTATATAGAGGACGCCGAGAAGACCAAGGATACACCAAACGACGAATGGGATCCTGCTACTCAGGATATGGACAGGCGTCCAATCACCTATTATATAGAAGACTTTGATGCATCATATGATGAATCTTCAGAGGCATATTCTGGTGCCGAAGATGGCTTCCCTGCAGGTGACCTGAACTGGTTCCCAGATCAAAAAGATGATTGGAGAGGCCCCACATCGATCGAAGTACCCGGTGAAAGACCCAGAGAATTTGCGATACAGCAAAATTATCCAAATCCATTCAACCCAACAACCACTATTGGGTATGAGGTGTCAACAACCGCAAATGTGCAGATAGAAGTATTCGACGTGCTCGGGCAAAAAATAGCAACTCTGGTTAATAGCAACCATCAGCCAGGCAACTATACCGTGAATTTCAATGCAACTAATCTGGGCAGCGGCGTGTACTTCTACACCCTTAGAGCTGGCGATATAGTGCAATCCAGAAAAATGACTCTGGTTAAATAAGCCAGAAAACTGAAATAAAACAATCAGGTACGGATACTTGATTGTCCTGGAAACAACTATTGGGCAGATGATTCTCTGATCGTCTGCCCAATTTTATTTGAAGCCCCTCTACCGACCAATACCAACTTGCCGGCCTTCCCAGTTTATCATAAATATAACAATGCCGTTTTGGGCAGCCTGTATTTCATTATTATAATCGCTAAGTAATTCTATAACTTCCTCAAAAACAGCGGGTGTACCATAACTGTAAAATCGACCCGGCGCATTATATTCAAATCCGACGGTCGTTTGTGGGTAAGGTACGTAACCTCTGTCGGGAAAGGTAAACTCTTCCAAAGTGAGGCTGTCTTCCAATATGCCTTCAAAGCCGTCACAGGGAGCTGTAGAGCCATCTGCTGTACCGCATAAATAGGCAAAGGAGTTTTCGCGATAACGCCAGCTAACATCAAATTCTGTTCTGGTAAAGCTTACGTTTTGTGCATCCATCGTAATGGAATCTTCCGCAATACCTATATTGTAAAGGTCGGTATCTCCCTCATAATTAATTTCAAGAAGATACTCTCCGTTATCCAGGTTAGTGAAATTTGTTGAAGTGGCCGGCCCTTCAGGTTCGGAACAGGCATTAGGACGAAATATTCCATCAAAGTCACTCACAATCATTTCTCCTTCAACAGAAAAATCATTTTGAATTTGGTAATTAGAGCAAGGCTGCGGATTTTCGGTCTCAAAATGAACTACCACAGAAGGCGGCCCGATTTCAGAATGTGCTTCAGTGACCAATACTAAAACAGTATCATCAATGGAGATTACATCATCGTCATCCGTATTAAAATCGCAGCTCATTAAAGAAACGAAAAATGCACCAAATAGGATTAATTTTGTTAATTTCACAGTATAATATTTAATTGATAATTATAGACTTACACTAAGATAGATGTAATCGATACTAAGTACCATGTTAGTAAACAACATTTAAGATTATGATCTTTTATTTTGACAATCATGGCATTGTCTTAACTTAAACCTCTCATCGTAAACATTCTGGACATTAATCGGTTAAAAGGAAAGTTTATTAGCCTTTCTATCGCCATCTTTCTCAGCTTGGGCCACTGTGATTTTTGTCCCAGGGCCATATTTATTTCAGCGCGTGTTATGGCTTTACGTGCTGATTGCATCCGCCTTTTTTCCCACCGGACAAGTGGTTGCATACTGGGACTTTTTTGATTTAAAGTTTCCTGCAGCGCTTTCCCAAGATGCCACGCATCCAGCCACCCCAAATTCATACCCTGCCCCCCGATAGGACTGAGAATATGAGCGGAATCGCCGGTAAGCAGTACCCTGTTTTGGTGAAACCTGCCGGCCATGTAATGCTCAGCTTCGAAATTGGAAAACATAGAGTTGGAACTTTGAGAAATTATAAATCCCGTTCTCCTGGAAATGATACCGCAAAACTGACTAATAGTGCATTCATCTGTGATACCAGGCAATTCAGCTACCCATCGGCGTACCCCATCAGATAGTGGAAATGTTTCAACCAGCCCCTCATCGCCAATATATATAGCCGCCTGATTTACATAACCTGTATTGTCGTCAAAATCTCCCATGGCATACCGGTATGGGTATTTACCACCCGTGAAGGAAATGCCGGATTTTTCGCGGACAATACTTGCCTTGCCATCGCAGCCGATGAGATAGGAGGTTCTATAAGATATTTTTTTTCTGCCTTTATATGCTTCTGTTTCAACATAATGATCGTATTGCCGAAGACCCAACACCTCGACTCCACTTTTTATACAGCCGGGTGCCTTTTCCAACAGAGAATCCCTCAATATTTGCTCCGTTTGATATTGGGGAAGGGTCAGTACATACTGGTGCGGACCAGGACACAAGGTAAAATTCAAAGTTCCTAAAAGTTCGTTTGCATCGTAATATGCCCTGCCCTTTTTGATACAAATGCCCTTGTTCAGGAGAAGTTTACTGATGTCAATCTGGTCAAACAGCTCAAGTGACGGAGGGTGTATTCCTATTGATCGGCTATGATTGTATGGATCATTGCGTTTTTCAAGCACAATGAAATTTATGCCCAGCTGGTTCAGCCGGTGTCCCAACAAAAGGCCTACAGGGCCGGCACCGGCTATTAAAACATCGCAATATTCCGGAGAGTCACTTTTACAAGAGCTCCCGCGGGTATTTAGGGAGTCATTTATCATAAATCAACAATAGCCGGAAGGGGAAAATTTTGGTTACCTCCCACCCCTCAGGCACAGCTTCCTGAAGTTCAGGCCGGGTGTAGCTGCGACGGATGGACCGCAGCCCATCAGGCCTTGAGAATGAGTTATGAAGCAGCGGCCCCACAAATAGCTTGAACCCCAGGTAAGCCAGATCGGCCCGCTCGATATCATTAAATACCACCCGCTTTTGCGCCAACCGGGATGTTTGCTTCAGCATAATTAAAAGTTCGGCCTGATCCAAATGATGCACCAAGTGGTTGGAAATAACAAAATCAAATTTTTGCCCCCGCTGTTCGATCGATTCTAGGGTCTCTAATCTGAAATCAATTTTTGGATCATCCGGTAAACTTTTAACAAAATTAAGGGCGCGTTTATCTATTTCAACCCCTGTTATTAAAAGATCTATACCATCCCGCTTAGCCCACCGGGAAATGCTAAGCGGGATATCTCCCCCGCCAAAACCAAGGTCCAGCATTGTATTCGTTTTGTAAGTGTCGAAATAGGGCAATAGAAAACGGCTGTATATATAATGCCACCGTGAGATCAATGGATTTATTAAGCGAAACTGCCGATAGGTATTTACGAGTTTCTTTGTATCGCAATCGGGCTCATCCATCTGCTCTGAAAGGTCCGGCGCCCGGTTTTTAAGGAGGAGAGGCATGAACTTAATCGCCTTTTTGTGAAAGTGCTTTAAACGTAGAGCTAGCTGAAGTTTGCGGAACCAAGGCTTCGAAAATCCCTGTTTCTATGGTAAGGCCGGGACCAAAGGCCATAGCTATTAAATTTTGGCTATTGTTTGTGCTGTTCAGGTTTGCGAGTGCATCTTTCAGTACAAACAATATGGTAGCACTGCTCATGTTACCGTATTCACTTAGCACTTTTCGTGATGATGCTATCTGGCTATCTTGCAGATCTATGCTGTGCTGTATTTTGTCCAGTATGGCGCGTCCTCCCGGATGGATCGCCCAATGGGCAATATCGTTGCCATTTATATTCGCTGCCCCTAATTGTTTTTCAATGATAGCCTTGACGTTAGTTTTTATAATATCGGGCACGTAGGTGGATAAGATCATATCGAAGCCGGTATCCCCAATGGTCCAGGCCATATCTTCTTCCCCGGTGGGGGTAATGTCGGTGCCTAAATGGCTGATCGCCAGGCTGCGGGTTTCTTTATCAGGTTTGCGGGCACTTACCAAAGCAGAGGCGGCACCATCGGCGAAAACCGAACCCGATATAATGAAATCAAGGTTCTCCTTCATCTGCAAATGCAGCGTGCAAAGTTCCAAAGAAACCACAAGAACAACCGCATCAGGATCGGCCTCACAAAAAGCTTTAGCCATTTTCAGTGCGGGAAAAGCAGCATAACAACCCATAAAGCCGATATGAAAGCGCTGGGTAGATTCTTTTAAACCAAGTTCTTTGACTATATAATAATCAGGCCCGGGCGCAAAAAAGCCTGTGCACGAAACGGTAATGACGTGGGTGATATCCTTTTTGCCAAAACCCAGGGCTTTAAAAATGGTCTTTTCGGCAAGATTGCAATACAAAGACTTTGCCTCACGCATATATACCTCATTGCGGGTTTTGGTAGAGGCAGCGGGAAGTGCTTTACCATCTTCATCAAAAAATACAGGCGGATACCCATTCAAGTTAAAATCATAAATGACGCTGTGTCTTTTCTTTATACTCGAGTGGTTGTATATACGATGGATGAGGCTTTTTACAGCTCTTTTATCACTCACATTAGCTTTCATCAGATCACGGATGAACTCCTGCTTATAGCTAATTTCCGGAACGGCGGTGTCTATATGATGAATAAAAACTGACATGCAAAGTTGATGCGTGAATTATAGTTGATTTACTAGCTTAACTAAAAATAACTTAAAAAGATTCATAAATATTTTAAGGGAGCAAGTTTGTATCAAGTCCATACCAAGTCCGTACCAACTCCTACAAAAGCCCCACTGGTGGTAGGCGATGTGTAGGAGTTGTATGGAGGGTGATGCTATCTTTTTGTAAGCAAGTTAAATCTTATATTATGCAGCAATGCCGCCACGCTGAGACCGGCTATGAGGCCAATCCACAGGCCTTCGGGGCCGATATTTTTGTAGATGCCCAGATAATAGCCGAGAGGCAGGCCAATGACCCAGTAGGCCAGAAGGTTTACGTACATGGGTATTTTTGTGTCTTTAAGCCCCCGCAAGGCGCCGTAGCCGCTAACCTGCAGACCGTCGGAGATCTGGAAAATGGCCGCCATATAAATCAAGCTGATGGCAATGTTCTGGACATCGGCATCATTGGTATAAATGCTGGTTATCGGCCCGGGAAGGGTGAACATTAATAGAGCTGTACAACACATGATCAGTACTGACAGGCCAATGCCTACAAATCCGGCGAAACGGGCATTGGGCATGGAGCCCCGGCCGAGAGAGTGCCCTACGCGAACGGTAATGGCTGTGGAGAGGCCGAAGGGGATCATAAAAGTGAGAGCAGAGATGTTAATGGCAACCTGATGGCCGGCCACGGCAAGGGTTCCCAGCGAACCCATCAGAAGGGCGGTAAGAGCAAACATGGTCACTTCCATCGTGGAGCTGATGCCTATGGGGATGCCTAGTTTTAGGATTTCGCCTATGTATTTTTTATCGGGCAGCCTGAGGTCCTGGAAGACTTTAAACCGCTGATAGTTCTTTTTGGTGTAGGTGTATATGAAAAGGCTGGCGAACATCGCCCAAAGGACGATAGCACTGGCCCATCCGGTACCGACGGCGCCGAGTTCAGGGAATCCGAATTTGCCATAAATTAACGTATAGTTGCCAGCAATATTAAAGAACAGACCATTCAGGGCTACATACATGACGGGCCTGGAGTTGCCCAGCGATTCACTAAAGTAACGCAGTGCCATGAAACCAAATGCGCCCGGCAGCCCCCAGGCAATGGCGTTGATATAGCCTTTGGTGATGGCCTGGGTTTCAGGCGCTATTTCCATGAAAACCAGCATAACGTCCAGGTTGCGAAGAGCGAGAATTGCCGGGATCGATAAGATGAAAGCCAGCCAAACTCCCTGGCGCACGTTTTTTCCAATCAGATCAAATTGGCGGGCTCCGTAAAGGTGTGATATTATCGGGCTTAGGGCCATTAAGATACCTCCACCAAGAGAGTAGATCGGGTAAAACAGGCTAGACCCTAAAGCAACAGCTGCCAGATCAAGGGTCCCGTAGTTGCCCGACATCACTGTATCCACAAAACTCATCGACATATGCAGCAATTGAGCGGCTACAATAGGCAACCCCAGTCTTAGAGTCAGGCTGGCTTCTTTCTTAATTCGTTGGATTGGGGTCGGTTCTTGTACCAGATCGTCGTATTTCATGCTAAAAAGAAAAAGCACCTAAGATACGGAAATTCTTTGTGAGGCCCTGCTGGATTTGGAAAGAAATAATAGAACAGTATTATAAGAAATGGATGGATCTGCTTTAAGGACCGGCAGAATCAAGTTCCTTTTGTTTGCCGTTTAACAGGTAATGTGTCACATTTTGCGCATCTTCTGCGGTTAATTTATCGGTGATGTGTGTAAATTCTACCAATGCTTGTGTGCATATGGCACCTGCAGGACGCCAGCTCATGAGGTCAAGGTGGAGCACACTTTCCTGAATGGAATAATCGGCTTGATATAGTTTACTGCAACCATCAGGCAAAGACCCCGTTATTTTTAGGTGCACGGAATCATCGTATTTCACTTTCGAGACGTTATCAAGGTAAACGTTGCCGGTGGTGTAATTTATATCGGGTGGTGTGGTGACATCAGTTGTATCCGAAAGCACAGAGTTATGGTCATTTGTATTCTCCGGGATTGCTTTATTCTCTTTGGATGAACCGCAGGCCACTATAATTGCCAGAAGAAAAAGTAAAGTTATGGCTAATGAGGATTTCATTTACTTATCGGTAATTGTGGAAACTTTTGCATCATTCCACATCCGTTCGATTCCGTAGTGTTCCCGGCTTTCTTTGTTGAAGATATGCACTACTACATTTACATAATCCAACACTACCCATCGCCTTGCATCAAGCCCCTCTTTTTTCCATTCCCGCTCTCCAAGTTCATCCATGGTTTTTTTACTGACATTTGAGCTAATGGCTTTTATCTGTGTTTCTGATAAACCATGGCAGACCATAAAATAATCTGTTAAAGTAGTCAATTTTCGTACGTCAAGGAGAACAATATCTTCAGCTTTTCTTTCTAGCAAGGCAGCCCCAATCACCTCTACGAGTTTATCGGAATCTTTAAAATTCGATTGATTAAATTCGGTTTTTCTGGCTTTTGTATTTTGAGTCATTTAAAAAAATTAGTTTAGATTTTCGAAATCTGAGCCTATTACTATAGTTGCATCCAGATAATAATCGGTGGAGGTCTCTCTGATGATGTTTCGTTCGCTGACCCCAAGGGCATCGGCCACTTTTTTTGCGTTGCTGTAATTACCTGCACGGTCTATTACCAACGTTTCAGAAATGTCAAAAGTGTCAAAATTACCGGATTCCACAACATCAAAACCTTTTTGCCGAAGGATATCGGTATATCGGGTGGCCAGTCCATCAACCCCACAACCATTTAATACTTCTATTTGAATGATGTTGCTGATCAGTCGGGTATCAGTTCCTGTGCGTTGGGTATCTATTCCGGGATTGTACACCCTGGTAAGCAGGGAAAAAAGGAGTACGACCAGCAACAGGCTTAGAAATCCTAGAATTGCATTTAAAATATATCCGGATTTGATTTTATCGATCATTCAGATGGGTTGAAGGCAGTACTACCATCCGCCATAAAACGGATGGTAGGAATCTCTTCGGAAGTTATTCCCGTAACCATGGTTATATCCGTACCCGTGACCATAACGAGCCGGTTGCTGCTGGAATGATATGCTGAATCGCGTGTTGTCGTTCAGTTTATAGTTTAACTCGGCGTTCCTGATGAGAATTTGTGCCTGGTCGTTCCCCATGAGGCCTTGACTATTGCCCATTAAGCTGTTTCCGAAAGGAGAGTGGGCAACGCCTAAATCAACCCGTCCATACAGATCTTCGTTGAAATCGAAGTGCATGGTGTTGGTGTAGAAGTTCTGGTTATAGGTATTGCCGCCAATGCTGCTCATAGACATTTCATACGAATGGTCCATATTGAAGTTGAACAGGCCCAAAACTTTTTCATTGCCTATGGGTTCTGTCTGTTTGGTAACAGCCCCCGTTTTGTTGTAATCGGAAGGCAGGTCAGTTTTATATTGTGCTGACGCATCGACCTGCACTGTTATAAATATGATAGCGGAAAGAAGCGGGATTATAAGGGCTGTTTTTTTATTCATAGCACTAATGATTTATAAAAAATCTTGTTAAATACCAAACGTACTTATCAAACGTAATTAAAATTGGGTAATTATACCAGTAAAAATTATCTGATATAAAAATTATAAATTATAACGTGGAACGTAAACTAAAGTAGAGCAAATAAAGGAAACTTGTTTGTAAAAAACAGAAAAAGCAGAATGCCTATTATCCTTTAACCATCCTGTTTGAGCCGGTTACTACCGGCAAGTGCTGGGACGGATAGCATAATAATAAATAGAGGAGGTGGAGGGATTCGAACCCCCGGTGCCTTTACAGACACTACAGTTTTCGAGACTGCCCCGTTCGACCACTCCGGCACACCTCCTGATTCTATTTGTAAAAAGACCTTATTTCTCTTATTTTAATAAACTTTATTTTATTTACGCACATCGCTTATCTAACATTTGAATACCATTAAATGAAGCTAACAGATTTTAAGTATAACTTCGACAAAATAACCGTTCCGGAATATCCGGCAGAACCCCGAGACTCCGCTAAGTTAATGGTCTTAAATCGTAAAGAAAAGACCATAACTCATGAAAAGTTTTCCGACATACACAAGTACTTCAACAAGGGTGACTGTATGGTTTATAATAATACGAAAGTTTTTCCTGCGAGGCTAAAAGGACGCAAAGAAAAAACCGATGCCAAAATTGAGGTATTCCTGCTCCGTGAGCTCCAGCCTGAAAACAAGCTTTGGGATGTTCTGGTTGAACCTGCCAGGAAAATCCGTATTGGAAACAAGCTTTACTTTGGCGATGATGTTGTTGCCGAGGTTGTTGATAACACTACCTCGCGAGGGCGAACCATCAGATTTCTCTTTGACAAGCCCAATGAAGAGCTTTACAATATACTGGATAAAATTGGTGAAATGCCGCTTCCTCCCTATATGAAAAGAAAGCCGGAAGAAGAAGATAAAGAACGATACCAAACCGTATACGCATCAGAGCGTGGCGCTGTAGCGGCACCTGCGGCCGGCATGCACTTTACCCCGGAACTTCTGAGCAAGCTTGAGAAAAAAGGAGTTGATCTTGTGCCGGTAACCCTTCACATTGGTTGGGGAACGTTCCGGCCGGTGGAAGTAGAAGACTTAACCAAACACCGCACCGATTCCGAAAACTATCATATTTCTCAGGAAAGTACCGATAAAATTAATGCAGCCTTAGCTGATAAAAAAACAAAAGTGATCAGTTGTGGCAGCACGGCTACCAGAACCATTGAAACCAGTATCACAGCCAGCAGTAAAGTGAAGCCGGCTTTCGGGTGGACGGATAAGTTCATTTATCCTCCCTATGATTTTAAAATCACAGAAGGATTGATCACCAATTTCCATAGGCCGGAATCTACGGTGTTAATGCTGGCGGCCGCATTTGCCGATTATGACTTTTTGATGGAAGCCTATGAAGAGGCTATTAAAAAGAAATACGGTTTCTACTCCTTCGGTGATGCTATGCTGATTATTTAAACATAATTGAATCCATCTGAACGATACATGTTTACCCTTTCCGTTATTATACCCGCAGCGGGCTCAGGAATCAGGATGAAGAGTGATGTTCCTAAACCATTCATCAAACTTCATCAGAAAACTGTTCTGGAGCATACTGTAGAAGCTTTTAAACAAGTGCCTCAGGTTCAGAGGATTGTTATAGCAACTTCGGGGGACACTCTGGAAAAGGCTAGGACCCTGTTCTCAGATAATGGATCGGAACCCGAAGTTTTATGTATTGAAGGAGGCAGTGAACGCCAGTATTCTATTTCAAACGCACTTCAAAAAGTGGGTGATGTTGATTTGGTGGCGATTCATGATGCCGTAAGACCATTTGTGAGGGTGAAGGATATTCTCGAGTGCAGCGAGGCCGCGCTAGGTATAGGAGCGGCAATTTTGGCTGTGAAAGCAAGTGATACTATAAAAGTTGTGGATGATTCCGCTTTTGTTACTGAGACGCTGGACAGGGGAAAAATTTGGCTGGCCCAGACGCCTCAGATTTTTAGAAAGGATATCCTATTATCAGCATACAGTAAAGCATTGGAATCGGATCTGGCGTTTACCGATGATGCTTCACTGGTAGAACATGCAGGTTACCCTGTAAAAGTTATTCCGGGTGACAGCCGAAATATTAAGCTTACGTACCCGAATGATATGCAAAGAGCAAAACCAATTATTAAAGAGTTATGGCAAAAATGAGAGTCGGTTATGGTTATGATGTGCATCGGCTTGTGAAGAATCGTAAACTGATTCTTGGAGGCGTGGTTGTGCCTTATCATTTAGGCCTGAAGGGGCATTCTGATGCCGATGTTCTTATTCATGCTGTCATTGATGCCCTTCTTGGTGCTGCCGCCTTGGGTGATATTGGGAAACATTTTCCGGACACGGATTCCCGGTATAAAAATATTGACAGCCGGGAATTGCTTTTAAAGACTCGAAATTTGCTATCAACAGAAAAAATAATAATAAATAATATTGATGCAACAATAGTTGCACAGGAACCGAAGTTGATTGAATACATTCCCGAAATGAAAAGCAATATTGCCGAGGATCTGGATCTACGTGTAGATGAAGTAAATATAAAGGCTACTACAGGTGAGCAGATCGGGGCTATGGGACGTTCGGAAGGTATAAGTGCTACGGCAATTACTCTTTTGCAATCGATGGAATAATCTATTGATAGCGAAGTTAAATAAAGATTATATTAAAAAGAAAAGCATTAAGTTAAGATGGAATTTTTGGTTAATTTTAGTTGCTTAGAATATTATAAAATAAATCTTGACAACGTAACTCTTAGGCCTTAATTTAAAGGTCTTTCGGAATTTGCTGGTGTAGCTCAGTTGGTAGAGCAAC
>JBBDMU010000025.1:0-237266 GCA_040878085.1 Balneolales bacterium
GGAGCCACCTTTCCTTCAGTTACGGTTATCGTAAAAGCTTCCTCTACCGATTCGTCTTGTTGGTTGGAAGCTGAAATACGAATGGAATATTCACCAGCGACAAGCGCGTTCCCTGTTCTTAACTCATTACCGTTTATTGTGAAATCACTATTGTCATCATCACCATCACCTGTAACCAGGGTGAAAGTAAATGTGTCTTCTTCAGGATCATCGGCAAACAACGTGCTGACCAAAGAACCTGCGCCGGTACGTTCGGTTCCTATAGAAGTATTCCATACGATAATAGAATTGAGAAGCACTTGTTCATAATCATAAAATTGCAGAGAGGGATAACCGTTGTTTTTCGTCTGGTCAAAATCCCACATATCATCAAAATCCCAGCCGGCATCGGTAAATGTAGCAATGGCGTTCATTTCCGCAGTGGACTTACCTTCACCTCCATCACTATCCGCATTTCCGCTTTTTTCAGTATCCCAGAAGGAATTAGTGACAACACCACCATCCCGAATACGCCCTATCAAGCCGCCGAATTCCTCGGCACCCTCTACCGCACCCAATGAATAAGAATTATTGACGGTACTATTCACATGGTTCCACCCAACCAATCCCCCTACTCCCCTACTTCCAGTAGAAGTGACCGCTACGTTGGCATACGAATTGTTAATCGCACCTTCAAACAAATACCCTGCAAGCCCTCCTATATCATCTCCTTCAGAATTAACCTCTCCTGTAGTATACGAACTGCTTATTTCGCCATAATTACCCCCGACCAATCCTCCGAGAACATTTGCTACAGACGAGATGTCCACATCTGTTACATATACATTGCTGATATCACCACGATTATTACCGGCCAGGGCCCCTACCGCGCTACGCCCCGAAATATGAGCATCTTCGAGTCCAATATTAGTTAATATACTACCATCACCCGCTTCACCGAATAGACCTATTGGATTTTCCTCTTCACGGTTGATGTAGAGGTTCTTTATCGGGAAGCCGCCACCATCAAGGCTACCAACAAATGGGTCATCACCATTGCCAATGGGCTCCCAACCTTCGCCATCATTCCAATTTTCGGTAACGGAAGCATCAATATCATTGATCACGATAAAGTGGGCTTCGAGATGGTCCTTCATGTTTTGAAGATGATATACATTGGATATTTCAAAGGGATCAGCCTCAGTACCGGCTCCCCCTGCAAAATAAGCTGCTCTTAAATACGGATAGCCGTCATTTTCTCCGGCGTCCATCGCCCAAACATCGTCAAAATCCCAGTCGGTATATTCATCAGCGTCATGCATTTCGGTGGTAGTCAAACCTGTTCCACCACCTTTCGAGCTTATTTGATTCGTTGTTTCCGTATTCCAAAAACTATTATTCACCGTGTGAATAGACCCTACAGCTACCAAACCACCTTCTGTGTCATCAGATAAAACCGGTCCGGTTGCATAAGAATTGGTTATAGTAGTAGTTGATCCTGCTTCCCCCACAAGCCCGCCTATCCGGGCATCACCGGAAACAGATGCCCGGGAATAAGATTGTTCAATATCACTCTCATATAGTCGCCCTGCAATGCCACCTATATATTGACCTGAAGATTCAATCTTGCCGGTTGTATATACTTTAGAAATATGAATCCCATTGCTGCTATAATGCAATAATATACCGGCACCTGCTTCACTCTTGATATCAGCGTCAAGTATCCCGAGATTTTTTATTGTAGCGGAATTTGCCCGACCAAACAATCCCGAATCGGAAGTTCGGTCAATATATAAGCCGGTAATTTCAAAGAAATTACCGTCGAGTGTTCCTGAAAATGGATCTCCACTGTCTCCAATGGGTTCCCAACCGTCACCGGTATTATACGGCGCCACATCAAGGTTAATATCATTAACCAACACAAAATGGCTGTTTAGATAATTTCTGATCTCATTCAACTCATCCGCGTCAGATATTTGATACGGATTACCCTCCGACCCGTCCCCACCCGCAAACTGGGCGAAGGCATGTACTGACCCCCATAGTGTAAGGATTACTGACAGAATCAATGTTTTTTGTATCGCTGTAGATCTCATAATGCACTGTATTTATTCATCAAAATCTTTAATCTTTGTTGAAGGTTAGTTTTCCTTAACATTGGCAATGTCATATTAAGGGACGCGTCTGTTACAGGGGTGCCAATAACCGGGCACAAACGTGCCAAATAGAAGGTGTGTTTCGACCACTGCCCGGCTCAATCCCAAGAGAGGCCAATACTATATTACTATTCTAATTTTTACTAGATGTGCCAAAATTTTACGAGATGTGCCAATATCGTCTTTATAGGCTCTACTTTATCTCATCTCCCGAAAGAGTCCTAAAAGGGGCCAAAGTAATAATTGCCGGGGGCGTAGCGGTCGTTGACCAGGAAGAACTCTTCAACACTGCGTAAATAATCTGCTTTACTAAAAAACCCTTTGCTATCAACATCAAGCTTTTTGAAAGCCCAGTTACTGATCGCTTCGTCCACACCAAAGCAGGATATTAATTCAAAATAGTTTTTGGGATAGATGTTGCCATCCTGATGCTTGAAAAGCTCAAATATATCGTTGCCGATTTTTCCGAGATAGGTTTTCGTAAGTTCATCATTGGTGAGAATGGCATTGTGTTGTGCTATCCAGTCGAGAACATAAATTTTATCGGGATCACCGCTCACGCTATTGGTCAGGGCTGATGTCCAGATCAGGTTAGTGTTCTCCTTTATGACCTTAAATTCCTCTGTTTGTTCGAACACCCCCTTTTTTTCAGCCATACGCAAACCGACCGCATAAATGTCTTCTTCGGTCAGGTAGCCCTTAGCGCCATCGTCCAGTGTATTGAAATAACGAATTAATTTTCGTTTCTGAAGGGAGGTCAGCATAATATATTTCCTTTAATACACACCAAAAAGATAATTTCCCGGGGCATCGCGATCTTCACTCATGTGAAACTGTTCCACAAGACGGACAAACTCGTCACGGGTCAGGTATCCTTTTTGTGCCACATCAAGCCTGGAAAAAGCCCATTCAGTCGTATCCGGTTCCACGCCAAAAGCAATCATCAAATCCGTATACTGCTGCACATCCATAGTACCGTAACCTTGATCCACCGCATCAAAAACTTCCCGGGTCAGCTTTTTCATGTAGGCTTCGCGCATCAAAACAGTAGATAAAACATAGGTTTCATGGGCAATCCAGTCTGCCAGGGTAACCTGATCGGGGTCTTGCGAGAAGCCATACAATCTGGAATTGTGCCAAAGGGCCCGTACCCCTTCCCTTATTTGTAAATAAACATTCGATCCCTGTTCAATATTTCGTCTTTCCGCCATACGTATGGCAATAGCATCTACATCAGCCATAACAAAGAAGCCCTTCGCGGCCTGGTCTATGCAGTTAAAGTATCTCGTCATTTTTCTTTTTTGAAAATGTGTGAGCATAGTCAGTCAGGATCAATTTTTATAAAATAAGTTATTCATAGGGTTCCTTTCCGAAGCGTTGTACATACAAGTCCTTGAAGTAGCTGACATTACGAAAACCAACAACTCGGGCTAATTCCTTCAGGCCTGTAACTTTGCCTTTTTCCACATAACCTCGCGCAAACTGCAGGCGTACTTCCTTCAAAAAAGCGGCAGCAGATAAACCTGTATTACGTTTAATTTCGCGGTACAGAGTCCGTCTGCTCATATTCAGGGCCTCTGCCAAAGACTCTACATTAATGTAACTCTTCTGCATGTTTACTTCTAACCAATTTGAAACTTTTGTGACGAAACCCTCATTATAGCCGATCGATTCGGGAATAGTATCATCCAAAGCCATTTCCTTCACCGTTTGAGATCGCAACGCCTTAAGTTCAATAAGGTTGTGTATCCGAACTTCCAGTTCATCCGTATCGAAAGGCTTAACCAGGTAATCATTAACACCTATCCTCAGACTCCTGATGATGTCTTGTGAATTCGACAAAGCTGTCAAAAAAATAACCGGGATACTTCGCAACTTTTCCTGCTCTCGCAAATGCGTTAACATGGTATAGCCATCCATTACTGGCATCATCACATCCGAAACAATAATATCCGGCTCTTCCTGCTTAACCTTGTTCAGGCCTTCATCTCCATTAGAGGCCAGGGTTACCCGATAACCTTTATTTTGCAGTGTACCATGAAGGTATGTTGCCAGTTCGATATTGTCTTCTACCAGCAATACATGACCCTGGTGATTCACATTCGAGTGTGGCTCTACGGTACCGGGTTTAGGTTCCGGCATAAAAACATCTTCCGTCTGGTAAGGCTCCTCCAAAATATTTACATCACCAAAATGGGATCGCCCCTCCCTGAAAGTCAGCGTAAACATCGTGCCGGCACCGGGCCGGCTTTCTACTTCTATGGAAGCATGATGCAGCTTCATGTATTCATAGCTTAATGTTAAACCGATGCCTAAACCTTCCCGGTAGGCCTGCTCTTCATTGCCAATGCTATGATACCGCTCAAATATTCTTTCATATTGATCTTTATTCATACCAATGCCGGAATCTTTCACCAAAATTTTTATATGTTCGTTTTCTCTGTACATGCGAACGGTAATGCAGCCACCGGCATCGGTAAACTTTACAGCATTGGTTAACAGGTTATAGAGCACTTTTTCAATTTTGTCGGGGTCAAGAACAAGATAAACAGGGCTGTCAGATATTTCGGTGTGAAAAGCTATTTTTTTTGACTCTATAAAACCGGAAAAAGACAAACATATCAGTCGCAGGAATTTGTTTACATTGACTTCTCTCAACCCCAGGGTAAGCGTACTTGAATCCATACGGTTCAAATCTACGATCTGGTCAACCAATTGGCCCATTCTCAGCGTGTTGCGGTAAATCCGTGCCAAATGTGAACGGCTCTCAGTATCCAGATCAGCCTTTTTCAACAGATGTGCAACCGGGCTTTTTATCAGGGTCAGCGGTGTTCGCAGTTCATGAGAAATGTTCATGAACAAGTGGGATTTAATCGTCACCATTTTTTGCAACTCCTGCTCCTTTCCTGCTAACTGACGCTTAGTATGCGCCAATTCATCCTCTTTGCTGGAAATACTCACAGAGTTTTGGTGAATCGTTCGTTCCAATTCCCCAATTATTCGATTGCTTTTTTGATTTTTCCTCCATGCAAAAAGAAGGCCTGCTGTTAAATAGATGAGCAGCCCAATTAAAATTGCAAATGGAAGATATAATAACATATTATCAATATAAGCAATATTCTTTTTCCCGCCACGCCTTATCATCCTGACTTATTCAAAGCTGAACGAGAGGCATAGTTCGGCAATCTTCATGCCGTAACCCCCGGGCTAAATAAACTGGATGAAAAAAAAGCGAAGAAATTTCCGCCACCACACTCAATTCGCAAATACTTAGTATATAGTTAATGGTTTGAACTGACTTTAACTTAGGGTATATTGAAACGTTATAAAACTTAATGTTGCATTACCCAAATACTAATATGTGCGCAAAGAAAATTTTCATTATTGACGATGACATCATCATCCTCGATTATATGAAAGAACGGTTGGTTACAGAAGGGTATATGGTGGAATCATATCGATCGGCTTTATATGCCATGGATATGCTTTGCAAAAATCCCCCTGACCTGGTGATCACTGACGTGAAGATGGACCAGATGATGGGAGATGAAATTCTTGAGCGCGTCAAGAAGCATAATTCTTCGATCGGGGTCATCATGGTTACCGGTTTTGGAAATATCGGCCATTCTGTGAATGCCATGAAGAATGGGGCTTTTGATTACATCACCAAGCCTTTTTCTGGCCAGGAGTTCATGCAAAGGGTAGAGCAGTTCTTTTCCCATAAATCCAGGAGGGAAGGAATGGTCCCACAAGCTAGTTTGCCAAAAGACGAACAGGTTCCGAAAAGAGTGCCAGGGAAAAAGGTTCAGCCGGTCCCGGCCTGCCAAATGGTGGGTGAGACTTCCCAAGTCAAGCATCTGAAAGAAATACTTAAGCAAATTGCCCCCACTTCGGCGCCTGTTTTGATAGAAGGGGAAAGCGGAACCGGCAAAGAAGTTTATGCCAACCTCATTCAGCAAAACAGCGAAAGGGTAAATAAGCCATTCATAAAAATTAACTGTGCAAACCTGCCCTCTGAATTGGTGGAAAGTACGTTGTTTGGCCATGTGAAAGGTTCTTTTACGGGTGCCACCGGTGATCAGGAGGGCGCGTTTAGAAAAGCCAACGGAGGTACCCTGCTGCTTGATGAAATTACCGAAACAGGCATTAATATCCAGGCCAAGCTGTTGAGAGTTCTCCAGGAAAAAGAATTTCAGAAAATAGGGAGCCAGGAATCGTTTAAGGCTGATGTCCGCATCATTGCAACCACAAACCGCAATCCCGCTGATGCCATCAGGGATGGCATTTTTCGGCAGGATTTATATTTCCGCCTGAATGTTTTCCCAATCAGGATACCAACCCTGCGTGAGCGGCAGGATGATATCCCAAAGCTGGCCCAGCACTTCTGTGATAAGTATACAAAGGAGTATCAAATACCTAACAAGAGCATATCCGAGCCTCTCAAGTTACACCTGCTTACAAAAAAATGGACCGGCAACATACGTGAGCTGGAAAATTTCATCAACCGGGGTGTGGTGATGTCTAATAAAAGCAAAGAACTTAAAGTTGAGCATTGCGAAAATAGCCTGTTCAATAACATGGATGAAAACCTCACCAAAAGCACCAATAAGGATTTAGAAGTGATGCCCATCGGAGAGATGGAAATTTTGATGATTAAAAAAGCACTCGAACAAACAAAGGGGAATCAAAAAGAAGCGGCCAGATTATTAAATGTATCCGACCGCACCATCCGCAACAAGCTGCGAAGCTTGAACTTCCCGCTTGATGAATAAGTGCCTAAAGATCTTTTGAAACTTATCTTTTAATTATTGGCCCCGGAGGGAGCCATCTTAATTTCGTTAAGCTGAAAGCATATGGTCTGATTATCGTGGTCCAGGTGCGCTTGCAAAGGCGCAGATAGTTTTTTGCTGAAGTGCTGGCAGATGGCAAGGCCGAGGCCCATGTGAAGTGATTTAGTGGTATAGAAAGGCAAAAATAACTGAGGCAGGTCAAGATCGGTCAAGCCGGCAACCTGGTTTGTTATTTGAATAGTACCATCTGAGAAAATATCAAAATTGACAGAGCGGTCATCAGAATCGTTTGATTCCAGGGCATTATTAAGTAGTTCTGTCAAGATTTGCGTAAGTGCAGAAAAATCAGAGAAAATTTCCATTTGCCTGTCCGGTGCGGAAAGTAAGATGCTTTCGTTGGTTTTATTGTCAAAAGATTGCCGGATCGTTTGAACAAGCATATCTAAGGAAAACCAGGCAGGTTGTACAGAGACCGGCTGTGCAAAGAATTCAGTTCTTTTAAGCATGTTGAATGACTCGTTTAAGCCCTCCTCAACTTTGTTGAGATACTTCAGATTAGCAACTGAGGTTTCCTTTTCCTTTATCAACTCAATATATCCATTGACACCTGTAAGAGGTGACCGAAACTGATGAACGAATTTTTCGGCCATTAACATATAACTTTCTATCTGCTTATCTGAAGAACCCATATAAATCATTTATGGTTAAAAACAGACCATCACGAAATTATGCGGCCGGTTGGATTTTAAGTAGTCCATTGGGGGAGGCTTAATTATATCATGAACTCTTTTGTTGTGAATTTGAAACACCTGAAAATAGCTAAGTTTAAACGAATGCAATCTAAGAATATTTTTAAACCAGAGAGAATAAAATATTAATTGAAGCAATAAATATTACAAAAACCTTATGCATTCGCACGTTTTTACTACCTGCTATGTCTCATGAAAGATTATGTTCGAAAAGAAGCGTTGCTTTCCTTTGTCGTGGAAAATATTGCCACATGATCGGGAAAAGAATATGGCTTTTCATCTTTTTTGGGCGATTCTCATTTTGGCACGGCTCTTGTATAGATGTAAAGTAAGACAAAATAAATTATAGGATGAAATATGAGCTTGATAGATAGTACACATACAAACCTGCTTGAAAAGATGATGGATGTGTATGCCCTAAGGAACAAGATCACGGCCACGAACGTCGCGAACCTTGATACTCCCGGGTATAATAAGGCATCTGTTAAATTCGAGGACCAATTAGCGCAAAAGCTGGAATCTGGGCAAATGCATTCCGGGGTTGTAAAGGATATGAACCCCAGTATAGAAGTTGGCGACAAAAAACCTATCCTTGAAGACGAGCTTCTGGAAATGGCCGATACCCAAATTCGCGTACAACTTGCTACCAGGGCATTGCGGCATAATTTTGATCAGATAAGAACAGGAATTACAGGTAGAACAGGATAAAAGAAGATATCATGGACCGACTTTTTTCAGTATTTCAGACATCAGGGCAGGGATTGGCTGTACAGCGCCGTAAGGTTCAGATTGCATCGGAAAATCTTGCCAACGCCGAAACTACGCGTGCGGGCGGAGAAACTTACAAACCTAAAAGGCTGGACCTGACGCAGCCGTCCGGAGACAATTTTCGGATTGCATTGCAAAACAGCACTTTGAAAATGCAAAATAGCAACAGCAGACACATACCCGGGCCCGGTGGCGAACATTTTACACAGGGGCCAGAAAATATGGGCCCCGAAGCACGGGCAGTTGAAGAATCACGATACCGATACGAGTATGACCCGGGTCACCCTGATTCTGATGCTAACGGTATGGTCAAATACCCTGATGTGGATTTGATAGAAGAAACAGTTCGTTTGGTAAGTGCAAACCGGCTTTACGAAGCCAATTTGAGTGTTATTGAAGCAGAAAAGGAAATCATTAAAAAATCATTTGAAATTTAAGATCTAATCTATGGCTATAGACCCTATATCTATACAATCTATAAGGGAAATCCCATTCAATGAAGTCCGGCCTGAATCCAGCCGTTTTTCTCCTGACCCGGGTGATAAATCGTTTGCTGATATGATAAAAGGCGCGATCAATTCTGTTGATGAGCTGCAAAAGGTAAGCGAAGGCGGCATAGAAGATATTCTTGCCGGAAAGGCGGAGAATATTCACGAAGTAATGATAGATATGCAGAAATCCCAGCTTGGTTTCCAGCTGATGGTAGAGGTCCGCAACCGGGCCGTAGAAACGTACCAGGAACTCAGCAGAATGCAGATATAACAACTAAATAATTTTAATGGGACAACTGCTCGCAAATTTTAGAAATTTCTTTAGCCCGCTTAATGGCGCTCAAAGGGCCTTGTTCGGTCTGTTGAGTGTCGGCTTACTTATTATAATTGGGCTGATATTTTTCTGGGCGCTAAAGCCAAGTTATGCCGTTCTGTTTTCATCACTGACGTCCGACTCAGCACAGGAGATCGTAGAAGGTCTTGATAGCAATGGCATACAATACGAACTACGTGACAACGGGTCGACCATTCGTGTCCCCCGGGATATGGTCCATGACCTCCGTTTGAAATATGCGGCCTCAGGAGGTTCAAGCAGTGATTATAAAGGTTATGAGCTTTTTGATGAAAACGCATTAGGCATGACGGATTTTATGCAGCGCTTAAACCAAAAAAGGGCCCTTGAGGGTGAGATATCAAAAACGATAAACAGCCTGGGGCAAGTAGAAAGTTCACGGGTCCATATTGTAATTCCCGAACGCTCCCCATTTCAGGAGCAGACGGTCGAGCCCAGTTCATCTGTGATTGTGAATTTAAAAAGTGGGCAATCACTCAATAAGCAGCAAATAGAAGGTATAAGCGCGTTAATCAGCGGAAGTGTTGAAGGACTTTCTAATGAAGATGTTGTGATACTTGACCAGTCTGGTAATCGGATCTCCGATAATATATCTGAAAGCAGTGATTTCGCGGCAAGTTCATCGCAAATGAAGGTGCGCAAAAACATGGAAGAATACCTTGTGGGTAAAGGTCAATCCATGCTGGACAGGGTACTTGGCCCCGGAAACAGTATATTGCGCGTTTCTACGGAGCATAATTTTGACAGGTTAATCCGTGAGTCCAATATCATCGATCCGGACAGCCGGGTTGTAATTTCAGAAGAGAACCGCACAACGAGAAATGCCGGACAAACTCAGGAACCTGTGCAGGGTGAGCTTGAAGTAGAACCCTTTCAATTAAATGTTATCGAAGACGAAACACTGTTACAGGTACGCAACTACGAGGTCAATAAAACCACCGAGCAGGAGGAAAGCAGTGTGGGAGAAATAGATCGAATCAGTGCATCTTTACTGCTCAACCACAAGAATGAGACCGTGGATGGTGAAATAGCCTACATTCCTTATACTCAGGATGAGCTTGATGAGATCAGCGAAATTATGAGTACGGCGTTAGGGATTGTACCTGATCGTGGCGATGAAATCACTGTGACACAAATGCAGTTTCAGGACCCTTACTCTTTGCAGTCTGATGAAGATGGCTGGATGCCTCAACCCATACCCTATGAGGATATCATAAAGTATGTTTTCCTGACGATTGCCATGATCGTCATTGCCGCCATGGTATATCGGCTATCGAAAAATATGGGGCTGCAATACGAACCCATTTTACTTGAAGGAGAACCAGGCACCGGAGAGAGATTGCGGCCTGGTTTGGAAAATCGTTTTCTCAAGGCTGATAATACAGAAAATGACGATGATGACATCTACGTACAGAAAATGAGTGACGAGGCCAGGTATAATATGCGGGCTTCTGAGGTACGGACTAAGGAAATAAGTGAATTTATGAATAAAAATCCTGATGAAGCTGCTGGATTGGTGAGAACAATGATGAATGAGGAAGCATAGAATGAGTACTGCAGTAGAGAATAGTTCAACGGATGAAGATCAGGCAGAAGAAAGAATTAAACCCAAGCATCTGACGGGTGTTCAGAAGGCTGCGGTTTTTTTGATCTCATCGGGTGTGGACCGGGCTTCACGAATATTGCAGCAGCTGAACAACAATGAAGTTGAATCTATAACCAAAGCCATCTCAGAGATGAAGAATGTGAGCTCTTCGGTTGTGAACCTGGTTAACGAAGAGTTCTACAGCATGATGAACGAAAAGAAGATCCTGTTGGAAGGCGGTCAGGATTATGCCAAAGATTTGGTTGTCCATGCCAAGGGCAGGAGCCATGCTGATGCACTTTTCAGAAAACTGGAATCAGAAAAAGGCCAGGATGCTTTTAGTATTATCCATAACAGCGCTACCACTAACATTGTTAATTTTATTACTTCAGAGCATCCGCAAATTGCTGCCGTTATTCTTGCACATCTTAAACTGGAGAAGTCAGCCGAGATATTATCAGAATTGCCTAATGAATTTCGGGCTGATATAGCCATGAGAATGGCAAAACTGGGCAAAATCTCTGGTGGTGTAGTGGAGGAGCTGTCTTCTGTGATTAAAGATCAGCTTAGTGACTATGCCGAGTTAAATTACATTAACAAAGGTTCCAGTGCAGTTGCGGGAATTTTGAATGAAGCGGACATCGCTACAGAACGTCAAATGCTGGAGGAAATCGGCAAAATTGATTCGGAACTGGCCCGGGAGATCAAAGACCAGATGTTCCTCTTTGAAGATATTATTGAACTCGATGACAGGACTGTCCAGGTTATTATCGCAAAACTGGACCAAAAAGACATGGTGGTCGGATTAAAAGGTGTAGAACCGGCAATCAAAAGGAAGTTCTTCTCAAATATGTCTAGCAGAATGAGAGAGGTGATGGAGGAAGATCTTGAAGCAATGGGTGGTGTACATTTGAAACAGGTTGAGGAAGCCCAGCAAAATATATTAACTGCTTTAAAAGATCTTGACAGAGAAGGTAAAATTTCATTGCGCAGTAAAGATTTAATAAAATAAATACGGAATATTTATGAATAACAGTCGCCCAAATGGCATTAAAATTGGTTATGAATCTCTTTTCAGAGGTCACGGTGTGGTGATTCATGAAGAGCAAGCGAATGATCTTAATGCCCAGGTCCATGAAATATACACGCGGGACCAGGTAGGCAAAGTGATTGATCGAAAAAAAGAAGAATGGAAAAAAGAACAATCTATTGAACTTGAACTGGCCCGTAAAAACTCATTTGCCCAGGGTGAAGAAGAAGGGCGGTTTAAGGAGCGGGAAAAGATGGAAGGTTCCATTGCATCACTTATGGCGGCTATGGAAGAAGCCGATCTGCATGTAAATAAGCTGTTAAACGAGGTTAAGCCCTATATTGCCACTATGGTTTTCGATTTAGCTGAAAAAGTTATCGAAGTGCCGGTAAAAAATGAAGATTTACAGCAGCTGGTAGGGAAACAAGTGGAAAAGATAGTGGACCAGTTCGCCGCCAATACAGAAATTAGCGTTGAAGTGTCCGGATATGACCTTGACGCCGTCCGGAAGATCGTCGAAGATAGCAGGAGGCTGGAGTACATAACCCTTAAGGAGAGCGGAGAACTAAACCCCGGCGAGTTTCGGATAAACACACAGCAAGAGCAGATCATTAAAGAATTCCGCGAGAGCCTTCAGGATTTTCGCGATTCCGTATTTCATACCGATAAAAAGAATGCAAATATTGCCCAATGACACTGCTAACCTACATCAATGAAATTTATGGCCGGCTCCATGAGCTCGATGTTCAGCCAAAGAGGTATGGGAAGGTATCCTCTGTGATCGGGACAGTGATCGAAGCCACCGGTCTGAATGCTTCTGTAGGTGAGCTCCACATCATCCATACTTCTTCGGGGAAGCAGGTCCAGGCCGAGGCCGTAGGGATAAAAGACAATAAGGCTCTGTTAATGCCACTTGATCGCGTGGAAGGGATTAAAGGAGGCTGTCTGGTGGAAGCCACCCCCAGATCAATGAGCATAAAAGCATCGAAGGCTTTATTAGGTCGGGTAATTGACGCTAACGGGGTTCCAATCGATGAATTGGAGCCCATCAGGAAATATGTAGATTATCCTATCCATAATGAGCCGCCGGGCCCGATGGAAAGAAAAAATATTGATTCGGCCTTAATTACAGGGGTTAGGGCGATAGATGCTTTTACTACTCTGGGCAGGGGGCAGCGAATGGGAATATTTGCAGGGTCCGGGGTAGGGAAAAGTACACTTATGGGCATGATTGCAAAAAATTCAGATGCGGATGTCAACGTAATCGCTTTAATAGGCGAGCGTGGCAGGGAAGTCAAAGAGTTTATCAGCGAGATACTGGGTGAAGAAGGTTTGAAAAGATCGGTTGTAATTGCCACCACTTCAGACAAAGCCGCCATGAGCCGCGTAAAAGCGGCATATACGGCATCAGCCGTCGCTGAATATTTTCGCGATCAGGGAAAGAATGTACTATTAATGATGGACTCTGTTACCCGAATAGCAATGGCACAGAGAGAAATAGGCCTTGCTTCGGGTGAGCCGCCTACCACAAAAGGCTATACTCCAAGTGTTTTTGCAATGCTGCCCCGGCTTTTAGAAAGGGCCGGCACCACAGGAAAAGGAAGCATTACCGGTTTATACACCGTTCTGGTAGATAACGATGATATGAACGAACCCATAGCAGATGCGGTACGCTCTATACTGGATGGCCATATTGTTCTATCCAGGAGCCTTGCACATAAAAACCATTATCCGGCTATTGATGTGTTGTCCAGTGTTTCACGGATCATGAACCAGGTCGTTGACCCAGCAAACAGAAAAATAGCGGAAAGAGCCAGAGAGGTTCTTGCCGTATACGCCGAAGCGGAAGATTTGATCAGCATTGGGGCATACTCGAAAGGGTCCAGCCCTAAAATTGATGAGGCTATAAGCAAAATCGACAAAATGAATGATTTCCTAAAGCAGGATGTAGGCGGTTTTTCTAATAAAGAGCTTTGGGAGAGGCTGAAAAATGTAATGTCTGCTAAGGTGCCAAAAGCACAGGCACCAGCCGGAAATCGTAAGGAGGCTGTATGAAATTCAAATTTAAACTTGAATCTATTTTAAGGGTGCGTATGCATGAGGAAGACCTGGAAAAGCAAAAGCTGGCTTCCTTACAGAATGAAGAGTCCCTGCTTAGGAGACAATTCGATGAGCGCAGGGAAAATTTGCGAAAGGTTAATGCCTCAAGAAATGCCATGGAGCTGGTAAACCATAACCGGGAAAGAATGATGCAAAACTACCTCCTTGAAGAAGGCCAGGCGCTTAATAAGTTGACACAGGTAATCCTGAAAAAAAAAGAAGCAATTGACAAACAGCGCATGAACGTGATTGAGGCCAATAAAAAGTTTAAGATTATTAAAAAGCTTAAACAAAAAGCCCTTGTGAATTATGTCCATGAGATGGATCGCCAAGACCAGATTATTCAGAATGAAATCGCTACCCAGGTATATTATAAACAGCTAAAACAATGAAGAAAAAAATATTGAAATATACGGCCGCTTTTTTTGCATCATTTTTAGCGTTGATTGTGGCAGCCTATTTCGCATATCCGTATATCAATGAAAATGACATACCGGAAGTGGAAATAGATATGGACGTTGTGGAGCAATTAAGGCAGGAGGTTGAAGCCGAAGAAGCTGCCAGTGATAGTATTGAAGTCGATCCGCTTGTTGTGATGGAAAATAGGTATGAAATGAAGATTGATTCTTTACATGACGTAATAGAAGAAATGGAGGCTCATTATAAACAAGAACTAGCTGAAAAAAAGGAAGTTGAATTGTCAAAAGAAATGGAGGATGTGACAAGAGCTTTGCTAAACCTTGATGATCGTGTTGTTTCTCCCATCGTGAACCAGCTGGATGATGATCAATTAATCAAGCTATACCGGGCCGGCTCCAATATGCAGCGGGAGCGATTAATAAGTGCCCTTGATCCAGACAGAGCATCAAGCATCCTTAGAAAGGTTATCTTATGATACAATTTGTACAAAATGTTAAAGGTCCGCAGCCTGCCGACAAGTCGTTGGGCAGCACTAAATCAAAATCAGGCGACGATTCGTTTTCCAAACAGTTGGTTCAGGCATTTCAGAAGAAGACTGATTATAACCAGTCTGAACAAGCGCTCAGCCTGGTAAATGATCAAAATGGTGATGAAGAATCATTTCAAAACTTCTTAGGGGCCATATCCGGGGAGCAAACGAAAGGGTTTATGATACCGGATCAGAAGAAATCTGTTGAGGGTGAACAACAGAGTAAGAATACAGGTATAGGTTCAACCTTCTTGCTGAATCCGGACCAGGACCAGGAGATATCATCAGGTGATGATAAAACAGTACTGCCTGAGCAAGAAGTGAAAGAGTTGGATAATTTGGACAATAATAATATATCAGCAAAATCCGGGCCGGGACCAAAAGGATCGGGTACGGACGAGATGCATGAAAAAACGCAGTCCAGTGACGATAATTCGTCATTGCTTAGCACCGGAGAGCTAAGCAATGACGAATCTAAAGTAACTGCGGAAGATAAATCAGCGTTATCCGGGAGTGAAAAGAACGCAGCACAGGATAATCTTGTGTCGCAACAGGTAGAACACTCTGCCCGCAGTATGGCGAGAAACAACAATACAAACAGTGCAGAAGAGGTAAAAGTACATCAGTCTGATACCGTTAATAAAGGTAACACAGAAGCCGGACAACCAAATTACTCTCTCAAAAACCTGCAGGGTGTATCCGGGCCTGTGCCTGACACCGGGGATGAGGTAACGTTTTCTGATAATAAAAAGGATGTCGCTTCTAAACTGCATCAGGAGCTGGAGGCCAAGAACGTAATTACGGGAAGTATAGATGCACCGGATATAGAAACACAAGAAACTGGCAACCAGTTAAACAATGCCCTTAAAGAAGTTAAGATAAATCAAAATGCACAAAAGGCTGTAGAACTAAATAATCCTGTTGTGACCGGGGATGTACTTAAGGAAGCCGTAGAAAAAGAGCTGAAACTGGAAAAAGAGAGGCTGCCTCTCAATGATGAGGTCAAAGATTCGCTTAGCTCCGGTAACCGCCGCACTACAACGGCCGAAAATCCGCTTAAGTTTGGCAACAACTATCAGGGCAGCCTGAATCAGGACGAAGGTGCAGAGCAGTTCATGCCTAAATCATCCAATGAGCCCAAGGATACAGAAAGCTTGTTTTTAAAAAATAGCCAGGCAAAAACGGAGATCAATGAAACTGTAGCAGGCAGGATGCAGCAGCCGGTGATGGCCCAGGCCCCGGAGCCCAGAGCGTTTGTTAACCGGATGCTCCAGGTTGTCCGCCAGGAACTCCAGAATACGCAATTAAATGCCCAGGGCTGGAAAGTTCATCAATTTTCCTTTGATGACGGATCAAAGGTACAGATGGGGATCCGGCAGATTGAGGGCATGCTGCAATTGCAATTGGGTTCAGGCAACACCGAAATGAACCGGCTGATCCAGCAGAATGCCGCCGAGATCCGGGAATACCTCGAAAAAGAAATGGGTCTTGATGTAGATTTACAGTTTAACCTGAAGGATTCCGGTTCCCATTTCCTGGACCCGGGTTCAAATCAACAAACAAAACAACATAGTAAGTCTTTCCGGGAAAACGGAGTCTTTGAAAAAGGTATGGAAGAAATTACCAACGATAAACTAATCATCCGGAACTTCGGATTTAACAATAATGAATGGACCGCTTAAACGGAGATAATCATGGATATTAATGGAATAATGGGAGCTCAAAGCACCTCACAACCCGGGCAAACTAATGCTAGCGGAGAGATGGGAAAAGATGAGTTTCTGCAACTCCTCATTGCCCAAATGCGACATCAGGACCCGCTAAATCCTATGGAAGGTACTGAATTTGCCTCCCAGCTGGCGCAGTTTAACTCAGTTGAACAGTTAATCAATGTGAATGATGGTATTGCAAACCTGGCAGCAGCCCAGGACCTGATGAGTACAGGCCTGAACAATTCACTGGCCGCCACATTGACAGGGAAAAATGTAACCGTCTTGAGCAATCAAATCGGTTTCAACGGTTCCGATGATAGTGAGATGCAATTCAGGCTTAATAATTTAGCTTCCGAAATAAATATCGAGGTCCGCAATGCGAGTGGCTCGGTGGTACGTACAGAAACACTTGAAAATTATGGGGCCGGTGATCATAGCTGGACATGGGACGGAAAAACAAGTGCCGGTCAATCGGTGCCGGAAGGGACATATTCCTTTGAAATTGCTGCTAAAAATGAAGACGATGAGGTTCCGGTGCTCAGCTTTATTGAAGGGACTGCTGAAAAAATACGGTTTACCGGAGATGGTGTAAAACTGTTAGTAAATGGAGTGTTGCTTCCGCTTGAGGATGTGGAACAAATTGGATCATAAAATTAAATAATATAAATCACGAGTCGGTCCGCAAGGAGACTCATGCAGATCATTAAATGATGCTGCACTAAAAAAAAGGAGAACGATTATGGCTTTAATGAAATCACTTAACTCAGGTATAAGCGGCCTTCGGGCTTTTCAAACCAAGATGGACGTGATTGGTAATAACATTGCAAATGTGGACACGACAGGGTTCAAATCTTCGCGTGTTTCATTCTCTGAAATGTTAAACCAGCAGGTCGGTTCCGCTCAGGGTTCCCAGGATTCCCCGCAATCAGGTTCCCAGGTTGGTCTCGGGGTGAGGATAGCCGCCGTGCAAAGAGACTTTGGCCAGGGCGGCCTCGAAAGAACTGGCCGGCCAACAGACCTGGCCCTTGAAGGAGAAGGGTTCTTTATGGTCGACGATGGCGGCGGTCAATCCATGCTGACCCGTGCCGGTAACTTTGCCTTCAATAATACCGGATCATTTACAGATCAGGCCGGACGGGCCGTGCAAGGTTTCAATGCCGATGCCAATGGCAATATCTTAGCCGGCGGGGCCACCGAAGGCATACGGGTGGATTTTGAAAGCATACTGAACCCTGTGATCACCGAAAACGTGTTTGTAGGCGGCAACCTGAACGCCGATACCAGCAGCTTCCAAATGGTACAGTCACAGACAGCATTGACCACTAAGGATGGTGATATTGCTGACGGAGCTACTGAGCTTAATGATCTGATGCAGACAGCAGTAGACTTTGGAGCTGGAGATGTTATTGACTTTGAGTTTATGTCGAACGATGGAACAGGAACATATAATGTACTGCATAATTATGATACAGATGGGACTACCGTTGGTGAATTGATAAATTCCATTTCTGGAGATGGAACTTTTGGTAATGAAGGTTCCGTGGAATTAGTAGATGGAATGCTGGTGTTGCGATCAAATGTGATGGGTGAAAGCGACTTTAATTTAAATGAAATAGCAGTAACTGGTGCCGGTGAATTTACCAACCCGGGATTCCAGGTAACCCAACAAGGTGTTACAGGCAACCAAACCTTGAGCACAACCGTGTACGACAGCCTTGGCAGAGAGCATACCGTGCTGGTTACCTTAACGCAGGATGATGAGAACAGCTGGAGCTATGAAACCTCTTTCCTGGATGGAGAAGAAGTTACCGCCGGGGGTTCTGGCACCGACCTTGAATTTGATGAAAACGGTAATTTAATTTCCGCTAACAGCTTCACTGTTGAATTCGACCCGGGCAACGGTGCCGAGCCGGTCACTTTTGATGTGAACCTGGGCGATACCGATTCAGGCACCCGCATGTCGCAATTCGCCGGGGCAAACTCCGCTAAAGTGACCTCGCAAGATGGTTCACCGGAAGGAAGGCTGGTTGATTTTGATATAGATGGCGATGGTTTTGTGAACGGTACATACAGCAATGGCCGAAATGTGCAGCTGGCCCAGATTGCCGTGGCTAATGTTCCTAACAGCGATGGACTTACAACCAAAGGAAACGGCCTGTACACCGAAACGGTAGCTTCTGGTGAGATCAGCATAGATACTGCCGCGAACTTATCAGCCACCAGTATGGCGGAAAGTACGCTTGAAGGCTCTAACGTTGATTTGGCTAAAGAATTTACCGACATGATCACATCTCAGCGTGCATATCAGTCAAATGCCAGGGTAATAACTACCGCGGATGAGCTGTTGACAGAAGCCGTAAACCTGAAAAGATAAAAAAGTAGTTAACTCATAACAGTGAACAGCGATGCACTAGACCTTTGAAGCTGTCTCCAAAGGTCTAGAATTGCTCGAGGCTGTATCAAAAGTTCTAAAACTGCTACGGCAAGCGTGGACGCTTGCCGTAGCAACCTTTTGAAACGGTCTGCACTGTTTTGCCTGTGCTTTTGCACGTGTACAACACCTTAGCATTAACAGTTTAATTAATAGTCTTTTGTTCGATAACAATGAAAGCAACAACCACATCAAATCATGAAGGAAACAGTACGTGGATAAATCAACAATATTCGGTCTTCTCTCCGCACTTGTAGTGGTGTTCATGGCAATTGCAACGCAGGGCAGCTTATGGGTATTCCTCAGCTTATCATCATTTTTAATTGTTATAGGTGGTGTCTTTAGCGTAACTATTGTGAACTTTAGTTACACCGAAGTGATAAAAACATTTGAAAGCGTATATGAGAATTTAAGGAACTCTAAAGTTGATCTTCGTACTGATATCGAGCTCATCAATATGTTCGCGAGGAAAGCCAGACGGGACGGTATGCTTGCTCTGGAAGATGATTTGCACAAAATTGATGATTCCTTCTTAAGGAATGGCCTGCTGAGTGTGATGGATGGTTTAAAAAAAGAAACATTGCTTAATATCCTAAACGATCAATTGGAAAATGCTGAGCGCGTAATGGAGAGAGGCATAAGAGTGCTGGGTTCAATGGCTGATTATTCCCCTGCATTCGGAATGATGGGTACCGTAATCGGCCTGGTCCTCATGCTCCAGAATATAGAAGATCCTGAATCACTTGGTCATGGCCTTGCCATTGCCCTGCTAACCACCCTGTACGGCACCTTGCTTGCGAATATCTTTTTTCTGCCTCTGTCCGGAAAACTAGACACGATGTCAGAGAAGCATCTTACACGTAAGCGCATGTTCAAGTCCGCGATCGTTTCTATAATCGAGGAGGAAAATCCACGGATTATGGAGGATAAAATGCTGATATACCTGGTGCCCGCTGAAAGGGCGGCATATCTGGCATATTACGACAAAGAAACATTCGACAAAGCACGTGAAGAACGACTTTATGAAAATTGGGACCAATATCAGAATAAATCATGGCAGCACCTCGTCGAAAATATGGCAATTGGTTAATGGTCTATGCAGACTTTATTACCCTGATGATGATCTTCTTTGTCGTCCTTTATATCCTGACTCCTGGTGTTGAGGATGAACGATGGGAGGCTGTCGTGGGGGTGTTCAAGGGAAAGGACGGACAATTGGACTTTCAGTCTGTTCAAAGAGATATCAGGCCCAACGTCAACATCAGCAACAGCAGGACCAGAGCTGAAAACTGGGACGATCTCAGCCAAAGAATACAGCAGGAAGATTTGGGGGATGACATAGAAATGCATCTTGAGGAGGAAGGTATTCGTATCATATTGGGCGAGGCGGCCTTGTTCGAAACCTATTCTGTGGAATTGCAGGAAAATGCCAAATCCATACTCAATGATGTTGCCGCCGGAATAGACCGATATACCGCAGAGGATGTCGAGTTAATAGATGTACAAGGCCACACGGACAACCGGCCAGTGGTAGGCAGGGCACTAAGGAAGTACGAGACCAATTGGGAACTTGGGGCGGGAAGGGCATTTTCAGTTATGGAATATTTAAGTGAGAAGACAAATATTGCTAACAGGAAATACGGGATCAGAAGCTTTGGCGAATACCGGCCAAAGGCACCCAATATAAGCCCGGAGAATATGAAAAAAAATCGTAGAGTGGAAGTACTTATTCAATATAAACCCCACTTTGAAATCCATGAATCAGAATTGGAGAATTTAGATGCAAGAGAATGAATATGAAGAACAGCAATTTCAAGCGTATGACGAACCAAAGAGGAATAGATTTCCGCGGCTAGGAAAGTTTTTACTGATCATCGCTATTGTTATTGGCCAGGCTGTAGCGGCTTATTTTATAATAAAAAATTATTATCCGGATATACAGGAGGTAGTAGATTCTTATACGTCGACCGGTGGCCATTTTATTCATCTCAATGATATAATAATTAATCCGGCCGAATCAGGAGGAAACCGATACCTGGTGACTTCCTTAGCCTTTGAATTTGACAACCAGGGTGATTATGACAGAGCTAGCGAACGGCAAGCCCAGATCCTTGACAGAGTAAATATGCATTTGCGTGCGAAATCCATTTCCGATTTAAACAGCCTTGAAATGAGGGAGCAGATACGGGTAGAGTTAAAACAAGAAGTTGATGGAGTATTAGAGCAAAATATGGTACGAAATTTGTTCTTTACAAAATATGTGATTCAGTAATGAACAAACTCAGAAAATACTATGGACGATTCGGCCTCCTCAAATCAAGGAGAAAAAAGACCTAAGAAAAAAATAAAGATCTATGATTTTGAGCAGCCTAAGCTTGTAAGTAAAGATATTATCCGCGCTATGCGGAATATTCATGAAACTTATGGACGCCATATTAAAAGGGTGTTCTCCGGGGTGTTAAATCATCCTGTAGAAGTTACCCTGGCAGGTGTCAGCCAGGTGGTATTTTCAAAATTCCTGCAGGAAATTGAATCACCCACAGCTATCTTCATGTTTAACGTTGAAGAGTTGGGTGATTGGGCACTTCTTCAGGTTCAGCCTGAGTTTTGCATCTATTGTGTAGAGAGACAAAGTGGTGGTTACAAAAATGAGGTAAGTGAGAAACGTTCTCTTAGCCGCATAGAAGAGAGAATAATCGGACGCGTCATTAACAATATGCTGAAGGAACTGAGCCATGTATGGTCCCCGTTTTTATCTTTTACTATAGAAGATTTTGTCTATGAGAGCAAGCCCGAAAATATTAGGACTATGTCGGCCATAGCTCCGGGCATTTTGATAGATTATGAGTTGAAATTTGATAAATTTGTAGTCCCGTTCTCTATTTGTTACCCTCCTTCTCTTCTTAAAGATAAGCCGATTGGCAGTACCTTTAATTTAGATAAAAGCTCTGCAAACGCGTTGCCGCCTGCTGATAAGAAAAAGTTTGAAGATGACATGAAGCGGGTAGAAGTGAACTTTAGAGCAGTTTTAGGTACAACTATGATGTCCGTTATGGATCTGATGGCACTGAGAGAGGGTGATACTCTCCTGCTTGATCAACAAATTGAGGAAGCTTTGAACATCAAGATTAATGATAAAGTAAAAATGAATGGGTACCCGGGCAGAATGAACGGAAAAAAAGCCGTCAAAATTTACGAGATCATAAAAAATAGTAACGAACACTTTGACTTTTAATAACAAGCCATGGATAACAATATCTGGAAAGAAACAATACAAAACCTTAATGAGCCTTTGGGCCTGTTTTTCAGCGAGTTGGCGAAACAAAAGGTCAACATGGAATTGGCAGATGCCTCATCAGGTGATAAAGACCAGACACTGGAATATGTTGAAGGAATCAAACTTTTCAAGTCAATTGATGATGGCTTTCAGGTAGAGATCCTTCTCGGCTTTAAGGGTGACTGGCCTGCGGTGTTCCAGAAACCTCTTCAGGAAAGGGGAGATCACGATAAAGCGGACCATCTTTTCAGCAGTCTTACGGCACACTTAACGGTATCAGCCGTAGAATCAATGAACCGAATTGGCGCGGACCTTCAGATATATCCGTTTAGCGAGGTGAAGAAAGACCCGTCTTTGAATATCAGGACCTATTACCTATCCCGCTGGAGTTTACAAGTACCTGAATCAGAACATAGTGAGGGCCTTGAGTTTGTATTTATTATTTCTGTACCGAATAAAAAGATGGTCGAAAAATATTCGACAGCAATGGCAAATTCCCCTGAACTGAACAGCCCTGGTTTTTCGGCCATGGCCAAACAGACGGTGGCCGAACTACTGGGAAGCAAAGAACGGGCAGAAACTGAAGAACAGGATGAGCCAATAGAAGACAGCCCGAAACCCAAAGCAGAAGAAGAGCCTGAACCTGACGGCGAAGAAGAAGTAAAACCACCCCATATTACAGACAAGAACGGTCACGGAGCAACTGTTGAATTTGAACCTTTCATAAAATCCCACAACATAAAGAATAACAGAGAAGTCCGGAATATTGACATGCTAAGAGATGTGGAAATGGAAGTTTCCGTAGAGCTTGGCAGAAAGAAAATGCCCCTGGGGAAAATACTGCAGCAGGTAAAAGGTTCCGTAATAGAGCTCGACAAATTATCCGGTGAGCCTGTTGATATCCTGGTTAACGGCCGTTGCATTGCCCTGGGTGACGTTGTTGTGATCGATGAGCATTTTGGTGTACGCATTACCCGCCTAATGGCAGAGCATGAGCTTATGAAAAGCGGATCTCAATAATGGACCTGGAAAAACTAAACCAGCAAATAAAAAATGATCCCCGAAAAACTTTACGATTTGTAATCGGCCTTTCATTCACCTTGGTGGTTTTGTGGGTGATGATACTCATACAAACAGAAACCGGGCCTCAGGATGGTTATGTCAATATAGACAGCCTGAGTACCGGGGCTGAGCCAGCATACCGAAATCAGCCTGAGGGCAGCTCCGTAACGCAGTCGCAAACGGAAGAGGAGTTCCCCGTGCCGGTTCGTTCTATTTTGCTCGCTGCCCTGGTTATTGGCGGCGGCGTGCTTCTTTATTCGGTTTACCTTAAAAGCGGTAAAGCTACCGGCACTGAAGAAAACGGGCCGTTGAATTTGAAGATCCACAATAAGATTGAAGTAGCACCTGGCCAGACCATTGCTGTTGTGCAAGTGCACAATGAGATTTGGGTGATTGGCAGCACTGCCCAGGGTGTTAATGTGCTAAAACAATTCGATAAACATGAATGGCCGCAAGAGAAATTAAAAAATACTTATCAAAACGGTATTGACAAAGGTTTTTCTGAGATGTTTAATCGCAAAAAAAGAAAACCGTCAACGGAAGGCTGAGCCTTATAATACTATGAGACGACCATTAAATTACCTGGTACTACTCTTTCTATTTGCTGGGATACTGGTCCCAAATGAAGTTTTTGCTCAACAGAACCCGGTTAACATTAATATAGACGGGGATTTGGAAGATTTTTCCGTTGCTATTCAAGCTCTCATCTTGTTAACCGTGTTATCTTTTGGTCCGGCCATCATAACTATGATGACAAGCTTTACCCGGATTGTAGTCGTATTCTTCTTTCTTAGAATGGGCCTGGGAACGCAGCAATCTCCACCCAATCAGGTACTGCTCGGGCTTGCACTGTTTATCACCATATTCATCATGGCATCAACATTCGAAAGGATTAACACTGAAGCCATACAACCATATGTTGATGAGGAGGTAACTCAGGCAGAAGCGCTCTCCCTGGCGGCTATGCCTTTAAAAGAATTCATGGTAAACCAAACAAGGGAACGGGATTTGCTGCTATTTATGGATATGGGAAATATACAGCCGGTTAATGGCCTTGAAGACTTGCCCATCCACGTAATAGTACCGTCGTTTATCATCAGTGAACTTAGAGTTGCTTTCCAGATCGGGTTTCTAATATACCTGCCTTTTATGGTAATTGACCTTGTTGTTGCTTCCATATTGCTATCTATGGGTATTATGTTCCTCCCGCCTGTATTGGTATCACTTCCATTCAAGATACTTGTGTTTGTTTTGAGCGATGGGTGGTACCTGCTCGTAGAGTCCCTGGTGAGAAGCTTTAATTAGTTGTATGGCAAATCATAACAGAAATATTTCTGATGAATACTGAAGTCGGCATTTATTGGGTGCAGGAAGCGTTGAAAACGATGGTGGTCTTGTCCGGCCCGGTCCTGATCGGGGCATTGGTCATCGGGCTTGCCGTAGCCCTGTTTCAGGCGGTCACAACTATACAGGAGATGACATTGTCTTACGTTCCGAAGATGCTTGTAGTGGTCGTTATCCTGTATTTTATGTTTGGGTTCATGCTTCAGTATGCAATCGACTTTGTGCAACAAATATTTGCTTTCATAGCCACTATAAATCAGTAATTCACCAAACGATCCAATATTACTTACATGGCAATTTAGTTTAAGGCCGGGGATTTTGATTAATAACTTATGAACGGATAGAACCCGATTTTCGCAAGTTCAACATGATATCTACTCTATATCAATAACGTATCAAGGGTATAACAACCCTATATCAACACTGTATATTTATGGTTTTGATAGGGACTTGATATGGGTTTGGTATACATTTATTTAAACCATTATTAATGCTTTATAGTCTGCATAATAAGATGCATTTATGCACAATTTTCCGAAACGATAGGGAAATGTGGCTTGGAACAGGCTAGTAGAGGGGAAAGTCAATGAGGCTCATAAGGTCTAAAAATTGCTCCGAGGCTGTCTCAAAAGTGCTAAAACTGCACCGCTGTCTCAAAAGGCTGCTGAGGCAAGCGTCACGCTTGCCTGGAGTGCACTCGTGCATCCTGTGTGCACTCCTCGCGGAGCAGTTTTAGAGCTTTTGAGTCAGCCTCTTTGAATAACTACCCTTCCCTACTTTTGAAGCAGACTACCGTTTTTCCGTTTACGAATATATCTTTTCAAAATATGAATAGAACTCAGGTTTAACAGGCTATGGAACTCACGGTAGATCTTATTCTTACCGCCTTCTTAATCTTTGTAAGAGTGGGCGCGTTGATTGCCACAGCTCCTTATTTTAGCAATGAATCGACTCCTGTCCAGGTAAAGATTTTTTTTTCTTTAATATTAGCTGTCATGCTTTTTCCTGTAATACCCGTTCAGGAGATGATTTTGCCTATTGATGCGGGTATGATCGAAATAGTGGTGGCGGTGGTCAAGGAAATGCTGGTCGGTATTGCTATGGGGCTGACCGGCATGGTATTGTTTGCATCACTTCAGATAGGCGGTGAATTAATAAGTATGAACGTTGGTCTGACCTTCGCGAATATTGTTGACCCTGTTAGCTCAGTGCAGCAGTCTATAATAAGCCATCTATTTATGCTGCTCGGGACCTTTGTATTTATAAGCTCCGGTGGAGATGAGTATTATATTCGCGCTCTGGCCGAGAGTTTTCAAATTGTGCCAATTGGTACCGTAGATGCAACAGCTGCAGCTCCCTTATTTATTGAAATGGCCACACGTCTGTTCTTGCTTGGTGTACAGATATCAGCTCCCTTTATGGTAGTACTGTTTCTTATGGACCTTTCTTTTGCAATATTCGGCAGGATTATGCCCCGGGCCAACATATTTTTTATAGCCCTGCCCCTAAAGGTTGGTGTAGGGTTCTTACTACTGCTTATTGTAATACCTTATGCACCCCTTGCATTCGAAATGGTATTCTTTCAAATATGGGATTTTCTGGAACGCATGCTGCAGGCTTTGGGAGGATAAAGCGACTATTAACCTTTATTTAAAGCCGCTTCATGGTCCTGATTTTTGATCAGGCTTGATTTAAGTTTAATCAATAATTTTCCTATTATTTGTGATATTCTGGCCTCAGTAAGGCCGAGCAACAGTGCAATCTCTTTTAAGGTTAGGTTTTCGTAGTAATAGAGCGCCAAAATTAACTTATCCTTTTCCTTTAACTGTTTGATTACAGATTTTATATTTGCCGTTGTATCTTCCTGGATTAAAGACTGGTCGGGCAACTCTGAATTTGGGTCTTCAATCCTGTCAGTTTGGTAAGAATTGGAGCTTTGAGAATCACTATCTAATGACAATACAGCCCGTTGTTGAACATTGCTCAATAAGGTTAAGTAGTCTTTTTTAAGGATATTTAGTTCATAAGCTACTTCATCATCCTCCGGGTCCCGCCCCAACTCCTGTTGCAGTTTATCTATGGCCTCCTGAGCTTTCCCAAATAACGCTCTGTCATTTCTGGGGAGTTGATCGATGGACCGTAAATAATCGATCACACTGCCCCGAATTCGGTAATAGGCAAATGTATTAAATTGGTTTTTTTTTAGGCAGTCATAACTGTCCAGAGCCTGAAGAAGGCCCATAATTCCTGCACTTTCAATATCTTCGTATTGCGATAGAGGAGTATCGGGCCTTCTTATTTTTCCAATAATGTTTTTTACTAAAGGCATCGATTCCGTTATGATGGTATTTCGTATACCCTCTGTCGGTTCATCGCAATATGCATTTACCAGTTCCTGCAGTGACAATTTCATAGATAATAACCCTCAATTAAAACGGCGTACCGGAAGTATGCCTTATTGCGGAGATGTTTTTGTATCAGTTTTGTTTGTTGCTGGTTTGACTTTTATAATACCTAACAGTACGGATGCCATTTTTGTCAGTATAATAAGAGCTGAAAAAACTATAGCCGCTTTCAATATGGCAGATTCAAATGTCGAACCGGCAACGATAAGAAAGAAAAAAACAAGCATTGCTGCGATTATAAATATTTGAACTAGTTTAGTCATGACTTCCTGCTTTATTTATTGATGGTGTTTAGATATACCGGGCATTTTCATAAGACCCGAAGATCCTGTTTTCTATATTTTCTTCAATCTCACCAAAAGATAATGGATCAGTGGAAATATCTGTGTGGATAAAACTAAATTCGCTATTTAAAGCTTCCTTATAACTTGTTAGTTTACCATATGAGCTTTGGCACATTTCGATATTGGAAAGTGCAATGAATTCGGGGCAAAACGGATGATTGACTGGTAACTGATCTATGATCTCAAGCGGGTCAATCAATGAATGGGTCGTGAAGTGATGTTTTACCGAATGGTATTCACCAAGAATACGGTTATAATGCTCCCAGCGTTCTTCGACAATTTCAATATTAAATGGCATGGGTTCAGTGAGTAATATGATGTGGTCATTTCCATCGGCAGCAACCAGGAATTTCTGCCATTCCTGATGGGTTGTAATGTAGTGGCACGGGATATCACTACTTACAAGCGAATTGAACATTTGCCGGCCTGTTTTATTAAACCCCCGGGCATTGGAAAGTATCAACGCTATTTGGGTCCCGGAACTTTCACGTTCCAGATATTTAGCTGCAGCTGTGGCAAGATTGATTACATGGGTACCGGCGAAAGAGCTGAATAGATGCGTCTTACCATCGCTTAAGGGATGTGATGGTTTAAAGTAACGCTCTATTTCAGCTTTTATATCTTTCGCGATGCTACTATATCTATCTATAATTTGATTGTTGTTCTGCTCCCAGTTATCGAACCACTCAATAACCAGTTCCGGGCGAAAACCAAGGTCGCGCAGATATTTATATAAGGGGTGATACGTATAATCACTCTGATGATCTTCTATAAGTTTCCAGATCGTCCGTTCAAGCAGATCCATGCGTCTGTTCATTAACCTGGTATTGCTGTTAGACGCCGCCGGGGCAACCTGATTGCGTTTGAAGTGTTCTTTAAAGGAGCTGGTATCTTCCTGGTGCTCCGGTTCCGGGCTTAAAGTACTTTGATGCCCACTATAACTCTCGTTACTCCTGGTAAATGAAACCCCGTCTTTTTCTTTTGTGGCTGAGTATGTAACGTTTTCTGGTAAGGTTTTTCCATCATTTGACAGCGAATTATGCTTACTGTCAGTTGCTTCAAAAATACGGGTAATCTGTTTTATTAGCGGGTCGAACAAGTTTGCTGATTGAGGTTTTTTTATATGATGAGGATTAACTTGCTCTGTACGTTGTATCGAATAATCATTATCAGCAACCGAAACGGTAATTGATGCAGGCCCTGCAACGCTTGCTACCTGGCTTTCAAGGATAATGAAATTATCACCATAGGCATGAATGGCTTCAGCACGGGCCTTGGTTAAGGTACTTCCTGTGAATTTCTTAATGCTCATGATTCGTGTGCCTGAAGGAGATCGGTTTGAAGTTCTATTTGGTCAAATTTCTTGATTTGCGTATCAATGGTAATGTCGTTGTATGAAAGGACCGTGATGCCGGGAATGACAGATATCATGAAGTCGTATATGGCAGGCCTGAGTACTGGAGAGGTTAATATAATGGGTTTATGTCCTGCATGGACCATTTTCTCAGAGATCTTATTACATGCTATATACAAGCGCTCCACCGTATCAGGAGTAAAGCCGAGTGTACTCGGATGAAGGTTACCCTGTTGTGCCTGAGTGATCATATGTGATTCCAGGCCGCTTTCGAAGACAACCACCGTAATCGTGCTGTCATCATCTCTGTACTGCCCTGTAATCGTTTCAGACAGTGCACTGCGTACATACTCAGTTAAGACATCAGGGTTCTTGGTCTTGCCATGATAATCGGCTACTGTTTCCAGAATGCTGTTTAAATCTCTGATGGGAACGCCTTCTTTCAGCAACCTTTTCAGGATCTGCTGGATCTCGCCATACCCCATTTTATTAGGGACCAATTCTTCGACAACGGCGGGGGAATTGGCCTTAAGGTTTTCAAGCAACTGTTTCACCATCTGCCGGTCCAGCAGCTTGTCGGCATTTCGTTTTATGATCTCTATCATTTGGGTAGTGATCACAGCACCGGCTTTGATCACGGAGAGCCCTAACTTTTCAGCTTCATCCCGATTTCTTGAACTTACCCAAACGGCATCCATTCCGAAAGTAGGGTCCTTGGTTTTAACTCCTTTCAGGTCCACCTTCAGATCAGCGGGTAAAAGTACCAGGTGGTATTCGGGCAACAAGTCGCCTTCGCCCTGCTTTATCCCTCTCATTTTTATGATGTACTTGTTAGCGTTCAATTGAACGTTGTCCCTGATGCGGATAGCGGGAACTAATATGCCAAGGTCCAGAGCCAGTTGTTTTCTAAGAGAAGCCATTCTGTCGAGAAGGTCGCCGCCCTGATCGGGGTCTACCAGAGGAATGATACTGTAACCGATTTCGAGTTCAAGGGTATCTATGAGCAGGTAATCTTCCACTTTTTCTTTGGGTTGTGATTCTACCTGCTTCTGCTCTTCGGCTTTAATTGCGGTTTGCTGATTTTGGTTCGTTTTCTTGTACCCGTGATATATGAGAAATGAGGCGAGAATCCAAAAAGGTAAAACCGGCACACCGGGGATGGTCCCAAAAATGAAAATAAATGCACCGGATAGGAAAACTACTTTTGGCTTTCCGAAAAGTTGACCAGTGATTTCAAAGCTGAGATTTCCCTCAGAAGCAGCACGAGTTATAATAATCCCGGAAGCGGTGGAGATTAGCAAAGCCGGAATCTGGCTGACCAGCCCATCACCTATTGTTAATAGGGTATATCGGGCAGCGGCGTCACCTATATCTAATCCTTGCTGCATTGTTCCTATTATGAGCCCGCCAATGATATTGATAAATGTGATTAAAAGTCCGGCAATAACGTCTCCACGAACAAATTTACTGGCACCGTCCATTGCCCCATAAAAATCACTTTCCTGACTGATTTCCTCACGTCTTTTTTTGGCTTCCTGGTCTGAGAGTAACCCTGCGTTTAGGTCGGCGTCAATGGCCATTTGCTTACCGGGCATAGCATCCAGTGTAAACCTTGCCGAAACTTCAGCAATACGGCCCGCCCCTTTGGTAATGACCACAAAGTTAATGATGATCAATACAGAGAAGATGATAATCCCTATTACAAAATTACCCTGCACCATAAAGTTGCCAAAAGCGTCAATGAGATTGCCCGCGTACCCTTCACTAAGTATCAGCCTGGTCGATGCTACATTGAGTGAGAGCCTGAAAAGGGTCAGGATCAGAAGCATCCCCGGAAATACAGCAAATTCAAGGGGCTTAAGGGCATAGAAAGCCACAAGCAAAACAATGATCGAAAGAGAGACATTAAGTGCCAGAAAGAAGTCGAGTGTCCAGGCGGGGATCGGAAGGATCATAACCGTCAGGATCACAAGGACACTCGATGATACCAGAATATCTGTCCGGCCCTTTAGGATTGAACCCCATCCATTTGGTTTTGGATTTGATGCTACCATTTATTGTTTTTTTCCTCTTTCATGCGATAAACGTATGCAAGTATCTCAGCGATAATTAGAAAATGCTCTTCAGGGACTAATTCATCCTCATTGGCAGATGCATATAATGCACGGGCTACGGGTGGGTTCTCGATTATTGGGACTTCATATTCAACGGCAAAGCTTTTTATTTTTAAAGCTCTCTGCCTCATCCCCTTTGCTTTTACAACAGGTGCTGAGTCGTTGTCAGGGTTATATTGCAGTGCTACAGCATAATGAGTAGGGTTAGTGATCACAACATCTGAAGAAAGGACCGCATGGTCCAGACGTTTCCTTTGCGATAACCCTACAGCCTTTTCACGGCGTTTGCTCTTCATTTGAGGATCTCCTTCTGATTGCTTTAATTCATCACGGACCTCTTGTTTGGTCATCCTCAAATCCTTTCTGTGCTTGAACCTTGTATAGATGGCATCAGCAATGGCAAGGATAACAAGGGCGGACAAAATCCGGGTCATTATTAGGAGAATGATTCTTCCGGCTTCATTTAGTGAAGTAGGCACAGGCAAAATCATCATTGACGAAAACACCTCGGTTTCACTGCTCAGGGTAATGTAAATGATGGTACCGACCAGGAATACTTTACTTAACCCTTTCACCAGCTCTGCAAGCCCCTGTATTGAGAAGATTTTTTTGAAACCTTTTTTGGGGCTGAGCCGATTGGGTTTTGCTTCAAGTACTTTGGGCGCCAGTATGACCCCTGTCTGAACTATATTGGATAGAAGAGCAACAACTATTAAAACGATCAACGTGGGCATTAACAAAGTCAAGCCCCTGCCCATGGTTGCCCCCAGCACTTTGGTGGCATTTTCACGGTTATCAAAGGCCTGATCGAGATTGGAGTATAGGTCTCTAAACAGAAATTCAAATTGACCATACATCCATTGGCCCGAATACAAAATGATGACCACGGCCGCAACCATAAGCAGGACGGAAGAAACCTCCTGGCTCTTTGCTACATTGCCTTCATCCTTTGCTTTTTTCAAGCGCTGGGCTGTGGGCTCTTCTGTTTTATCCTGATCATCATTTTCTGCCATAATTTCTTTTTAGTCAAAAAGAGTACCAGTATTCAGATGATTGCTATTATGATCTAATAAAGGGTCTGCGGACGCCGGACACTTAATTTCTTTCCGTGTCGCGGTAAATGTTTCCGTTATTCATTCAGTCTTCTGCCCGCTCCTTATCACGGGCCGTTAGAGAAATACATGAATAAAACATACTGCATTTGTATTACAGCACAGTTTTTTTAAAAGTTAAGCTGTGGGTTTAAAAGTTTACCCCCTAAAATGGCACGGGATTTGATTAATAGTTAATAAATAAAAAAAACTTTATGATTGATCGATTAATACATACAATGCAATCCCTTCAGCGGCTTATGCGATCGCAAGAAGTGACTGCCAATAATATGGCAAACCTGAATACCCCGGGTTATAAAGCCGACAAGCTTTTTTATCACTCCTTTATGGAGAAGGTGGATGGGGAGGCTGTGACAAAAGTAATCCCCGGACAAACCATTAATATGGAGCAGGGGCATTTTGAATCTACTTCAAACCCGTATGATCTGGCTATTGAGGGCAATGGCTTCTTTCAGGTAGAGTTGGAAGGACAAGATCTTTTAACCCGTAACGGGAGGTTCCGCCTGGATGCAGATGGGTATATGGTAAACGAGCAAGGCGCTTATGTCCATGGTGGTAATGGAATAGTTCATATTCCACCTATGGCTCACACCAATATGGCCGATAATGAAGTGAATGTCGAGATAATGAAAGACGGTACCATCATGCTCAATGGTTTGGTCCATGATAAGATTGATCTTATGACAGTCGATAGAGTGGAACAACTGGAGCGCCATTCAACCGGTTATTTTACGGCACCACCAAATGTTGGCCTCTATGTGGATGAAGAGAGCTCCATGTTGCAAGGTTATTATGAAGCAGGGAACGTAAACGCATTGAGCGAACTAACGGACATGATAACCAATGCTACAATGTTTGAAGCACAGCAGAATGCTATGACCACCACGGATGAATTGCTTTCCAGAGCGACGAATACCCTTGGTAAATTTTAACCAATAAACTATAACAATGCCTACAAGAGCTTTAAGTACAGCGGCCCTCGGGATGAGCGGCCAGCAAAAAAGAGTAGATAATATAGCCAATAATCTAGCCAATGTTAGTACTACGGGATTTAAAAGCAGTGATATAGCTTTTCAGGATTTATTTTATCAAAATGTAGAGGTTTCAAAAAGAGGAAGCTCGGTCAATGAACAATCGCGATCTACATCACAGCTGCAACTCGGCCATGGATCCAAACCTGTTGCGACAGTACGAAATTTTAGCCAGGGCGCACCGGCAGAAACCGGGAACCCTTTGGACCTGGCAATTAATGGGACAGGCTTTTTACAGGTTGAAATGCCTGACGGTTCTACGGCCTATACCAGGGACGGGAACTTAACTATGGACTCATCAGGTCGGTTGATAACACAAACTGGATTACCGCTGGCCGATTTTATCGAGGTTCCTGAAAATATAAAGGGTTTAAACATCTCTAAAGAAGGATTAGTCACGGCACAATTAAACAGTGATGGCGGAGTGATGGATTTGGGGCAGATTGAGCTGGCCAAGTTCACCAACGAATCCGGGTTATCGGCCATGGGAGACAATCTGTTTTCTCAAACAGAAGCGTCGGGTATGCCATTATACGGCCTCCCGGGCAATGACGGGCTCGGCACCATTGAGCAAGGTTTTTTGGAAGGTTCCAATGTAGAGGTTGTTTCTGAAATGGTAGACCTCATCCAGGCACAGCGTGCTTATGAAACAAATTCCAAAATGGTCCAAACCGCTGAGGATATGATGGCGATGACCAATTCCATTAAACGTTAATCTCATATAATAGGGCATGAAACTCATCCTGGCCATGACCTTTCTTTATTTTTCAATGAGCGCAACAGATATGCCGGTTGCCGTTGAGGATAGGCTCATTCAGGCTGCAAAAGATCAACTGTCAGTGCAATTTCCTCAAGCAACGTTCAATGTGAATATTCGCTGGCTGCCTTCCCGGTTGCAAGAGCTGCCGGGTTCACAGCAGATTGAAAGACTGAGGTTTCAGGGCCATAAAATCCCAAAAGGGCTGGTGACTGCAAAAGTATATTTGGCCAGGGAAACATATACCATCCAGTTATTTTTGCAAACCCGGATTGAAGTACCAGTACTTAATCGAACAGCTGAACAGGGTGAAGTTATTACAAAAGAAATGGTTACTTATGAAATAATCGATATCACCCAATTTAAGAAATTACCATTAAGTCAAATCAGGTATGGGGAGCATGTGCCCAGAAAGAAACTAAATCAGGGAGTACCTCTTTACGATACCGATTTAATTCAAAAACCTGTTTTGAGCCTTGGGGAACAAGTGGTCATGAAGTATAACGTAAATGGTTTCGCTATTGAAATCAACTGTGAGACCCGTCAAGCAGGTGCCACGGGCGAAATTATAACCATACATTGTAGTGACTCTGGGAAAAGATACCAGGCATTAGTCTTAAAGAAAGGGGAAGTAGCATGGCAAAGAACTTTATAAAAGGTAAGTTGATCATAGTGTTAATAATTATTTTTTGGGCTAATGCTTTATTTGCTCAATCTATCTACTCAGATGTAAAAGCTCACAGGCCCGGTGATGTGATTACAGTTATAATGACAGAAAATATCAGAGGAACCTCAAGCAGTGATTCACGAACCCATTCCAATACAGCTGGCAGCGCTAGCAGTGGTATTTCCGGTTCAATGCTTCCGATGGAAGCTGCCTTTGGAGCCGATGCCAGTATGGATTACAACTCGGATGAGCGGGGCCAGGCAAGCCAGAGCCAACTTTTGAGTGGTACGCTGAGTGTGCGTATTGAAGAAATTGATGAAGGCGGTAATTATTTGATTGCAGGCAACCGTCGGACTGAAGTTAGTGGTGAAATTTATAAAATGGACCTTTCAGGTTATGTACGCGCTGAGGATATTAATGATGCTAATGAGGTACTGTCTTTTCGTATCGCCAATGCCGAGATAGTTTACCAAAGTGAAGGTGGAATAGCTGAGGAAAGCCGAAAACGCGGGTTTAAGCGAAGAATATTATGGGGCCTCATGGGCATTGGAACAGGTATAACCGCGATTTTAGCCATTAACAGATAAAATAAAATGAGACAAAAATTATTATTATCTATTTTTATGTGCCTTCTTACGGCACAGTTTGCGGAGGGACAGACCCGCCTGAGTGATCTTGTGGAGATCGATCAGGCTAACGAAATCGAGTTGATTGGATATGGTTTGGTTGCAGGTTTGGACCGTACGGGAGACCGGGCCATAAGCCGCAGAGGCTCAGCTTTTACGGTCCAATCGGTAGCCAGTATGTTACGGAATTTCAATATCAATGTGGACTCGGAATATCTGAGGACACGCAATGTAGCTGCGGTCATTGTTACAGCTAAAATAGGCCCTTATCATGCACCCGGCAGTAATCTTGATATTACCGTTTCATCACTTGGGGATGCAAGCAGCCTTAATGGTGGTGTTCTTTTACAAACCCCTTTGATACACCCGCAAAACGGCCAGGTGTATGCTAATGGGCAGGGCTCGCTCGTATTAGGCGGGATAAATAATGAAATAGCGGGAGCAAGAGTTGGCCGCAACCCAACACTTACGGCTACGGTTCCATCTGGCGCAGGGGTAGTAGAAAACGAAATGTACACGCCTAACCAGGATGAGCCGCTAGGGCTGATTATCAGGAAACCTAACTTTACGAACGCAACCCGAATTGTTGATGTAATTAATGAGAACTTTGAGGAGCCGCTTGCAAGTGCTGAAAATGCAGGCTTTATAACCGTTGCCTGGCCCGATGGTTTTGAAACCACAGGAGATCTTACCTTTTTCACAAGTCTTGTAATGAATCTGGAGATTGAGGTAGATGTACCGGCAAGAGTGGTAATTAATGAAAGAACAGGCACTGTGGTTACCGGAGGTAATGTGTTGATCGGTGAGGTCTTAGTCTCACATGGCGGGGTCAGCATACGGTCACAGGTGAATCCTTTTGTTTCTCAGCCTCTTCCGTTTACAGATGGTGAAACGGTAGAGGGTATAGTCACCGATGTTGGTTTTACTGAAGAATCAGCTACCAATATTATCCTTGAACCGGATACTCAAATTGTGGATCTGGCTAATGCTTTAGACGATTTGGGGTTATCTCCCAAAGATATAATCTCTATTATGCAGGCCATTGACAGAGCAGGTGCTTTAAAGGGTCAGTTAATTATAATGTAATCAACAAATACGATGAATGAAATTAACAATGAATTTCAAAGGCTACAGCTTAATGCCAGTAATGATATTAAGCAATCAATGCAAAAAGAAGAGGTCGCTTTTGAATTTGAACGTATCTTTGCTCAGCAAATAGTTCAACAAATGACTAAAGGTTTGTTTGAGGGTGCCGATAATAAGGGTGTGATGCAATCTGGTGGATCAATTTATAAGGACCAAATTGTAGAAACGCTGTCCAGGGAATTAGCAAAGCAAGAACCGTTGGGTGTTTCAGAAATGATCTGGAAATCCCGGGACCAGCGGATAGAAAAATAACCTATAACTCCGTTTTTATGAGCTCTGATCAACGCATGACCAAACATTTAGTAGACAGCCTGCTCAACCTATGTTCAGATTATAAGGAGACAAAAATCCTGTTGGACGAGCAAATCCGGGCTATCATCAATAATGATCTTAGTTGGTTAAACGGATTGATTGATCAGCAGACCCAAAAATATCAAAGCATTCGGCAGGCTGAAGAAGAGTTTAAAGATCATTTAGTCAATTTCTTCCAGGCTTATTATCCGGATATCACCCATCCTTCTCTTACCAAACTTGTAGAGGTGCTTGAAGAACCAACTGAAGAAATTGACCAGCTCAGAGGCGAACTTCATGAACAAATAGAAAAGACGGAACGAATACGGCTGCAACTGGTAGATCTATTAACATTTGCCTCTGAACATAATTCCAAAACCATTTCAACCTTATCTGAAATCACTAACCGGAATTTCAAAAGTTACGGATCAAATGGAGAAATTTCCGGTGGAAGCAATCAAAGCCTTGGCATTAACCGAAAAGCATAAATCATGAGAAGCATATTTGAAATTTCAACCCGGGGTTTATTAAGTGCCCGTACGGCTACGGAAGTGACTTCCAATAATATTGCCAATGCCAATACGCCCGGCTACTCACGCCAGTCCCCGGTGATTAAAGAAAGCGCACTGTCCACAGTTCGTGGTAGCAAGGGCCTGGGGGTTAATGTAACCCATATTGAAAGGCTTAGAAACGAACAGCTTGACCTGCAGCTAAACAAACAAGAAAATGATATTGGCGAACTTTCAGAAAAAGCGGCAATGTACCGTTTAATGGAAACAACACTGATCTCTGCTGAAGGGGCTGGCCTGGATAGTATGATAGGGGGTTTTTTCGATGCCTTTTCAAACCTGTCTACAAATCCGCAGGACATGAACCTGAGAAATATTGTAATCTCCCAATCAGAAATGATGGCGGAAACCTTCCGGGATTTGGATAATGATATTCAGTCGTATAGTTCACAGGCGCTGGAGAACACAAATAACAAAGTTGGCCGTATCAACGAACTGCTGGATAATATTGCGTCACTTAATCACGAAGTAGCAAGATCACGCTCTGCCAGGCAAACCAATAATAACGCATTAGACAGGCAGACAGCGACTTTAAATGAATTAGCTAAACTAGTTGAATTTGATTCGCTGACCAAAAATGACGGATCTGTTGAAATTCGTATTGGAGGTATAGCGGTAGTAAGCGGACAAGAGTCTTCATCACTTAAAATGGAAGCAGATCAAGCCAATGATAATATAAGACTGCGGCTACCGGGAGGAAAATTAGTTAATGCTGCCAAAGGCGAGCTTGCCGCAAATATTTATATGTTTGAAGAAGGGGTTCCTGAAGCCAAAGAACATTTAAATAAAATTGCGACAACTCTTATCGATCGCGTAAATGAGGTTCACAATGAAGGATATGGGTTGAACGGCGATCCAACAACTAATCGAGATTTCTTCGATTCAACTTCCTCCAATGCTTCAAACATGGCAATTAATCCTGATCTGGTAAATGAACCCGCTCATATTGCAGCCTCTTCTGAGGAAGGTGAGGCCGGGAATAATGACATTGCCCTGGAAATAGTGGGTTTGCAAAGCGAGCGAATCGTGAACAATCAAACCTTTGCTAATCAGGCAGTCAATTTAATGGGTTTAGCAGGATCAAAGCTAAACGAAATAGAACCAAAGCTCGAAACTGGTGAATCAACGAAAGATTTTTTAGTAAATCGACAGGAGCAGATTGCCGGTGTCAGTGTTGATGAAGAGCTTAGTAACCTGATCCGGTTTCAAAATTCATTTCAGGCATCGGCCAGGGTACTGGAGACAGGCCGGCAGATGTTTGATACCCTACTTTCCATTGCATAATACAATAATATGAAAATTACTGAAACTATTGCAACAAGTGCGTTTAGAGAGCAGATGAGATCCACCCGCTCTGAAATGGTAAAGTATAATGACCAGATTGCAACAGGCAAAAGAGTCACCAAAGCCTCAGATGATTCGATGGCATTTACATCAGGAAAAGGTTTTGAAGATTTGATCCGACGAAATGAACAGTATCAATTAAATGCCAGTAATGGACTGTTCCAGGCAAGAACGTCTCAGCAGGCCCTGGATGATATGCAGGATGTGCTAATCTCTATCAAGACTTTAGCCACCAGTGCAGCAAATGATAACAAGAATGCCGGAGATCGCATGGATGCTGCAAGGGAAGTTGAGTCTATGAGAGATGAACTGATTGGTCTTGCAAATGTGCAGTTTAATGATCTTTATCTTTTTGGCGGTACTAATTCAGATGTTCCACCCTTTACTTTAGATGATACAGAACTAGGGGGAGTTGCTGACAATAGTAATGAAACGGCGTTAAAGGTAAGTGTTGGGGAAGGGTCTACTATTGAGACCTCTGTGTCTGGGGTTGAACTGAGGGAAGGGGCTACAGGCAACGGCGACCTCTTTGAAGTTATTGAACAGACCATCAGAGCGATGGAGAATAATGATGGTTCAGAAATTAGCAACTCGATTGACAAACTTGCCGGGAATCTTGATCATATTGTCAACCTTTCAACCAAAATAGCCAACGGTGTTAACAGGATGGAATTTGCCAATGAAAAGATTGACTCAACACTGATGGACCAAAATAGTGAACTAGGTCGTCTGACAGACGCTGATGTAGTAGAATCGATGATGAATTTCCAGAGTGCTCAAACATCCTATGAAACCGTATTAGCCGTACAGTCTAAAATGATGCAAACTTCATTGCTGAACTTTTTAAGGTAAGCAGTTAGGTAAAATAGAACTTGTTGTCCCTAGAGGGGACTTTACGAGAGGCTATCTCAAAAGGTTTAAAACTGCTTCGGGAGGAGTGCACGCCTCCCGGGGAGTACACTTCCGGCAAGCGTGGACGCTTTGCCGTAGCAGCTTAATGAGCCTTTTAAGACAGTCTCCCGTCAGTTTCCTGCCTCATCCCCTGTAATATTTATAACATTTTAAATATGACAAATATTAACCAGATAGCCCTTCTTTATGTAAAAGATAATAAAGAGGATATGTATCCTGGCTTGAGGGAACTAGCGGGAAAGTTCAGACAAGTTATTACAGTTCATAAAGCTAATATTACTCCCAATATAGAATCTAATTTAACCATTCCTTTCTCATCAGATTTTGATCTTGTAGAGGGTTTAAATGAAGCCTATCACTCTGTAAGCGCAAATTGGATTTTCCTGTTATGGTCAGATGAGGATGTCAGGATAACTGAGCTCGAAAATCTGGATTTAAATACAAAATATTGTTACCCGGGATTGATTTGCAGTAATATTGAAGATGGTCGGTACAATTATGATGTAAGATTGATACCAGTAATGAAAACATCAGATCGGGTATTTAACGGCTCCACAATCCCAGACCTGACGGGATTTATCCATAATAATAAGCTCCGGATATCTGATAAAAATATTTCTATTAACAAAGAAGCAACCTTTGTTAAGGTTGAGAAACTGAGCTATATCGCCAATAAAAAAGACTGTTCCACACCTATGGATTGGTATTGGAAGGGTGTATACCATACCGATCAACGACAGTTTAAATTGGCGGAGAAAGCTTTCAGAAGTGCCTTAAAGGAAGATTGGCTTTTGAGCTTTTATCACCTTTCCGCTTTAAACGGATTGGCTAATGCACAAGTAGAACTAAAAAAGCTGAAGGAGGCTGAGAAAACGGTTATCCAGACTTTAGAAAACGAAATATTTCAGTTTGCCCCGTATCTAATTCAGCACAAGATCCATTGGTTGAGGGGAGAGTGGAAATGCGCTTATGAGTTGCTGAAGAAATATTTGGCTTTTTATCAGCATGGAACCCGTGCAAACATGGATTTCTTTCTTGACCTTGCGCAAGCACATTTTCTTATGGCAGAGTTGTCATTGGTAATAAAGAACAGGGAAAATGCTTTTAAACACTTTAAGCAGTTTTATGTTCTGAATAACGGCAATGTGAGTTATCGCGTCCTGGAAAAGCTTTTTATCTATTCTATTGAACTTGAAAAGAAGGCTGAAGCACTGTTGTACTTTAATAATATATTTTCCAAACTAATATCAGAACAAATGAGTGAAAGTGATACAAACTTGGTACTCGAAGCTGCTTCATTATTTGAAGCGAAAGGATGGGACCAGATAGCTTATGAAGTGTATGAAGAATTGTTTAAGGTCCAACCTCATAACCAATCCATAATCCACCGACGGTTAATTGCTTTAATGAGAAGCAATCAAATAGAAAAAGCAAAACAGGTTGCCGCTCAGTTAACAGCGGGCGATTAATATCACCCCTACTCCCTCAATTACCAGCACCTTTCGGTTGTATACCCGCAACTGTTTAACACCATATCAAATCCAATGTATTTTTTATATGTTTTCTTTTCATGACGGAGATGAGACCTTTTTGATTTCATTAGGCTTTTCCCGATGCGCATATTTGATCAAAAATATCGCCAATAAAATCATGCCCATCGAAAGAATGGTTTGAATAGTGATTTGCTCATCAGCCAGCAGCCATCCCAGATATACCGCAATAAGCGGGTGTGCATAAGCATACGTTCCCACCAGGGCCGGAGGGTATGTTTTTAGCAGCCAAAGATAGGCGAGATATCCAATGATTGAACTAAAGACAATCAAAAACAACAGTGCAATTACGGATGCTTGTGTTACATCCGCAATCACTAGCATAGTTTGTTCGCCCCGCAACAGCCCCGCAACATACAGCAAAGCTCCGGCTGCTGTCATTTGAATAGATAGGCTCATGGGCAGAGAAATTTCACTTCCGGCCTTTCTTGTAAATAATGAACCGCGGCTCCAGCATATCGTTCCGGCAACAAGTACAAGCAAAGCCGTATAGAAAGTTTGCTCATTTTCCGAAAGATAACCCAGAGCATTGTAATCAGATAAAAGCAGGACACCAACCAAGCCGGCAACAAGGCCTGCTCCGGTATAAAAGTTCGAGAAGTTTTGTTTCCATTTCGCCCGGTCAAGAACAACCATCCACACCGGTATCATTGAGAGCATAATAGCAGCAAGGCCGGATGGAATATGCTGCTGGGACCAAACAACACCACCGGTTCCCAATACATTAAGCCATATTCCCTGTCTGATCGATGGGAGAGCTATTAGAAATGAAGGTTGGCCTTCTCCGTTTAGCCGGAGCCAGATATGTAATATCACCCCTGCTACGAAAAACCGTGTTCCTACCATGAAGAACGGAGGAATAGATTCGATTGCAAATCGTGTGGCTAGAAAATTTGCCCCCCACACAAAATAGATGATAAAAAAAGCGAGGGCTCCTATCCATTGGGTTGAAGTTGAAGGCAGGGTCTGTTTAATCATCGATGGTTCTCCATAAACTGTTTTTTTTAGCTATTCCGAATTCCTTTTTCAGTGCCAGGGTGGCGGCATGATACCCGCACATGCCGTGGACGCCGCCACCGGGCGGGGTTGAAGCAGAGCAAATGTAAATATCATTTGCAGGTGTGGCATAAGGTTGATAAAAGGAGACCGGCCTTGAGAATAGTTGAGTGATGTCCTGTCGCCCTCCATTAATGTCTCCGCCGATATAGTTTGCATTGTAGCTTTGCAGATCAGTGGTATTCATGGTAACTTTTTCTTCAATCACATCCTTGAAACCGGGCCTGCCATTAGCGCCTCGCTTCCTTCGCCCTTCCGGTTCTTTTTCCATTCTTATTATTGGCCTTCGGCTTAGCTCCATCCCTGCCTTTAGCCTTGCCATTCACACGTTCTTTTTTCGGCTGGCGTTGCTGCTGTTTGACAGGTTCAGGCGGATTATGATCGACTAACGGGAAATTATGCTCGTCTATAACAGGTATTCTCTTGCCTGTCAGTTTTTCAATGTCACGCAGATAGGCCTTCTCTTGAGCGTCGCAAAATGATAACGCCGTACCATTTGACCCTGCCCTGCCGGTTCTTCCGATTCTATGCACATACGTCTCCGGGATGTTTGGGATCTCGTAATTGATCACGTATTGAAGTTCATCCACATCAATTCCGCGGGCCGCGATATCGGTGGCTACCAGCACACGCGTTACCTGATCTTTAAAGTTGCCCAGCGCCCGCTGCCGGGCCCCCTGAGATTTATTACCATGAATAGCCTCGGCACCAATATCCTGCTTCCTCAGTAGCTTCACCACCTTATCGGCCCCGTGCTTGGTGCGGGTAAATACAAGAGCCGATTTGATATCATCATCCAGCAACACATCCACCAGCAAATTCTTCTTATTGCCTTTATCCACATAATATAACCCCTGCCGGATAGCATCAACTGTAGACGATTCAGGCGTAACCTGAACCCTTTCCGGATTATGGAGAATGGATTTAGAAAGTTTCGCAATCTCAGGAGGCATGGTGGCTGAAAAGAATAGCGTCTGGCGCTTTTTGGGCAGCACGGCCAGCAGCTTTTTGATGTCATTGATGAACCCCATATCCAGCATACGATCCGCTTCATCCAGAACAAATATCTGGATGTCATCCAGCGAGACATAACCCTGCTGCATCAAATCAAGCAAACGTCCGGGCGTGGCTATAAGAATATCGATGCCCCGGTTTAAAGCCTTAACCTGGCTTTTCTGGCCCACACCGCCAAAGATAACCGTGGTGTTCAGTTTGGAATGCCGGCCGTAGTTCTTGAAACTTTCATCGATCTGGATTGCCAGTTCCCGAGTAGGTGTAACGATAAGGCTCCGGATTCTCTTGTCGTAGCCCCGGGGCTTTTCGGCGCCCAGCAATTGCAGGATGGGGATAGCAAAGGCGGCCGTTTTGCCGGTACCGGTTTGTGCGCAGCCTAAAAGATCCCTGCCCTGCAGCACAATAGGGATGGCTTTTGATTGAATGGGAGTGGGTTGGGTGTAGCCTTCTTCGGTTACTGCTTTAAGGATAGGTTCAGCAAGATTCAGCGATTTAAACGACATATAGGGTATTAAGCGGGGAATGGCCTGGTTTATGGTCTAATTTTAGACCTACAGTTTTAGGACCAGACAGAAAAATAGTAATCACCAATATACGCAAATATCAAGGAATAGTTTTTATCTTTGTGGGTGGTTCGCTGGTGCTGTGGTAGGTTGTTGGTTGTAAATACGCGTACAACCAACAACCTACCCTGCTCGAGGCTGTATCAAAAGCTCTAAAACTGCTCCGTGAGGCGTTCAAGCCTCGCGGGAATGCACTCAGGATGCACAAGTGCACTCCAGGCGAGCGTGGACGCTTGCCTCAGCAACCTTTTGAGACAGATCACAGCGTGCAAATTAACCATTTTACAAGGCCATCCTTTTGTGCAGCAGGTCCTGAAGGCGTCTTGCTATCTCTCCGCGCTTCCCATTGCCTACCGTTTTACCGTCGATACTGGTGATCGGCTGTATATCGGTAGTGGTGCCGGTCAGGAAAATCTCATCCATTTCAAGTATTTCATCTTCATTTATGGGAGTTAGCTTCACCGGGATATTTTCTTTTTCCGCCATCTCCAATATTAATGCTCTGGTAATTCCCGGCAGTATATAGTTCATGTTAGGGTAAGTGCGCAATACGCCGTCTATAACTCCAAATATATTTGCATTTTGCCCTTCGGTTACCACCCCATCACGGATAAAAATTGCGCTGAAAGCACCGGCATCCATTGCTCTTTGCCTGGCCAGAACATTGGGTAAAAGGTTTACTGTTTTCAGGTCGCATCTCATCCAGCGGATGTCAGACATTAAGATCGCCTTCGCCCCTTTTTTCTGGAGCTCTATATCAGGGGTAAATCCGGTTGTGGATAAATAGATTGTGGGTTGAACAGCCGGGTTGGGAAAGTTGTGGATGCGAGGTGCCACGCCCCGGGTAATTTGCAGATAAACGGTGGCATGTCCTTTAATTAGTTTATTTTTTTGGATCAATTTCAGGGATATCGGCAGAATATTATTGATTAGTTGTTTATCTACCTCAATTCCCAGCCCCCGCAACCCTTTTGCCAGGCGCTTCATATGAGCTTCGGCAAGAAAAAGATTGCCATCCACCACGCGGATTACTTCATAAACTCCATCCCCAAAAACAAACCCTCTATCGTCAACAGAGATTTTGGCTTCCTCTTTAGGGATGTACGCTCCGTTCAAGTAAACTAGCATCGTATTCTTATTTAAATAATAATTGAATAATGGTCATCAGCACTTATTATGCGAAAATCTGCAATAAATTATTGCCTGTAAATCTTTTTTCAGTAAATGATTGCTTCTACAACTATCCTGGTTCTTTCACAGAACAAGAAAGCCAGATTCGGATGCTGGTTTTTTTTATTAATATTAGAAGAGACAAGACAATGAGGGCGGAATAAATAAAATGTTTCTTTTGCACAATTCTGTCTATGGAAGATAATCGGATGTTCGCTCATGCCGTCTCCCTTAAAAGTTCAAAAAATATTTACTGCATCTATCTGTTTTAAAATAATATATGATCAAAAAGGATTCAAATAACCACTTCATATTATTATCTTTTAAATTTTCTTTTCCGCTTGCTCAACCCATAAAACTAAAACGATTTTTCCCTCTGATCGATTGTTTTTCTATCTTGTTAGCGAATTTTTTAATCTAATCTTTTAAAACACCATGCCAACATACCGAGTAGGAATATTAGGTGCCACAGGCGCCGTAGGTCAGAAATTTGTTCATTTACTTGAAGATCATCCCTGGTTTTCAATTGCCAAACTCGGGGCCTCAGAACGATCGGCAGGCAAGCTGTACAAAAAAGCCTGCAACTGGATTGAGTCGGCCGATATGCCGGAGAATATTGCAAAAATGACAGTCTCCGATTGCCAGGCAAAGAATTTTCAGAACGTTGATTTTATTTTTTCTGGATTGGATGCCTCTGTAGCCACTGAAATTGAAGTAGAATTCGCCAAAGCCGGTATTCCTGTAATATCCAATGCGAAAAACTATCGGGAGCACCCACAGGTGCCGTTGCTTGTACCGGAAGTGAATCCGGACCATGCAGCCTTAATTGAACATCAGACGTTCGACCCGAATAAAAAAGGATTTATTGTAACCAATCCAAACTGTGTCTGCGTCCCTCTTACCATGGCATTGAAACCTCTTTCCGATGCATTCGGAATAAATTCTGTGGTAATGACTACTCTTCAGGCAATTTCCGGGGGCGGCTATCCTGGTGTACCCAGCCACGATATATTAGGCAATGTGATGCCTTATATAGGTGGAGAAGAGGAAAAAATTGGCATTGAACCGCTTAAAATTCTTGGTGAACTGAAAGACGGAAACATTTCAACATCAGACTTTCCTATTCAAAGTACGGCTATCAGAGTCCCGGTAATTGACGGGCACCTGCTTTCGGTAACTGTAAAGTTAACAAATAAACCAGAGAGCATTGATGAAGTTCGAAATATCATTAGAAACTGGGGAAACCCTATTACAGAGCTGAATTTGCCGAGTTCTCCAACTCAGCCGCTGAAACTCTACGATGATTTTCGCTATCCGCAGCCCCGCAAGCATGCACTTGCTGAAGGAGGCATGCAGATCGGCATGGGCAGGCTGCGTAAGGCCGAAGTTATGGATATCGCCTTTACCGTATTAGGGCACAATACAATTCGCGGTGCTGCAGGCTGTGCAATATTAAATGCAGAACTACTTGTGAACAGGGGCTACTTGTAAAAGCAGCCTCTGCTCTTTACTTTACACATTTTTTACATTTACAGCACCTTTTATTTAAAAATACATGTAATGTTTTAATAATGTTTTACACTGAATATTAAGCGTTTTTCGACATATTGCCATTAGTACGGCAGTAAAATTCATCAATGCTATAATCAACATTTTACACAACGCACAATGCCCTCTAACTCCAACTATTTACCAATATATACTCTGGGTATATTATTATTTTTCTCTGCCTGCGGGACTGGTGATAATTCTGATGATCAAAACGACGAGGAACTTAGTCGTGCCCCAACCGTTGAGGTTTTGCGTGCGGGATATGGATCACTACCACTTGAGGAGAGGCTTACAGGGGTTGTGAGTGCCCGTAATCAAACAGAGATTTATCCTGAAATAACAGCACCTGTTACAGAGGTTTATGTGAATAATGGGGATCCGGTTAAGAAAGGAGATCCACTTGTTAAACTTCGTGACACGGAGTTCCGGGAACGTTTGAATCAAGCCGAATCCGGGTATGAAATTGCACAGGCACGTGAGAGGCAGGCATTAACCAGCCTTAATCAGCTGGAAGTCCGGCTAAATCGGGTATCGACATTGGCAGATCGACAAATGGAAAGCGCGTCAGAGCTTGAACAGGTTCAAGCCGAAGTGGAGTCTGCCAAGGCAAACCTTGCGTTGGTGAGAGCTCAAAAAAATCAGGCAGCATCAATTGTAGAAGAGCAAAGGTCTGCCCTGGATAATACCATGGTACGTGCTACTACCGATGGGGTGGTTGGCTTGCGAAATGCCGAAATTGGCCAGCAAGTGAGCTCATCAACGCGGCTCTTTGAGATCGGTGATACAGATAATGTTAAAATCCAGGTGGTTCTTACGGAAAGAATGACAGGATATATTGAAATAGGCCAGACGGCCAACCTAACTGTAGCTTCGACGCAAGACACGGTAGTTCAAGCATCCATAACACGGATTTCACCTTTTTTAAACCCTATATCGCATACCACTCAAGCCGATATTGAGGTGTCTAATGAAGGGGGTGTGCTAAGGCCGGGTATGTATGTATCTGTAGACATTCTCTATGGAGAATCGCAGCAGGCCACACTAGTTCCAAACAATGCGCTGTACGATCATCCACGGGAAGGCATGCTGGGCGTTTATGTAGCCAGTGCACTGGGTACTGAATTTAATGTAGATGATATGGATGAAGAGGAACAAAATTCTATTTTTGGTCCGACTAGCGTAACTTTCGTCCCTGTAGATGTAGTAGCAAAAGGGCGTGAAGTATCTGGTATTGAGGGAATAGCTGACGATGCCTGGATAGTCACTATGGGTCAAAACATGCTAGTTGGCGGAGATAATATGGCTCATTTCCGGATGACCGGCTGGGAGCACATGCTTGATCTTCAGCAGCTTCATGCAAGAGATATCTTTCAGATAATTGAGGAAAAATACCAGCAACCGATTGGAAGTGCTGAGTCTGCGGGAGGCTGATCTCTCAATTTACTATTTATAAAGCTTATTACCGATTACTGATCACCTAGACTATGAGTTTAACATCAAAATCAGTTTCACGTCCTATAGCCACTACAATGGTATACCTTATCATTGTGACATTGGGGATCATTGGGTTTCGATATCTGCCGGTAGACCTGCTGCCCCCGATTGAGTATCCAAGCCTCTATATTCAAACGTCTTATGATAATGTAGGCCCCGAGGAAATGGAGCTAATCATAACCGATCAGGTAGAAAATGCCATTGCCGGGGTTGCCAATATTGAATCGGTGAATTCAAGGACTAGCCAGGGGAATAGCTGGGTTTCCGTTAATTTTGTTCAGGGGACAAATCTGGATGAAGCCACCAATGACGTACGTGGCGCACTTGACAGAGTACGGCGCAGTTTACCCGATGAAGTAGAGGCTCCGAGAATTCGAAAGTTTGATCCCAACGACAGCCCCATAGTTATTATTGGTGCCAAATCTGAGCGTGAAATGGGTGAACTGACCCGGATCCTGGAGCGGGATATGTCCAAAAGGTTCGAACAAATTAATGGCGTAGGAGCTATTGACGTGTGGGGTGGGCTTGACCGGGAGATTCACGTAGACCTGAATCGAGACCGGATGATCTCCAGTGAGATCACCGCCAATGATGTAGTTCAGGTAATTGGCCAGGAGAATATCAATCTACCCGGCGGTGACGTAAAAGAAGGACTTGGTGATCTATATGTTAGAACCCTCGGTGAATTTGTTAATGTTGAGCAGATCGGCAATACCATCGTCAAAAGAGTTGAAGGCAACCCTATACGAGTAAGAGACATTGCTGAAGTAAATGAGGGTTATGCGGATATGGGCCGCTTTGTTGAAATTGACGAACGCCCTACCATCCGCATGGGCATTCGAAAGCAAACAGGAGCCAATACGGTGGCCGTTTCCCAGGCTATTCATGACGAGGTGGAAAAAATCAACCTGGAGCGTACCGACCTGCAAATGCAGGTCATTACCGATCAAAGCGGATTTATTCAGGATTCAATCAACAACGTGAGAAACTCTGCCGTATGGGGTGGTTTACTGGCCGTTATTATCTTGTTTGCTTTCCTGCGTAATGGCTCCACGACGCTGATCATTGCTATTTCCATCCCGATTTCGGTCATAGCTACATTTGGCCTGCTGTATTTTAACGGGCTCACCCTCAACCAAATGAGTTTCGGTGGATTGGCTCTCGGTATCGGTTTAATTGTTGATAATGCGATTGTCGTTCTTGAAAATATTGTGAGGCGCAGGCAACAGGGACACGGAAAAGAAGAAAGTGCCCTGGTTGGTACAAAACAAGTAGGCGGTGCTATTGTTGCCGCAACTCTAACAACCTCAGTCATTTTCCTTCCCGTACTGTTCATGCAAACCATAACTGGAATGATGTTTCAGGAACTAGCCCTGGTTGTTGTGTTTGCCCTGGTTTGTTCACTCCTGGTAGCCCTGACCCTGGTTCCAATGCTGGCAAGTAAGTTCATTACGATAAAGCCTGATGATCCTGACCCTGAGAAGCATTCCCGCATGCAGCGCTTTTTTGAAAAAATGGAAAGCGGATACGGCCGCCTACTTGAAAAAGCTCTTAATATGAAGATTGTGATTATTTTAGTCACAGTCGGGTTACTTGGAGCATCCATATATTTTGTCCCGGCAATTCCTTTTGAATTGGCTCCCCAAGCAGATGCCGACGAAATACAAATTAGAATGACAATGGCACAGGGCACCAATATTTCTGTAATGTATCAGTACCTGATGGAACTCGACGAAGTGGTTAAAAGAGTGGTCCCTGAAGAAGAAATCAAGCATTACAGCCGGGAAGCCCGAAATGGACGGGCCGAAGTAGAGCTTACTTTGCACGATCAGGCTAACCGGGGGATGTCGAGTTCACAACTTGCCGATCATATTCGTGATAGTGTTGAAGGCGTGATTCCCGGAGCTGACATACGCGTTTCTGCCCGATCCGGACTATGGATATTGCGCCGGATATTCAGCTCCGGCGGGGACGGCGAAGATGCTGTACAGATTCAGATCAGGGGTTATGACTTGGATACCGCTCAAAATTTAGCTGATAATTTTATAAACCGAATCGAAAAGATTGAGGGCATATCAGATGTATATAGTGACGAACGCGTGGGCCGCCCCGAGCAAAACCTTCGGTTCGACCGGGAAAAGATCTCTAGAAATGGACTTAGTGTTCAGGATGTTGCTCAAACCGTTCAAACTAATTTGGGTGGCTCAAGAGCCGGTATGTATCGTAAAGATGGGGAAGAATATCCAATAACAGTAAGGCTTCGTCCTGAAGACAGAATGAGCATTCTGGATGTTGATAATATCTCCATACGTACCAATACTGATGAAGTAATTCCGGTATCGGCTCTGGTCAATCAGGATGTTGGGCGCGGGCCTACGAATATCAATCATGTGAATGGTCAGCGGGTAACTTATATTTCGGCCAATCTGGAAAGTGGCGTTGCTTTAGGTGATGCGGTAGATCGTATTCGTGCTGACCTAACTCAAGTTGCAATGCCTGATGGTTTCTCGATTTATTTCGGGGGAGAATACGAAGAGCAGCAGAAAGCGCAAAGAGATTTCATAATGGCTATCGTAATGGCACTGCTGTTAATTTATATGGTTATGGCCGCCCAATTTGAGCGTTTCATTGACCCGCTGATCGTTATGTTTTCTGTGCCGGTTGCCATTATCGGAATTGTACCAACTATGCTTCTTACCGGAACCACCTTGAATCTTCAGAGCTTCATGGGCATTATCATGCTGATAGGTATTGTTGTCAACAACGCTATTGTGCTTATAGATTATATTAACCTGTTGCGGCGTGAAGAGAATCTCAGCATACATGATGCTTTGATAAAAGCCGGTGAACTTCGCCTGCGGCCAATATTGATGACAACATTAACAACGATCCTGGCCCTGCTTCCCCTTTCTTTTGGATTAGGTGCTGGTGGTGAAATACAGGCGTCACTGGCGCGGGTAGTAGTAGGCGGTCTTGCTGCTTCTACTTTGATCACGCTGGTCTTGATACCTATAATTTATCTTGCGGTTGCTACATCTGTAGAACGAGCTCAAAACTACATTAGAACCTGGAGAGGCCAAACCAAAGAAATAGCCGCAACGGAACATTCCTGATTGATCTGCCTGAATACCTTTTAGAAATGGCTATTTCTAAAAGGTATTTAGTGGATTCCCCGCATTTCATTATCTCATTTATAAATTAGCTGGGTTTGGTTCGTAAAATTATTTTTATTTTACGTTTAGCTAAACTATTAACAGCTATAATTTGACTATTTAGAGTTATTTCTGAATTATAGGAAAAGTCTATGAGTTCAAAATATAATAATCATTTCTTTACATGTCACATTCACCTATAGTAATTGGGATTGGAGAAGTTCTATGGGATATCTTTCCCGATTATCAACGTCCCGGAGGAGCTCCGGCCAACGTAGCTTATCATGCCAGCATTTTAGGAAACCGGGGCGTCATTGCCAGCAGAGTGGGCAATGATCAGCTCGGGGATGACCTGCGGCAATTTTTTACGGGAAAACAAATTGATACCCAATATTTACAAGTTTGCGACAAGTATCCAACAGGAGTCGTTAATGTTGAAATGGTTGGCGATGATGCCCAATACATCTTTAAGTCACCGGTAGCCTGGGATTTTCTGGAACTGCAAGATTCCTGGCTGCAGCTTGCCCACAATGCGGATGCCGTTTGTTTTGGTACATTGGCTCAACGAGCAGAGAAAAGCAGAGAAACTATTTTCCGTTTCCTGGAATCCGTGCCTTCGGATTGCCTGAAGATACTTGACCTGAACCTTCGAGACCCATTCTACACGGAAGAGGTTATTGAGAAATCAATTCGCAAAGCCGATATACTTAAGTTAAATGAAAGTGAATTTCAGTTACTGGAGACCATGTTTTCAACAATTGATCTTAAAAACTGGCTATTTGAGAACTATAGTATGAACATCATCTGCCTCACCAAAGGTAAAAAAGGCAGTGAGCTCATTACAAGAGATGTTCATTTCATTGAGCCGCGTTATAAAATTGATACCGGGGAAGGTGACTCGGTGGGGGTCGGTGATGCTTTTACAGCTGCTCTAACCCATCAAATACTCAGAGAAAAGCCTCTGGAGGAGGCTTTAAAAAGTGCCAATCGTTACGCCGCTCATATTGCAGCTAAAACGGGGGCTATGCCTGAAGTTCCTGAACTGGTCACCCAATCTGTTTTTAATGATTGATAAATTGACCGTGTGCTACAACTCAGCAATTTGTAAATAATGCCATCAGACAGAACACGAAAGCAACAAAGTTCAAGTATGCTCAATCAGGATATTATGGACAACCGCCGGAACGGAGATTGCGGTTACATGAAAAATTATATCTTGAAACGGTATAAAAAACATTATAAAAAACACCCTTATTTCAAAACACGGATTGAAATGTGGTTTGATGACTTCTGGGAAAATTATGTTAAAGTTTATGATGATTTAGATGGCCGGGAAAAAGCCATTACGGCATTATTCGACTCCATATTGCAAGCCTTCGAGGATCGCCCGTCACGTCTGCACAAGCTTGACCAGGCAAGAGAAGGAACCCCGGATTGGTTTAAAAGCCATAAAATTGTTGGCGGCATGCTGTATGTGGACTTATTTGCCGGTAATCTTAAAAATCTTTATAAGGTTATACCATATCTGAATGAACTGGGGATAAATTACCTTCACCTCATGCCCATGCTAAAGACCCGGGAAGGGCTAAACGATGGCGGGTATGCTATACAGGATTATCGGGCTGTAGAGCCGCGCCTGGGCACCTATGATGAGCTCCGCAAACTCACCCGCATGCTGAATGAAGCAGGTATCAATCTGGTTTTCGATTTCGTGATGAATCATACCGCCAAAGAACATCGCTGGGCTCAGGCCGCGATGGCGGGAAACGAATTCTACCAGGAGTTCTTTCTCATGTTTGATGATCGCACTATGCCCAACGCCTATGAAAAGCATCTCCTTGAGGTCTTCCCTGATTTCTCTCCGGGTAACTTTAGCTTTTATCCCCAAATTGATAAATGGGTATGGACCACCTTTTACGAGTTCCAATGGGACCTAAATTACAGCAATCCCAATGTATTTCATGTGATGCTCGAAGAAATGATGCATCTCGCCAATATGGGGGTCGATTTTCTGAGGCTGGATGCCGTTCCATATATCTGGAAAAGATTAGGCACTTATTGCCAAAACCAGGAGGAGGCCCATATTATTGTCAGGGCCTATCGTGCGCTGATGCGTATAGCCGCCCCCAGTGTGTTGTTCAAAGCCGAGGCCATAGTAGGCCCTGATGAGATCGTCCGTTACCTGGGCACCGGCCCCTATGAGGGCAAGGAATGCGAAATAGCCTACAACGCTACACTGATGAATCATTTGTGGCATGCTCTGGCGTCAAAAAATACTCACCTTCTCAGAACAACACTGCATAACCTGCCTGGTGCACCTAAAAATACAGAGTGGGTAAATTATCTGCGCAGCCATGATGATATCGGCTGGGGAATCTCTGAACAAAATGCTGCTGATGTAGGCCAAAATGGTCATGACACACGGATGTTTTGTACCAATTTCTATACAGGCAAAATTTCGGGAAGCTTCTCAGAAGGCTATCCTTTTCAGCGGGACTACTGGTCAGGCGAAGCAAGAGTTTCCGGTACACTTGCCGCACTGGCGGGATTACAAAAAGCGATGGTTGAGGCCGAGGAGCTCCAAATTGAAGATGCCATTAAACGGATTATGCTCATCCAGAATGTAGTCTTTACCTGGAAAGGCATCCCCTTGCTATATATGGGCGACGAATTAGGCCAAATGAATGATCTCTCCTATTTGGGTGATGTGACCAAGAGGGACGACAATCGCTGGGTGCACCGCCCTAAAATGAGCTGGGAGAAAGCCGAGCTTCGCAAGACCGAAGGCACCATGGAAAACAAACTCTTTCGGGGAATTCAAAAACTATCCGAAGCCCGCAAAGACATCTCCACTTTGAACGGTAACTCAATCGACCGGATACTGTTGATCGACAGGGATTCAGCCTTTGTTTTTGAACGCAAGTATGATGGACAACAAATTTTATTTATCTCCAATTTTGCATCTGAATCCCTTCACATACCGATGGATATGCTGCCTAAGGCCTGGCGGTTACCCTACTACCGGGAGTTATTCAGGAACCGGATATTCAACTACAGTTTTGGCGAAATTGTTCTTGAACCCTATGGTTTTATCTGGCTTACACAAACAGATGATAAAACCTCCGACCGGGCTGAATTAACAATTATAGACGTTTTTGCGGAAACTATATTTGGCGAAGAAATCTACCTGCTGGGGAACCTTCCTCAACTGGGTGGCTGGGATCCTGAGAAAGCAATAGGTCCCCTCAGTGCCGATGCCTACCCCACCTGGGAAATAGAGCTGGCACTGCCTGCAAATACTTATTTTGAGTTCCAGTGGGTTAAAAAACGTGACGGTAAGATTATTGAATGGTCTCCTGATAAATACTGGATGAAAAGCGGTGATGAGATTTCATATCTGTAAAAGGGACTGTTTATCATCTTCGCATATAAGGTTTTCAGCAATCTTAGCAGAAGAAAGTACCCCGGGCAGGCCGGCGCCGGGATGAGTACCAGCGCCCACAAAATATAGGTTGTTAAAATCTTCAGAGCGGTTATGTGGCCGGAACCAGGCGGATTGCGTTAGTAGCGGCTGCACTGAAAACGCTGAACCCATATAGCTGTTCAGGGTGTCCTGAAAATGTAACGGGTCGATGTGGTGCTCGGCAATAATATTTTCCTGAAGATCCGGCAGGTAATTATCCTCTAGAAAATTCATTATCGCATTGCGGTAAGGCTTGGCGGCCGTCTTCCAGTCTATCCCTGATTCCAGGTGCGGAACCGGAGAAAGTACATAAAAAGACTCACATCCGGCCGGGGCACTACTGGGGTCGCTGGCGGTGGGCATGTGCAGGTACAGCGAAAAATCATCCGCTAACTGCTTTTTGTTGAAAATATCCTGAAGCAGCTCCTTATAGCGACCACCGAGAACTATGTTGTGATGCTCGAGTTTGGTATCGGTATAACGACATTTTGTGCCAAAATAAATTACAAAAAGCGACATGCTGTATTTCATGCCTTCCAACCTCTTATTGGTATTTTTCTTCCTGAAATCCGGCTTTATCAGATTTCTGTAGGTAAAAGCTACATCCGCATTAGAAATTATATTTTCGGCACGATGGATCGTGCCGTCTTTCAAACGAATTCCCCTTACCGTTTTGCTCTCAGAAAGAATCTCATCAACCTCGGCGTTCAAATGGATGGTGCCGCCCAATTCTTCGATCAGCTTTACAAGACCATCTATTATGGCTCCGGTGCCACCCACTGCATAATGTACTCCCCACTTGCGCTCCAGGTAATGAATCATAGCGTAAATGGACGTCGTATCAAAAGGGTTCCCCCCCACAAGCAGCGGGTGAAAAGAAAAAACCTGCCTTAGAAAATCATCCTTTATAAACTGGGAAATGTAACGGTACACACTCTTGTAAGATTGAAGCTTTACAAGATCGGGAGCTACCTTGATCATATCCCAGACAGATAGAAACGGTTTATCGGCCAGCTCGGTGAAACCCTTATCAAATATGGCTTTGGTGGTTTCCATAAACCTGCGATATCCCTCTACGTCGTCCGGGTTTCTAGCCTGTATTTCCCGGCTGATAAAATCCTCATCATCGTTATAATCGAAAGAGCGTCCTTGCGGGTCGAAAATGCGATAAAAAGGATCGCATGGCATAAACTTGATATAGTCTTCCCGGTTTTTACCCGCGGCTTTAAAAATATCATCAAACATAAACGGGGCGGTAATGACCGTTGGCCCCCCATCAAATTTAAAGCCATTCTTCTCATACACATATGCCCTGCCACCCGGCTGATCAAGTTTTTCAAAGATTTCCACCTGATGTCCGCGCGCTGCCAACCGCGCCGCCGCACCCAGCCCTCCAAATCCGCTGCCAATAATGATCGTTTTCATTTATTCTTTCGTTGGGGGCAGCTGTTAATGGTTGTTAATTGCAATCTTTATTTTATTCTGTAAGGCTAAGATTTTTGATCTGCGTAGATTTAAGATATGATAATGTTTCAATCCTTTTCTAATGGATTCTATCAGGGTATTACAATACCCTGCAATGATTTTGCCGGTACACCGGAACAACTCCGCTTCCCTTCTCCTATATAGAGACGCCAGAACGCCATCCCTTGCGGTAAAAATTTAAAAAAATTAATAATCGGGCTATACTCAGTTGAAATAAATTTTTAAAAATCTTAGCGTACATGTATTTAGCCGTAAAAGCTAAAAAATATCATAGCTTCTATAGTAGTCTTCAGTTATGAAAATTAAGCTGAACTGAATAGCTCATAATTAGGTCATAATTACATTAACACTTTGTTCTTTTATTTTCAATCTTTACCTACGGCAAGTAAGCCCTAAACTCACCCTTGTCCTGAGTCTACTCAAGTCCTTCTCATCTCCTACTACCAGTAAGACTTGTGTAGGAGTTGGTACGGACTTGGTATGGACTTCGTCAAAGCCAAAAAGACTTAATTTTCTACTCTGGAATCAGTATCAAATCAGTTTTTCAGTGTTTGGGATATTTTTTTCTCATTGGCATAATATGCATGGGTACAGATTATTAATTTCGATGGGCAGGATGTGATCAAAATGAAATAAGTTTTTCTTATAAACAGCTAAAACTCCCTCTTGTCTGCTGTTATTGATAATAGCACATGCAAATGATCGTTTTCATGTCGCCCAGATATTAAAAAAGCAGGATGGTAAATACCACCCTGCTTGTTGCCTTCTGGGCCGACTTAACCCCTAAGAAAGTCGCCCCGAAGCTTCAACTTCTTAACACGAAGTATATTAAACTTTTGCTTAAATTAGCAAAAAATCAGAAACTATATTTCATTTTCTTTATTTTTCTATCTGGATCAAGTGAGAAAATTTATATCTCCGACCCCTCCATATACTCATTCGGAGATAACCCCGCAATAATTAAAGCCCCGCCCCCCAATGCCATATCTTTTAAAAAACTGGTCATTGCCATCTGCAGTGTCGCTTCATTGAACATGCCGGGAATATGGAGCACAATAACAAATAGAAACATAAGGGCGGCAATAAGATACCCAGCCGTCTTGGTATAGTTATTGACCATTATAGCACAACCGCCTACAAAAAGTATAATCCCGGTAACATAGACCCAAAAGGCGGTTCCCGGCAAAAAATCAGGAACCAGAGGTTCCATGTTCGGCGTGTTAATAAAGTGCAACAAACCAAATAATACAAATGGAATGCCGAATGCTATTCTTCCAAGGGTTAAAACTCGTGTGTCCATATGAGATATCATTATTTATCATGGCTAGATAAACACGAACCAATATGGGGCAAAAAAAGTTGCACTCGTTTCACAGAACAGTTTTGGTTAGTTCTGCTCCTGTTTTACAAAGCCGTCATAACCGCTTCGTTTCAGCCTTACCAGAGCACGTTCAGCACGTTCTGGATTGCGATAGGAGCCATAGTACACCCGGTACACGCTCTTGTTGTTAGCCCTGGCCCGCTCCACTCGTGAACCGCGAATAGCCTTTGAATGGCGCTTGGCTTCTTCACGGGTATCAAAAGAGGCAATTTGTACCGTAAACTTTTCCTTGCTGATCCCTCTTCTGCTAACAGCCTCTTTACTATCAACCAAATTGATTCTAACACTGGCTACCCCGGAATCAATCATGTTGATTTCTTCAGCTGCTTTTCGGGATAGATCGATAATCCGCCCTTTGGCGTACGGACCGCGGTCGTTGATTCGAACGGTCACAGATTTGCCATTGTCCCTGTTTATAACCCGGACACGCGTATCAAAAGGCAGCGTTCGGTGGGCCGCCGTAAGTTCGTTCTGATTGTAGGTTTCTCCGTTTGCTGTTAGTTTTCCATGAAACCCGGGGCCATACCAGCTTGCTTCACCCTGCTCCAAAGTCATACCCCGTGTCGCGGCGCATGCTCCTAATGCTAAAGCAAAGAACATCATGTAAAGGATTTTATAAGTATAGTTCATAATAAAATTTAGTTATTGTAAAATGTTGGTGCTTCCGGCCCTACTGGCATTCCCAATATAAACACCCAGAGGAAAAACAAAATGACCCAGCCCAGGAAGAATAACATACTGTATGGCAACATCATGCTGATAACTGTGCCAATCCCTAAATTTTTGTCATACCGGTTGGCAAAGGCAAGTATCAGACCAAAGTAACTCATCATGGGGGTGATGATATTGGTTACCGAATCACCTATTCGATAGGCTGCCTGAATTACTTCAGGGCTGTAGCCAATTAGCATGAGCATGGGTACAAAGATAGGCGCGGTCACCGCCCATTGCGCTGAGGCGGAGCCCAGCATCAGGTTTACAAACCCGGACACAATAATAAACCCTATAAAAATCAGCGGCCCCGTCAGGCCGATGTTGGTCAGGAATTCCGCCCCCGTAACGGCTACAATCTGGCCCAGGTTTGTCCATCCGAAGAAGGCCACAAATTGCGCGGCAAAGAAAACTATAACAATATAAAGGCCGAGAGTAGACATAGCCTTTGACATGCCCTCAATTACATCCCGATCACTTTTCATGGTATTTGCGGCCCTGCCGTAAACATAGCCGGGAATAATAAAGGCAATAAAGATCAGCGCCACAATGCCGTTCAGGAATGGTGAATTCAGGATCTCTCCGGTGTCAGGATTTCGCAGCACACCATTTTCGGGCACAATGGTCAGGGCAAGTACACCGGCAAGAATCAGGAAACTCACGCCGGCCCATTTCAAACCGCGTTTTTCATCTTTGGTTAAAGGAGTAAGGGATGTGTCGTCGCTGAGATCTTCCATGGCCATGGATATATCGTACTTGCCAAGCTTGGGCTCTACAATTTTAAGGGTTACCCAGGTTCCTATAGCCGTTATTACAAATGTGCTCAGGAACATGAAGTAATAATTCACGGCAGCATGAACCGTATACCCCGGATCAATAAGCTGAGCGGCCTCTTCCGTAAGTCCGGCAAGCAAAGGATCAATGGTTCCCAGCAAAAGATTGGCACTGTACCCGCCCGAAACGCCGGCAAAAGCAGCGGCCAACCCGGCAAGCGGGTGCCTCCCCAACGAGAGGAAAACTACAGCCGCCAGGGGAACAAGAACCACATAGCCCAGCTCCGATGCCGTATTGGAGATTATCCCACTGAACACAATGGCTATGGTAACCAAATTTTTAGGATCCAAAACAAAAGCAAATATCCGCTTGAAGCGGTTTACGACCTTCCCTGCAAAACTCAACAGATGCGTATCTTTGGCAACATGAGGCTGAACGGCGCTTGCCTTTAATACCAGGCCCCGTATGCAGGCACTTATCAAACCTGAATGTTCCGCTACACCAACACCCAATAAGGCCACAAGCACGGTACCCAGCGGGGCGAATGAAGTGAAATTGACCACCAGGTTTTCAATGATCATGCGAAGGCCCTCCCCATTAAGCAGACTTACCGCTTCAATGGTACCCTCGGGAGATCTTCCTGCCACACCCTCAGGGCGCGGATCAACCACCGATAAATTAAACCACTCCGCGATACCGCTTATCAAGATTACGCCCATGGCAAACAGCGCAAATAAGGTTACCGGATGGGGGAGTAAGTTTCCCAGCCATTCAACCGAATCCAGGAACCTGGTAAACCAGTCTCTTTTTGCAGTATGTTGATTGTCTGGATTATTTCCTTGCGGCGTGTTATCGTCACTCATAAAAGGGGTTCGTAGATTTGCATCTTATTATACTGCTGATCGGACAGCTAGGGCAATTTTATCTTATTTCTGCTTGTGCAGATTAATTTATAATATTTCTATACCATTAACACATACTATATGGCACTATCAACATAACAACTGATTTTTTGGTTAAATTGAATAAATGGATTCAACTTTATACTTTCTACCAACAAACTAACATTAGCACTAATCAAAATCATTAAATCCCGCAAAAATGCCTAGCACTACTATTGCTGATCGTTTTCGTTGCATGCTTACCGTAACCTGGTTTCTGTTTTCATTATTGCTTTCTTCTTTGGTTTTGACAATTGTAATGATATTAACATTAGGAAAGGCTCAAAATTTCATGGTGAAATATATTGGATTATTTGTGGGCCGTACGGGATTAACTATTGCAGGCATAAAACTTGTTGTACATAATCCTAATTCTTTGCCTGACAGACCAGTCATGTATATTTTTAATCATAGCTCCACACTTGACTTATTTGTATTACTGTCGTTAGGGCTCCATAATGTCCGGTTTGTAGCGAAGCGAGAGTTTCAATTAAATCCTTTTTTCTTCATTCTGGGAAATTTAACCGGCCAAATATTTATACCTCGCGATAAATCTCAGCGCTCTGTTCAGATCTTAAAGAAAGCTTGCGACCGCATCAAAAAAAAGAAGCTCTCCATGGTAATGGGCCCGGAAGGTTCCCGAAAACATCCGGGCGTAATTGGCCCATTCAAAAAAGGGGCCTTTTACCTGGCCTGTGATTTAAGTTATCCAATTGTTCCACTTTATTTTGAAAATGCTTCAGAACTTTGCCAGGGACGATCTTTGATCACCAAGAAAGGCACCGTTAACGCCTATATTCATCCTGCCATCGAAACTGCTTCCTGGAATAGAGATGAAGTTGCTCATCATGTAAAGCAAATAAGGAACCAGTATTTAAAATGGGCGAATGTACTTGATACCGCTTAAAATCCACACGTTCATCTTTCTACCGGATGCTTGTTTTCGCTGTATTTATACCAGGAAACCAGATCATAATATTCTTTAAGCTGCTTTTTAACCCAATTATCATCGTAGCCGGCTTCCTCAGCCATTAACCGGGCAACCTCCGGAGCCATTTCTTCACTGGCACTGGCATCCAGCAATAAGGCACGAGAACGCCGAGCATTAAAATCTTCTACGGTCATGGCCATCTCGTTTCTGATCGCCCAAATGACCTCGGCCTTGATATAAGGTAGCCTCTTATGCAATAAAGACCCCCATTCAGGATTTTCTGCAACTATCTCTTTTATTCCCGCTTGATCCGTGCCATAAATATGAAGCGGGTCTTCAGTGTTTACATCCTTTTGCCAGCCATGGATCCTTAAATTTTCTGTAGTACATTTTACTGACGGTAACCCTGCCGCATCAGAGGCCTGATCCACAACATCCTGAGCCATTTTCCGGTAGGTTGTCCACTTTCCTCCTGTTATGGTTACCAAGCCTGAATCTGATATAATAAGGGTATGATCACGGGAAATTTTAGCTGTTTTTTTATTATTTGAAGCTTTAACCAAAGGACGCAATCCGGCGAACACACTTTTAATATCATCATAACCTGGTGATACTGCAAGATACCCTGTTGCATGCTTTAATAAGAAGTCGATTTCAGCATGCATGGCCTTGGGCTCAGTAGATATTGTATTTACGGCCGTGTCCGTGGTGCCCAGCACAACTTTATTATGCCAGGGAACAGCGAACAAAATTCGTCCATCATCGGTATGCGGTACCATGATGGCGGTATTGCCGGGCAGGAATTTTTTATCAAGGACCAAATGAATGCCCTGGCTGGGGGAAATAATGGGCTTTGCATCACGGTCATCCAGCTGTAATACCGAATCGGTAAATACGCCTGTAGCATTTATGACCGTCCTGCCTTTTATCTCATAATCCTTACCGCTAAGAGCATCTTTAACTTTGACGCCATAAACTTTTCCGCCATTTTTCAATAGCCCCGTTACTTTCATATAGTTGATCAGTACGCCGCCTTTTTCAGCGCTGGTCTCAGCTAGATTAATGGCGAGCCTGGAATCATCGAATTGCCCGTCGTAATATAATACGCCGCCTTTTAACTTCTTGGATGATAGTGTCGAAGCCCGTTCCAATGTTTCGGTCCGTGACAACCGTTTTGATCGGCCAAAACCCTGCTTTCCGGCAAGAGTATCATAGATCTTCATCCCGAACCCGTAAAAAGACTTCTCCCACCAACGATAGTTTGGAATAAGGAACGGCTGGCTGTGCACCAGGTGAGGTGCATTGTTCAGCAACCGGTTTCTTTCCTTAAGTGCGTCCAGCACGAGGGACACGTTTCCCTGCTGCAAATACCGTATTCCGCCATGCACCAGTTTCGTCGAACGGCTGGAAGTGCCTTTCGCAAAATCATCCATCTCCACAAGCAATGTACTATAACCACGGTTTGCGGCATCAACGGCTACGCCCAATCCTGTTGCCCCGCCCCCGATAATAATAAAATCCCACGGCTCTGATCTTTGCTTTACAGACTGAATCATGTCTGATCGTCTCATAGGCCTTCAACCTCTTTAATAGACGTCTTCTCGTTAGCTGACCAATGGATCGCAGTATTTAAGGCCCTGTTCCAACCGCTTGTTAGCTTCTGTACTTCGGCAAGAGGCATCTGGGGAGTGAAATGCTTGTCTTCCAGCCATTGGCTGTTTATCTCCTGCTGGTCTTTCCAATACCCGACGGCCAATCCTGCCAGATAAGCCGCGCCAAGAGCTGTGGTTTCCAGGGTTTTTGGGCGGATTACAGGAACCTGCATGATATCAGACTGGAACTGCATGAGCAGATCATTGGCTGCAGCGCCGCCGTCTACCCGCAGTTCTTTGATTTCAATGCCGGAGTCTGCCTGCATAGCAACAATGACATCCATAGTTTGATAGGCAATGGATTCAATGGCCGCGCGGGCAATATGGCCGGAATTGGTGCCGCGGGAAATCCCGACTATCGTTCCCCGGGCATCCTGGTTCCAGTGCGGAGCCCCCAATCCGGAAAAGGCCGGTATAAGATAGGTTCCGTTATTATCCTTAACACTAGTGGCCAAAGCTTCCACATCGGATGATTTTCTGATCAGACCCAGTTCATCGCGCAACCATTGCACTACGGCTCCGGCAATAAAAACGCTTCCTTCCAGGGCATACTCTACCCTGCCGTCAATCTCCCAGGCTATAGTCGTTAGCAAGTTGTTATTGGATACGATGGGCTTCTCTCCGGTATTCATCACCATAAAACCACCGGTTCCATAGGTGTTTTTAACCATGCCGGAACTGATGCACCGTTGCCCGAACAGGGCCGCTTGCTGATCGCCGGCTATTCCCGCTATAGGTATATTGGGAGCAAAAATGGTTGATTTGGTTTCTGCGTAGACCTCACTTGATGATTTCACCTCAGGTAACAAGCTTCGGGGAATATCGAGCAACTCCAGAATATCATCGTCCCATTTCCCCTCGTGGATATTGTATAGCATGGTCCGGGAAGCATTGGTTACATCGGTAACGTGCGTCTGTCCCCGGGTCATGTTCCAGATCAGCCAACTATCCATGGTTCCAAACGCAAGCTCTCCTTTGCCGGCTCTTTCGCGAACACCCTCTACATGGTCTAATATCCATTTAATTTTGGTAGCCGAAAAATAGGCGTCAATAATCAATCCGGTTTTGCTTCGGATTTCTTCTATCAACCCGTGCTTATTTTTTAAATCATCACAAAACTCAGAAGTTCTTCGATCCTGCCAAACAATAGCATTAAATACAGGCTCTCCGGTTTTCCTGTCCCAAAGCAAAGTTGTTTCGCGTTGATTGGTGATTCCTATTGCGGCTATGTTTTCTCCGTTCAGACCCGCTTTGGTAATGGCTTCGGCGGCGACGCCGGCCTGTGTCGACCAGATTTCATGCCCGTCATGCTCTACCCATCCGGCATGGGGGTATATTTGTTGAAATTCCTTCTGGATACATGTTATTATTTGGCCCTGCTTATCAAAGATTATTGCCCTTGAACTTGTTGTACCCTGATCAAGGGCCAGTATATATTTTGCAGCCATAGTTTATTCTCCAATACGTGAAGTAGATTTAGATTTGAACAACAAAGAATTAATTACTTAAAATTGCTTTAACTATTTATACAGAAATAAGATACTGGCACCGGGCCAACATCTTAACCATTATTACTAAATAACTGAATAAAGTTATTAACCACAATAAAAGTATCGGGGTAAATAGGATGCTTCTCACCTTCATCATTGTGAACAAAATATCAGCAATATCTTACTCTGCTTTTGCGTGAAGTCCTATCAATGAGTAAATTGCAAGCTTCAATTTTTATTCATAAACCATGGTTATGCAACTTCAAGAAAAGATTATCCATCTCGCAAAAAATCCCCCGCAATCCCCCACAGCAGATTTTTATTCTGTGTTTGCAGAATTTCTGGAGGCATTGGAAGCCGGGGAGATTCGTTCCGCTGAAAAAAAGGACGGCGAATGGCAGGTTAACGGATGGGTTAAACAGGGAATCTTGCTTGGTTTTCGCTACGGTAAAATACAAGCCTTTGATACCGAAGGCTCGCTCCGTTTTTTCGATAAGCACACTTACCCCACACAAAATATTAAAGGTGTTGAAAAAAACATCCGCATCGTACCCGGGGGATCATCAGTTCGTTCCGGCGCCTTTGTGGGCAATAACGTAACGATGATGCCACCCATGTATATCAATTCCGGCGCTTATGTAGGCGACGGAACTATGATCGACTCTCACGCACTTGTCGGAAGTTGTGCACAGGTGGGCAAGGGTGTGCATTTGAGTGCCGCTGCACAGCTTGGAGGAGTGCTTGAACCGATTGGCGCCGTACCTGTAGTCGTTGAAGACAACTGCATGATTGGTGGTAATACCGGCGTTTATGAAGGCACACAGATAGGTGAAAACGCCGTTATTGGAGCAGGGGTTGTTTTGACCCGATCCACACCCGTGTATGATCTTGTAAATGAAACGATTTACAAAGGCACAAAAGAACAGCCTCTGAAAATTCCTGCAGGAGCCGTAGTAATTCCAGGGTCGAGAAGCATCAGTAATCACGAGTTTGCTCAGAAACACAGTTTGTCAGTATCCACACCCATCATCATCAAGTACCGCGATGATAAAACTGATGAATCTACGACACTCGAGCAGTTACTAAGGTAACTTTGAGCCTGCAGCTCGGATGCTTGTGCCTTTGCTGTTTTTTAAAGCACATTCCCGGCATTCTATTCAAAAGGCTGCTACTTCAAAAAACCACACTTATCAATACAGTATTGGGGCTTTTGAAACCTCACGTAGCAGTTTTAAAGCTGCTACGGCTGGTTCAAAAGACTTTTGCGGCAAAGCGTCCACGCACCCCGGATGTACACTCGTGCATCCGGGGTGCATTCCTCGCGAGACGTGGACGCCTCGCGGAGCAGTAAATTTTCTTTATCACTATTATATTGCGCTTCAATTTATTAGCCGGTTCAGGAAAAAATAATTGAAAAAGTACCGCAAGGGATACCTTTCTCGTGTGTCTATACCAGTAAACATACAGCTTTTATTTTTAAATCGAGCTTGACGTTTTTAGCGTAATTCTACAGTCCTATGAGATTATGGAGTGACTCTCCATAATCTCATCTTTTTTATACGAAGTAAAAGGAATGAAACCACCTGCCTGCCTAAAAGTTTCTCCCTTTGCTCCCGGGCATTTCAGTATATATTGTCTGCTTTTTCTCTTCTTATTATCTGTCCCTTTATCGGCTACTTCGCAAATTTCAACTTTCTATGATGATTTTGAATATAGTGATAACACTCTTAATTCTTCCTGGCAAGGCGATTTAAATGATTTTGTAATAGTTACCGAAGCACCAAATAACCTGCTGCGTTTAAATGGCAGCGACACCGGAGGCATTAATCAATTAAGCACCGAAAGCAATGTTGCTTTTGGAACCTGGGATTTTTTTCTCCGATTGGATAGCTTTACTCCGTCAAACAACAATCGCGCTTATATTTTTCTAACTGCTGACCAGGCAGATTTAAATGGCAACGTGAATGGCTATGCACTTCGAACAGGAGAAAATGGTCAGCCCAAACATTTTCGAATAGTAAGGTTTGACAACGGCTCAGAAACCACAATTGTAACGGCATCATCCAACCTTGAGCCGGGCGATTACCGGGTAAAAATAACCAGGGACGCAGATGGCACATGGAGCCTTTATACTTCAGAAGGTTTTGAGTCTATTCCGGTCATAGAAAATGAGCAGGTGGTTGATAACACCCACACCCACTCATCATATTTTGGTATAAAGGTTCATTATACATCCACACGCCGCGATCGCTTTTACTTTGATGAATTCTATATTCGTAATTTCACCGATCCACTTCAGGTAGCAGACGTCCGGGTAAATAATGCACGTGAGCTTGATATCATTTTCACCGAACATATTGATGAATCCAGCTTGAACCCTGGTCAATTTTTATTGAATGGTCTCAAAGCACCCGATTCAGCTCTATTGATCAGCAGAAATATTGTTCGCCTGACGTTTAATACTCCTTTGCAAACCGGAGTCCATGAGTTGTCGGCAAACCAGGTTCGGGACGACCGGGGCCAAATAATAAAAGAAGGCAACCGATTTGAATTTCAAATAACCAATCCCTTCAAAATTGAGAAAGTACTTGCCCATTCCGGCGATGCACTCGACTTGTTTTTCACGCAGGCTGTTAATAGTTCATCCATTACTAACACCAATTTCACAGCAAATAATTTTCAGTCTCCGATCAGTCATAGCGTTCCTAATGGGGATAATATGGTCAGGCTTTTATTTGAGCATCCATTCGAGTCAGGAAAGCATCAGCTTGATATTGAGAATATCATATCGGAAGCTGGATGGGTTTTATCGAATAACACCACAACGCACTTCTCCATATTTGATGAATTTACACCCGGTGATGTGGTTATCAATGAATTTATGTATCGTCCGCCAGGAGAGATGCCCACCTATGTAGAAGTAAAAAGCACCACTGAAAAATATCTCAATATCAAGGGATGGCATCTCAAAGACAACACCGTTGCAGCAAGGCTGATCACCGACCAAGACATGCCGCTAACCCCCGGCGCTTTTTTAGCTGTAACAGACGATACCACCCGGCTGAATACCTTATTTGACCGTAGGGATTTTCATGAGATGGGACCTCTCCCATCTCTAAACCGTACAGTAGATGATCAAGTAAGGCTGTTTGATGATAAAGGAATATTAGTTGATTCCTTGCTCTATTCCCCGTCCGACTGGGGTGGCGATGGCGTTTCTCTGGAGCGGAAAAGCTCTGGTACGCCCACCTATTTGCGGGATAACTGGGGTGAATCCCCTTCGGATCGATTCGGAACGCCCGGTTTAGAGAACCTGGTATTACCTGATACCGACGCCCCGGCTGTGCAACTAACAAATGCTGATCAGGCCACTAAATTATCTATTCTCTTCAATAAAACACCTGATGGTAATAGTGCCGTTGAAACTGCAAACTACAGCTTATCACCATTTATTGAAATTGTATCGGCAGATCAAAAAGGAGCCCTCATTTACCTGAACTTAATGTCTCCGCTGCAGAATGGCCGGGAGTATGAACTGAGAATCTCGTACATAGAAGACATTTTTGGCAACCGTATGGATGACCAGCTCCATACGTTAACCTGGCATGCTTATCAACAGCCGCAGGAGCGCGATGTGATTATTAATGAATTTCTTTATCGTCCGGTAGCCGGGGGCATGCAACGGTTCCTGGAGATTTATAATCGCTCGGATAAGAACTTTGACCTGAATCAGTGGCAAATCGGAAGGGGGGTGGGATCGCCGTCTACACTGCGGGGTTCGCCTATGCCTGACGGATCAACGTCATCAATTCCTCTATCGCAGGGGCAATACCTGGTATTTTCAGCTGATCCCGCTTCACTTTCAGAAACTGACAACCTGATGACATTATCCGGCTTTCCGGCTTTTTCCCGGTTCGGTGATGCCGTTTACATTCGGGATGCTCTTGGCAACCGCATAGACAGTCTGTATTACTCTCCCGGATGGGGAGGCAACGTTGATGGGCGTTCGCTTCAGAGAATCGATCCTGACGGTGCCAGTAACGATCCATTCAACTGGTCGGAAGGCACCAAAACCTCAGCAGGTACTCAAAACATCAACCACAAATCCGACACTACACTTCCAAAGGTCATATTTACCACACTTACTGATGACCATCAAATACTTGTGAGGTTGAATAAATTTATCACGCACAATCAAAAAACCACATTCCATATAGGCGCAAACAAACTTTCTTTAATCCATTTTGATCCGTTCAATGCAAATACCCTTCTTTTTGAATACGACGATGAGCTTAATCAGTCAAACGAGGTAATCTTGCAGGCTAATGGCCTGCAAGATTACAGTGGCAATATAAACGAAACGAGTTCCATCCCCGTTTCCAGGCTCATACAACGCGGTGACCTGGTGATCAATGAAATCATGTACCGGCCAAGATCAGACAGATACTCCGATCTGCCCGACCAAAGTGATTATATTGAACTATATAACCGCAGCGACCATGCCATATCTTTGGAAGGCTTTTATTTGCACGACCGCCCCGACCGGAATAATCAGATTTCCAAAAAAGAACCTGTAAATACGCTGGCGGGTTGGATTCCCGCCAATCAGTACGCTGTTGTTTATGCAGATCACGAACCCACATTTGAAAACACCCGAATATCATCTTCATTTGATGTTCCAGGCGATGAACGCTTTTATCGTGTAAATAAAAATACCTTCAGTTTATCGGTTTCGGGAGATGAGGTTTTTCTGGCTAACCGAGACGGCCTGGTAATTGATTCTGTTACCTATCAGGATAACTGGCACAATTCCAACCTGATCGATACCAGAGGCGTCAGCCTGGAACGCATTAGCCCGGAGGGAGAAAGCAACGACGCCCGCAACTGGACATCCTCCACCAGTGCCAAAGGGGGAAGTCCTGGGATGCCCAATACAGTTTACGCTACCTCTGAGCCCGGGCTTTCTTTTGATGGCCTGGTGCTCGAACCCAACCCATTTTCTCCGGACGGCACCGGCTTCGAAGATCACTTAGCCATCAACTACAGCTTAAATGAACCGGACTACCTAATGCGGATCCGCTTGTTCGATCGCCATGGCCGTATAGTCAGAACCCTGGCCGATGGTGAGGCAGCCGGTCAGAATGGACACGTCATATGGGATGGCCGTAAAGACGATCAAAGTGAAAACCGGATCGGAATCTACATCATACTGTTTGAAGCTTATAATAGTGCTACAGGTTCTAATATGACTTTTAAAGAAACCGTTGTTTTAGCCCGTCCCTTTTAAAAGTTACTTTTCCCTTCTCTGTTATATTTTGTTATTAGTTTTTAACTTCAGCAATGATAACAAAACAAGCTCCAATAGGTATTTTTGATTCCGGTATAGGCGGATTAACCGTTGCCCAGGCAGTCATGAAAGCTTTGCCAGGAGAGCAAATCATTTATTTCGGGGACACGGCCCGGGTTCCTTATGGAATTAAATCAGTTGATACGGTTCGAAAATACAGTTTAGAAATAGCTGATTTCCTGATTGGTAAAGGGGCAAAGATGGTTCTTATTGCTTGCAACACAGCCTCTTCAGCAGCCGAAGAACAAATTAAAGCAAAATGCCGTGACATTCCCGTACTCGGGGTAATTGAAGCGGGAGCGCGTGTAGCCAGCAATCTTAAGGAGCATCAGAATGTCGGTGTCATTGGTACTTTGGCAACCATTGAATCAAACGCGTATAAAAAAGCCTTACTGAAACTTGATCCGAGCATCTCGGTATTTTCCCGGGCATGCCCGCTGCTTGTACCATTGGCTGAAGAGGGCTGGACCCATAATGAAATAGCAGAACAGGTTCTCCATGTTTATCTGGATGAAATTATGAAACAAGATTTGGATGCCTTAATCCTGGGCTGCACGCACTATCCCCTGTTTAAAGAGAGTATAGCCAAAGTATTAAGCGGACACCAGCTTTCTATAATAGATTCAGCTGTGGCGATAGCTGAGATGGCAAAATCATCTCTTCAGCAAATGGATATATTAAACCCGGGCTCATCTGGTTCTTTTGAGTGTTACGTAAGTGATAAGCCTCAGCGCTTCCAAATTTTAGCTGAACGTTTTCTAGGCAAAGAGCTCAATTCGGTAGAGATAGTTGATCTGAAATAAGCCGATAATTTACTTTCCCCTGCCTACTTCAGAATTTTATTAATAGCATCATAGATGTCTTCTTTACTAAAAGGCTTGGAAATATATTCATCAAAACCCTGATTTCTATAATATTTCTCATCCTCCTTCATGGCGTACGCTGTAATGGCAACCACCGGTGTTTCTTTATGCTTTTTACTATTTCTAATTTCATTAAGGGCTTGAATACCATCAATTCCATCACCAAGATTTATATCCATTAAGATGAGATCATAAGTTTTCGTATCCAAATGCCTGAGGGCTTCCTCTCCGTTGATTGCACTATCTATTGCAAAATTACCATTCAGATAGTTTTTGGTAACAATCTGGCTGTCTTCATTATCTTCAACAAGCAGTACCTTCGGTTTTTCTCCATTACCATACGATTTTATATCCTGGGTTTCCTGATTATCAATTTCTTCATAATATTCATCCGATTCGGTTGGATCGGCTATAGGAAATATAACCGAGAATGTAGAACCTATGCCTTTTTCACTTTTCACTCGCACTTGCCCATCCATCATTTCAACAAGCCTCCGGGTGATGGTAAGGCCCAGGCCGGCTCCCTCAAACTTTCTGGATAAACCAACACTTTCCTGTTCAAATTCATCAAATATTTTCTCCACGAAGTCATCGGATATCCCTACGCCCGTATCTTCAACATGTATTACAGCCGTCTCTTTAGCGTCATTTTCTTTTTGCAGCACACCCCGCTCAAGCTTAACGTTAACTTCCCCTTCATGGGTATATTTCAAAGCATTGCCTATCAGGTTATTCATCACCTGGCTAAAGAACTGCGGGTCCAGTTTTGCATACAATTCTTCACCGGGTTCAAATTTCAAATCCAGATTGCGCTGCCCCGCTAAAGGTACAAGCAGCTCAACGGAATTGCGTAACTCTTCATTCAGATCCAGAACCTGAAGTTGAACATCGATTTTGTCCGCTTCAATTTTAGCAAGGTCCAGAATAGCATCAATAGTTGCTAAAAGCCTTTTACCGCTATCATGAATCCGTCGCGCCATCTCACGGTCGCCTTCTTCTTCGAGATCGGTTTGCATAATGGATGCATAACCCAGTATTCCAGTAAGAGGTGTTCTGATCTCGTGGCTCATGTTGGCCAGGAAGGTGGTCTTCAGCCGATTCATTTCCTCAGCTTTTTCCTTGGCTTTTACTAATTCCTGATCAGCTTTTTTACGTTCGGTAATGTCTCGTGAGTTTATTACAATGGCTTCACTGTTGCCATACAACATACTTTTGCCCATAGCCTCAAGGTCACGCCAGGAGCCATTCTTGTGCTTTATGCGAAACTCCAGGGTCAGTTGTTCGTTTCCATCACTTGATACCTGAGCTATTCTTTCTTTTACAGTTTCCCTTTCTCTGGGATGAATTAAAGCATACACATACTGCTCAATCAGCTCTTCAGGCTGATAGCCTAAAATCCTCTCACTAGACGGGCTTTGATATAAAAATTTGCCTTCACGGTCTATTACCGAAATCAAGTCCGAACTGTTCTGAATCAAGGAACGGAACCGTATTTCACTATTTTTTACTTCTTCTTCCGCTTTTTGACGGGCCTTGAAGGTCGTAATCATTTCGCTGACTACACGGAGTACTTGAAGATCCTGATCCGACCAAATGACATCGGCCCTTCCCGAACTAAATCCTATTACCCCAACCAATGTTTCGTTGCCGTTCATTAGCGGAACGGCCTGAAAAGCTTTCGCCTGTTGGGCATTCAAAATTTCCTTTTCAGGCTCTGTAAGCTGTTCTTCACTGCTATCTTCAACAATGATTATGCTTTCTCTATCTTTTAGCCGTTCCTTTAACCAATCTGAAGCGATAACATGGTCACCATTTACAGTGCCTGGCGTGGAATCTTGAGCAAGACGCCTCCACTCATATTTATTTTGATTATCGTCTTCTTCATTAAATTCATAGAGAAAACCTTGATCGGCTTTCATAGCATTACCGATGCGTTCTAATATTTGATCAAAATCCGGATTAGTATTCCGTAAAAAAATTCCCGCAATTTCATCCAATGCCCGTTCCAGCTGCAGGCGGCGTTCAATAGTGAGTTCTGTATGTCGTCTTTCTGTTATATCATGCAATACGACTACCAATCCGATCAGCTCGCCACTTTCATCTTTTATGGGAGTACTGGAGAAATCGACGGGTGTAGTTTTCCCGTCTTTACGCCTCATCAGGAAACGGGGCTGCGTAATGGCAGGCTGGCTCTCGCCCAGCTTCCGGTATATCGGATTATCAATTTCCACGCCGGATTCCTCATCCATTAGCTTCAGTACATCATCCAGCTTGCGTCCTTTTATATCCTCTTCAGACCAGCCTGTTAAGTTTTCAGCTGTAGGATTTAACAATATGACGCACTTGTCGGAATCGGTGCGGATTACGGCATCCCCCACATGGCTCAGCGTAGTTGCCAGCCACTTTTCATTCTCACGCATCCGGCGGGTTATCTGATGCTTATAAAGGGCCATCTCTATGGTCGTCTCAAGCTCCTTCTCCTCAACAGGCTTGATCAGGTAGCCCATAGGCTCAGACATCCGTGCTCGTTTAACGGTCTCTTTATCGGCATAAGCTGATAGAAACACCACAGGGATATCCATCTCCTTCTGAATTTGATCGGCCGTTTCAATGCCGTCTTTTTCTCCCTCCAGCCGGATATCCATTAATACAAGGTCAGGATTATTTTGAATGGTTTGTTCTATGGCATCTTCACCGTTTGAGCATAAACCAACTACCTCGTAATTTAATGCAATTAAACGATTTTTAATATCTTGCGCTAAGATAAATTCATCTTCAACAATAAGAATTTTGGAATGCTCAGGCATGTTAATAACTTAATATTGGCTAATTTTTAATTTCCTGGATAAAATATATTTCATAATATATTAATCACCCGCACTCTCTTATCATATTTCTTTAGCAGGTAAGAACAAATAGCTATTTAAAAAAAATAAGCAGTTTCGTAAAAAAGATATCTTACATGAAAATAATCTAAACTTATTTTCGTCTTAGTAATATTATAATTCTATAATGGACCCTCCCAAAAAGAACATAAACAAAGATATTATAAAAATATAACACAAGTTTAATCTATATAAATCCATTTATTTGATGCTTTTGAATAGCTGTTCATCACTTACGCCTCTCATTTGACTCGTTTTCTCTTAACCTTTTATTTTTTATAACCTTTATTCCGGTGACTTATTTCCTTATTTTTAAAAACTATATTTGAAAAATACCCCTAAGTACAAATAATTATTATGAATTTGAATTTGCTCGACCGCTATCAGGATTTCGGTCTGTTAGTATTACGCGCTGGCATCGGCGTTATTTACCTGTTTCACGGTTTTCCCAAAATTTTCGGCGGCCCTGAGGTCTGGGAAGGATATGGACAGGCTACCCAACACATTGGAATCTCGTTTCTACCTGTATTTTGGGGATTTTTAGGATCATCAGCAGAATTCTTTGGCGGTCTGCTTTTGATATTTGGTTTATTTGCCCGCCCCGCCACAATTGCCTTATTTCTAACGATGGTAGTAGCTACTGCAATGCATATCGGAAGTGGTGACGGATTCACGACAGTTTCACATTCGTTAAAAATGGCTGTCGTATTTTTTGGGCTCTTCTTTATGGGCCCCGGACGCCATAGCCTGGATAAAAAAATCAGTATCCACGTTCGTCGTTAATTTTATAATCAACCTAAACAGAAAAATTACGATGCCTGGAAAAAGGCATCGTATATCATTTTCCCTGCAGCTGAAAAAGTGATGAAGCCAAATAGGATCTGCATGTAAGACAAGTTAATTCGGTCATGGAGCCAGGCTCCCAGGTTAGCCCCTGCAAACGCACCGATTACCAGTGCAAATGATGCCCCAAAATCAACATAACCAAGGGCAAATGCAGATACCCCCGCCGCTTCAGGTGCACTCAGGGCCAGTTGAAAAGCCCCCGAGAATGATATGATTACTATTGCTGACTCTGATATGCTCACCGTTTTAGGAAACGGTAGCTTGTAATACAAGCTCATGACGGGCACCATAATAAGCCCGCCGCCAACTCCTGCCAAACTGGCCACCACTCCCCCACCCGTACCAATATTAATTGATTGGGGCCAGCTAATTTTACGGGTGTTAATTTCTTTACCGGTTCTTACTTTTTTTCCCAGGGCTTGGTGAATGAACTTGCCCCCGGTATACAATAGTAATATGCTGAAGAGAGTGATATACACATCCTGGTTAAAATAGGCTGAGGTTGCTATGGTTTTGCCCACTATGGTGCCCAATACCCCAAAACAACCCACACGAATGCTTTCCTTAATGAATATATTGTTCATCTGAAAATGCTTCAGGGTACCACTCAACGAGGTAACGGTAGTGCAAAATAAAGAGGACCCTATTGTCCACAACTCAGGATTCTGAACTTCGTTTAACTCAAACACGTAATACAAAATGGGGGCGAATATTATCCCTCCCCCAATCCCAAGCATTCCGGCTAAGACACCTGCCAAAATTCCCACTATCACCAATACGACTGTAAACATGAAGATACGCTAATGAGTGATGACTAAATCTTGCCAAGATAACTATTATTTTACGAGATACCTTCATTACAAACTGGGAAAGGCTTGATGGGATTCGTAATTTATAGTTATCATTAATTAATCTTATACTACTTTTTTGCTTCTTTTACCCGAAAACCTAAGCGCTAAACTTGGCTACGAAAGCATTCTGGAGGCTACCCTTACCAAGGCGTATTCTCCCATGGGTGCCGAAAGCATAAAATTGCTGAAGCCGGAATCCCGGCACACCGAAATTATTCGACACCTTGAAGAGACCGGGGAAATGATGCGCCTGATTTCCCAGGCGGAGTCCATGCCAATGGATACGCTCGACGACATACGGCCCGACCTGAAGAAAGCCCGTGTTGAGGGGGTGGTCCTTGATCCGGAAACCATCCTGAGCATTTTTAATATTGCCGTAACAGCTCGCAGAATCAGCGTTTTCTTTAAACCCCGTGATGAGCAGTTCCCAAACCTCTGCAAAATCACCCGTGAACTGCTGCCCCTGAAAGACCTCGAAAAGCAGATCACTAATATCCTGACCGATCAGGGCGAGGTGAAAGACACCGCCAGCCCAACATTGAGAGATATCCGCCGAAAGCTTTCTTCCCGGAAGTCCGATTTGCGCGAAACCCTGGCGCGCATCATGCGCAGGGCCGCAAAAAACGGTATGATGGCCGAACAGGAGGCGACCATCCGCAGCGGACGCATGGTAATCCCCCTTAAAGCCGAATTCAAGCGCAAAGTCTCTGGATTTATCCATGACGTTTCTGCTACCGGTCAAACGGTCTACCTCGAACCGGTTGAGGTTTTGAACATCAACAACGAGATCCGCGAACTCCAAAGCGACGAATACCGCGAGGTTCAAATTTTGCTGCGAGGCCTCACCGACACCATCCGGACCTATCAGGATGAACTTTACAAGAATACCCAGGTAATCGGTCATTTGGATGTCTTGCAGGCAAAGGCCCACCTTTGTGTTACCTTAAAAGCCAATATTCCCCGGGTAACCGGGGAGCGGAGAATCAACCTGAAAAAGGCGTTTAATCCCATACTGTTGCTGAACCGCCTGAAATCAAAGGAAGCCCCCGATGTAGTTCCCTTAACCATGGAACTAAACCCGGACGAAAAAGGCCTGATCATAACCGGCCCCAACGCCGGAGGGAAATCCGTTGCCCTGAAAACGGTCGGCATCTGCCAGATGATGATGCAGAGCGGCTACGGCATCCCTGCTCACCCGGACAGCAGCCTGCCCGTTTTCCCTTCCCTTTTTGTGGACATGGGCGATGAGCAATCCATTGAAAATGACCTCAGCACCTTTTCATCCCGCCTGTATTGGATGAAAAAAGTGCTGGATGCCGATCCCACGCACGGCCTTGTCTTGATTGACGAGGCCGGAAGCGGCACCGATCCTGATGAAGGAACAGTTTTGTATCAGGCCCTTATGGAAATCCTCATCAGAAAAGATGCCCGCGTGCTGGTGACCACTCACCACGGCGCTTTAAAGATATTTGCAAATGAGAATTCAAACTTCGTAAACGGGTCCATGGAATTCGATCAGCGAAACCTAAACCCAACCTACCGTTTCCAGAAAGGCATCCCCGGGAGCAGCTATGCATTCGAAATAGCCGGAAGGCTGGGCGTGCAGCCTTCCCTCATTGAGCGGTCACGCCAGCTTATTGGCCCCTCAAAGAACATGCTGGAGTCGCTGATTGTGGAGATGGAAACAAAAAGTCAGCAAACCCAACAGCTTCACGAAGATCTTCAAAAACAAAAGACAGCTCAGGAACAGCTTCGACGCGAATATGAGGAGAAAAACGCTAAATTAATTAGCGAACGCAATGAAATCCGCGAGCAGGCGCTCAAGGAAGCCCAGCGCGTGATGCAAACGGCCAACGCCCGTATAGAGCAAGCCGTACGCGCTGCATCCGATGAGAAGACCGACAAGGCCCGGCTCAAGCAGCTCCGCCGCGAACTGGACGACTACAAAGAAGAGGTAAGCGAGAATCTGGGCAACATTCAAAAAGTTAAAAAATCCAAAAAAAGCAAAGAACCTCCTGTAGTTGGTAATACTGTAAAAATGATTGACAGTGAATCTACCGGCGAACTGCTGGAGGTGAAAGGAAAAAATGCCACCGTATTGATGAACGGGTTGCGCGTCAGGACCAAATACAACAACCTTGTCAAGGTCATAGAAAAATCCAAAAAGAAGAAAAAGGGCCTCAAACAATCCGGTTATAAACTCATCAACGCATCAGGCGATGACGGGCTGGTGCACAAAACCAAGCCCGTACTGAACATCCGCGGCTATCGCGGCGACGAGGCCATCAAAGAAGTAACCAATTTCATTGACCAGGCCGTAAGCACCGGCTTGAAACGCGGAGAAATCATACACGGCCACGGCGACGGCATACTCAAAAAACTCGTTCGGGAATATTTACAAACCCGCAAAGAAGTAACCAATTTCCAACCCGCCCCTTTAGACCAGGGCGGCGAGGGGTGTACCATTGTTGAGCTATAAACTGTCAAGAACCCAATAATGGACGCCTCACGGAGCATAGTACACCCCCGCCGAGTCCTGTAGCACTGCATCGCCGGGATAGGCGTCTCGCCTGTCCCAATCTTTGTCTTCCGGCCTCTGGCCGACCGGGCAGGTAATTCACTCACATTTCAACACCCAGCTAAGCCCGACCCATCATCTTCCAAAAAGCATCGAAAATCTGCAACCAGGGGTACGGCCGGTTGCCGTAGATGGGAGGCTGTTTACTCAATTATATTATTACTCCCACATTTACGCTAATAATCCGCACATTTTGCAAATACACACGCATATGAAATCGGCACCCGGGGGTCGGCCAGAGGCCGCAAAACAAAGTCCGGTACAGGCGAGACGCCAGTACCGGCGGATTGAACTTGCCTCAGCAGTTTTTCATCAAAATTCTACCGATGAACCCCAGATCAAGTCCTGACCAACTCCGTACCAACTCCTACTAAACCCCGGCTGGTAGTAGGAGTTGTATAGGATTTGGGTGGAGGAAGCTCAGGAAGAAACTGGTCATGTAACCATGATTTCCAATAGGTAACCCTGGCAAAAATATCAAAGATATTTTAAGGAGAGCAAGGTGTGTTCAAATCTCCGGTTGTCATTAAATTCAATAGTTTAGTTTATTAAATATAAGAGCCTGCATCCATGCACTTTCTACAAATATCTATTTTACCTACAAATCTATGGAACCGGCACGAATCATTAACTTCTTATAATTTTACGGCTTCAAAACAGTTATTTAGCCATGCAAAAACACCTGTTCCTATGCCTTATATTCTTGCTGGTTCTGTCTACGAATGCATCACTTGCACAAACCAGCACGTCTTTGCACAACGGCAGGCTTGCCGCCTGGGCCAAAGCCGGCCTCGCCACCGGGTTTCCCACGGAGTTTGATCATACCATTCACCTCAACGACTATGGCGTTACCGGAAACGGGAAAACCAATGATAGCCCAGGCATTACCAAGGCTATTGATCACGCTAAATCTCTGGATGGCTGGGTCAATATTATTTTCCCGGCCGGCACTTTTGTTCTCACCCGTCAAATTGACCTGAACAATGCCGACAAAATTGTAATTTCCGGAGCCGGGCCCGCTCACGGGCCCAAGGCCGTACCTGAGGGCACAACCCTTCAATTTGATGACTCACAAGGTGATTTCATGCCATCCGGCCACTTATCCATCCTGTTTGACATTCGCGGAACTACCAGTGCGGCACTGGATTCTGTTATTAGCTATAATCACACCCTTAATCAAATCACCGTGAGTAGCAGAACAAGCAAAGTTCGCGCTGGCGACCTATTGAAAATTGAACCTACTTGGGTTGCGGATAATAAGTTTTTGGGAACCATGGCAAGGGTAAAAGATATTACTGGCGGCAGGATTACTTTGGAAGATGATTTCAGTTTGCCCTGGAATGACCGGGGCGATATCACTTTTAAAGTAACTCTTGTACAGCCGGCTTCCAATATTGGCGTAGAGGATCTTAGCATAGAACGCATTGGTAATTATGCCCTTAGCCATAACGACAATCCGGGATTAACCTTCTACTTCCGTTATGCATTTAACAGCCGGATAAACAATGTGTACAGTACCGACCCGGTCAGCCAGCATATAACCGCTCATTATTCCCATCGCCTGGAAATCAAAGACAGTTTTTTTGACGATGCCCAAAACCACGACGGGTACGGCGGCGGGCAGGGGTATGGCATTGCCTTAACCCGCTACACCTCGCACAGCCTGGTCGAAGACAATATTTTTGCCAAATTGAGGCATTCGTTTATTGTAAGCCGTGGAGCCAGCTATAATGTGTTTGGTTATAATTATTCCCGGGAGGTTACCTTTACCTCCGGAAATGATACCGGAGATTTAAGCATCCACGGACACTATCCCTACGCCAACTTATTCGAAGGCAACCGGGTCGACAGGATTGTTGCGGATGCCTATCATTCGGTTAACGGCCCGTTCAATACCCTGCTGCGGAATTACTCCTATTATGACGATGTGCGCATCGAAGGCAGTGATTATTTGAACATGTCGGGCAACGAAGGCGGATTGAAGGAGCTGAAAAACTCTGCTGCTGTCACCAATGTTTATGAGGTTGACGAGCCCTCTTATTACCTGGACCAGCGCCCAGCCTTTCTGGATGAGTCTTTTACCTGGCCACCCATTGGCCCGCCTGTTGGTGCGGTGATACTAACTACTCAGGATATCCCGGCGAGGAGGAGGTATTGCGGGGATCGACCGGATGAGTGTGAGTAATGCCTGTCACTTTTCAAAATGCAGATGCAGGGCGACTAAAGCCGTTACTGCACTAATTTTTGGTTGAACCCCGTCCAGGTTATAGGTGTACTGGATCAGTGCTTTAATATCTTTGTCGCGTACTGATTCAAGGTATTGCCTGTATGTACTTTCCAGTTTGGCGGGTATAGCCGGATTTTCGCTATACCATTTTTCAAAAGGGTTCATGTTGTTTTTATCAGAACCCCGTAATTTTTTGTATGCAGCCCTTAGTTTCCGCGCATATTTTGTGGTAACGGCATTTTTGGGTTTAATACCGCTTGAATCGTAGCGGAATTTGCTGATGTAAGGATGTTTCTCATTAAACCACTTGAAATAGATCCGCTGATCTGATTTATATTCTACAGGGATTGTTTTAAAGAGGTTTAGCAACGTCTTATCAAAAAAGGGAGAAGCAAGATCTATCATGTGCGATATCATGCGGTCTCCGTTAAGCATGGCATTAGGCCGCCTCTGCTCATAGGCAAACATCTCATATCCTAATTCCTGGTACCGGCTGGCTACCTCGTCAATAATACTGATTCTGTTTAAGATATGCTGGTCTTTAACATATGATTGCTTTCTGATCATGCCTGCCATATCAGCGGTTTTCTTAGTTTGCACGCCAAAAACACCGCCGCCAATATGTCCGGTATGAGCAAGCCCGTAAGGTTGCAAATCAAGTTTGCTCAAAGCCCAGTACATATGGGCCGCTCCATTATATACCGTCAGGCCGTCATTGGCCTCTACATACTCGTAGATATTTCCGGCCAGGTACGACCCTGAATCGAGAGGGTGAAAAATCTGCTTAAAATTGTAATGATCTGCAATTTCCCGGGCAATTATATGATCGCCGGAATTACTCTGGGCAAAGGTGTGAACCAGGTCGGATCTATAGCCCAGCTGGTTTGCTATTAAAACATTGACCCGGGAATCCAGTCCGCCGCTTAGAAAGGCAAGATGCTGGAAATTGTACTGGCGATCTTTCTCCCATTCTTTAAGAACCGCTGCGGTCATTGCCTCATCTATTCTGTTTATAGCATCCTTAAGATTCATCTTTTGAGGGTGGATCTTATGCGAAAAGAACTGCCTGGTTTTCAGGTTCCATACGCCAGGATCAAACGTAAGTATATTCCCCTGAGTTAGCTTTTTCACTTCTGAGATGAGCGTCAGATCATCGAGCATGTATCCAATTGAAAGCAAGCAGGCTATACCGTCATGATCGTAGGAGATCGGTATTTTCAGCTCCCTTAACAAATTTGATATCAGCTTAAGCTCGGAAGAAAATATAAATATCTTGTGTGCTTTGGAGAAATAATAATAAACGGATTTTGTACTTAAATGATCTGTAAATACATGCAGTTTTCCGCTTATCTTATCATAAATAAATCCGGAAAACCGGCCGTCGATGTCATCAACAAAGGATATTCCTTTGTTTTTGTATTCTTCATATAAATAACGAGCATTTTCTTTTGCATCAAAGTTAATGCCTTCGTAGCCGATTATGATATCATCCAACTCATAAAGCACCCTATCTTCCAGTAACTTATCCAGAACTTTGCGTCCATAGGTAAAATTTTTGAAGGTGTTTTCACTTGTAACTATAGCAGACCCTTTGCCGAACATCCGACCATAGTTACCTTTAGGGATAAATTGTTTTGGGGAGTATATACCGTACAATCCGGCCATGTCAGCTATTTTCCTTTGAGATTCTCAGTATCCAGTTTATTAAATATAATTGTACGCAAATACCAGTTACGCTATACAAAATCAAGGCAAGATACGCAGTGTTTAACACGACTCCCACCATTATCGCTGAAAAACGCAAAGCCAGATAGATCAGCTCAATGATAAAAGCTTTTTTCTGTTTGCCCAGCATAGCTGGAATAAAAACAGTGGGCGAAACAATAAAAACCATAAAATAGGAAGGCAGGAGCACCTGTGTGTACTCTCCGGCTATGCGCCATTCGGATCCGAATATAATTTCGAATAGACCCGGAGCAATGATAATTACCGCTATAAAAGGAATAATTGCAATAGCAGCTAACCTTAAAACTGTTTGCCGGGTAAATTGATGGATATTTTCTCCCTGATTGTATTTTTCAGAAATGGTTCTGCTGAATACTTGTCCGATGGCGGCAGCAACTACTTTAACCGGCTGCAGGCTCACTTGTGTGCTCAGGGAAAAGAACCCGGCGATGGAACTGCCAAAAAAGGAACTTAGGAAGAAAACGGGAAATCGTGATGATAATGAATTAGTGAAAGCATGCGGCGCATTAATTTTAGGAAAGTTTTCGTACCGCCTCGCCATTTTTCTGATGACGTCCGGGGAGAAGTTTTTCTTGCTTATCCGGGCCAACTTGCTTTTAATTTTTAGATGCAGCCAGCCTGCGGCAGAACCAAGTACGGTTCCCAGAATCAAACCACTAGAAGAGAGTCCGAAATAACCAAAGCCGATCTGCCCTCCCGCCAGTGTGGTCGTTTGGGTTAGCTTTGCCGTTGATATGGTCCCGTACTTTTTGCTTCTGTTTAAATAATAGGTATAGGTTTGAGTCAGGCCAATAAACAGCAAACTGAACGGCACCAGATATAAAAAACTGCTGATTTCCGGAACGTTAAAGGCTGTGACGATCTCATGGTTCAGAAATATGATCAAAACAAGTGAGGTGACGCTTACCAAAAAGGTTATCATAATGGCCAGGACCGTTACGTGTTCTGCATCTTTTTGGGATTCAGGGAGAAGAATAGCCGGCTCATACCTTCCTGTTACAATCACTGCAAGTACACCCGTAAGGGCAGCGTAAATAGCATATGCCCCAAATTCATCCGGTGAATAGAGCCGGGTTAAAATCGGTGATATCAAAAACGGAATGCTTTGTGCCAGGCTCATGCCGCTGATGAGTGTCAGGGAATCTTTGAAAAAGCCGGAGCGATTCCTAAATAATTTAAGCATTCATAATTTGATTATAGTGCTCAAGCAGCTTCTTCGTCATTAATCCTTTGTCAAAACGATCCACAATATCCTTTCGGATTTCATTGGCATCATATTCTCCGGCAAGTTCTAAGAGATAAGCCAAGGCCTTTGCAAGTTCCTCGCTTGAACCGGGTGATACCAGCAAACCATTGGTTGCATTAATAATATCTTCAGGTCCGCCGCTTTTTGTGGAAATCAGGGGCAAACCTGTCGACCCGGCCTCAGCAAGGGCCAGGCCGAATCCTTCTTTTCTGCTGGGAAGGACAAATAAATCTGCGGCATGCATATACTTTTTTAGTTCATGATGCGCTACCGGGGGATGAATGGTGACCGGCAAAGCATGTTTTTCAATCAGTGAGGTTATTTCCCGTTGGTAATCGTCTAAATATGAATTCCCGATAATATGAAAATGCGTATCGGGAAAAGGGTGGGCAAGGATGGCTTTAACCAGGACATCTGTCCCTTTTTCAAATCGCACATTCGCTACATTTAGAACATGGCGTTTTTTAATATCCCAATTAAGGTGTGCTTTTGAGAGGTTTTTATCTACTGGTATTGCAAAAAGATTGCAATCTACAGCATTATGATGTAAATGTATTTTAGGTCTCAAAGCCGGATATACTGAACAAATATCCTCCCTGAGACGCCTTCCGACCACCAGAATGCGGTCGGTGCAAAACAAAGATTCTTCAATCAAAGCTGCCAGTTTTTTAGGCTGGCGTGTTTTATACCAGTCACTTCCATGGATATGAAGTAAAGTGAGTATCTTTTTTTTCTTGAGTTCCGGAATGATCAGCGAATCAGGGTAAGCCCAATTGACATGAACCACATTGTAACCCCCGTTTTCCAACCTTGGTACCATTTCTGATGCCAGGTTTCTTCGTATGATGCCCGGGAATTTCTTTTGAGGAAACGAAAGATATCTAACCCGCCTTGTATTCTGTTCATCTACTAAAGCAGTGTGATTTATTCGGTATCGAGCTGTGGAAGGTATTGCTCGCACGGTTGGTACAAAAACATCAACCTGTGCATAGTGACGTAACTCTGTTGCTTGTTCCTGGATAAAGGTGCCTTCGGCCAGAGTTTTGACTCCAGGGTATAAATGAGATATTATTGCGATTTTCATTCTTTATCTTAGACCTGACACCCAATTCATGACTGCCAAGGTAATGTATATTCGGCTAAAAAACTTCCTTCACTGCCCGTGATCACCAAAAAGGTATTTAATGATTATATTAACCGGAGTGATTGGAGCTAATTTTAATTAATTTAAGCTTTTATACCAAAAACTTTACCCAACTGACCTAGAAGTGAAATCAAGCTCTACCATAACAAATTATGCAGGAAGTTTTTATAGATATTTACCCTACTTCAAAGGAAAAAATTTGATATCTAAACTGCTCATGGAACCTCTTTTCAGAAGAAAAGGCTTCGAACATGTTCTTGATTTGCCGGGGAATAAAACCAAATTCTCCGGACCTTTACTTGATTGGATCCCCTGGCAGGTGTTTCTGTATGGATGCTACTTAAAAGAACAGGTGGTAGGCGATTATATGTTATCGCAAATCCGGGAAGGCAATACCATATTTGATATTGGGGCTAATTTGGGGTACTACTCTGTTCAGTTTGCCGAGAAAACAGGTAATAAAGGATCTGTATATAGTTTTGAGCCGCTTGATTACCAACTACAATATTTAAAACAAAATATATCTTTGAACAGGTTAGATCATATTACAGTGGAGAAGCAGATTGTTTCAGACCGTGCCGGGGAACAAACAATATATTTTTCGTCCAGTAAAAATAGCGGTCAGTCTTCTATCCATACCCCTACTAAAACCTTTGAAAGCATCCCTGCCATAACATTGGATGATTATTGCAGGGAGAATAATATTGCCAGAATTGACCTCATTAAGATCGACGTAGAAGGTCATGAATATAAAGTGGTAACAGGAATGGAATCATTATTATCTTCTAAATCAGTTGGCTCGCTCTTTATTGAAATTAATGATGCAAACCTGAAACAAAGCGGTAGCTCCGGAAAGGAGTTGGTCAACTTTCTGAATAACAAGGGATATAAAGCCTATAAAATAACGGAGACCGGTATAACCGCATATCAGGGGAATCAGGATGAAAGCCTGATATATTTTACCGGAGCATAATATGCTACCCTTAAATCTATTAATGTTTAGCGAATTAACTTAAATTTGGGCCAACTGATTCTCAGGGTAACAGCATGAAAGTTTTAGTTCTACTTGAATTCGGCATCCCTCCCTACCGGGATTTTTTATTTAGGTACTTAAATGAGCTGCCCTTCATTGACAAGTTCACTATTTGCCATACAGGGCAAAGATTTGAGGATCGCAAGTATAGTTATGACCACATACATGTCCCAACATTCAACCTGTCTGAACTAACTATACACAAGGGAATTATTAAAAAAATAAAGTCTCATGATCTAATTATCTCATCCTTTAATATTCATCGGCCCATGTGCTGGCTCCCCATGCTTTTTACCAATAAACCATGGATTTTGTGGGGTCCGGGTCTTGGGCGTAATAAATTGAATATAATTAACCGGCTTATCCGAAAGCCCTTTATCAAACGGGCCAGAAAATTTATTGTATATACTGAAGAAGCCAAACAAGAACTGATTAAGCAATGGAAAATAGACGAGCATAAGCTATCTGTAGCCAATAATACTCTTTACGTACCCAATGCCGAATATTCTACCGGGAAAAGAAAATATCTGCTGTATGTGGGCAGACTTCAAAAAAGAAAAGGTTTAGAAAACGTTTTATGCGCATTGTATAAATTGAAACAAAAAAATCTAATTCTGCCTTTTGTTATTTTGGGTGATGGTGAAGAAAAGGATCATCTGCATAAGATCACTGAAGAATTAGGCATTCAACAACAAGTTACTTTTCGCCCGGCGACTTTTGATGATGCAGAACTTAAAAAAGCCTATAGTTCCGCTTTGGCCTATGTTTCTCCTGATCATGTGGGATTAGGTGTTGTTCATTCGTTTGCATATGGGATCCCTGTTCTAACCTGCAAAAATAAAGAGCATGCCAGGGAATTCACCTATTGTTCTCCTGAAAATTCATTTCTTTATGAAAAAGACGAGCATCTGGTAGAAATGATCGCAAAAATAGCGGCGCATCCGGAAGAATCTTTCCAAAAAGGAAGGGTAGGATATTCCTCTTACACAAAAAATCTTTCACCTGATCATATGAAAGAAGTGTTTTCTGACGCAATTGATGAAGCTTTAGAATAGACTGCTTTTTCAGTCACCTAATAGGTCATTAATTCTGTTTATTAAGTTTTCCTGCCTTGTTTAGGCAAGCTCATTTCCAGCACCACAATCCAGGATTGCTTTTTCAGGGATGGAAAACTTCTGAATAAAAACGAATCCAGCGAGAGAAGTGGCTTTCCCAGAAAAGGCAGGAAGGTAGAGAGTGTGGAAGTGAGGTTAAAATGTGAAACATTTACTGTTTCAAAGTATGATTCTGCCAGCTTTATATCGTTCATGAGCAAAGGATGTTCATCATCGGTGCGCATTTTGGGGGTTATCTTCCGGTAAAGATTGATTATTGGATTATGGCCCAAAGGTTCAAAAAAAACGGCTCTACCGGAAGGCTTTAGTGTGCGATTCAATTCTTGATAGGATGCGTTCAAATCAAGGTGGTGCAGGATTCCGCTGCCACAAATAATGTCGAACTCTTTATCTTTAAATGTAAGGTTTTCAGCATCCATCACGAAACATTCGATCGTAAGACCCTCTGCGGCCGCCTGTTTCTGAGTCAGATTAATGGCAACCTCAGAAATATCTATGGCTGTAACCAAAGCTCCTTTTCGTGCCAAATCAAAAGCTGCGCTGCCCGGTCCGCATCCATATTCTAAAATCTTTTTCCCCTCAACACCTTTGCTTATAAGACTATGGTAGAACGACTTGCTATTATTTGCAGACTGATAGTATTTTTTAGCAGATTTTCTGGTATCACCTGAGAAAGCTTCATTATGAAAATCCTTTTCACTTTTAAGTCGCGGGTCATCGGGCATAGCTGAATAAAAGGTAGGGTGAAAATTATCATTTTGTACGCTTTCAGGTGAATATAAAAAGAAAAGCTGTCTTTGTTAAGACTATGTTTATTACAATAGAATTGCCAGGTAAAATGGTATTGAGAAGTTTACTTTTCTAGTGGTATTCATTTTCCTTATTATAATTTCACCAAATTAGACTTAGCACCCCTGTAGTAATCATAGTAAACGATGTAATGACGCAAATTCGCAAGCAACAATCGTTCATCCTTGTAGGTATAGCTGTCTTAGCCTTTTTGTTTAAGCTTTCACAGATTTATATAGCCAGCCCACTAATCACAAGTGCCTATCTGGGTGAAAGTTTTGATTATTTAAATAAGCTCATTCAATCGCACAGTCAACGCGATCCCGAATTTCGCAACGCGGACTTTTACAGAAACAGTATTGGCACTTATATAAATCGGTTAATATTAATTTTCCTGCTTACTTCCGGTTTTATGTATTTTATGTGGTTTTATTGCCGCAAACAATTAGATGCTTTTTTTACGAAACCAACGAGTCCTGTAAATTTGGCTATAATACGTATAGTTCTTTTTGGCTTCTTATTAACTTTAGGATCTTTATACAGCGATGCCATTTCTATAAGCGCTTCTTCCCCCTCAGCATTGGTACCCCCACCTGGTTGGAATTTACTATTAGAGTATTTGCCAGTTAACGAAAGGCTGACACAATTAGATGTAACAATCTTTTTAATCTCTTGTGTTTTTGCTCTACTTGGATTAGGCACACAATATGCTATTGTCATTGCTACTGTAACGGGTCTATTTGCTTTGGGAATACCTCAGTTTTACGGGAAAATTGATCATTACCACCACCTGTGGCTGATTATGTTCATTTTATGCTTTACCCGATCAGGTGACGCTCTCAGCTTTGATGCCGCCATCAAATCATACAGGTTTCCTCACATACCCCCCCCTCAGGCAAGCCGCATCTATACCTATCCTATCCGGGTCATATGGATTTTACTGGCATTGACCTATTTCTTCCCAGGTTTTTGGAAATTTACCATTTCTGGATTAGAATGGGCACTTAGTGATAACTTGAAATATAAAATGCACACCAAATGGATTGAATCGGATGGGTGGACCCCTTTATTTAGACTTGATCATTATCCGTTACTATACATGAGCGCAGCACTTGGCACTCTTGTATGGGAATTAGGTTTTATATTTACAATCTTTTTTGATCGTATTCGCAATATAGCTGCAATGATAGGGATTGTCTTTCATACTATGACTTTTTTGCTCATGAATATCTTTTTTAAGACTCTAATGGCTATGTATGTGGTATTTATAGACTGGGATAAATGGTTCAAAAGAATTGGCGGCTACTTATTCCAAAAGCCATTAATAATCCACTATGATAAAAAAAGCAGTTACAGCAAAGCCACTGCACATTTAATAATGAGCTTTGATTTATTTGGAAAAACTTCAATTATACAACAAAACTCTTACTCCAACAGTACACCTTCGAAGTTATTTCCAGCGACTATTCAGGAAAGACCTGTAGGCTTTTTACACATCATGCTGCGTGTCCCGTTTTTGCTTATTGTGTTCCCAATATTATTTATCGGCAGGTTAATTACACCTTCGAAAGCAATGTTTAAAGAAGTTAATGTAAAGCCCCAAAAAATAGCTTTTGCCGGATCTATAGTTATTAGTTTTCAACTATTTGCCGGTTTTGCCCTGATTGATTCATGGCCATTTGCTGTTTATCCAACTTTTGCTACAATTGAAAAATCTATTGCACCAACAATAAAAATAGAAGCTTATAATGCGGATGATAATCTCATTTCTGAGGTAATCCCACTTACTGATGAACGATTTCGTGATTATTATGGTAATACTCCACGGTTGCGCGGTTTTATTCGTGAGATCCAGACAAGTTCCAGTATAGACCCTGAACATTTCATTCACCTTGTTTCAATTTGGCAGGGGGATGAAGATCTAGAGGAGATTAATTATTATAAGTTTATTAATATTGAACTAAATACTGACCCTGATAATAACTATCAGTCATATCAATCAAAAGAGATACGGTATTTATTGGAACCGTCGAATTTATAAAGTTAGAAAACCTACACCGATTAAGAAAACTAAGGTTCCACTTGTAGCTTTAAACGTGTTTCCAGTCTCTCGTAACTAGTTTATTTTTAGTTCGGTGGGCTCAATCCCGCACAAACCGGAACGTAACGGTTCCATGCTGAGGCTCCTGTGGCACGCCGGAGGGCAGGCGCGAGAAGCGCCATCGGCGGAGAGTGTTGAACACTTCGCGTTCCAGCTCAGGGTTCATCCTCATGAGGGGCTGCAATTGCCCCACAGTGCCGTCTGGCTTCACTTCAAAGCGTACGGTGATGACAGCCTCCACATCGACCGTATAAGACGGCATAGGCTGCGTGACGGGGGAGCGATTGATGTCGCCTTCCCACTGCAAATCGAATGGAGAAGATCGCTCGGTGTCGGTTGAAGTGCCCTGATCGGCAGCTCGTCCGCGGATGCCACGGATATCGCCGCTTTCGTTTTCACCTTCAGTCTCTATTTCATCTTCCTGCTTGGGCTCGGCTGCCGCCTCTTCTTCCTGCTCTTCCACCTCATCGGTAAGCACTTCCGGGTCCACCACCTCGGTTTCCGGAGTAGTCACTATGTCATCTTCTACTATTTCTTCCTCCTGTTCGGCCAGTTCTACATCTTTGGTGGGCTCCTCGGCTTCGGGCTCTACTTCTTCTACTTCTTCAATTACTTCCGGTTCAGGTTCCTCGGTTTCAACTTCAGTCGGTTCGGGACTGGTTGCCACATCCGGGTTTTCCTCACGGGAGAATTCCGCAGTGGTACCATCACTAAACTCCCCCAGGGTGATATCTATATAGGCGGTCCTTTCCTGTGGCTCGGGTTGAGTGGATAAGAACAAAGCAATTAGAAGAGCGATAAGGTGTAACCCTCCGGTGACACTTAGCCCGAACTGATCTTCATCTTTTATGTTGGGAAATTTCATTATCTGCTTGCGCGTTCCGTGGCCATCATGATATTCATGTTTAAGGCTTTAGCTATGTTCATAACGTTCACGGCGTCGTCTATTATTGCATTTTTGTCTGCCCGTAATACCAGGGAAACGTTCGGGTTTTTTTGTTGTTCATCACGAATGGATGAAGCCAGGTTAGCCGTACTGACGGGACTGCCCATAACATAAAAACTTCCGTCGTTGGTGACCGTAACATTTAAAAACTGCTGTTCTGTAGCCGATCCGGTTTCCGCCTTAGGCATCTCAATCTGGATAGCAGAGTTGGTGACAAAAGTGGATGTTAGCAGAAAGAAGATCAGCAACAGCAATACAATGTCGGTGAGCGAAGACGCCGAAAACAGTGATAAAGGAGGTTTTCTTTCTCCTTCTTCCCGAAATGTCATAGTTAGGCCTCAACTTTCTTTTTAGGTGTGGGTTTCTGAAGCACATCGATAAACTCGGTTGATGACGACTGCAGGTCAAAGATCATGCGGTTGATTCTGCCCAGGAGCAGGTTGTAAAATCCGTATGCCAGAATGCCTACTGCCAGACCTGAAGCTGTGGTGATCAATGCTTCCCAAATACCCCCGGCGAGCACACTTGGGTTGACGTTTCCTTCAAGGGCCTGTATTTGCATAAAGGCTTGAATCATCCCCGTTACCGTACCAAGGAAACCGACAAGCGGAGCGACACCGGCAATGGTTGCCAGCCAATCCATTTTTTTCTCAAGGAAATAAATTTCCCGTTTCCCGGAGTTGCGGATGGCATCTTCGATATCATGCAATGGTCTCCCCAGGCGCTTTATCCCTTGTTTCAGTATACGGGACAAAGGTTTGTTTATTTCATCGCAGTAGTCCATGGCCCTGCGGTTGTCGCCGCCTTTGAGCATGCCTTCTACGGTGCCCAAAAAATAACGGCTATCCAGCGCGGAGTTGGATAATACCCGCCACCTTTCAGCGATCACATAGATAGCGACCAACGATAGCAGGATGATAGGGATCATCAGAAATCCACCCTGAATAATAAGAGTGAATAATGACATGCCCGAATCTTCGCCGGCTATGGCAGCCAGGGAATCTGCAACCGCAAGGGAATCATTATTTTGAAAGAACAGGAGTAATTGAGTCAACATTGAGTACTAGGGGTTACGTGGGTGTTGCTATTTATTGTTACAGAGCTAAAAACATTGCCGGTTGCTGTATTAGCGGATCCGGGCTACAAAATTCTCATCCTTATACGGTTCATCAAGGCTTTGAATTGCCTCAGCGGCGTCATCCATGGTTTCAAACTGGCCTATGCCAACCCGCCAGGTTTCATCGCCGTTATCTTTTGTGACGCTGTAGAGCGTGGAGCGGTAGCCTAGATTATCTATTTTATCGCGCTCATTACTGGCCAAGCGGTAAGGCAGCGAATGAACAACGATGGTGAATGATCGATCTACCTCGGTAAGATCTCCATAGATGCCGTATTCGGAATCTTCAACCTCTGCGGTAACGGTAGAGGATACAGTGGCCGCCGGAGTTTCTGCGGCTTCGCTGGCTTCGGATTCGCCCGATGATGTTTCATCTTCATCAGGCAGTTCAGCCTGCCTTAATTCGTGGTTAACGAAAGAAGCGGGTTCAGACTCCTCAGGCTCCCCCATTGTAATTACTTCCGTACTGGATTTGCCAGGAAAATTAAAGGGAAGGTTATCTGCCTGATAAATGTATAATCCTGCAATGAGTATAGCAGCTATGGCCGCCACGGCATAGAAAGCGGTATTGCTTCGGGGTTTATCATCTGTCGTATCTGGTTCTTCGCCTTTTTTGGCAGCCCCAGGTGTTTCAACAGGTTTGTCTTCGTTTGTTTTTTCCTGCTTACCCTCTGCCGATGCATCTTTTATTGCATTAGATTCATCCGTTGACTCTTTTTTCTCCCCGGAATAACCTTCTTCACCCATAGTTGCATTGGCTTCCGGGCCTGATAAATTAAATGGATCATCATCATCTATTTCTTCGGATTCTTTTGATTTTGGGTCAGCTTCTTGCTTCTGTGATGATTTTGGAGTTTCTGCTTTATTAGAGTCGGTTTCAGTATGTTTCTCTTCTTCTTTGGAAGTTTCTAGCGGCGTGAGTGGCTGTTTTTCGGTTCCATCGGCATCATCCTGATCGTCTTCTTTTAGCTTTTTAGCGTAAGCCGGCATGATTTCAATGGCTTCCATCCCCGCATATTTAAAATTAACTTCCAGGGCCAGCGTTTCGTCGGGTTTAAAAAGCAATTTACCTTCAGATAGCGTAATTTCACCCAAATTATCAATGGTTACCGCTCCCTTTTCCTGGACCGAAGTTACCAGTGCTTCCATGAATTCATTTAACCTGGAGTCAATGATAACGGCATCGGCTTTTAGTTCCTTGGCAAGTGCGGCAACAAATTCGTCGTGGCTGATTTTCTTCATAATTTTATATTTCGGGAGTAAACTTGATCCTGTCGCCAGGGGGCAAAAGCATCACCCGGCCCGCCTCGTCTTGTGTTTGGGTTTGTTTCTCATGAACTACGGAAAAGCTTCCAAGCCCGTTTATTTTTACGTTGTTTCCTTCAAGAAGCTGATCTTTGAGTACTTTACCTATCGCTTTTGAAATTTGTTGGTCCATAATCTTAAAAATGTAATGTGAGTCCGCCATATACCTGAGCGGGACGTTCCTGGTAACCCTGCCAGATCTCATAATCCTGATTCAGCAGATTTAATCCTTTTATATATGCGCCAAAATTATCTGTAATTTTAAAATCTACCTGGGCACCGAAAAGAAGATAACCATCTAGACTACCTTCATCAAAGTTCACCGGACGGCTCCCGCGATATTCGGACCATGCGCGCAGGTAAAGCTTACCAATAGGATTAGAATAAAGGCTTACAGACGATTTGAAATTTTCCATGAAAGGGACAGCGCCTTGAGATGTATTAGCAAATCGCCAGGTCAAATCAGAATGTAAGGTTAAAAGTTGAGGGATAAAGTCGTATGAAAAGCCACCGGATGCTTTAAAAATGTTGGCGTCATCATCGTAATTTAAGGTATAGCCATCAGCATTGAGCATATAGTAAGAATAGGAACCGTACCCATCGTAGTTAAGCGTACCAAATAGCTGAGCTCCTCTGAACAATTCGTACCTGGCATCAACCGTAAACCTTAATCCTTGTTCATTTTGAACCATAGGGCTTACCAAAAGTTGCCTGTTTTCTGTATGGACCCCTTCCAGGCCAGGATTAGTTACAAAACTTTTTAATGTAAACTCTACTTCTCCCCCTTGAAATCCGGTATAGTGGAAGTTAAGGTTTGGAAATATATACAGGGGTATTGATTCATCGGCTTCATCATAAGCATGAAAAACATCAAGACCCGCTTTAAAATTACTGCTGCTTAAGTTCCTTTTGTAAAAAGCGCTCAATCGGGTGATATACCACGCGAGCCCCTGTTCATCGTATGTGTTGTATAGATTACCTTCACCATTAAGTTTTATAGTGAATACTTCTTCCATGCGGCGCCCTTCCCAGAAACGAGTAGCCTCTAGTCTGGCAGAATGTTCATCACTATAGGGCATTGGAGTATCATCTTCCACCTGAAAGTAGTTGTAACCGCCCTTTAGATCCCAACCGTTGTAGGCATTGTTTAAATGGCGGTAGGAAGCATGTGTTCCTATTTTAGAATAGTTCTTGCGGCTGTTTTCGGTATTGGCAATATCAGCCGTACCGGGGAAGGCATGATTAAAATCGGAACTGCCAGTAAGCCCTAGTTGCAGTCTGGATGAGTTTTTTCTTCTGATCCAGTCAGACCGGCCTTTGAAGTAACGGAAAGATGAAAATTCATCTGTTAAATAGTTACCTGATGATTGGAAATTTACATCGCCTGATATTACGGCATTTTCCGATACTGCCGTTTCTCCAAACAACCTGGCTTCCGGGCTTGCCTTTTGTCCAAACCCTACCCTTCCGAATACCTGCCCCTTATTGGGGTATCCAATTCGCTGCCGGTGAGGACTGAAAGGTAGTTCCAGATCACTCGGTGAAATACTGGCAATAGCATCCTCTTCTGATTCAATATACGGCATGCGATCTGCATCCAGCTGGAATACCCTGGGCTTAGGGTTAAAACCTAATATGGGTTGCCTGGAGAGACCGGGAAAGCGCGCGCTGAATTCTCCGCGTATTTCAATATCCTGCGGGTCAATGTCCGGTAGCAAAGTAGAACGGTCTTCACCATCCTGGCTCAGGGCTAAAAATGGGATAGTTATAAATCCTAAAAGGAGAAGATATCGAGACATAAAAAAATCAAGAGGTTAATTCAGTAGTGAATTTAAAGAATTTCAATGTTTAGTGTGTGAAAAAAGTCACTTTTTAGCATTTTATCTCTTATAGACGGTTCGCCATGGCCATCCGGAAGATCATTGGGAATATATATACTGTGTCAGGCATGGCGTAATTGCAAAGACCATTCAATAAGAGCAGACTCGGTTCATTTTAAACAAATTTGAATTAGTAATCTAACAGAAATTCTTAAAGTTACCTTTTCAGGAACCAATTATTCCAAACCAAAACAACAGGGGCGCTCACCAGGACAATGCCCATCATTACCGCATGAGTTACGAAAGCATAGGCAAGGCCTATAGCAACGGGTACACCGTAAATAACCAGCAACCCCTGGCGTACAAACCAGTGATAGGTACCGATTCCACCCGGTGAGGGCAGGGCCACCCCGAGTGTGGATATTGTCATAATCACCATAGCCTCAACAAAACCCAGACCGAAATCTTCATGGAGATTGAATACCAAAAAGGGGATATATGCCATCAATGCATAAGCCAGCCAGATTAGTATGGTTAAACCAATGAAATAAGGCCATTGACTGACCTTACGAATGGCCAGAAGGCCGTCAATAAAGGTCGCAGCGAAACTCTGTAGTTTGGTTACAAGATTCTTTATCCATGGCCTGTTGGATGCGGACCGGCGGATCAGTTTCAGCATCAAGTAACCTAACCATCCCACCAGAATCAAACCTCCTATACCATAAAGCAAGTTTTCAAGTTGCAATACCGATTGTATGAGAGCCAGGGTATTTTCACCAAAAAGTTTTGCAAGAACTTCCGTATCCGAAATGACAACTATTGCAAGGAAACCTAACAAAAGAAGAACCACAAGCATATCAATAACTCTTTCCAGGATAACAGTTCCAATAAGATTGGTTCCGCTGAGCTCCTCCTTTTTAGCCACATAAACGCACCGCGTCACTTCGCCCAGCCTGGGTATGGCGTAATTCACCAGATATCCAAACATCACCCCGGCAAACAAAGTATTCCGGGATGGGTTTGTATTCTCCTCACGGATCAAAAGTCTCCACCGCTCAGCGCGTATATAATGGCTGCCAAGGGCAACGAATGCGTAAGGGGCAATCCACCAGTATGTGATACCCTGCATGTATCCCAGTAGCGTTTCTAAAGGCACGTTTCGTATTGCCAGCCAAAAGAAGATGCCACCAACCAGCAGGCTCAGCAAAATGTTGCGAACAGTACTTCGCATAGAATCTATTGTCTCAGATCAATCAGATCAGCATTATCGGGATGGGGAAACGAAAAGGTATCTTCGGTAGGGGTAATAAATTGAGCATCAGCAAAGTCGGTGGTAAAGGTGTTGTCGGTTTGATCAACAGCCGTAATTCTTACGGGAACCAGGTCATTAGTCAAATGGATTTCCACTGTATTAAATACATCAAAGGGGTCTGTGGAATCGAGGGTCAGTTTAATATCGGCAGTATCGGATTGTCCTTCCTGAATATCATAGCTGTGATCATCGCCGGCCAGAAAGCGCGATGGGGCAAAGTCATCATCTTCCGGGATATATTCACTGAGTATCACCTTATTCTGATCCTTGTTATAGACACGGGAAATATCGCCGTCTACCACCACAACCTGATCTTCCACCTGTATTTTATATTTGTTTTCGCCAATCCATATATCACCGGTTGAGCGTACTGTTTCTTCGGTATAGGCATCAACAAACACATGGGTCATCTCAGCCTTCAGTACCTGGCCCTGTTGAAAACGATCTTTTAGTTTTTCGAAAGATTCCTGAGCAAAACCTTGCAGGGGCAATAGTAACAAAAGAAGGACCGGCCAAAATGACTTGGGGAGAATATTTTTCATATATTTAATTTCGTAGAAGTAATCCTGTAATGCATTCAGTTAACGGTTCGCTCTACATAAACTTACAATTAGTTTTAAACGATTGCCTGTGACAAGTCATTCGGTGTCCAACTCTCTAATCAATTCCGATAGTTCGTCCTCGGTCTCGATCAGGACATCACGGGCAGTGCTTCCCTGATAGGGTCCCACAACTCCTGCGGCATATAACTGATCTATGAGACGGCCTGCGCGGTTATAGCCCAGCTTCAGCTTACGCTGAAGCAGCGAAACCGAACCTTGCTGATGCAGTACCACCACTTTTGCAGCCTCCTCGAAAAGATCGTCCCGTTCGCCTTTTTCCAGCGGATCAACCTCTGCGCCTTCTTCATCATCGGGCGGCGGCAGGTGATAGGGATGGTTATAACCAACCTGGTTGCCTATAAAGGCATTTACTCTTTCCACTTCCTCAGTGGAGACAAAGGCATTCTGGATGCGGATCATCTTACCCCCGCCTGAAAACAGCATATCGCCCTTACCGACCAGCTGATCGGCACCCATGGTATCCAAAATGGTTCTGGAATCAATTCGGGATGCCACCTGATAGGCAATACGCGCTGGAAAGTTGGCTTTAATAGTACCTGTTATTACATTTACCGAAGGGCGCTGGGTAGCAACTACCAAATGAATACCTACAGCACGGGCAAGCTGGGCAATTCTGGCAATAGGCTCTTCAATAGCTTTTCCGGCCGTCATCATCAAATCAGCCAGTTCATCAATAACTATAACCATATAAGGAAGATGGCGGTGCTGAAGTTCTGTGTCCAGGCTTCCGTTCTTGAATTTTTCGTTATAGGAAAGGATGTCACGTACCATGGCCATTTTGAGCAGCTCATATCGGGCGTCCATTTCCTTGCATACGCTGTTGAGCACCTCCAGCACTTTTGAGGTATCTGTGACTATTGGTTCTTCGGCTCCAGGAAGGGTAGCCAGGAAGTGGTTCTGGATATTCCGGTACAGAGCCAGTTCGATTTTCTTAGGGTCTATCAGCACGAACTTAATATTCTCAGGGTGGCACTTGTACAACAGACAGGTAAGGATTGTGTTAATTCCCACTGATTTCCCAGATCCCGTGGCGCCGGCCATCAACAGATGGGGCAGGGTAGCCAGGTCAAGCATAAACACTTCATTCTCAATAGTACGGCCAAATGCGATCGGCAGCGACATGTTGGTTTCAACAAATCTCTTGGTACGTATCAGCGATTTGATATAGACCATCTCGCGTTTGCGATTCGGGACTTCAATACCCACTTTGGATTTGCCCGGTATAGGGGCAATTATCCGCAGTCCGTGTGTGGCCATTGCCATTTTTAAATCATTAGCATAGCTCTCGATCTTGCTGATCTTGACATCCGGGGCCGGCTGAAGCTCATAGAGTGTCACTGTAGGGCCTACAATGGCTTCAATGGCTGTTATTTCAATGCCATGCCTTCTGAGCTTGTCAAGTATGATCAGCTTGTTTGATTTGATTTCCTCAAAATCAACTTCGTTCCCTTCGGCGGGGGGCGAATCCAGCAGGTCTAATGTGGGGAATTTATATTTAATGACCGGAAGTGCCTGATCCTTGTTCTTTTGTTCCAGTTCATTTTCGGCGGCCTCTTCGTCGGGTTTGCCAACATAAACAGAGATTTCAAGATCATCATCGTCATCTGTTGTCTTCTTATTCTCTAAACTTGCTTTGGGTGGTTTCCCTTCTCCATAATTGTCTTCATCCTTTTTGTCCTCGCGCAGTTTGTTTTCATTTAATTCTGAGCGGGCAATAATTTTCTCCGGTGTTTCAGGTCCGTTTCCTGTGGCTTTGGTATTCTTCTCTGTCCAGTCTTTTTCATCTTTGAATTTACTGCGGTCATTTTTTAAATGGTCGGATTCTTCAAGTTTCTTTTCCTTAGCCAGCTCACCATTTTTCTTGCGTTCATCAATAATCTCCCCGAAACGATCTTTCACGCCGTCTATCGTCTCCTGTGTTCTGCTGCCCAAGCCAAAAAGAATGCAAATAATCGCAAGTGATCCCAGGATGATAATAGGTCCGTATTGCCCGGAAACAGCTCTGAGGAACTCGGCAACTGCCAGCCCCGATGATCCGCTCCATGCAAATGTTTCGGCAACCCCTTCCATTTGGATATATCCCATGATGACCGCCGCCAGCATCATCACGCAAATAGAATAGACAGCATAGGGGTGCACCGCGCCAAAGCTTTTATGGCGAAAAGTGTACCATCCATAGACCAAGAAGAGAAGGGCGATAACCAAGCTGGCGTATCCAAACATCATATAAGCGAAAAAATGGGATATATAAGCTCCCATTGGCCCCAGTCCATTTTGAATCCGCAGGGCAGGACCACTGTCTAACTGGAACAAAGTTTCAAAACTGACGCTGCTGATTACCGAATAGTCTTCGTTTTCATGGGTAACAATACTGATGGCCAGCAGCATGGCAATAGCCATAATGACCACTCCCAATACTTCTACCTTTCTTCCGGAAGCAAGATACCGTGATTTTTCTTTGGGTTGTTTGGGTGTACTTTTTTTTGCCATTATTTATTTTATAATGCCTTCTGTAAAACTTGGTATTTTGTTAATCTTATTAATCTGTGTGCAATAAGCAATATCATCGGCACTGTTTAATCCTTTTAGCCTGGTGGCATGGTTCGAAGTTTGAACGACTTCGGAAATTTGGTTCCCGTATTTTTCATACAATCCAAAGGCTACTTTAGCCCCATCGGTAGATTGCAAACTCAGGCTCCCGCCATATACGCCATGGATAATAGCTCCGGCGCACAGCATATCTTCCATGGATATCCTATTTTTCCACCCGGCACAAATCAGTATGATTTCACTGTCGGCGGCTTTAAGTTCTTCGATAACCGAATTCAGGTTTAAAAAGCATCCGATGATAACTTTCTTTGCCTGGCTGCATTTGGAGATGGCACGGGTACCGTTGGTGGTATTTAGGATCAGGGTTTTTTTCCCCACTGCTTCCTCTGTATACTCAAATGGCGAGTTGCCCAGCTGATATCCTGCAATTTTTTCTCCGTCGCGCTCACCGCACATCACGAAAGATGTGGGGTCAAGGTTCATGGCAATTTGTCCGGCTGCTCCCATATCTGCAACAGGTATCACTGATTTTGCCCCGTTATTCAGTGCGGTGACAATAGATGAACATGCGCGAAGCACATCAATTACAACAACCGTTTTACCCTGAACTTCTTCCTCCTGAAAGGCGATGGCTGTTGAAAATACATCAATAGACTGCTTCATTAATTTATTACTGTTTTATAAATGGTGGTTTTGTGATTTCTGCAGCTTCCGGCTTTTTTCTGATCATCAGGTTGATTGGTATGCCTTCTTCGGCAAGGTCGGTGCGTACATACCCCATACCAATACCCTGGCCAAGGCTGATCGACAGGCCGCCGCTGGTAACTTCCCCCACAGCGTCTCCCGATTCGGAATGAATAGGGTAGCCTTTCCTTGGAAATTTTTTCTTTTCTTTCATCTTAAAGCCTATCAGCTTTCTTCGCAACGGCTTTGATTTAATCTCTTCCAAGGCCTCTTTACCGACAAGTTCTTTTTTATCAAGCTTGGTTATCCAGCCCAACTTTGCCTCAAATGGATTGGTTTCAGCACCGATATCATTCCCGTACAGGGGCAGGCCCATTTCCAGGCGTAACGTATCCCGCGCACCCAGTCCGGCCGGCTGAATATCGAATGGCTGACCGGCCTCCATCAGCTTATTCCAGATCTTTTCGGGTGATGTTTTGTTTTTATCAAAGTAAAGTTCAAATCCTTTTTCTCCGGTATACCCTGTTGCTGAGATCATTATATCATCGTAACCAGCCAGTGAACCATACTGAAAAGTATAGAATTTTATGGCTGACAAATCCGTATCTGTTAGCTTTTGCACAACTTCCGGCGCTTTAGGCCCTTGTACGGCTAACAGGCAAATATCATCGGATACGTTGATAATATCAGCATTATATTTATTGTTTTTAAGCAGCCATTGATAATCTTTTTCAATATTGGATGCGTTTACAACAAGTAAGTAATTGTCTTCCGAGATCATATATACAAGCAGATCATCTACTATCCCCCCGTCCTCATAACACATGCACGAATACTGCGCCTTGCCCGGATACAATTTGGATGCATCGTTGATGGTTAAATACTGCACGGCTTTAAGGGCATTATCTCCGCGGATATAGATCTCTCCCATATGAGACACATCAAACATGCCCACGGCATTTCGTACAGCCAAATGCTCCTTTTGAATGCCGGAATACTGTACGGGCATGTCAAATCCCCCGAAGTCAATTATTTTAGCATTTAGCTGTTTGTGTATGTCGTAGAACGCGGTTTTCATATCTCCGATAGGTTGTTGAGTCCAAAAGATAACAAAGGATTCTCTTCTCAGCTTTTATTAACTCTTGTTGAATGGAAAAATTTAATAGGGTAAGGTAAGGAAAAGCGCCCTTTTTTATGGGAAAAAAGTAACATTTGATAATTTTACATGCTTGGTGGAAGCATGCCAACGGAGTGGCATCATTTATCATGTGTTTTTGTAGTCTTTTGTTATCTTACCAAGAAAAACTGAATTTTGTTTCTTCATCTAACAGGCATAAATGAAAGTATTGGTCTCAGGAGGAGCGGGTTTTATTGGCTCGCATATCGTTGACTCTCTAATCACCGACGGGCATACCGTCCATATTATTGATGATTTGAGCGGTGGATTCATAAGAAATCTCAATCCTAAAGCAACTTTTCACAAAGAAGATATTCGCAGCGAAGAAATTTCCGAAATCTGGAAAGAGCATCGCTTTGAAGTGCTGATCCATTGTGGCGCTCAGATGGATGTGCGCCGTTCGGTAGCTGACCCGTCTTTTGATGCCGATGTGAATGTGATTGGATTTCTCAATCTCATGGAAGCAGGCCGGCACTATGGGCTTAAAAAGGTTGTGTTTTCCTCAACCGGAGGCGCTATATACGGCGAACCGGAATATGTACCTCAGGATGAAAAACATCCCACCAGACCAATGTCTCCTTATGGCATTACCAAGCTCACCGCCGAACATTACCTTGCCTTCTATAAAGATACTCACGGCATCGACTCAGTTATCCTCCGCTACGCCAATGTTTACGGCCCCCGCCAAAATGCGCACGGAGAGGCAGGCGTTGTAGCTATTTTCACAGAGCGTATGCTGGCAAATACTCCCTGTTTTATTAACGGCGACGGCGGTCAAACCCGAGATTATGTTTATGTAGGCGATGTAGTACAGGCAAATATGAAAGCTTTGGATTATAAGGGCAGCAACATCTTTAATGTGGGTACCGGAATTGAAACCAGCGTGCTGGATCTATTTCTTAAAATCAAAAAAGTAATGGGATCTGACATGTCCCAAAAGCATGCCGATGCCAAACCCGGAGAACAGCAGCGCAGCGTGGTGGGTACTGAAAAGATCGAGAACGAGCTAGGATGGGAACGTCAATTTGATCTTGACACCGGCCTTACTAAAACCGTAAACTGGTTCAAAGATCAGGAAATTCAGGAAAGGTAAGCAGTATGTATCGTGTTCAGCTGGAAAATTTCGAAGGACCCCTAGATCTTCTCCTCTTTTTTATCAAAAGAGATGAACTCGACATCTATGATATCCCAATATCCTACATAACCGAGCAGTTTCTCTCCTATATCCATTTCATGGATGAACTGGATCTAAGCGTCGCCAGTGAGTTTATACTGATGGCCAGCACTCTTATGTCTATTAAAGTTAGGCTGTTGCTGCCTCAGCCGGAAACCGACGACGATGAGCTCACTGAAGACGACCCTCGTTTTGAACTTGTGCAAAGCCTGCTGGAATACAAGAGATACAAAGAAATGGCAGAGGAAATGAACACCCTCGACCACAAAGCACGCGAACAATACTTTCGCGGCAATACCGAACCGGATCAGCTTGAGCCGGAGCACAGCGGCGAAGGATTAAAAGAAATTACACTGCTAGACCTGATTGCCGCCTTCAAGCATGCTATGGTCGATAAGCCGGAAGTGCCCTACCACGATGCCGGCAAGTTTGAAACCAGCATAGAAACCCAAAGCGAATACATACTGGAAAAACTGCAAACTCTCGGACGCCTTACCTTTTCTAAACTATGCGCTGATCTGAAATCAACTGGATTAATCGTAGTAACCTTTTTGGCCATTCTTGAAATGGCCAAGGAAAATGAGTTAATTCTGTATATTCACGATGAAGACTCCACACGTTTCGAGGTCGACCTGCCCATCTATGAAGGGTAAAACAACGGCAGACCATTTGCCTGAGATATTCTTATCTTAAAGTCCATATATTTCAGGCAAACTTAATAACCATATTATGCGTGCATTATATATTAACTTAATCCTGTGTATTTTTGCCTTCTCATGTTCCAGTCAAAATAACCCTGAGGCTGAAAGCGAGCTTTATTCATACCAAGAACTTATTACAGCCGATTACCTGCGGGATCACCTTGAAGTAATTGCTCATGATACTCTCGAAGGGCGGGGAACAGGAGAGGCCGGCCTTAAAAAAGCGGCCGACTATCTTGCAGATGTTCACGCGGAATTAGGCCTTACTCCCATTGGAGACGATGATTCCTACTTTCAATATTTTGATCTGAATTCCCGCGTCCTCGAGCAGGTTCGCTTTATCACATCCACTCTCAGTAACGGAGATACACAGACCACGGAAAGTATTTTCCAGCCCGGTGAAGCAGCAAGCTACACTCTACTTTCCGGAGGTGAACAATCGTTTAGTGGTGAAGTTGTCTTTGCCGGATTCGGGGCCGTTGATGCTGCACGCAATGTAGACAACTTCGGGTCGGAAGATGTAGCAGGCAAATGGGTAATGGTCTTTCAAAATATTCCTCACGTTGTGGGGGGTGATACTCTTATAGCCCCTGAATATGACGAAAGAGTCCGGCTCAATGAGATTCTAGGCGCAAGAAATGCAGCCGGGGTGATTATCATTCCGAATATGAATGAACAGGAATATATGCAGGCTTCCAGGGCCGCCAGCTATGAGTTAGGCAGCCCTATATCATTGTCACTTGACCATATGCCTACCGCACAACAATTCCCGGGTACCTACCTAAGCATAAATCCTGATTATGCCGCTGAACAATTAGGCGTCGGGAATGGTGAATTGTTGAGTTTCCAAAATGAGCTGGCAAACGATATTCAGGATTTTCAGGCTTACCAAACAAGCACACACCTTGAAATTAATCCGGAAATCAATACCGAACCCATCGAAACACAAAATGTAGTTTCTTACTTTGAAGGCAGTGACCCCGATCTGAAGGAGGAAGTTGTTGTTCTCATGGCCCATTATGATCATTTGGGAACCGGGGTCCCCGATGAAACTGGCGACAGGATATTCAACGGCGCCGATGATAATGGAAGCGGAACAGTAACTATGCTTAGCATTGCGCGCAGTCTTACAGAAGCTGCTCAATCGGGAGTACGCCCGCGCAGAAGCATTGTCTTCTTGCATGTGTCTGCCGAAGAATGGGGCCTGCTCGGCTCGCGCTACTATTCCGACAACCCTATCATCCCAATTGACCAAACCGTGGCCAACATTAATATGGATATGATCGGCCGCCGCGACCAAATGCATATCGAACAAGATGAAGAGGATTTTATTTACATCATTGGCGCTGAAATCATCTCATCCGATATGGACAGCCTGCTGCAAGAGGCAAATCAAAAAAGCACGGACCTTACTCTTAACATGCGCTACAATGATCTGGATGACCCTAACCAGTTTTACCGAAGAAGTGATCACTGGAATTTCGGCAGATTGGAAGTACCTTTCATCTTCTTTTTCAGCGGTGTCCATGAAGATTATCACAGCCAAAGTGATTCTGTCGATGATGTTTTATTCGGCGCCCTTGAAAAAAGGGCCCGCCTCATCTATGCCACTACTCTTGAAATCGCCAACGCCGACGAGGCACCGGAGGTGGACAGCGAAGAATTTATCAGACGCACACGGCAGTAATGGTACAATTCATTGCTTCTCTATAACTGCTAAAGGCTGTAGAAAAAGGTCTATAACTGCTCGAAGAACTGCTCGATGCTGTCTCAAAAGGTCTAGAAACTACTTGGGGCTGTATCAGAAGGTCTAAATGCTCCGTGAGGCGTATATGCCTCACGGGAATGCACTCATAGGCCACGAATGCACACTTGACAAGTACCGACGCTTTGCCGTTGCAGTCTTTTGAGACAGCCTCTAAAATTTCACCAACAAAAAAATGAATCAACCTTTTGGGCGGCTCTTTTTTTGTTACCTCAGGTAAGCCTGTTTTAATTAACCTTAACAGGCACACTCACTGCGGTTTTATCCCACATCATATTCAAAGCGGAACCATCTTCGGTAAATGAAATGGTGAAGGCTTCGGCTACGGTATCGCGATTTGTAACAGGCACGTCAAAACGTAACACATCTTTACTGTCGTCATAGGTGAAAGCACCCCATTCGCCAAGCTGGTTGCTTACAATCATCGTCCATTGATCTTCACTTGGGATGGCAAAAAGGCTATAGGTTCCTGCTTCCAATTGTTGACCGCCAATTTCAATATCGCCGGTAAGGGTAATTTCTGTGGCTTCGTTTGCACCGGCACGCCACACTTCATTATAAGGTACAAGATCACCAAATATGACACGATCAAGCTTGTGCGGCTGTCCATAAACAACTTTGATATAAGTATCATCAATGGTAATGTGCTCAATGGCAACAGGGCTGGCCCGTTGCTCGGGTGCTTCTTGCGCTTGTGCATTTAAGCTGTAAGTCGCAAATAAAATTGAGAATAGTAAAAGTGTTTTCATCTTCTTCATATAGCTGATTTATTATGTTAAGGTTTTTATTTAATGTAATCATTTTGTTGGAACAACCAACACAATGTTTAAAAAGCGCCAATGAAAGGATTAACCGTTCCACGCGTGGGTTCATAGCCGAAAGCAACCCCAATATCAAAGCGGGCGTTAAACAAACCAAAGCCCATCCGCAGGCCCAGCCCGTAAACGGAGCGTGACCGGCTATACAAATCCTCAAAACTGTTTTCTGATATCGATCCTACCATATTGGAAAACGCCACGGCATAAAATCGGTCAACCTGAAGGGGAAATAACAGCCAGGCACGGCCTGGATTCCATAAAGGTACGGTATAGCGGGCATTCAGACTGAAGGCATTATTCAACCCGGCCAGCACATTATCTGAAAAACCTTCAGAGGCAAATCCCGCCGTCCTGATTCCCGGCTGCCCCTGAACCAGCACATCTCCCCCAAGACGCAGCGACTGGTTATACCGCCGCAAAGGAGAGGCATAAACCGACATCCCCGCCCGCAACGCCTGTGTAAACGAGGCATCAGAAAACCGCCGGATCTCATTTAAAGCATAGACTACCGCCCCGGTATTCGGCTGAGCGTCCCGGATATTCTGCTGAATCCTGTGATTATAGGAGGTATTTAACGAAGCTGTAGTGGCTTGCTCCCATTCCGACAAAGCAGAACCGGAACTAGTAATCACACGTGCCTCTTCCAAACGCAGGCCGGGAACGGCCGAAAAGCCTGAAAAACGGGTGTTATTTTCCGTCGTGATACTAATGGGAATTTCAATGCCGGCTCCCCGTTCTTCCAGCAGGAAATCGGTAGTGGCCCCCGGGGTATTATAGGCATTCAGCCGAAACCCGGGAAAGAACCCAGAGTACCGGTAGGATGCATCGTACCAAAGCCTTCTGTTTGAACTACTGATACTGGCCAGATAACTATGCCGGCGCAGCACATCACCGCTCAGCAGGGAAACCCCGAAACGGTGTCCCATAGGCCCGGAAGCTTCTTCATACACCGGCAGGATACCCCGAGGGCGAAGCCAACTCAATCCGGCGCTGTAGGGCCCGCTTTCCCACTGTTCAGCCTCCTCATCCAGATACTCCGCCAAACGGGGATGATCTATGAATCCTTCCTCGCCGCCTCCCCAAACTTCACGGGATATTTCCCGGCCCAGAAAATCCTTTCGATCTTTCACCGCCAGCTTCCGGTAGTCCCCATCCTGAACGATATAAGCAATTCTGTTTCTGTCGGGCGAATACGAACCCTCAAAGGCGTTATACAAACTATTGGTAACCTGCACCACCCTGTGATCCGCCGCATCATATTCAAACACATTCATTACCCCACCGTAATCGGCTGAAAATAACAGCTTACTGCCATCGGAGCTCCAGGTTGCATCAAAAATGGAAGCCCCGGCTATGGATATGGAGGGAGCTTCTTCCAGTACAATTTCCCGCGTACCCAGCTCCACAAACCACAAACCCTGAACGCCATTTCGGTTGGCCACCACCGCTATTTCGTTCCCGTGCGGGCGGGGCCGAATTTCAACAAGATTATCAGGCCGGATGGCCATCAGGGAATCTGTAGTTCCATCACTATCTACCCCAACCCATTTAGACGTTTCATGATGGGTTTGCAGGGCCCAGATCCCGTCGTTTGCGTACACCGGTGCGTGCAGCCGCTCCCGGTCAGTCAGCCGTCTGGAATCAGAGCTTTCAAAATTAAACTCATACAGATCCATTAGATTTGTATTGCCGTAATAAGGATGAGGCCGATAACGGGAATACAAAATGTGCTTTTTATCTTTGGATACATCATACCAGTAATCTTCTACCAAATTTGTTTCAAGCACCATAGTTTGGTCGCCATCGGCCACATTCAATTTCCAAAACCCCGGCCTTTTGTTATAAAACGATCCATAATAAAGGATTTCCTCATCATTAAGCCACACCGGGCGATTAAGGTCGGGCCCGTCAAAATGAGTATTTTGAATATCATGCTCAACAGGGCCAATATCTTTGATAACATCGGTGCGCTCTTGTTCTTTTGCTTCTTTAACTTCTTCAAAATCGTTGTAGAGCTGTGAAGGCCATTTGCCTGTAGTGTATTTCAGTGAATATCCATACCCAAAAAAAGGCCACCTTGCCATCAGGCTGATATTCTTACGAAAAGTCTCCATCCCATATTCGTATTGAAGCCATTGGGTGAATTCATTGCCGCCGATATAATGGCGGTTAAACGGCCGGGACCTGGCAGGCGGGAAATGCATTTCACCCATCCCCCAGCGGTTAGATTCCCCGAAATTGGCGTTGAACCGGTTGGTAAAGTACGGATAGTTGCCGCGTCCGCCCACAACGTAGCGCACGTTTGATTCATGAAAAACAGCAATACCTTCCAGCATTCCCGAAGGGGCAATCATATGCAGAGACCGCGCCAGATCGGGAGACAGAATATTTGCCAAAGCAGACATCCCCCACGGGGGATTCACCGAAATATGCAGGGCATGAACCAGTTCATGCGGCATGACATTCTCCAGCCAACCTCCGGTTGCAGGATTCAAACTCTTGCCTTTGATGGCCGGTATTTCAACTTCCATTCGAAAGTTGAATGGCGTCACAAAACCATTGGACTGATCATTATACCCATTTAACACCACTGGGAGGTTCTTCAAGTCACCGCCTGTAAGCAATTGAATGGTCTCGTATTGTGATTCCAAAATCTGTCCAGTATATTTGGCCGTGGAATCTTCGCCCTTCTGGTAAATTATATCAAAATGCGGCGTTTTAAGCTGCTGCCACTCCGGCTGAGACGGCCGGTATATGTTCTCATAAAACTGAGCTCCGGCCTGGCTGCCGGCAAGCATTAAAAAAAATATGGTAATCAATATTATTCGCATGTAATAAGATAATCATTATTGCCAATTTTTCTGATGGCTCTGCAGAAATTCAGATTGCGAACCCGAGGAAGGTAGTTTATAAACAACTAGCAATACAGCCCTGGCAAGTTTTATGGAGCAGACGTCCGCGACGCTTGTCAGCTCAGTGAAATAATTGCAAATATTACGTCCTTTTCCGGAATAAAGCTTGACCAAGTCCTGACCAAGTCCATACCAACTCCTACTAAACCCCGGCTGGTAGTAGGAGTTGGTATGGACTTGGGTATGGGATATTAGGGGAGGCTGTCTCAAAAGGTCTAAAACTGCTCCGCGAGGCGTCCACGCCTCGAGAGGATGCACTCATACAGCACGAGTGCACTCCGGCTAGTGTGGACGCTTGCCTCAGCAGCCTTATGAGACAACCTCTTTGGATGTTGATATTTTCTAGTCTTCACAGACTTTTAATACTTATATACTCCCGGTACAGCTCAACAACTTCGCTGGTGATCATGGCCGTAGCGCCCCAAAGCGGGGTGGAGTGCACGTTCCAGTAAGGCACGCTGTAATTTTGCCCGCGCAATACCCAGATTTCGTTTTGCCGCTTCGCCTTGGAAAGGAGCTCATCAAGGGTGATGGTAAATGCTTCGGATACTTCAGATTCCTGAAGGCGAAGCTCCGGAAGCGTATCCATGTATCCCACCACAGGATTAATGACACTGTTGGATGGGGGGACGTATAGCGGAGATAACAAGCCCAGCACCTCCACAGAATCGGGATCAATACCTACTTCTTCATGGGTTTCGCGCAAGGCAGTTTCAACAGGGGTCTCATCCTTTTCGGTGCGCCCACCGGGAAAGCTGATCTGGCCTTTGTGGGAAATCAGCTTTTGACTGCGCAGGGTATACAAGATTTCAAGGTTCCTGTCACTATCAAAGGAGAACAATAAAAGCACGGCACTTTGGGCGGCATCAATGGGAATCGACACCTGCGGATGACGATCGCGATCAGGAACGGGGGCCATAATTTTTTGAGCCTCAATACCCGGAAGGGGATCTTTTACTCTTCTTGCAAGAAATGTTAGAAAGCGATGCATGTTTTCAGTGGTCAACACAGTTATTAGTCTTTTTTTTGCATGGAAGGTACAAAACCCTTGGTTAAGCTGTAATACTGCGGTTGTGTCCTACTTCTACTCATTGGCTTATCTATGCTGTGTTGCTTACCTTTGATCTACTTATCAGAGTTATAAATTAAATTTAACATCACAAAAAGAGAAAAACATGAGTTTATTGGTTGTAGGTTCAGTTGCATATGATGGCATTGAAACTCCATTGGGAAAAACAGACAGGACCCTCGGTGGTTCAGCTACTTATATTTCATTGGCATCCAGCTATTTCGCCTCACCCATTAGATTGGTTGGCACTGTGGGAAATGATTTTGACGATCAGGATATCGAACTGTTAAAAAAACACGATATTGATCTTGAAGGGTTCAAAGTAGACAACAGCGGGAAAACGTTCTTTTGGAAAGGCAAGTACCACCAGGATATGAACTCCCGTGATACTCTGGACACTCAGCTTAACGTGTTTGAGAAATTCGACCCTATTATCCCAGACTCTTATAAAAAGAGCCGGATTGTGTGCCTGGGCAATATAGAGCCCAGCCTGCAAAGCAAAGTGCTGAAGCAAGTTGATTCTCCTGAGCTGACGATATTGGATACCATGAACTTCTGGATATCCGGTGCTAAGGAAAAACTTGTTGAAGCCGTCAGTCAGGTGGATGTACTGATCGTTAATGACGAAGAGGCACGCGAGCTTTCCGGCGAAATTAACCTGTTAAACTGCGCTGATGCCATACGAGCTATGGGTCCTAAGATCCTGATCATCAAAAAAGGCGAACACGGGGCCTTGCTGTACAGTGACGCCGGTGTTTTTTCAGCGCCTGCCTATCCTATGGAGCGAATTTTTGATCCCACAGGGGCCGGCGATTCTTTCATGGGCGGTTTTTCCGGATGGCTGGACAGCACCAACGATCTTTCGGAGAAAAACATTCGCCGTGCTGTAATAATGGGATCGGTAATGGCCAGTTTCTGCGTCGAGAAATTCGGTACAGAACGGCTGAGAGAACTCTCTAAAGAGCAGATTACCGAACGGTATAATGAGTTTAAGAAGATGAGCGTGGTACCGGGAATTCAGGTATAAGAAGTGAGGAGTTATAAGTGAGGAGGGAGGAGTTGAAATTCCTCCTTTCTTGCTCTACTTATCCTTCTCGAATTGCTGCTACTTCAAAAACCTTATAGCATATCACTCAAAACTATTAACTCCCCACATGGTTTTAGCATCTAAAAATAAAGGCAAAATTGCCGAAATGCAGCAGATACTCGAACCGATGGGCATTGAGCTTCATTCCGCTTTTGGCTACCCCGAGCTTACCGAAATAGAAGAAACCGGATCTACTTTTAAAGAGAACGCCCTGATCAAGGCGCGGGAAACCTTCCGGATCACCGGAGAGCCTTCACTTGCCGATGATTCAGGTCTTCAGGTGGATGCGCTTGATTTACGGCCAGGAGTTTATTCGGCCCGGTATGCCGGCCCTGATGCCGATGATGCACAAAATGTAGAGAAGCTCCTCCGGGAATTAAAAGCACATACAACTCCCGAAAGCCGGACAGCCCGTTTTAAATGCGTATTGGTCTATATTGACCAAAAAGGCACTCATTATTTTGAAGGAACCTGCGAAGGACATATCGCCGCCACGCGAAGCGGGAGCTCGGGATTTGGGTATGACCCGGTATTTGTGCCGAAAGGTTATGATGTAACCTTTGCCGGAATGGATGCCGGAGAGAAGAATAAGATCAGCCACCGCGGCAGAGCACTGGAAAAGTTTAAGGAGTTTTTAGGGGCATAGGCTTTAGCCTATAGTTGTAGGTGGTACAGCGGAAGCAAATAAAGTCCGAAAATAAAACCGGCTCCGCCGGTACAGGCGTCTCGCCTGTACCTTCTTAGTCTTACGGCCTCTGGCCGACAGGGCGCGTAATTTGACGAATATACGAACTGTATTAAAGGCGGCTATTTTTTGCAATCGATGCATCTGAGATCGCCACGGGGGGGACGGCCGGAGGCCGGGGAACAAAGATTGGGACACGCGAGACGCATGTCCCGGCGGTGTTGGATGCGCCTGTACCATGTTTTGGGCTGCTTACTGCTAACTGCACCGGTGTTTGCGGTATTTTGCTGGATTTGCGTGTTTGTGTTTGCTGTTTAGTCTGCCAATTCACAAATTTACAAACCACCAATTCACAAATTCACTAATCCCCCTTGAATTTCCTCCGCATCACCCTCTTAATTATCCTTATTTTGCCGGGCGTGGCTTTATCTCAGGATGAGAGTCTGCTGCTTGATGAGGCATTTGTTACGGATGTGCGGCAGGCTGTGGATTCGGTGTACAATATGAATTACGAGGCCTCTCTGGAGATTTTGCAGCCCTGGCGCAATGAACATCCTAATCATCCGGTGTGGGCCTTCTGGCAAGCTTTGGAAATTTGGTGGAAGATCTTACCGGATATTGAAAACACGGACCACGACGATGCTTTCTTCGATGCCCTTGATGAAGCAAAACATATTTCCGATGAACGTATACTAGGCAGCAAGGATCTCGATGCTCTGATTGTGAATTCTATGAGCTACGCATTTTCGGCAAGGCATTTGTCCAATCGGAGTTCCTGGTATCGAAGTCTGTTACACGGCAGAAAGGCCATGGGCTACTTTTCGGATGTAGAGGCTATGCTGCCCGAACTGGGCGACCTTCATTTCGGCTTGGGGATGAAAGAATATTTCTCGGCTTACCTCAGGGAAAATTATCCGGTCATCCGCCCCTTTGCATGGATGTTGCCGGGCGGTGACAGGGAGGGCGGCATTGATCATCTGCAGATCGCAGCCGAAACTAGCACTTTTATGATCCCTGAGTCCATTTTTTTCCTGGGACATATACAACTGCATTACGAGGAGAACTTTAATCAGGCAATGGTTTATCTGACGGACCTTACGCGGCAATATCCCAATAATGGTTATTACCAGAGGCTGCTTATTCGTTCTCATGAAAGGCAAAACAATCAGGGCAGGGCAATTCAATTGGCCGGTAAGATTTTATCCAGATGGGAGGATAAAAATACAGCGGCTGACCTTGCCTTAAAAGAAGAACTCCATGTTATCAGAGGCCGCTTTTTAAAATTTCGGGGGCAAGAGGATCAGGCTTTGGATGATTTTATAGCAGCATATCGCGCCGGAGAAAAACTTAACCCGAAAGACAACAGATACAATTTTATAAGGGCTTCTTATTATCTCGGGGAGATCTATTTATCGCGTGGAGAACGAGGCCATGCAGCCTATTTCTTGCAAAAAGTTTCCGCATCAAATCTTGATAATCACTATGTTGAGCGTGCTAAAAGCCTATTGCACGAGGAATTTTGAGAAAATTGTATGAGCGACAAATACCAGCAGACCCTTTTTGAAGACTTTCAGATAAAATTTGTTAAGCGGGCCAGGCAAAAGAATCTGCGCATTCGTATAAAGAACAATTTGGTTACCGTATCGGGGCCGCTTACCTGCCGGGAAAGGGTTATGCGGGATTTTTTGAATCAGAACCTGACCTGGGTTGAGAAAACGCTTAACAAACAGTCAACCCGTACCCAAAAGTTAGACCATTATCGTGAGCAGTACCGAAATCACATCATGTTATACGGGGAATGGCTGCCTGTGCAGCGCAGCTCATATAAAACTGCGAAAAATGGATGGTTGCTAAAACAAAAAGATGGGATTTTATGGTTTACCCCGCCTGATAATGTAGATGATTATCCCGATACCGACCTGCTCAACCAGTACCTTAAGCAACGGGCAAAACCTGAAATCCTGTCCAGGTTCGCAGAGTTTGCCCCTACCACGCCCTTCCAATATAACCGGATCTTTATCCGCTCACAGAAAACAAAATGGGGAACATGTTCCGGCAAGGGTAACTTATCGTTCAATTGGCGATTGATAAAATGCCCGATTTGGGTTTGGGATTACCTATTTGTCCATGAACTTTGCCATACTGTTCATTTTAACCACAGCAAACCCTTTTGGGATTTGGTAGATAAGCATTGTCCCCGCCGTAAAGAAGCCGAGGCCTGGCTTAAACAAAACGGAGATGTGGTTTTTCAGATGTAGGTTTTTTGCAATAAAAATATCAGTTAACAATAAGCAGGAAACAGTAAGCCGTTAACAGTAAGCCGTTAACAGTAAGCCGTTAACAGTAAGCCGTTAACAGTAAGCAGGATAAGCAGGAAACAGTAAGCAGGCAAGTAAAAACAGTAAGCATTAAACAGGTAACAGAAAAGCAGTAAACTGTAAGCAAAATACGCCGGTACAGGTGTCTCGCCTGTACCTTCTTTGTCTTACGGCCTCTGGCCGGCAGGGCGTGTAATAAAACGGATATAGGAACTGTACTAAGTGCGCTGTTTTTGCAATCGCTACATTTGAAATCGGCTGCCGGGGGGACGGCCGGAGGCCGGGAAACAAAGATTGGAACAGGCGAGACGCCTATTCCGGCGGCGAGAAACAGGTGAGACGTCTATTCCGGCGGGAGTAGCGAGTGGTAAAAAGGGGGTTCAGGTGATTCTTAATCGTCCGCCTAATTTCTCAATCCAAACCTAGGCTAGCTCTTTCAAAAAGTTTTCGTTTTCGATATTGTTTATCTGAAGGGTGAAAACGGATGCGGGGGGTACATTGCGAAAAACAATCCTTTCATCGCTTCGGTATTTGTTGACTACTTGCTTTTCAAATTTGCAGCGGAAGCGGGTGATATTAACGTATTTGTAGTAAGTAATGTAGGTGCCTTCCATGCACACGCTGAGTTTGCGTTTCCAGATCTTTTCGCTGACTTCCGGGGGAAGTTGCTCATAGGGAATGCTCGAGAATATATAATCGTATTTATGTTGGCAATCGAAATCAAGGAAATCACAATTGTGGGTATGCAGGTTGTCTGCCTTATAATTCTTGTTGATGATGTTATGAAAGTGTTCGTCTATTTCAACAACATCCAGATGATCGTCCGGGCGGAGATGATTCAGGATATATCCTGTAAAGACTCCGGTTCCGGCACCCACTTCAAGGATTTTAACAGGATCACGACCTGCCGGACTCAAATTTTGATCAAGCAATTTGACAACGTTTCTTGCCAGATACCTGGAGCTAGGTAAAATGGCGCCCGTTTTTTTTATATCTTTGAGAAAATGTACTATATGGAACAAAATAGAAATCCGGTAATGTTCAATTTCGGCCTTAATGATATAGCACGAAACAGTTACAATTAATATGAATAACAATAAACCAACGTCTAAGTATAGTCATTCGTGCTGGAATGTGCTAATATGATGACCGATAGATTAAAAACATTGCATTATCTTTAAGACTCTGGGTGTTAGCTTTATGATTCGTTACTAGCAATATTATGCGGGGCAGTGACATTAGCCATTTTCATATGAACGAGGCGTATAAAAAAAACAATGCTTACCAAAGAAATAGGGATTAGTATAAGCGCTAATCTTAAACTGTATAGATCCGCTAATATACCGGTTACATATGGATAGAACATCCCTCCTGCCGTTGCCATAGCTAGAACTAATCCAAAAGCTGTTCCTGATAATTTTGCAAAGGTATCTCCTACATATCCAAGTATCACGGGAAATACGGGTGCGAATCCCAGCCCCAAAAGGAAAAGTCCGGTAACAACTAATATGGCATCCTGAGCTAAAAAGAACAAAATTATACCTATAAATGAAGTGCCAATACTAATTTTAAGGATTGCGGCACTCGAGTAGCGTTGTAATAGCTTCCCAGCGATTATACGTGCGACCAAAAACCCCAACCAGTAAATTGATAACATCAGTACGGCAGAACGTTCTTCGAAAGCCAACTCTTCAATGAGAAATGCAGCCGACCATCCTCCTATTGTAATTTCCAATCCACTTTGCATAAATAGAATCAGGCCGAACAGCAGCAATGTACTCTCCTTTGTCAGGCTTAGTCCTTCGGCCACCGGGAACCCCTGTACTTGTTTTGGGGCGGGAAAACGCAGGAAGATAAAATAGATCAAAGGTATTAAGACCAGGCTGCCGACTCCTCCAATAAGAACCTCATAAGAAAAGTAATCAAGAGACACACCGAGTATAAAAGGTACGCCAAAAGCGCCAATACCGAAAAACGCCCCTAAATAAGTCAGTCCTGATCCACGGCTGCCGGTACTGATATCTGATACAATGGTGTTGGTTCCACCGTTGAGCATTCCCCCTGCAAAACCAATGACCAACAAAGAAGTACGGATCCACAGCAGGGATGGCGCCTGAGAAATGCCGAAGAAGCCTAAAAATACAATAACCGTAGAACCTATTAATATGCCTTTGTAACCAAACCTGTCAACAATGGGGCCGAAGATCAAGGATCCGATTAGAATACCCAAAGTCATCAGAAGAAACAGGGAACCAGCATCGACTTTATTTAACCCAAATTTTGTGATTACTGAGGGTAAGACAGCTCCCAGAACTGACATAATGGTGCCATAAACCAGCATCCCCAAACAAGCGGCGATGAAAACATGTTTGCGATTGTACATTCTCTATTTTAAAATCCTATTTTATAATGTTGTATTGACTATACGGGCTATCTTTTTTTAGATACACCTGGCCCGTATATCTTTTTTTAAATCGCCACAACATAAGCAAATAGGCACCAAATGACATCTAACTGTTAATTACTTTCACCATTTTGTTAAAGATTTATTATACTGATAAGCTAAACTCTTTAATTATTAGTTATAGATTTGATAATTAACATTTTGATACACCACATTTTCAATCATGACTGACCACGAAATGGAACGATTAAGCTTTGAACATGCTTTGACCAAGCTAACCACCATAGTCGAAAAGCTTGAGTCAGACGATGTTACTTTAGAAGATTCCATATCACTGTTTGAAGAGGGTATGAAATTATCTAAATTATGTTCAACTACTCTTGATGATGCGGATTTGAGAATCGAGCAGGTAAATAAAAAAAACACCAAGTAATGTCTTTTACTCAAATAAAACCCGGTCCCTTACTGGCTGGTATCAACACACCTGAAGATCTGAGAAAGCTGAGCATTGAACAGCTGCCGGATGTCTGCCAGGAGTTACGGGACTATATCATTGACACGGTATCAATATACGGCGGACATTTCGGGGCTAGTTTGGGTGTCGTTGAGCTTACAATAGCTCTGCATCATGTCTATCGTACTCCAAAAGACCAGCTCCTTTGGGATGTAGGTCATCAGGCATACGGCCACAAGATGATCACTGGCCGCAGAGAACAATTTCCGACCAACCGGATCTACAAAGGGATGTCAGGATTTCCCAAACGTACCGAAAGCCCTTTTGACACCTTTGGAGTAGGCCATTCCAGCACATCCATTTCAGCGGGAATAGGGATGGCCGTCGCCAGAGATCTGAATAAAACCGATGAAAAGGTTGTATCTGTAATTGGTGACGGGGCCATGAGCGCCGGGCTTGCTTTCGAAGGTCTCAACAACGGCGGTGACCTGGACAGTGATATCCTGATTATTTTAAATGATAATGCCATTTCAATTGATCCCAATGTTGGCGCTCTTAAAGAATATTTAGCCGACCTTACTACGCATCAGGCATTTAATAAGTTCCGGGATGAAGTCTATGATATGCTCGGGTATTTTAAGGGGGCCGGTGATAAAATGCGTAAGATGGCGTCAAAGCTGGAATCAGCCTTGACTACCGCATTAACTCCAGGTTCATTTTTCCGTGCCCTGGGCTTTAAATATTATGGCCCTGTTGACGGACATAATGTAAAAAGCCTGGCTCGTCAGCTTAACAATCTAAGAAATATTAAGGGTCCGAAGCTGCTTCATGTTGTCACTATAAAAGGCAAAGGATTTGCCCCGGCAGAAAGAGACCAGGTGAAATGGCATGCTCAGGGCAGCCCCTTCGATAAAGTTACTGGAGAATCCCTGGCCATAAAGCCCAAGATCAAGCCAGCTCCTAAGTATCAGGATATTTTTGCCGATACTCTCATTGAGCTTGCCAATCGGGATGAGAAAATTGTTGGAATTACCGCTGCTATGCCAAGCGGGACGGGGATGGCCAAAGTGATGAAAGAACTTCCTGAGAGAACTTTTGACGTGGGTATCGCCGAACAACATGCGGTAACTTATGCCGCAGGTATGGCCACCAAAGGGATTAAACCTTTTGTGGCTATTTATTCAACCTTTTTGCAGCGCGGCTACGATCAGATTATTCATGACGTGGCTATCCAGAAACTTCCGGTGATATTTTGTATGGATCGTGCCGGTCTCGCAGGCGCCGATGGGCCAACCCATCATGGTCTTTTTGATATAGCATATTTTCGCTGCATACCCAATATAGTCGTTTCTGCGCCGATGAATGAGGTTGAGCTGAGGGATCTTATGTTCACCGCCTCCAATTATTCGGATCAGGCATTTGCCATCCGTTACCCGAGAGGCTCAGCAGTAGGCCTGCCATTGCCCAAAGACTTTAAAACTATGGAGATCGGAAAAGGCGAATGTCTTCGGGAAGGCGATGATGTGGCTATATTAAGTTATGGCACAATAGGCAAGTATGCTATTCAGGCCGCGGATAGTTTAGCCGAAGAGGGTATAAACGTGGGGCATTACAATATGCGCTTTGTTAAGCCCCTTGATACCGAGTTGATCGATCAGATAACACATAAATACACTCATATTATCACTATTGAAGATGGTACCCGGCATGGAGGGTTTGGCTCGGCTGTAGCTGAATATACTTCGGAAAAAGATATACGGCCGAAGTTTTCCATTCTGGGTGTACCTGATCAGATTATTGAGCACGGCACTCAAGAAGAACTTCATAAAGAAACAGGGCTGGATGCCGACGGAATAATTTCCGCGGTGAAAAAAGCGATAGGAGTAGAGGCTGCTCTATAAGTTTCATTAAACAAATGTTGTGCAATTATTAAACTCAATCGGAATATCAAGTGTCCACCAAGATCACCTACTTAAATATGGCACGTCCTTACATTCTTGCCGAAACGAACTGGAAAACTATAGAGGATACTGATTATGAAGTTGCCATTCTTCCGTGGGGCGCTACTGAAGCGCATAATTACCACCTGCCGTATGCAACTGATAATATTCAGTGTGATCATATTGCAGCAGAATCCGCCCGGCTAGCCTGGGATGAAGGCGCCAAGGTAATTGTTTTGCCTACGGTCCCTTTCGGTGTTAATACCGGTCAGCTTGAGATTAAATTTGATATCAACATGAACCCCAGCACCCAGCTCTCTGTTCTTGAAGATATTGTGGACTCCCTGGAGCAGCAGGGAATACACAAGCTGGTAATAATTAACGGCCATGGTGGTAATGATTTTAAGCAGATGATACGGGAGCTGCAGCCTCGGTTTGATGTCTTTCTCAGCACCATAAATTGGTTCAAGATTGGAGATCAAAAAGACATTTTTGATGAGCCGGGTGATCATGCCGGAGAAATGGAAACCAGTTTGATGATGCATATATCACCTAAGCTGGTACAGCCACTGGCAGAAGCCGGCGACGGCAGAGAGCGCAAATTTACCATTAAAGGACTTCGTGAAGGGCTGGCCTGGGCTCAACGCGATTGGGAGGAAGCTTCCGACGATACCGGTATAGGCAACCCCGCCGCATCAACACCCGATAAAGGGCAGGAGTATTTTAAGGTGGTAACCCAAAAGATCAGCGAGTATCTCATTGATCTCCACGCCGCTGATATAGACGATCTGTACGAGTAGCATTATATTTGATTTGCAGGCGATAAACCGCAATTCCAAGCTGGAGGCTGCCTCATTACTTAACCAGCAACATTTTCTTGGTGTTTACAAATTGGTGTTCACCATTTACGCTGGCTGCTTCCATTCTGTATATATAAGTGCCACTTGCCAGACTTCGCGCATCCCAGACAGTCTCAAAATGGCCACCCTGATGGCCATTTTGATTTACCAGTTGCTGGACTTCTCTGCCCAGTATATCATAAATGGTAATACGAACATCTGATTCCACAGGCACATAATAGGTTATTGTAGTTTCGGGATTGAACGGATTAGGATAGTTCGGGAGCAGGGAGTAGATCATCGGCATTTCCTTGACTACATGAAAGTGCTTTTGATTCATGCTTTGTGTGGTATCAATTCCATCGGAAGCTTCAACAAGCCAGGTATAGCTATTGTCGAATTCAAGCATGGTTTTATTCATATTCAGAGTCAGCATTGTATCGGATATGCTTGAATAGCTTTCTTGTTCACCTTTATCATTCCATAAGGAGAACGTATAATGGATACTCTTGCCTTCTTCACTAATGCTCGGCTCCCAATCAAATGTTATTTGTTTGTTGCCTGTTTCTTTCACAAAAATTGAGTCACCTTCTATTGGGAACAATTGGGCAAATCTGGTTGGAGGGTCATACACCGGATGTACGGTTACAAATAATGTATCTGTGTCCGATAAATCGGTAGGATCAGTTACTGTAAACAATACTGGAAGATTTTCGGCATCAAAATTTCTTGTAGAGGTTAATGTTGCAACCTTGGTATTATTATTAATGCTGATAATCAAGCTGTCTTTCTGGCCGGTTTCAGCATTTTGTTGGGTTAGGGTATATTGACCGGGACTGTTATCACCGTTCGTGCCATAAGAAAATTCCGGGTTGTCAGACGTTTCATTCACAGAATGTACTTGTAGTTTTGCAGTGTCGGTTTCTCGTATACTCCTTTCAGTTTCTGAAATACTATCGCTTACATTGTTGCTTTCTTTTTCGTTTGCAGCAGTCTCACTTGTTATTTTTGGATTCAACTGATCTGTTAAAACCTTAGCTCCCCAACTCATTTTCGCCGGATCATTCTCAAGGTCAGGATCATTTACATAATCGTTTAGATTAATGGAAAGAGTGTCCCTTTGATCAAAGCTTATAAATCGGTGTTCAACAGCCAGACTTGCAAAGTTTAGATCCGGGGTATGATGAACCTCATGTATTAAAATTTGACGTGGTGCTGATGCATCATTCCCATATATATCCTCAAGAAGAAACACAAGCTCGTCAGTTCCATTATAGTATGGATTTGGAACATACAGTGCCCTGTTTTCAATATCTGTTAATTCAGCAGGTATACTTGTAATTTCATCACCTCTTTCAGTACCGCCTGTTTTTATCTGATAAAGTTTCCCATTAGAAGGCAACCTGGTGATATGTGATTTTAACTTGTTACCATATTCATCAAGGCCTTTAAAGGTCATGATATATTCATCATTTTCAGACATTTCAATGTTTGGTATGCCGCGTATACTAAACTGCCGCTCCACATCTTCTCCCAGGTGCAGATTGTTGGCATTACCGGTAATATCGCTTGCTGTGTTGCCATTATCATCAAAGGTATGATAGAATACAAGGTTATCTTCTGTCCCTGTCAGTATTTGGGTCATTTGGGACTGAACTTGTGATCGGTTTATAGCTGCATTCCAGACTCGAACCTCATGAATTTCACCGTTATAACCCCGCCCCATTTCAAGTTCAGCATTACCTGTATTTACATCGCCTTCAAAATTGACAGCATCAATCCGGTAACCATTTTTATATAGATCAGCTCTTTTTTCATCATCATTTACTGAAAATGTCAAATGGGTCCATTTATATTTCTCTTCTATGCTATTCAGCAGCTCGATACTTTCTGAACCTTTCATTGCCAGTTGCTTTTCCTGAGCTTCCGTTTCAAAAATATTGTCGGCAGATAACGTTGTTGATGAACCATTTTCAAAGTTAATTCTTGCGAATATCTTATTGTCTTCACCCCAGATTTTAAACTGCTTATCTGCATCATTATCACCTTCTTTATCAAACAGCACGTAATTTTCGGCAAGCTCATTCGGGAGCACCCAAATCTCTGCAGCAAAACTTTGTAGATCGTTTAAAGTCTCACTTGGTTCTGCAAACATAAAGGTGTTCATGTCCCCATTAAAAACCACCGTATTAACAGTATCAATTACTGATGGATCAGGTCGCGTCGCATTAGCTGATGCTGTAAATACAAGCGTATCCAGATTTGGATATTCTACAGCATAAGCGGCAATTTGGTACTCGCCACCTTCATCGCCCAGCCTGAATGCCGTTGTACCTAAACCAGAGCTATTCGATAAAACCGTATCCCTGGAAAACGAGCTGCCCCAGGAGAATTCCGGGCTGGTTTCCAGGGTAAAGACTATCCGTTCACCCTCAACAGGATTGCCGAACTGATCACTTATGCCCACTACCAGCGAGTCTTCCAAAGTACTGAGGGTGGGCTGGGTTTGTTTGTCACCGGATACTATTACAAAAGCATCTGCATTACCCGCCGTGAAGGTAACTTCAGGTTGATTATCCAGTTCAACATCGAATACAGTTGTTGTTATAGTAACCACTTCCACATTTTCATTTGTAACATCAACTGCATAGACACCGGCTTCAATTTCCTCAAAACTATCTTCAACAGTTTTCGCATCAGCCTCATTGAATTTCAGAGCAAACTCGCTGTAAGTTAATCCACTAACAGGATTTTTATTGGCGTCACGAAGATTTATAGTTACCGTAACAGCTTGCTTCACGGAAAGAGTTGACGGGTTTACCTCAACAGTGGAGTTCGCCATTTCAATATTTCCTATACTACTGACTGTATGAATATCACCGCCAGTAAAACCTTGTTTGATGCTGTTACCTGCCAAATCAACAATACCTGAATTATCATCATAAACAAAATCAAGACGAAGGCTGCCCAGGCCGTCAATACTATCTATTGATACCGTATATATATTTCCCTCGCCTGAGAACCCGGAGAGGTTCCCCTGGGCATTGCCGGTCATGGTCAACAAAAACTCATCAAGGTTAAAACCGTCTATCTTTTGAGAGAATGTGACTTCAAATTCAACGTATTCCGCATCTTCTTCTGTGTTTTCTGCAAGGGCAATGGCATTGATAACAGGATTGGTGGTATTTATAATCAAATCAGCGGACTCTGTAGTCGTATTGCCCGCCTCGTCTGTGATGGTGGCTTCGGTAGTAAATTCACCGTCATTTAGTTCTTCGGTAACTTCCACTGACCAATTGCCGTCGGCATCTACTTCAGCGCTGTAATCTTCACCATTAACTGTTACCGTTACTTCGGCGCCTTCCGCCTGATCGCTGGTTCCGGTGATTGTCGGGGTGGCACCTTTTGTGATCTGGTCGTTTACAGATAATAAAGGCTCCTCAGTGTCGACAGTAATCGTAGCGGTATCCGTTGTCGTATTGCTGGCCTCATCAGTGATGGTGGCTTCTGCCATGTACTCACTGTCATTGAGTTCTTCGGTAACTTCCACAGACCAGGTTCCGTTTTCGGCTACCATGCCCGTATAGGTTTGCTCATCGATCGTTACACCAACAATACCGCCCAACTGGTCACTGGTTCCGGTGATGGTCGGAGTGGTATTATTTGTTGTCTGATCAGTTGCCGTAAGTGCGGGTTCTGTTGTATCTATAATTAGTTCGCCCGTTTCCATCGTCGTGTTTCCAGCCTCATCAATAATGGAACCCTCAACGGAATACTCACTATCTGCTAATTGCTCGGTGACCAGAGCAGACCAGTTGCCCTCGGAGTCCACCTCAGCGGTATAATCCCCATCATCAACCGTTACCATTACTTCAGTGCCTTCTGCCTGGTCACTGGTTCCGGTGATCATTGGGGTCGTGTTATTGGTCGTCTGGTCAGTGACCGTAAGTACGGGTTCTGTTGTGTCGATAATTAAATCGGCCGTATCCGTCGTGGTATTGCCGGCATCGTCGGTAATAGTGACCTCTACAATATATTTGCCGTCATCCAATGTTGTAGTAATGTTAATCGCCCAGTTGCCGTCTGCATCCACTTCAGCAGTATATTCTTCATCATCAACCGTTACCGTTACTTCGGTGCCTTCCGGCTGATCACTGGTTCCAGTAATTGTTGGGGTGGTATCGTTGGTCGTAAGGTCATTGACCGTCAGGGCAGGTTCATTTGTATCGATCGTCACATCAGCAGGCGCTATCGTCGTATTACCGGCCTCGTCGGTAACGCTGGCTTCGATGGCATATTCACCGTCATCCAATGCAGTTGTAATTGTAATCGCCCAATTGCCGTCGGAGTCCACTTCAGCGATGTAATCTTGCTCATTAACCGTTACCGTTACTTCGCTGCCTTCCGGCTGATCGCTGGTTCCAGTAATCGTTGGGGTGGCGTTGTTTGTGATCTGGTCGGTTATAGTTAATAAAGGGTTTTCTGTATCAATCGTAATCGTAGCCGTTTCCGTCGTCGTGTTTCCGACATCGTCAGTGATGGAACTTTCAACGGTGTAATCTCCATCTGCAAGTTGTTCAGTGACCAGGGCAGACCAGTCGCCATTAGCATCCACTTCGACGGTGTAATCCTGTCCGTCAACCGTTACCGTTACTTCGGTGCCTTCCGCCTGGTCACTAGTTCCGGTAATCGTTGGGGTGGTATCGTTTGTAATAAGGTCATTAACCGTAAGTACAGGATCAACAGTATCGATGGTAATTGTAGCCGTATCAGCAGTGGTATTGCCGGCCTCATCGGTAATGCTGGCCTCGGTGACATACTCACCGTCATTTAATTCATCGGTAACTTCCATAGACCAGTTGCCGTCTGCATCCACTTCAGCAGTATATTCTTCATCATCAACCGTTACCGTTACTTCGGTGCCTTCCGCCTGATCACTGGTTCCTGTTATTAATGGGGTGGTGTCGTTGGTGGTTTGATCATCGACGGCCAAGGCGGGTACTGAGGTATCTTTTGTAACCGATATATCAGCCGGGCCGGACTCGTTATCACCGGCCGCGATTCCAACAACTTCAATTGTCAACTCACCGTCAACAAGGCCGCTTACATCAAAATCAGTTCCATAATCACCGTCTGTTACCGGCACCGTTTCTTCTTCCGTATTATTGTCTCCATCAGAGATGGTGATGCGTACATTATCTGATCCTTCTGCTGTACCTGATACGGTTAATTCATCTGCCTGTTCCTGATTAACAAAACTGTTGTCACCAGGTGTTGCAATGGTAGGTATGGTTGGTTTCACCGTGACCGTAAAGCTCTGTTCCACTTCGGCGCCCGTATCATCGCTGATCGTTACCGTGATTTCCGCACTGCCGGCCGCCACCCCGCTCACCGTCAATTCGTCGCCGTCGATCGCTGCTGTCACAAGAGCTTCGTCAGCACTGGTCACGCTGTAGGTGTAGGGCGTCGTGCCGCCGGCAAACACATCGTTCAGGTCCGGTGAGGCCACCACATCCTGGCCTACGTTCAGCGTGATATCTTCAATCGCCTCACCGCCATCTTCAGCCGCTAAAGCATCATTCACCGTGACCGTAAAGGCGTCGTCGGCATCGCCGATCTCTGCAGTCAGCTCCACATTTGCCTGAGCATCCAGGCCGGACGTTTCTCCTCCCGTAAACACCTCTAAAATTGCGTTGCCACCGGTAAACTCCACATCCTCAAAAGTCTTATCTCCCTCGTCATAGCCGTCCAGATTATCCAGCCTCACGACTACATCATGTTCGCCGTCAGCAGTGTTCCCTTCAGCATCTACGAGATTATTTAATTCTACCCGCAGTGCTTGTCCCTGATTAATGGGATCAGGATTGCTTGCGGTGAAGGAGAAAACCGCCCCGGCGCTTACCGTACTGGTGAAGGGGGAATCATCAATGCCCCCTTCACCCAGCTCTACCGTAATTTCATCATCGCCCGCAGTTGTCGGTGTGTAACTTACGGTATAGGTGCCGTCGCCGTTGTCGGTGATCTCGCTGAATGTCGCTCCCTCATTCGCCGAGCCATCGCTTACACCGATATCCAAATCATCTTCGGCTCCCGGCACCGGATTATCTTCTGCGTCAAGCACCGTAATGGTGATTTCCGTCTCTTCGCCCGCCGTGCCGTCTGGCACAACCGCCGTCGTTTTCAATGCTATACCGTCGCCCGGGGTAAAGGTTATCACAGGCTCATCGTCCAAAAATACCCCATCCGCTTCCACGCTTACGGTTATTTGTTCAGCCTTGTTGTTCGTCACCTCAAAGGTGTATTCACCCTCGCCCGCATCCGTAAATGAATCCTCTGCCAGAGTAGCATCATTGCCGCTGAGCGTAATCTCAAAATCTTCTTCGTTGATCCCGGTAATCAGGTTACCATTACCATCTCTGAGCGTAATGGTAACGACAGACTCCCCGCCGACTGTCAGCTCATCAGGATCCACCTCTACACTTGATTCGCTGTCACTGATTTCAGCAGCTTCTACCGTCACTTCTACTGTTTCATTTCCCGTCACTCCGGCCACATCTACTGTTAATGTATGGTTTCCAGCTTTGGTCAATGTCACCTGTACTTCAGCAGCACCGTCTGTGAACGACACCGTCCCATTATGCACTTCTTCCGGCTCCTCTTCTTCATTGATCACCTTCACGTTTACATCATCGGAAAAACGGTCTCCATCTACACCACGAGCCTCCGTAATCCCCAGACTAAAGCTCTCGCCTGCTGTCTTCTCATCCTCCTGGACTAAAGCAGCATCAAACCCGGAGGCATCCTGCACTCCCGTCATATTAAATGGATCGGAATCAATAGTATTTAATTCCGGTGGCCCTGCAGAGGTAAATCGCAATGAAAAGCCTTCCCCGTCACGATTCAAAGTCAGATCACCAAATGTGGCCGTTCCGCTTTTAATATCATGCGTTAGTGTTTCGTTCAGACTTGCATCATCCTCCCCTGAGGCATCATTCAACAATGAAACCGTCACCTTCTGCGGAACGGAAAGACCTACTACTGAATGGTTTTCAAAATCATCCAGCGTTTTCAGAATTATCATGCCGATTTCTGCCGGACTGCCGTCATTCAAACCCTCACCGCCTGAAGGTTGCTCTGTAATTACAAGCTGTGTGGCCGTATTCGATACCACATCAAAGCTATTCGAGTCGCCTGTAGGCTCATTATCCGTCTCGGTTGCCCTAATTCTGTAACCTGTGCCGGCACTGTCAATGCGAACTTCGTGACTCTCCAATACCCCTTGGTCAAATGTACCGGTTGCTTCACCTCCGATTTCAAAATTACCCTCATTCAGACTCAGACTAACTGTTTTGTCAAAGCTGATTACCGTATGATTATTGGCGTCACGGGCTGTTATACGAATATTAAATGTTTCGCCTGCTGTTTGATCGTTTATGTCTCCCTCTTCAGTCGTCTCAATAAGGAAGTTATCCAGATCCCCGGCCGCAAACTCTACGGTGGCCGTACCGATCTCTGGGTCGTTATCCTCCGTACCCAAATAGCCCGTCACCGTGGCCGTTTCTACATCTGTCGAACTGGTCAGCGTAGCTGTATACGTTCCGTCCCCGTTATCCGTAACCTCGCTTAATGTACCCGTAGTCGTCGTCAGAAAAACATCGTCATCGCCCGCGAAACGAATATTTCCATCTCCATCTTTAACCGTCACCTTAATTATACTTGTCGCATTACCGTCGGCAATAATCTGTCCCGGTTCAGCTACAATTTCACTCTCAGATTCATCAGCAGCACCCGCTACCACTGCCTCACCCACCTCTAAAGAGGCGGTAGCTGAATCAATAATATCATCGTCAACCACAACATCAGCGCGAACCCTGACGGTAGATTCATCATCAGCAGCATTCGTTGTATAGGTTACCGATACATCCCCCTCAGAAGTCGTTCCCGAAGTAGAAGAAAGCACGCCATCTCCGTCAACAACTTCAAAGTCAACATCAACACCGTCGGCATCTTCGAAGGTGCCATTCAATACAGAAAACGTAAATTCAGAAGTCCTGCCTCCACCCCCGCTTACCGGATCAGGATCAACCCCACTGACCCCAATGTAAAAAATATCATTAGGGTTTCTGACCACCATTACGGTATTGGAAGGTTCGCTTTCCAGGTCCTCGGTTGCCTGATTTGTCGCGTATATTTCGTCACCTTCATTAATGTCATCCTCAGATACCGTCACGGGGAATGAACCAGCTGAAGCTAATTCAGATTCATTCAAATATACACGAATGGTCCCCTCTCCCTTAGTGCCAATAATTTGGGAAAAGCCAAGTTCTACTTCACTGTCACCACCAAATATTTCAGGAGCCTCTGTTATTCCCTCTGCTGAGCTTACATTAACTTCTTCAGAAAAGTCACTCGTCCGTTTCCCTTCCGCATTTGCTGTGGCTGTTATGGTATTGGCATCGGTTAAGTCTACACCATCTAATTGCCAGTTTCCGAACAAATCTACAGTTGTATCATCAGCAAAACTACCATCCACATAGACTCTAATTTCAGTACCGTCAGCCTCATATGAATATCCTTCAATGATTACGTTTTGATTTTGGGCATATGTGCCTACGATAAATGGGACCGTTGTAGTTTCAATAACTGGAGGATCAGACCCTACAAAAACTATGTCTGATCTATCAGACAAAATTTCACCGTCTGCCTGTGCCCTGGCCGTAATCTGGCTGTTGTCTATAAATGTGTTTTCCTCTACAGTAATTGTCCAGTTTCCGGATCCATCAGCTATTTCACTTCCAATCTCAGCTGCGCCTTGATATAAATAAACAGTTGCACCTGCTGCAGCTGTACCATCAACAGTAGTAGTTGATTCTAAAATGGTCTCCGTTGTAATTTCAGGGGCTTCGGTTTGTGTACCCTCACCCGCTCCTCCTGTAGATTCGCACTCGCCATCCAGCTGAGCCGTCACATAATAATCTGCAAGTTGATTAAATGGATTACCACTTCCCGAAAGTTCAAATTTATCATCTTCTTCAATCCAGTTAAGCTCTACTTCTTCTACTGCATCATCGGCAGAAGTGCTCATTACAATATCACCATCCGGGCCATATACTCTCAAGATAAGATTAGTTTCATTATCCTGATCCTCAACACCCTCAATTCCTGGTAAAAATCCTGTAATTAAATTACCACTTGTGCTAAAATTTTCCGGAGCTACCGTACACTGATTAACATACCCAACAATCTGTGTCGTCGAGCGGTCCGATTCATTTCCATTACGGACCGCCCTGGCATATACAAGGTCACCTTCATCCAGATCGGTGGTAATGCTCCATTGATTATTTTCATCATAGGAAGTTGTTGACTCTTGAACTACTCCATTTACATATACGTCTATACGCACATTATCAATATCCCTGCTGCTTCCTGAAATGGCATTGTCTTCTGCAAGTAAAGGGCCAAATATGGATGGGGTTCTTGGTACCAGATTTTCCATGTCATCCAGGGTGTTCAAGGTTACCTCTGGTGCAGACTCTACGAGAGCTAATAAGGCACTGATTGGACTGTTATAGTCCGTATCCACAATTCCTGAAATATCAGAGGATGTGCCGCTAGCGCCGCTATTAGCACTGGTCACAGTAGTTGATGCAACCTTAAAATCATTAAAATCATTAAGTTCTTCGACAGGAACATAAAAATCATAAAATACATTTTCACCATCTTCAGCTACAGCCTTTTGCATGTAGGCATCGGCACCCTCCAATAATTCTTCTGTGCCGGTCATGTGATTAAACAACTTTATACCGCTACCTGTTAACAGGGCAACTTCATACTGAAAACCCGGATTATCATCAGACAGAAAATCACCGGGTCCAAATTCTTCGGTGTCTGTATTGAAAAGGAAGGAATACCCTTTTGAAGCATTTGAAGATTTACCCAATCTTACCCTGAATACCACAGCTTCATTATCAATATCATAGTACATATAGGTTGGAGAACCTTCATCAGTACCCGATATCAAATCTGTGTGTCCTCCTGATGCCCCTGTGCTCGGATCACCTTCCGGCTCTGTCTGCAAATGTGGTAACGGACTAAATGGAATAACAAAATCGCCAGCTCCCTCTAAAACATTTCCTGTGCTGCCAGGGTCCAGGATCAACCGGCCTTCGGCTGAACCAGCAGGCTTAAAAATCAACCCCGCATCCTGTGCCGTCGCGAAACTTACCGGCAACAACAATACCACAGCAATAAAAGCCAAAAGCTTTTGAATTGAAACGATTCCAAACTTCCGCCCACTATTTGCTTGTAAAAATGTTTTCATCAATTTTATTATCGAATACGTATAATGGCTGTTTGCTGGTCACTCGAATAAGGAATAAAGCTGATATAGCTTATCGGATTGCCGTCAAATACCGGCACCTCATCAAACCGGGCCGTATGAATTTGACCATAAGGAATTCCGTATTGCATTAGCTCGCGACGTATCTTTTCTGCTCTTGCCGAAGACAAGAATTGCTGTGATGCAAGGCTTTTAATTTTACTAACACTGCTGACGATGAGAATTTCCCAGTCCGGGTTTTCCAGCAGCGTTCCTGCGAGAGCTTCAATCTCATCCTCAGAATTGTCGATAAAGTTATTCGTAAGCCATTCATATCTGATTGCTCCCGGTGAAACCAGCAAAGACATCTTTTCTACGGCCGGGAGGGTTCTTGCCGTGGTCTTTAGCGGTCCCTCATCATTCAAATCCGCTCTATAGGCCTCAATTTCAATCCGCCGGTTTAGGGAGCGGCCTTCCTCTGTTGCATTATCCGCCACAGGATCATCCGGCCCATGGCCATACGTTTCAATGCGGTCCGGGTCGATGCCGTTTTCTATAAAAAACCGCCCTGCCGTCCAGGCCCTTTCATCAGACAAGGTATTGTTTAATCTGTCCTCCCCAATACTATCGGTATGCCCATGGACCTTCAGCCTGATGCTTTCATCCCTTTCGAGGATTCGCCGGATGCGATTGAGTCCGGGCTGGTAATCATTTATTAATTCTGCGCTCAGGGTGTGGAACAAAATATCCCGAAGGTCAATGCTTGATATCAGGTCCGTTTCAGAGTATTCAATTGACGAACTTGCCGGCTTTAACGTTTCCAGAGTCGGCCTGACATGAAGGTCCGGCTGGTAAACCCGAGCGACAACTGGTAATCGGGTTTTCTTAGGCTTAGGCCTGCTTAATTTTATACCGGCTGTTAATCCCCAATACCCATTCGCGAACCCCGACTCGAGGCCCGTCATGGTATTCGAGAGCGACTGGTTATATCCGGCCGTTAACACCAACTGCGCGTTCTGGTCAAGATCAATCTCCACACCGCCCCCGACTGGAATGAACCCCGTGAAACCGCGGCTGTGATCCCAATATGATGAGCCGGGAAGACTAGGGCCAGCCTCTACGGTAAGCGGATCATCGCCGGCACTGACTTCAACAGGCGAATAATACAAAGCACCGAAACCTGTGAACAGGAAGGGTTCAAAATTCATGTTATTAAAAGCCCATAGCTTTCTGCCTTTATACGGCTTGTAATGAAGCCGGTACTCCAGTGGGACCAGACGCGTTTGGTATTGAATGCCATTTATAAAACCAAGCCCAAGACTGGCCTCACCCTGAAAGGCCATAGAAAAGTCCTGCCTGATGAAGGCCCGGGCATACAAGTTATATTCATTATCAGGCAGATTTGTCTGTCCAATAATACTTCCAAACTGCACACCGGTTCCGCTAATACGGCTCTGGGCAGTTACCTCCAAGCAGATCAGTACCAGTACAAGAATTAAAGGAATTTTACGGTTAATCATTATATATCGCATTAGAATGCAAATATGAAACTTTATTTATTATAACTTTTAATTAATTAATAAAGCTATAATAAAAAAGAATGATCACGTATTCGTGCCATTTCCATCTCCCAAACGTGCCATTTTTATCATTTGCAGGTATACAGACCCTAAAAGCGACTATGCCCGCTCATAAAAGCAAAGTATAGGGTAATTCAGTGACCGTGACTTTTGCATTCTCTGTCTGCCATATGATTAAATAATCGTAATCAAAGAGAATAAAATATATAATGAAATAATAAGTACTAGATACTAATCATCCACTGTTATCATAACCTGGGGCGCCGAGTCGTAAATACTTAAGAATCCGCGATCAATTCACCAGGCTTAGTTATGCCCGGTTAATATATTTACTGGGGAGCACACCATAACGATCTCTAAACAAACGGGAGAAATGAGCGGGGTTTGAAAATCCGGCGGCATACGCCACCTCGGCAACCGTTTTCTTTTGTTTTTGTTCCAATATGTGCAGAGTTTTTTTAAGGCGAATTTCCCTTATAAATTCTGCAGGAGTAAAGCCGGTAGCTGATTTTAAGCGGCGGTAAAGCTGACGCCGGCTAAGGTTGGCAGCGGCACTCAGGCTTTCAGTGCTTATTTCTTTTTCTGTAATGTTATCATCAACAAATTGTTTGAGCTGATTAATAAAAACAGTTTCATGGCTGTCATCTTCTTCCACTTCGCCGGCGGCAGATATTTCTTTTTCTCTCTCTCTTTTGTATTTAATCAGATTATTAACCCTAACCGTAAGTTCTACTGCGTTAAATGGTTTGGTTAAATATTCATTAACACCAATATTAAATCCTTTTATGCGATCATCCACTTCCGATTTTGCTGATAATATAATGAGCGGCGTTTGCCGGTACTCCGGTACAGAACGAACATGATCGGCAAATGCCAGGCCATCCATCTCAGGCATCATAATATCGGATATAATCAGATCCGGTTTGATCAGGGCAAGCTTTTTCTTGCCTTCAACTCCATTTACCGCTGTTTCTATCCGCCTTCCATGACCGTTTAGTAAATCAAAAATATAGGTTCGCATATCATCATTATCTTCAACAATCAGAATGGTTATTCCTTTTTCGCCGTTTTGCGTTACCACTTGCGCATTAAGATGCTCTTGTTCATCTATTAGCACATGTTCACCTGTTTCGGTTGGCTCTGTTTCCTTCCCTTCCAGTGCCGCTTTTACAGGAAGCGTTATGACAAAGATGGTCCCTCTATTTATTTTACTTTCAACGGTGATAGTTCCGTTATGTAACTCTACAAACTCCTTAGTTATGGCCAGACCTATGCCCAGGCCTTTTCCACCTTCTGTAAGTTGATCGCCAGTGGTATTAAACCTATCGAAAATATAAGGCAACCTATTATCTTCAATGCCTTTGCCGGAATCTGATATACGTATTTCTACATCTTTATCACCCTCTTTCAATTCAAGTCTGACCGAACCATTTATGGGAGTAAATTTTATAGCGTTGGAAATCACATTGACGATGATCTTCTCAAACTTGTCAATATCGACTCCTATAATTATTTTTTTCGTAGGTATTTCCGCATTCAATGATATTTTCTTGCGATCCGACAGGCTTTCAAATGATTCCAGGGTGCGCCGTAAGAATGAATTTAATTCCACACTTTCTAACTTCAGAGTCATCTTCTGAGAATCAAGACGGGTTAGATCCAACACCTGTTCAACCAGTTGATGCAAACGGCGGCCATTGCGGCTGGCCATCATGATTCGCCGCTCCCATTCCGAACCCAGATTTTTGGATATCGACTTTAGTTGCTCGATAGGACCCATAACCAAAGTAAGCGGGGTACGCAATTCATGGGAAATATTCATGAACAGGTTTGTCCGCATTTTGTCAAGAAGTTCAAGCTTTTCTACCTGTTCAGCCTTAATGCGTTGCATGGTAATTTTCTTATTATAACCGATATAACGGTATACCATAAAAAATAAAACTGCAAAGAAGCCCGATATAAAAAATAAGATTGCCCACCAGGTTCGGAACCAGGGGGTGATAATAGTAAAATCCCATCTAGAAGGCTCACTTACAGTACCATAAGGATTTCGCGCCTGAACCATAAATGTATAATCACCGGGAGGCAATGCCGTAAATTCACGTATATATCGGTCAGACCATGATGTCCATTCCTGATCAAATGGTTCAAGCATTGTCTGATACTCTATTCTATCAGGCCCAAAAATATAACTGGACGGTGTAAATGTGAATCGCAGCTGGTTGTCCGCAAAGTCTATGGCTGGCGGAATAACATTTTCAGCTGTTATCGGATTTATTAGCAGAGAATCACCTCCCACATGAACCGAACTTATACTAGCTTTGTATGGCAGATCTGTTTTATGATATGGTGCCAGCTCTTTTCGATACCCCATTACTCCCTTCTCGCTAACTAAATACAGATTTTCCCCATCAAAATGGCCGTTTGAGTATTTCGCTCCGTATACATTTACAAGGTTTTCTTTTATGAGCTCACCATTTTTCTGTAAACGAACTATGCTATCTTTATGGGTGGTATAAAAAACTTCGTCACCGTAATCAACGGGGGTGCTAAAGCCTTGAATAGGCTGGTCTAGCTCATACTGGGTAAAATCATCATTGAAATAGGCACTTGTCCCGGTTTGGCTTTCTGGTTTGATTTGAAATACAGTGCTACCGCCTTTTCCCAAAAAGTATAGGTCATCCTTATTGTGGGCATAACTTATGAATTCAGGAATATCTTCTTTACCCTCTGAAAAGTTTTGTACCCGAGGCTCGGGTGCCTCTTTGAAAAACCCATCAATTCCATCTTCAAAATACAATCGAACTACCTGTCCCGTCCCCTCTTCGAACCATAACGAGCCGTTTCGATCAAAACGCAGAAACCTTAATATGCCGCTTAACTCATGAAGGATGTCATACTCTTTGATCTCCAGACGTCCGGAATCATTATAATCCAGACGAATGCGAAATACATGACCGTTTTCAGCGCCAAATATCCAGCCGGGGTAGTCGGGGTGATATAACAAATCCCATATCTCACCGGACCTCAAATTATAACTGGTATTTCTATCAAGTACATAAAACCCATTATCTTCATACGATGCCAGTTCAACATTATCGACAAGAATCAGATGCTCTTTACCGTCAGGCATCACTATTTCTTCCATTTCCCAGACACTGTCGATATTTTTATCATCCGAAGGTGTTACAATTTCGTCATCCTTTACAATATATCCACTCTGATTGGTGCCAATGAATAGCTGCCCTTGAAAGGGCTTTATAGAAAGTACAGCACCATTGATGTATTGATTTTTTATGGTTTGCCAATAGGGATAATAAAAATCCAGGCGCACTATACCATGATCGGTTAGCAACCAAAGACCACCTTCAGGGTCTTCGTGTAAATTTAAAATGATATTCGAATGGAGGCCATCTTCGGTCGTCAAATGCAATACCTGATTGTAATTTTCATCCAGAATAAGTAACCCCCCGGTTATACTGCCTACGGCAAGGTATCCGTTTTCTAGAATTATTGCACTGTACCCCATATGATTATTGACAAAATCATGTAGTATATCCGGCATATCAATCGTGAGAAAAGAGTTTGTTTGCGGGTCAAACTGAAATAAATCCTTGTAATAATTAATCAGGACCTTGTTCCCGGGAATTCCATTTTCTCCTTTTCCCTTTCCTAGTGGTTCGCCGTTGTTTGAGGGTAACTCACTTAACTTGTACGCGAATTCAAGTTCACCATTTATAATTTGATACAGGTCCTGATGATTTATTATAACATACAGATGATCATCAGACCGCATGTAATCACCGGAATTATAGCTCTCTCCCTGTAATAGTAGATTTGCTTCTCCTTGATCATAGCGAACTACGCCATTGCTAAACCTTACATAAACCTTACCTTCAAAAGCCTCCACTTCCCAGGCTACGTTATCCCCCTTCACTTCCGGAATCGCCTCCCACAGATCTTCGAACTGCCATACCCCTTTCTTATTGGTATACAGGCGCCCGAAACAATTCATGCCTGAAACATATACATCCCCATCCTCGTCTTTGGTAAGATCCCGCACAGACTTATTTACTGCTGCAATTCTTGTGAATTCTCGCCCGTCATACTGTAATATTCCGTTATTGTTGGCGATCAAAAGCAATCCGTTATCCAGTTCAAGGCTAGACCAATTTTGTGAATCCCCCTCATAATCTTCGTTTGGTTCAAAAATCTGCATAGGAGGGCGAAGCAGATGATTCTTCAAAAAATCAGCGGGTCCCTGATTCTGCGATACAGTAGGATCAGGAAACAACAGGATCACTGCAAAGATCACCGCCAGTATATTTACAGCCCCTTTATGCGATCCTTTATCAGATGCATCTTTACGGGTTTCTGGTAATACATAAAATTTGAGGTAATAAGGCAAACGGCTATTAAACAACTTATTTTGTCACTCTACAATCATAAAATTGGGTTGTAAAATTATACGCTATTTATCGCAACGAACCAAGGGGAAATACTCTTAGTTAGAGATGTCTTCTACAGGCTCCATATAAGCTTCCTTTTCCTCTTTCTTTTTGAGATGTTCCTCAAAGAAGTTATAAATCCGTTGATATTCGTCCAGCCAGGCATTAGAGTTTTGGAAAGCATGACGTTCCGACGGGTAAACCATCAGCTCAATATCCCGGTTACCGGATTTAATCAGCCGGTCTATATACTGCATGGCATCTTGAAAACCAACATTATCATCTGTTAAGCCGTGCAGGAGCAATACCGGACGGTTTAAAGAATCAGCATAGGTAAGCGGTGAGCTGCGGTCGTAGTGCTCACTGTCTTTATTGGGATGGCCTAGGCGGGCTCCGGTATACCAGGGGTTTGCATAGTAATAGTTTTCCCAGTTGGTTACGGTTCGTAGTGCCGCAGCAGCATGAAAACGATCAGGGGATGCTGAAACAGCATACAATGCCATAAACCCGCCGTAGCTGCCCCCATAGATGCCCACATTCTCAAGATCAACATACCCCCCATTTTCATTTAAGTAGTCTAGTCCATCTTCAATATCTTGAGTCTCATAATGGCCCATCCAGTTGGTTACATCCTCCCGGAAATTGCGTCCGTACCCGGTACTGTGACGAAAATCCACATCCACAACAACATAACCCTGCTGGTTGAGGATCTGATTAAACATGTACTCGCGGTAATAGTTGTTGGAAAACCCTTTGAATACATTTTGTAAAGATCCGGCCCCATGAGCAAATACAACAACTGGATATTCCTTGTTGGGATCAAAATCCGCTGGTTTTAATACATTCATCGAAATCGGTGTTTCCCCGTCCCGCGAGGTGAAGCGGATATATTCGGGGGTCTGCCAGTTGATGGTATTAAAACGATCGGGCACAGAATGGGTAAGCTGTCTCTCGCCTCGCCGGGGCAGGCTTAGGTCCAGGATGTTCAGGTCATAAGGTTGGTTCCAAAAGGTCTTGGAATAGACCAGGTATCGTTTATTCGGACTCAGACTAAAATTATAGCGATAACTTTCATCGTTGGTGAGGCGGGTGATTTCGCCGGATTCCAAAACAAGGGAATATATATGACGCTCACCAGGATCAACTTCTGTGGAGGCAAATATAACGGTCTCGTCGTCTTGCCATGCGGCCCAGGGAACTTCAAAATCACCGCTCGTATGCTGTTTCAGCCCTCCCTCAAATGGGTTAACGGTGTATATATGGCTCCATCCATCCCGCTCGGATGTGATGTACAGCTTGTCGCTATTGGGAGCAAATTCCATCCGGCTGCGCTGGGGATATATCCATCCTTCAGTAGAATCTTCAAATACGGTCTTACTTGTTTTATTTTCGAGGTCATATACAGTTATTTCCCTCTCCTTCATGTATTTATCCAAACAATCAATAGCCAGTAAGTTGCCGGTTTTATTTATTGATAACTCATTTAGATAAACAACCCCATTAAGCAGTTCCCTGGTTTTCAATGAATCAACATCAAGTACCGTGACGGTAATTTCAGCCTGACCCCTTCTGGATTTGCCGTCTGTAACAAACTTGTCAACATATTCGGGAAAGTAAACATCCCAGTAATTGGAAGAATCATACTGTGTGAGGATCAGGTATTTGCCATCACCTGTCCAATAACGAATCCTATAGTTGGATTCCTTGTCGCTTTTCCTGGTCAACTGCCGCATGCCCGTTTCATCCACATTGGCGATCCAGACATCCCCCTCGCGCACAAAAGCCAGTTTCTTGCTGTCCGGTGACCACACCGGATTAACATCGTCAGATTGAGAAGAAAATATTTCACGTTTGTTGCTGGCATCGGTATCGGATATCCATAAATCTCTGTCCTCACTGAAGGCCAGCATCTTGCCGTCGGGAGAGAGTTGCGATTGGGTAAATACCTCACCCTTGTATTCTTTAAGATCAGCCCCGCTTAGATTTACTGAGTATTGCTTTCTTTGGGTCTTGCTGGAATCATTCCAGTTGAAGTAAACCCGCTTTTCATCAGGGGAAAAAGTAACAAACTCAGGTCTTACACCGGCTAGATAAGGCTCATGAAATATGGTTTCCAGTTGCAGCGAATCCAGCTCCTGGGCGACCAGTAGCAAAGGGAAAGCCAAATAACAAAGCAGGAATAACGGAAATTTATTTAACATTACACAAAATTCTGAGTGGGTAAGTTTATTCTACTTCTAATTTCCTTATGATTTATCCTGAATAGGCTATTCATAAAATATATTGCATTTTTGTTTTGGCCAAAAACTTCTGGTACTAATTGAACTTTACTTCGGCACCGTTGTCATGTTTTCGATACCCTGTTCGGTTACGATAACATTATCCTCGATTCTCACGCCTCCCAGATTTAACAGCTCTTCCAATGCCGGGATATTCAAGTATTTCGACTGTTCCGGATTCTCAAAGGCCGGTTTAAGCAAGGCAGGAATCATGTATAATCCAGGTTCAACAGTAAGCACCATTCTCGGTTCCAATGTTATGCGCGCCCGTAAGTATTTAACACCCGGGCGATCAATTTTCTTCACGCCTTTCGGATAACCTCCTACATCATGAGTGTCAAGTCCCATCAGGTGGCCCAAACCGTGAGGAAAGAACAGAGAGAAAATATTTTTATCCATCAACTCGTCCAAATTGCCTGTCAGCAAACCCATATCCAGCAAACCAGTGGTAATATCTCTGCAGGAGTCCATGTGAAGATCTTCCATCTTTACACCGGGCTTCATAGCATTCAAAGCATTATTTTGAGCGCGCAGCGTGATGTGGTATAAATCCCGCTGAACGGATTTAAACGAACCGCTCACCGGATGCGTTCTGGTGATATCGGCGGCATAGCCATTATATTCAGCACCCGCGTCAATCAGAAAGAAGTCACCTTCATTAAGCTGCTGATGGTTATCAACATAATGCAAAACAGCACTGCTTTTCCCTGATGCATAAATCCCATTATACGGGTGGTGAACAAGCCCCTCGGAGGTTGTAACATATTCATACAAAGCCTTAACCTCGTACTCTTTCATTTCGGGCTTTATGTTCTCCAGCACTTCAGTATGGGCCTTACTGGCCACATCAGAAGCTTTTCGAAGCTGGTCCATCTCCCAATCGGTCTTGATGATCCTGCAGTAAGCCAGGGCATCTTTAAGTAAATTATCATCAGTCTTAAAGCCCTCTTTGCCAATAGCCTCTGCTTGTTCGCCATTCAGGCAAAAGACCGTTTCCGGATTCATTTTCTGAAGCACCGAAAGCAGTTCTTCATCATAATGAACTACATCAGGCTTATATTGAGCTTTGTATTCTTCCGGAGTTTTGATAAAACCTGCCCAAACGGCAAAATTCGCATCCCGCTTAGGGATGAACAGGTGGTAGTCGCCGGAGTTAAGGTGGATGAGCAACTGGAAATCAGGCTCCTGTATTCCACTTAGGTAAAGGAAGTTCGATTCCTGGCGGAAGGGGTATTCAAAATCCGTGTCATAACGCCCCATTAATGTGCCCCCACGAATATATACCACAGAATTTTTGTGCTCGCTGAGTAGAGACGTTAATTTGTCACGATGCTGATGATGCATAGCTATAATGCTTTTAAAATATTCAATTTATTAAACGTGGAATACACCAAAAATCGGCTGGGCTTCACTACGGTTATTTTTCTTCGGATAACCTTTCGTTAATACGCCTTGGCAGTTCTTGTATTTGATCTTTAGTAAAGGTACTGAAATCAAACAAATCTGCCATATCAATTTTTCGTGTTCCTTTTGAATAATAATGAATTGCCGAGTAAGGTAGCTGTTTTAGTATCAATTCAAGATTAATTTCTAATAATCCTTTGTTTGTCCCGCTTTCATTTAAAACAGCATTAATTTTTGTCTCCCCCAGATGCGTTGCTCTAAAGGCTATAGCAAGCTTTTTCGGATCACTGATGTTGACTATTTTATAGTAATTATCAATAGATTCTCCATCTGGAGTTTCACCCAAATCAAGATACCTTGTTTCAACCGATGATAGTTTTCCAAATTCCGGAAGCGCATGTGTCAGCCAATCCTTTATAGGGGGAGATGTTTTTTCCCCGGCAAAGCCACGTTCCACAAACCAGTTTAAAGGTTTTGAAACGGAACCTTCTTTAATATCCGGAAACATCTCTGCGGGATCGGCGAAAACTGCATTTCCTGTTTCTCCGTCAATCTTAAAGAACATATCTCTAACCCCATTGGTTAAATAAAGAAATGGGGCTTTCACGGTACGATTGTAGCCGGCAATCTGATAAGCAGTTTTCCCGGTAATGCGGATGTCCGGGGCTTTGCATTCCACAAGAATGGCGGGTTTGAAATTGCGATCGTAGCAAACAAGATCAGCCCTTAATGTATTGCCTGTTTGGGCATTGTCCCGTACAGCAGCCTCACATCCTATACGCGCGGCAGGCCACCGCGCTTCATGCAAAAGAAATTCCAGGATTTGCAGGCGAACCCTCTCTTCCGGCAAATTCTTAAACGGCTTTCTCACCAAAGGATTCCACAACCACCTCTCGCCACTGCGATGCACGATTTGGGGATAGTGGTTTAAGGCAAAGCTCTTCAAAATTCAGGGCTCGAAGGTAAGGGTTAGTCCCCTTTATTCTGCTCGGCTTTCTTTTTCTTCTTATTTTCTAACAGCTGGTCGCGTTTCATTTCCTTGGCTTTTTTCTTGTCTACCGACTCCATGATCTTCACATGGTCAATTTGCTTGTTAATCAGCAGTTGCTGACCAATGGAAAGAGTGTTGTAAACCAGGTAGTACAGGCTCAAACCGGCAGAGAGCGCATTAAAAATGAACAACATCATAAACGGCAACACATACTGAAGCATTTTCATACTCGGATTGCCCGAAGCGCTCGACTGTCCGGAAACCTGCATTTGCACCATCATAGACCCCGCCATTAATATCACAAAGCCGGCAATGAAATCCCCTAAAAAGGGTATGGTAAAAGGAAGATTCAAAATCACATCGGGTGACGAAAGATCTGCCGCCCAAAGAAAGGATTCCTGCCTGATTTCAATGGAGTTCTGGAAAAAGCGCCAGAAAGTTACAAGAATAGGCATTTGCAGCAAGTTCGGCAGGCAGCTTCCCAGCGGATTCACTTTAGCCGTCTTAAAGAGTTTCATCGTAGCCTGCTGCTGTTTCTGAGGATCATCCTTATATTTTTCCTGAATGGTCTTCATTTCAGGCTGCAATTCCTTCATCGCCGCCATACTCTCAAAACTCTTCTTTGTAAGCGGATACAGAACCAGCTTCACTGCAAAGGCAAACAGGATAATGACCACCCCAACATTGCCAACAATCCCGCCAAAAAAGCTAAAAAACCATAGAACCACATACTTCACAAAAGGATCAGAGAACCAGCTCATGAAACCGAAACCGGTATCAACCATATTATATGCAGCTTCATCAATCTTACGAAGCTGTTGGTACTCAAGCGGCCCCATATACAACCGATATCCGGCATCTAAATCCCCACCTCCCAATGTGGATTCCAAACCGGTTGAAAAAGTATGCAGCCGAATATCGTTTTCCTCTGTGGGCCTTCCGATAAGGAAAGCAGCATCGGTAGGCTGATCGGGCTTTATGATCTGCGTAAAGAACTTTGTCTTGGACGAAACCCAGTCTATATTTCCAGTAATCGATGTTGAAGTAGGGCCCTCATCAGATGGTTGATAATCTTCCAGCACACCACCGGCATACGTAAAAGCAGAGGCGTATTGAGCTTCTCCTTCTCTGGATTTCTCGGTAAAGTTTAACCCCGGCTTAAAAGCCAGCTCATAATTCCCACCGCTGATATAATTTTCCACACCCCGGAATTCCAGGTCCAGCTGAAATTCATAACTATCACCTGAGAATGTATACGTGTAAATCACCTGACTGCCGTCGTTAAGCTCCAGTGCGTATTGCAGTGATGCTGAATCGCCCTCAGCGATCTCAAGACTATTGCCCGGGGTAAGCTGCCGGAACATCAGCCGGTCGGTCTCAATATTATAGTTTTCAGTAGATATAAATTCCAGTGAATATGCTGATTGAGTGGTATCTCTTATCAGCTGGACAGGCTCTTGATCCCAGGTGTTATGTTCTTTAAGGGATATACTAAAGGGTCCGCCGCCTTTATTGGTAAAACGGCCCTGATACAACGGGGTCTCAACCACAAATTCAGTGGTGTCGGTTATACTGGTTTGAAACACCCCCATCTCTTCGGCGGCCTGGTCTGATTGCGGAGCCTCATCATAATCCAGCTGTTCTTCCTCAGTAATACCTTCATCCTGAGTGGTGATAGCATCTTCCGCTTCACGTTGAGCACGCTGCTGCTCGAGTTCCGCGGGGTCCGGCATGGTGAAATACATCCAGCCGAGAAATAGAAAAAATATAAGTATAAAGCCGGTTACGGTATTGCGATCCAAATTGTGTTCTCCTAAAAGGGTATTCGTTTAGTTATTTCTTGCTAAAAACTGTACAGTGGTGTTTCTCCGGGACGAGATCTTCTCCTCCTTCCGCCCAGGGGTGGCAACGCAGCACTCGCCATGCCGCCAATGCGGTGCCTTTAAAAAATCCATGAACTTTTAACGCGTCAATAGCATACTGGCTGCAGGAAGGGTAATACCGGCAGCTCGTTGGGAAGTACGGTGAAATCATAAGTTGATAAGCGCGAACTAGTGCGATCAATATATACTTCATACGGTGTGTTGATTTAATTTAGCCGAGAGTCGCTTAAGCAACCGCACACACTCCTCCTGAAGGGTTGCAAAATCAACATGTTTTGTTTTTGCAATGAAAGCGGCATGATAACCAGGGGTTCCTGCCTCAAGATGGTCTGCTAATATGTGTTGGTTCAAACGGTATGCTTCTCTCAAGCGGCGTCTCACGAGATTCCTCTCATGCGCTTTTCCAAGGCGTCGCCCCGTAATGAAACCAATGAGGTTATTTTCAGTAGCGTCGCTGAATATGACGTAACGCAAAGAAACATGTTGCTCGTTTAATATAGAACCTTTTCGAAATAGCCTTTGAAAGTTATCTTTCCCGCGTAATATTGTAGAACGGGGAAGCTTTAAAGGCTGGGTAGCTTTATTTTCTGTGCTTTTCATCACTAACGGTCAACTGTTGCCGACCTTTGGCTCGTCTACGCTTGAGCACTTTACGTCCGTTGGCCGTTTCCATGCGTGAACGGAACCCATGCTCGTTTTTTCTGCTGCGCCTGCTTGGTTGATACGTGCGTTTCATAATGAATCTAAATCTTTAAATAAATTTCTATTGAGTCTAACAAAGTCTCGTAAATTAAGACTTTTTTAGGAAACATTGAAGCTTCCTTATAAATAAAGCAACCTGACATGATGGGGAAAACAGTAACTTTTACTAATTATTGTTTTACTGCTTGCCAAATAGAGTATAAATGTCTGGTTTTATTACCCGGTTCCAAATCGTATACCCCTTTTTATTCAGGTGAAGCCGGTCATCCAAAAAAAGCTCATCGTCAGCTCGATCTATGCTATTAAATAGGGGAGTTGCCATATCTATAAAAAATAATTGCTCACTAGACCGGCTGTATTCAAATACCAACTGATTAAACACGTCCATTTCAGTCCATTGGTCTGCACGGCTTCCACTTTGCTTGACTGACATGAACAATATCCTGGTATGGGGGATATCAGCCAAAATGCGTTTTGTTATATTTTGATAATCATTAAGTACCCGCCGTACTGATTTTCCTGATGAAACATCATTTTCTCCGGCATAAAATACAATTATTGAAGGGTTATATTTTTTAATAATCCTTTCATAAAAATAATCCACATCAGAGATGTGCGAGCCACCAAATCCCCGGTTGATTACAGGCATTTCAGGAAAAGCTTGTTCGGTCTCCCACATTCTTATGCTTGAACTCCCCACAAACAGCACAGCTTCTTCAGGAAAATCATTCTTTTCGTCCCATGCAGTAAATTCATTTATTTGCGCTTCAAACCGCAATGGATCAGGATCGGGTATTTGATCCTGAGATTGAGCTGTAGCTACAGCAGCAATAATAAAGATTGTTAGAAGATTACCTGTTTTCCACATGTTGGCTTAATTAAGGATTATAATTCTATAAGCTAAAAGCCTATAGCGTTGAAACTATTTTTAAAAGATATGGCGAACTTACAGAATTCTCGGGTAATTTGTTCTATTTGACAAAGAAAGGCTCATTTCATTGTGAATAGGCAAACTAAAAAGGCGTTAGGGTTTGTATTACCTGGTTACCATTTTTTCGATATACTTCGAAGTCATTGTCCAGGGTAAAGACTCGACCCTCCGGGGTGAGTTCGGCCATGCGAACCAGGCAGGCATCGGCAAAGGATATCGGACGGTCGGCATACTTCTCTAGGAGATTATGCACGCCATCGGCATGATTGTCATAGGAAAAGCCAACAGTAAGCCTGTCAGATGCCAGCAGCTTTAACAAGGGCGCAATAGTGCCTGTACCACGACGAAGGAAAAAAAAGTCTCCGTTAATACAGCCTCACAGGTTAGAAAAGGTGGCTTTAAGCTGGATGTTTGACGAACAGTTCTGGGCTTGTGGAAAGATCACCCGGGCCGCTTGCCGAGCCTATTATATCTTCTATACCGTCCAAAAAAGAGCCGGGCTGAGCTTCCAACCTTATGTTCTGCTTCTCTTCTTCCTGGTTTACCAGATCAAGTATAAAGCCTTTGGTGGTATACCCTCTGCCACGAGCCAAGCGTATTATGCGTGCCTTCTCCCTGGGTGTCAGGCGCATATTTAACCATGTTACGGGTTTATCTTTTTTCGTTTCCATATTGCTTAATTATTGTTACACAAAATTCATCATGTAGCAATTATAACAATTTTAGTCTGGAAAAAGTATAGTTCAATCGGTAACAGTAACAATAAGGATTAATAATTTTATTCCTAAATACGTGTATCGGTAAAACCTTTTTTTAAAAATGCTAAACTTATAGATTTTGGTTACTTTTTTCCCGAACCGCCCCAGACCAACTCCTGACCAAGTCTATACCAACTCCTACAAAAGCCCGGCTGGCAGTAGGAGTTGGGCAGGCGGTGTTAAGGGGTTGTGTTTGCCATAAATCCTCTTTTTCCTTACAATTAAATTCACTTTAATACGTAAATATTTTATAACAAAAGCCTCAGCTTATATTGTTCCATCAGGAGTTAATCTGCATTATCCAATAGATATTGATCAAATATAGCAATTAAGCCCGGACGCGCCGTGATTAAAAAGGCATTTACTAATATCCTTTTACCCTACGCCGTTACTTCTTATTTTACAGGATTAAATTTACTAAACAAAAATTGCGTTTCGCATGTTAGACACACTACTAAACAGCTTTACTAAATTATTCGGATCCAAGAGCGAAAAGGACCTGAAACGGATACAGCCCATTGTTGAAGACATTTTGTCTTACGAGGAGGAAATGAAAGCCCTCTCCGACGATGAACTTAAGGCGAAGACCCAAAGTTTTAAAGATGAAATTGCCGAAGCCACCCGCGAGACCCAGGAACGCAAAGACGAAATTAATAAAAAGCTTGAAACGTTCAGCGATGAGCATGAACTGACCATGGAGCAACGGTACGATCTTGCCGAAGAACTTGAATCGCTTGACAAAGAATGGCTGGAGATTCTTGAAGAAACCCTTGAAGATATTCTTCCCGAAGCTTTTGCTGTGCTTAAAGAAACCTGCCGCAGGTTTGTAGGCAAAAGTTGGAATGTTGCCGGAACCGACACACAATGGAACATGATTCCTTACGATGTTCAGTTGCTTGGCGCCATTGTTCTTCACCAGGGTAAAATCTCGGAGATGAAGACCGGTGAAGGTAAAACCCTTGTAGCCATTTTCCCGGCTTACCTGAATGCCCTTGCCGATCGTGGAGTCCACATTGTTACGGTTAACAACTACCTGGCCAAACGGGATGCCGAATGGAACGAGCCTATTTTCAATTTCCACGGGCTTCGCGTCGATTGTGTTGATCGCTACGATCCCAACAGTCCGCAACGGCGCAACGCCTACAAAGCCGACATCACCTACGGGACCAACAACGAATTTGGTTTCGATTATTTGCGCGACAACATGGTCATTAATAAAGACCAGCTTGTACAGCGCGGCCATCATTATACCATTATTGATGAGGTCGATTCCGTATTGATAGATGAGGCCCGGACGCCGCTGATTATATCCGGTCCGGTACCACAAGACAATCAGACCCAGAAGTATACTGAGCTGAAACCGAAAGTTGAACGCCTTGTTAACGAGCAAAAGAAACTGATTGCCAAGTTCCTGAACCAGGCTGAAAAAGCTTTGGCTGAAGGTAAAGAGGATGAAGCCGGCCTTGCCATGCTCCGGGCCCGCCGCGGGTTCCCGAAGAGCAACAAATATTTGAAAATGATGCAGGAGCCCCAGTTTCAAAAGCTCACCCAGCAAACTGAATATTTTTACCTGCAAGACAGCGGAAAAAACATGCACCTCGTGGATGAGGAGATGTATTATGCTGTCGATATTAAGCAAAATACTATAGAAATGACGGAGATGGGCCGTGAGTTAATCACCCCATCGAACGAAGACCCTGAGTTTTTCGTGATCCCTGACCTTGGTGAGGAAACCTCCAATATGGAGAAAGAATACGAAGCTAAGGAATCCGAAGCAGTAAATAACATCACATCCAACGGGGAATTCAGCGAGGGATATAAAGAAGAGCAGGTCGAGAAGAAAAAGGAAGAGCTTCGCAAAGAACGGGGTGACCGGATGGCTGATGTTTATCAGAAATTTTCGGAACGCAGCGAACGTATCCACTCGGTCAATCAGCTTTTGAAGGCCTATACATTGTTTGAACGCGATGATGAGTATATTGTCACCGATGGCAAGGTCCAGATTGTTGATGAGCACACCGGCCGGGTGCTTTCCGGCAGGCGTTATTCAGATGGATTGCACCAGGCTATAGAAGCCAAGGAAAATGTGAAGGTGGAAGCGTCTACCCAGACCTATGCTTCGGTAACCCTTCAGAATTATTTCCGTATGTACCATAAGCTTGCCGGCATGACCGGTACGGCCGTAACGGAAGAAGGTGAATTTCACGAGATTTATAAGCTTGAAGTAAACGAAATTCCTACCAACGAACCTATTCAGCGTCTCGATCACGAAGATCTGGTTTATAGGACCAAACGGGAACGGTTCAACGCTGTTATCGAAAAGATTAAGGAGTACAACGAGAAGAACCAACCTGTTCTGGTTGGTACCACCAGTGTGGAAGTATCTGAAACAGTTGCCCGTATGTTGAAGCGATCTAAGATTCCGCACAATGTCCTTAACGCCAAACAGCACGATCGCGAAAGCGAAATTGTAGCCAATGCCGGTCAGCCCGGAGCCGTAACCATTGCCACCAATATGGCGGGCCGTGGTACGGATATCAAGCTCGGTGAGGGCGTGAAGGAACTTGGAGGCCTCGCTATTGTGGGAACCGAACGTCACGAATCGCGCAGAATTGATTTGCAGCTTCGCGGTAGGGCCGGACGTCAGGGTGATCCGGGTGAGTCCCAGTTTTTTGTTTCTCTGGAGGATGACCTGATGCGCATTTTCGGCTCCGAGCGGGTAGCCAATGTAATGGACCGCCTGAAGTTTGAAGAAGGTGAAGTAATCCAGCACCCCTGGGTAAGTAAATCGCTTGAAAAAGCCCAGAGCAAGGTGGAGCAGAATAACTTCAGTATCAGGAAACGACAGCTTGAATTTGATGATGTTCTGAACAACCAGCGATCTGTGGTATACTCCCGAAGAAGGCACGCGCTTCTGGGCGTAGGCCTGACCGGAGACTTGCTGAACATGCTTGATGATACTATCGGAACCGTGGTCGCTGAATTTTATACCGACGGTAACTACGATGCCATCCACGAGAAAATCCTACGCTTGTTTGCCGTAGATGTTGAGGTCGACCGCGAAAAATGGTCGGCCCTGAACGAGGACGGGCTGGCAGATATGCTTGTAGAAAGGGCCATTGATGCCTATCGCGAGAAAGAAAAACGAGTTGCGGCTCCTTTTTATGAAGTATTAAAACGTATTGATGAAAACGAAGCCGAGAACAAGCCCAGCGCCGTGCAGGTTGTCTTTACCGATGGCGTACGAAGAATGCGCGTTGTTGTAAACGTTCAAAAAGCTATTGAAAACCAGGGTGCCGAGATTGTCCGTGCCGTTGAAAAAGCTTCAGTACTATCCGTAATTGATGAAAAATGGATGGAACACCTTCGTGATCTGGATACTTTGAAAGAAGGTATCGGGCTGCGGGCCTTTGGCCAGAAAGATCCTTTGCTGGAGTACAAGCGTGAAGCTTTTAATATGTTTACCCATCTCATTGATGATATGAACATGGACGTTGTTTCCCTTGTCTGGAAATCCGTTCCGGAAGCCAGCGTAAATCAGAATCAGATGCGTCAGGCTAAAGACCCGGCCGGGAAGAAAGTGGACATGAGTAAACTGAAAACCCGTCATGATTCGACCGATAATATGGGCGTCCAATTTGCCGGACAACAAAACGGAGGCCAAGAAGGCCAGCCCGCCGCAACTGGTGGCCAGCGCGCAAAAAAACAACCCGTAGAGGTAGAAGAGCGCGTTGGAAGAAACGACCCATGCCCCTGCGGCTCCGGGAAGAAATACAAACAATGCCACGGTAAGTAAGAGTTCAACCACCTATACAGCTCTCAGATGATTTATAACACCTCGGATTTTGCCTGGACTTTTTGCTTACCGTAGAACTCGCTTAATGAGTTTTTTGCCATTATGATTAGCACAATGGCGAGTAAGAATAGCAGGGTTGCGACAATTCCCAAAGTATAGCCCTGGTTTTGAAAGTTAGACCATGCAAACAGGAACAGGGACAAGAGAGTGACCGCAAACATAAACACCATGGGGATGAGCGTAAAAATGGGATTACCTCCTTTTTTTGCGAGCCAAACCGTTGCCGCCAGTAAGGCTAAAGCACCTAATAGTTGATTTGCCGAGCCGAAGATGGGCCATAACACATCAAACTGGCCGGTCAATAATAAAGCGGCGCTGAACAGGATCACTAAACCTGTACTGGCATAACGATTTTGAAGAAGACCTGAATAAGGTGATTCTTCATAATCTTCGAAATACTCCTGAATGGCAAAACGGGCCAGACGTGTACAGGTATCCAGAGAGGTCAGGGCAAATGCTGAGACTGTGAGCGCAACGAAGGATATTGCAAGGGCAAGCGGTATGCCAAGAGAAGCCATAAAACCACCCATTCCCTCAGAAAACAAAGTGACCGGGCCTATATCCCCTAGACGTCCGGCAAAGTCGGCACGGCTCATAACTACTACGGCCAGAACGGCAATCACTGCCAGCAATGTTTCAATAAGCATACCACCGAAACCAATTACACGGGCATCATCCTCCCGGTCGATTTGTTTGGATGTTGTTCCCGAAGCAACCAGAGAATGGAATCCGGAAATTGCCCCGCAGGCGATCGTCACAAACAGTACCGGAAATAAATAACCCAGCGTTTCCACTTTCACATGAATAGTGGAATCCATTTGTATTTCAGGGTTGGAAAATAATATCCCAATAATTCCCAGGCCCATCATTCCGTACAACAAAAACGAACTCAAATAATCGCGGGGCTGAAGCAGAGCGGTAACCGGGGTCACGGCAGCGAAGAATATATATCCCCCCAATATTACAATCCAGGTAGTGTATTCAAATTGAAGGGGGAAATACTCACCGAGGAAAATCATACCATACATCGAACTGACGCCTAACACCGTCAGCACCCAAAAGGGAAGCCGGGTTCGGTTCATTACAAAACCAAATAATAGTGCCAGCCCAATGAGCATCACTGAAGAGGATGCTGCAGCCGGCACCGCATGAAAGGTTTTAGCAACAATATCTGCAAAGACAGCAATCACTAATAATAGCGTGGCAAAAGCAAATATTAGGAACAGCTTTTTGCCAAAGTCGCCAATATAAATCTGTATGATTTCACCAATAGATTTCCCTTTATGCCGCAGAGAGGCCATAATGGATGCCAAGTCATGGACAGCCCCAAAAAATATGCCCCCTATTAAAATCCAGATCAAGGCAGGGATCCATCCAAAAGAAACGGCAATTATTGGTCCTACAATGGGCCCCGCACCGGCAATCGATGCAAAATGGTGGCCCAGCACAACTGATTTTTTAGTGGGCTCATAATCAATACCATCTTTTTGTTTGTGGGCCGGGGTGGTATTTTTGTTATCAATTTGAAACTTTCTGGCTATATAGTTACCATAAAAGCGATAAGCTATAAGTAGTAAACAGGCGGAAGCCAATAATATGCCTACAACATTCATTTCCCGGGGGCTTTCTTTAATAATTTATTTCTATGTAATTAATAAAATAAAAGCACTGAATCAACTAATGGAGATAGTGGCTGATTGTAAATGACCCGAGAAGTAGCCAAAAGACTCTCAGTCATTTGAACACTTGTTATTCTACCGTTTCAACAAGCTTAAGAAGCTCATCCGGCACGTCTATCTTCATTCTGAGTACTTGCGCGGCATGTGTCTTACCCTGGGCATCCAGCTTGAGGGAAATCGTGCCCCCGCCGCCGAGGCTATCATATAGAATAAAGTTTAATGCGCCCAGGTTAGGCAACTCAAACCGTTCCACTTTGCCCTTGCACACATATTTCATATGCTCCTTTACCCGATCAGCAGTTAAGGTTTCTTTTAGAAAAGGATAAACATCAGGAAGGCGTGCGATTATACCTACATTGCTGTTGCTGCCTTTGTCACCGCTGCGTCCGTGAGCAATCTTTAATAAGTGTACCTGTGCCATGATTTTTATGGAATAGTTAAAAAATTCGAGGAACTAAATGCTAAAGAAAAATTAAAAAATTCATTAACAATACTATTGGAAAGGACATAAAAGTTCTGGAAAAAGTTCGGCTACGAGCAATACCCCGTAGCCGAATTGCTAAAAAAATGTTAAAAGGTAACACCAAACCTAAACCTTGGTAAGTAAAAGGTGCCAAGGGATATTTCTCGTCTATCATTTTCGACAGTATTTCCAGCAATCTCTGAATCCAGGAAGCTACGCATTTGAAGGCCATAACCGACCTCCATCCCCGTATATAGCCTTTGCAAGAAATGCACATCCAAACCAGCTATTGCATTTAATCCCACACCGAATGATCCTTCTTTGTCAGTTCTGTCCTCAGAAACCTGAGTGCGGCTTGTTTCATAATTCAGCATTAATTCTCCACCGTAATACAAGGATATACGGTCATAGCGGAAAGCATGCCACTCAATACCCGGAGCTATAGTAAACTCAAACTCACTATCACTTTGGTTTTCGCTCTGGCGACTGCTATCATAGTTTATATCACCTCGTAAACGATAAGCTTTGTCAGAGCTCTGAAAGGTTCGGAAGCGGAATTGTTCAAATGATATAGGCGATGAGCTAAAGGGGCTGACCATTACCTCAAATGTTTTATCGTTTTCGCTAGGTAAATTTTGAGCGGCAGCATTATTGATACTTAATAAAAAGCAGCCCAAAGTGATTAGGGGTAGCAAATGTTTCTTCATAATTGTTTTACTTTAGTTTAATCATTAATAATTAATAGGTAATCCCAGATTACTTAAAAAATCAAAAGAATTTAACTTTTTATTCTGAGAAGTTAAATACTCAGTTGTTTATAAATTCATCACCGCTTACCAGTATTTCATCGCTGAGAGCAAAACTGTCGCCGCCCGACGTGCCGGACAACAGTTTAATTGAGCCAAGAATCATTTCACCATTCAAAATCTCTTTCTGCTTTTTCCAGTATTTCATCGCCGAGGGCAAGACCGGCAGTGGCTGCCGGACTTGGAGCATTTAAAATATGAATTTGATTGCCTTGTTTTACAAAACTGAAATCATCAACAATATTTCCATTAACATCAAGGGCCATAGCCCTAACCCCCGATGGGGCGGATACTATATCATCAAGTGTTAAGGCTGGTATTAACTTCTTGAGCTCATTGAGAAATGCTTTTTTTGAAAAAGATCGGTGTATTTCGTCTAATCCCATACGCCAGTGCCGGCCAGCCATCCGCCAGAAGCCAGGGTAGCTTAGCGTCTGAACCAAATCTTTGGGATGCAGAGACAGTTTACTGTATCCCTCCCTTTTGAAAGCGAAAACAGCATTGGGTCCGCATTCAACCCCACCGGAAACCATTCGGGTAAAGTGCACTCCCAGGAAAGGAAACTCTGGATTGGGTAACGGGTAAATAAGTCCGTTCACCAGCTTTTCAGCCTCTTTTCGCAGCTTGTAATATTCCCCCCGGAAAGGCACTATTTGTACCGGCGGATTTAATCCGGCTTTTTCTGCAATGCGGTCGCTAAACAGACCGGCGCAATTGATCAGGTAATCCGTTTTGAAGCTGCCGGTTGTAGTGTTGATTTCGGCAACATCACCCGATTCGGTTATTTGCTTTACTTCCTGATTCAGGCAAATCTCTCCCCCCATATCCACAATCAGGGACTGCAGTTTTTCGCACACCCCTACAAAATCAACAATACCGGCACAGGGAACATGAATGGCCTCGATTCCATTGGTATGGGGTTCAATTTCCCTCAAAGAAGCCTGATTAATTTTCTCTATGCCCTCAATTTGGTTTTCCAATCCACGCTGAAAAATTGATTCAAGACGTACGGATTCGGAATCGTTTACAGCAACAATTAATTTGCCGCAAAGGTCATATCCTATCCCATGCTCCCTGCAAAATTCAACCAATTGATGGCGTCCGGAAATACAATTTTTGGCCTTATAGCTACCCGGCTTGTAATATATCCCGGAATGTATCACTCCTGAATTCCTGCCGGTCTGGTGCGTGGCTACCCGTTTCTCCTTTTCCAGAACCGCAACCTTTGAATTCGGATATTTCTTTAGAATTTTATAGGCTGTAGAAAGGCCAACAATACCTGCTCCTATAATAATTACATCATAATTTTTCTGCATTTTAAAACCGTTGTAGATTCACCCTAAACAGGATATCCTAAATTTACTAAATTGAAAAATATAATTGCCATATACTGACTGTCATGTAATTTTTTGCTCAGTATACCGTATCTTAATTTATTGATAATTTTTAATACAAGTTACAGAACTTTATGTCCGGACATTCCAAGTGGTCGAAAATAAAACGAAAAAAAGGCGCAACAGACGCAGCCCGGTCTAAGGTATTCAGTCGGGTTATCAAGGAAATCAATATTGCTGCACGCGATGGCGGCGGTGACCCGGAATCCAATGCCCAATTGGCCCTGGCCATCGATAACGCCAAAGGTGTGAACATGCCTAAAGATAATATCGAGCGCGCTATTAAAAAAGGTACCGGCGAACTGGACGGCGGTGGAGCGGCATACGAAGAAATCAGCTATGAGGGCTACGGCCCTGGTGGAATCGCCTATTTTGTTGAATGCACCACCGATAACCAAAAACGAACGGTGAGTGACGTCAGACACGCCTTCTCAAAGCGAGGCGGGAATCTGGGGACAACCGGATCGGTCGGATTCATGTTTGAGCATAAGGGTATCATAACCATTCCCTCGAATAATATTGACTCCGAGACCCTTATGCTGGATGCTATAGAAGCGGGCGCCGAAGATATTAAGGAAGAAGGTGACGTACTCGAAGTTGTTACAGTACGCGAAGATCTTTTTGCCGTTAAAAAAGCCTTGGAAGCCGCGGGTTATGAAATTCAATCAGCAAATCTACAACGCATCCCCACTACACTAACAAAAGTAGACGCTGATGCCGCTATTTCCAATTTCAAATTAATCGAGCTCCTTGAAGAAAATGATGATGTAAGTGATGTATTTACGAATATGGACGTCGATGAGGAAACGATGGAAATCGTGGAGAGGGATATGAATTAGGAATATGAATTACTTCTTGTTTACCGGAAGTTTCATGCATGTTTTTATTCGTAATTGATAATTTAGTGTTTGTAATTTGTAATTAGGAGATTAAAATTCTTACTTGCATTCTTATTTTCGAGATCATGATTTATAATCTTAACTTTCGATTTCGTAATTTACCAATGACCTCAGACGTTATTTTATATTTGTAGCCCGAAATTCGTAATTCGTTATTTTAAATTCGTAATTGCATGAAGCTTCTCCTATTTACCTTATTACTCGCCACCTTGCTTCCACAGGATGCTGCACGCCAGGCCAACCGTGATTATGAGGCGGGCAATTATGCTGAAGCTGAGCGGCAATTTCAGGATGCTCTTGAGAATGATCCTGATAATACCCGTCTATTATTTAATTTAGGAAATACTTTTGCCCGGCAGGGTAAGCATGAGGATGCAGCCAATACTTTTGAAAAGTTTAAGCAACGGGAGCCCAATGCCGCAGAGCGTGCTAAAGCAGATTACAACCTGGGGAATATGTTCGGCAATCAGGAGGAGTGGGATCAGGCACTAAAAAAATATCGTGACGCAATTCGTGAGAATCCTGATGACGAAGACGCCCGGTATAATTATGAGCTCGCCTATCGGAATGAGCAGGAGCAGCAAGAGCAGGAAGAAAAACAGGAGCAGGAGGAACAAGAGCGGGATCAGAAGCAAGATGAGGGTGAAGGCGAGTCAGAACCATCAAATGATGAAAATCAACAGCAGGGTGATCAGCAGCAAGATCCCCAACAACAGCCTTCGGAGGGAAACCAGGACCCGCAGCAAGAGCAGCAAAGTCAGCAACAGCCCCAACAGGGAAATATGACTCCCGAACAGGCCGATGATATATTGAATGCACTTGATAATATTGAGAAAGATCTGCTTAAGGATTTCCAGAAAAACCAGATCGAACCGTCCGGGCAACATGAAAAAGATTGGTAATGGCATGAGGTCTTATGGGCTACTTTTGTTATTCCTTTCCATTGCAGTAAGTTTATCTGCCCAGGATGAGAATGTTCAGGTTGAAACCACGTTATCGGAATCTCAGGTATACGAGGGTGAACGTGTATCCTTAGGTATTGTAATAAAATCAAACGATTCCCAAAATATTACCCGTCCTGACATGCCACAGGTCGATGGCTTTCGCTATGCCTCTTCATATCCCTCCACATCAACTAGTTATTCTATGATGAATGGAGTGTCTGCCATGAATTATAGCTTTACATGGCAGCTTATAGCAACACATGAAGGTGTGCATCAGGTACCCCCCGTTTCCGTAGTTATCAATGGAGAAACCTATGAGACTGAACCCGTCACCATTACTGTATTAAATGCTCAGCAACGGCCCGACCAGCAAGCAATGGACCAACAACCGGATGTTTTTCTAGAAATGGAGGTGTCGGACCAATCGCCCGTTCGCGGCCAGCAACTTATTGCTGATTTGGTGATCTATTTTAAACGTGAAATGGATTTATCCTCGTATCAGGTCAGCCAGGGTTGGGTAACCGAAGGATTTTGGCAGGAGGATCTAAATGAGAATCATTCTGCCCGGGCAGAAAATGTAATGGTCAATGGAACTCGTTATCGCAGAGCCGTATTAAGAAAACATGCTTTATTTCCTACAAGACAGGGAGAATTAAAGCTGCAACCGTATAAAATTCAGGCGAACATCCGTCAAAATACGCGTGGAGGGAATACACGGGATTTCTTTGGCGGATTCCGCAGCTCTACGCGCACTATGAACCTGGAGTCTGATGAGCTAACCATAAACGTGCAGGATCTGCCGGATGCCCCGAATGGTTTATTTATTAATGCAGTTGGTGATCTAAACGTGAGCAGATCTCTCAGCGAACAACAGATCAAACTTGGCGAATCTGTAGAAATTGTCACGGAAATCGCCGGGAACGGCAACATTTCTTTGGTTACTCGCCCTGCGTACAATTTCTCTTCTGATTTTGATGTATACCGCCCACAGGAAACCACTGATCTGGATACAAGAAGCGGCCGGGTAAGCGGCAAAAAAGTATTCCGGGATGTAATTATTGCCCGAAGGGTTGGCAGTTATGATATCCCTGAAACAGAAGTTGCCATTTATGATGATGTACAGCGCCGATATGAAACAGTTACGTTGCCGGGAATGTCTATTGATGTTATCCGTGACCCAAATGCGCAAATTGGTTTCGTTCATGACGGCCGATTTAATATTACACCAATTACCGGTATCGTGAGGTGGACATCCGGCGAACGAAAACAAGTTTATCAATATTGGTGGTTCTGGATGGGGCTGATCTTACCGGTAATTATCTTCGGCGGTGCTTATCAGGTAAAAAGCCACCGGGATAAACTTCAATATGACGGGGCATTTTCCAGAAAACAAAATGCTTTAAATAAATCCCGGCAAAGTCTTAAGGCTGCCCGGCAGAGCGTCAGTACTGATGATTTAAAGACTCCCTATACCTACATCCACCAGGCGCTATCCGATTATATCACAGACTCCATTGGGTTCCCCCCTTCAGGTCATTCGGATGATGAATTAACCGGATTCATCCGGGAGAAAAGCGGTGATGATCTTGCCACCAAGGTACATTTCCTGCTTACCAAATGCTCTACCATCAGATTTGCTCCGGTGAATAAAACCGAGAGTGTCTTGACCGACATTCGATCAGCCGGAAAACTTATCGAAAGTCTGGACAAATATTTATGATCAAAGTGAAGCTTCAGCAAATACAAAGCCAGCGGGGTTTCTCTTCTCTTAATCGAGCTGCCTTGCTGTGTATATTGTTATACCTGCCTCTAATAGCGAATGGCAATGATAATGATTCGCCTCAGGAACTGTTTAACCGGGGTAATTTTTATCTTGAACAAAGTAAGTTTCCGGAAGCTTTGGATATTTACCGCAATATTGAGCAAAAAGAGTATATTTCGGGTCCGCTATACCTAAATATGGCCATTAGCTACGTAAATGTCGATTCTCTGGGAATGGCAAAATACTATTTCCTAAAGGCGGGGGAATATTCTGCAACAAAAGCAAAAGGTGACGAAGGAGTTGCTTTAATTGAAAGGCGTCTGCAACAGCAAAGAGGAACCCTGCCCCGGCTGGGCTGGATATCATTTAATGAGTGGCTCTATTTTGACCTGAGTGTAACCATGGTGCTGTTATCGGGCCTTTTGCTGTTCAACATCGGGCTTATCTTTATTGTAGCTGCATGGTTTTCAAATTTCCAGCGCTCCCTAAAATATTCGGGGGTGACTTTTTTCGCTATTGGGGCATTACTGGTTTTGTTTTCGATCATCATCGACTCACAAAGCAAAGATTATAATAGAGCCGTAATGATAGAAGCACGCACTTCTTTGCGTTCTCACCCGTCCGAGGACAATGATGCGGTAGCCACCGTTTATGAAGGATACACCTTTACGCTACATCAAAATCAGAGCCGGCAGTACGAGGGATGGGAATACATACGGTTAAGCAATGGCCTTTATGGGTGGATCGAAGAGAAAGCAATCCGCAGATTATAAGAACCGGAGGCGTACTACATAGTTATGACACATGGAGAATTTCAAGTAAAGGTTGAAACCTTATTTTCCAAATAAGGTGGTAATTTAAACTTTATAAACAATACTATTAAACCTAATGCAGCGCATCATCCAATATATTGAAGCCAATAAAGAGCGATTTGAGCAAGAACTGTTTGATTTTTTAAGAATCCCGAGTGTTAGTACCGACCCCGCTTTTAAATCCAACGTTTATAAGGCTGCCTCCTTTTTGCATGAACATCTTGTTTCCATTGGGATGGATGAGGTTAAACTTAATGAAACGCCAGGCAATCCTATCATCACCGCCCGGCATTGCAATGCTGGTGATGATAAACCCACCGTTCTGATTTACGGGCATTATGATGTGCAGCCGCCTGATCCAGAAGAGCTTTGGGAGTCCCCTCCTTTTGAACCTACCCTTAAAGACGGCGCTATTTATGCCCGCGGAGCCAGTGACGATAAAGGCCAGGCCTTTACTCATATTAAAAGTATTGAATCCTACCTGAACAACGGGCAGGAGCTTCCTGTGAATGTGAAATTGATATTAGAAGGTGAAGAGGAAATAGGCTCACCCAGTCTGATCCCTTTTATCAATGAACACAAAGAAATGCTGGCCTGCGATATGGTGCTGATATCCGATACGGCCATGTTTTCTGAGGATGTCCCTTCCATCACCTATGGCTTGCGTGGACTTGCTTATATGGAGCTGGAAGTTGTTGGGCCTAATCGTGACCTGCACTCCGGGGTTTATGGCGGCGGAGTACAGAATCCCATGAATGCACTCTGTGAGATACTGGCAAAGATAAAAGATGATAAAGGAGTGATTCAAATTCCATACTTTTATGATAAGGTGAAAACGCTGACCGTGGAAGAAAGGAAAGCATACGAGAGGCTTCCTTTCGATGAATCAGCATATAGGCAGCACTTGGATATAGATGATGTTTTTGGTGAGGAAGATTATTCCACTTTGGAACGCGTTTCCGCACGGCCCAGCTTTGATATCAACGGAATGTGGGGCGGATATCAATCTGAGGGTGCAAAAACTGTATTACCTTCAAAAGCCAATGCTAAAGTAAGCATGAGACTGGTACCGGATCAGGATCCCAAAGAAATTGCCAGGCTGTTTCAAAACTATGTGAAAAGTATAGCTCCCGCCGGCGTCAAGGTAACAGTGCGTGAACATCACGGTGGCCACCCCGCCAGCGTGGATTTTAGTTTTTATGGTTTTAAAGCTGCGGCCAAAGCGTTTAAAGAGGTTTATAACAAAGAACCTCTCTACACCCGGGAAGGCGGCTCCATACCTATTGTGGCAGATTTTAAGAAAACTCTGGGGGCCGATTCCATTCTAATGGGCTTCGGCCTGCACAGCGACGCCATCCACTCACCCAATGAACACTTTTCGGTTAAGGATTTCCATAGGGGCATTAAAACCTCGGCAGCGTTTTTTAATTACCTGAATGAGTTTAAATAGGTGATACATGTTTGCCTGGTGAACCAGGCGTTGATCCGCACCATCGAGGCTGTTTCAAAAGGCTACTAGAGGCTGTATTAAACAACTGCTGAGGCAAGCGCCCTTGCTTGCCGGGATTGCACCCGTGCATCCTGAGTGCACTCCTCGCGAGGCTAGGACGCCTCACGGAGCATTTTTAGACCTTGTGACACAGCCTCTTTAAATACAGCTTATACTTTGATCTCTGGAAGGTTTTGTTCAATTTGCTCCCTGTTCGGTTCCAGCCAATGGGGTAAAAAAAGCTTATTGCTATCTCCATCTTTTGTAGCGGCGCCATACCCGGGGCCATCAGTTGCTATTTCAAATAGCACACCATCCGGCAGTCGAAAATACACTGATTCGAAAACATGGCGGTCGATCACATCCGTTGGAAACAAGCCCCGTTCGATTAGCTTTTCACGCATCTTAAGTTGTTCAGCTTTGTCTTTCGCCCTGAAAGCTACATGATGCACAATACCCCTTCCGTTACTGCCATGTACAGGCTGCTCTGCTTTTTCAATGATGACGGAGTTACCAATAGCGCTGCCTGACCGGTAAAGCGTAAGATTACCGGATGATGCTTTTTCCTCAAAGCCCAGTATATTTTCCAGGACATTCACTGTAGTCGAGCCATCTACAAGCTTTAGTGTTGTGGACCAGAAGCCACGAATCCCATGCTCCTGCGGGACTTTACTCTCCGGCCAAGCCGGCAGGTCGTTTACCTCCGGGTCAAACACAAGCTCCAGTTGCAAGCCGTCCGGATCACTGAAACTGATTACCTGATAATCGAACCGGGCAAAGGGGCCATTAATGTCAATTTCTTTTTCCTTGAATCGTTCGGTCCAGTACTTTATAGAATCAGTAGGAACAGCAAAAGAAACAGCAATGGCTTCACCGGTGCCCGTTGTTCCATTAGGCGCCATTGGCCAGGGGAAGAACGTGATGCTGGAACCCGGCTGTCCGGAGCCATTGGCGTAGAAAAGGTGATAACTTCCGGGATCATCCTGGTTGACGGTTTTTAATACCATCTTCAGGCCCAATGTGTTGACGTAAAAATCAGCGTTTCGCTGTCCGTCTCCGGATAGAATTGAAATATGGTGAATACCTTTTGTACTGTTTTCCATTGATCAAATAGATTAATGATATAAATATTAACTACCCCTAAACAAAATCTTATAGCGATTCGTTCTGTAGCAATCTGCGGTGATAATTAATCTGGCCAATGTGATAATTCATATGCCCGTACAAATGAAGGAGAAATGAATAAATAGTCATTTTTTTGGGAAATACGCTTGTAGGGTAAGTTTTGGGCAGGTTGTCCGGGTTTAATTCTCCTAGTACCCTTTTTAACATTTCAGCAGTTTCGTCAATGCTCGCTAACATCTCTGCCCTCGGGATACCTTTGTTTGCAAACTAAGTTGCGCCTATGTAATGATTCAAATTCCCCACCACATGCAGGCAAAGGTTGCCTGAGGAATTATTAATATCTCCGGCGAGTTTCCATAAATCTGCTTCATTATTATAATCCTGAATTTCTGTTTTAAGTTTTAATAAATCACGTTCAAATATTTGAATTAGAGAGGGAAGAACCATGAATTTTAATTTGTTACTGTATATAAATGTTATAGTTAACCAAGCCCTACTAAGGCACATGCTTACTTTGAAATTACACAGGTAACCACAAGGATTACTTAAATAAATGAAAAAGAAACGAATATTCATAGTAATACCGATTTCCGATGACCTGAAAGGTACACTTGTTGAGCACTTTGAGCATCATGACCTTCCGGGCAAACCCACACCAAGGGAAAATCTGCACATCACTGTTCATTTTTTAGGTGAAACAGAAGAAGAATACATTACGGGAATAAAAAAACAGATCACCCAAATTGCCACAGATACTCCGGTTTTCTCATTGGAAGCCTCTGATATCATTTTACAGAAGGGAAGAGTCAATCGGATGGTTTGGCTGAAATTAATACCTTCGGATCCGTTTACACAGCTGGTAAAACGTATCCGTTCAAGCCTGGATCCTGAAACTATAGAAGCGGGCATTGCTCCACATATTACTTTAAGTCGGCTGAAAAAAGCCCATATACCCACCGGGAAATTTCCTATCACAATAGAGGAACATTTGATTAAGGTAGACCGTTTGGAGTTGTGGGAATCTAAGATTGGCGGGAAGAATCCGTTATATAAGGAATTACAGAAGTTTCATTTAAAACAGGATAATTAAGCGGATTTTTAATACTCCAGCCATTTTTTAAGCTTTCTTTCAAATTCCTTACCATTCCAGTTTTTTACCTGAAACCTTGGTAATGTGTAGCGAGATTGCTCACCATTTGCCAAGTGGTCCTGTGTCGTGTATGCGAAATCAAATCCAGCCTCTTTTGTCAATTTTAAAGTATCCTGATTATACTTTCCGTGAGGATACGATATGGTTTTAACCTCTTTTTGAGTCCATGTTTCTAAGACTTCTTTTCCTTCAAATATTTCTCTTTTTTGGTCAGCTTTTGACAGGGTTGACAAGTTCGGGTGATTGCATGTATGGGCGCCTATTTCGATGAAATCACTTTTGCCGCACTGGATGAGCTCTTCTTTGGTCATTGGCAGGTAGTTTTTCCGTGTACCTAATTGGCTTTTTGCCCACAACGCTACATCCTGTATGGTTTCAAGCTGCCTCTCATGCGAACAGGCATTGATAAACTTCCAAATTGCCAGGTAAAGTTCATGTCTTTTCGATGGTGGGGGTTTCCGGGTTGACCAGTTTTTATACTTTTGATAACCTTCTTCTGTTAGCAGCGCATCGGAACCTAAGTTACCCCTAAGATGCTTTTGTTCAAGTTCTAAGCTTTCGGGCAATTGCCCGGGTGTTAAAAATATACGCTCCAGCTCATCCCACCAGAACTCCGTATGGTTTCCCGTATAACCACATGCAATAAAAAATGTAGCTGGTATCTGATATAACTCCAGCCATTTTCTTGCTTCATAAAAGTTATCCCGATAGCCGTCATCAAAAGTTAAGGCAATAGCTTTTTTTCGGCTTTTATTACTGATGACTGTTTCAGATAACTCCTGAAGTGACATTACGCAATTAGAACGTTTTATGACTTCAAGTTGCTCTTTGAATAACTCTGGTTTCACACAAAGATGCCAGGGATCATTATCCACATCTGCTATCCTGTGGTACATTAATATAATACCTTTGGGACGTAACAGCCCCTTTATTCTGCGAACCTTCTTCTGTGCAAAACGCTGCATTAGGTTAGTTTCTTTTGGTTGCTTTAACAGTAATTAATACCTGGTATAAAGGATCTTTATAATCCAGTTCTTTTTGTGTTACCTCACCTTTCCCAACGCCATAAAGAAATGCTGAAGCCGTTAGAACATTTCCGTATTTGTCTATGGTTGTATCCGCACCGGAAAAGGTTTCTTCAAATATTCTTTCCATTGATCTCTCGGTAAAGGACCAATACCACATTTTGCCCCATTCACCGCCTTCTATCTGACTTATGCCTGGTACGGTAAGCAATAATGTTCCCCCCGGCTTTAATATGCGATAGCAGGTATTAAGGGCTTTTTTGTAGTCATAAATCAGATGCAGGGTTTGAACTAACAGAATACAATCAAAAGCTTCGGATGGTATATGTTCTGCGTCGGCTAGATCACCAACGAATGTGGCTTTAGGATTGCCCTCATGAACATGAAGAATGTCACTTTTTTCTATTTTATCCTTGCCATAAAGTAGGGTAGACTTATTATCGCCAATTTCCAGTACCCTACCTTTAATTTTAGAAGAATTGTTCCTTAAAAACTGGTCTACATAATAGCGATCAATAGGGCCGCCTCGTCCTTTGCCATAATGATTATTAAATGGCTTTAGCCGTTTAAAATCCCCCCATTTAATTCTTCCCACCAATGGATAACTATCAGATATTTTAGCTAAAACAAATCCCGGTAGAATAGATTTAACAATGGGTTTAAAAGTATTATCAGCATACGTTTTTAAAGCAGAGGGAGCATTTTGTTTCTTTTCCTCTTTATTATTCACGTGATTGCCCTTAGGTTTTTCTTCGATAATCGATGTGCTATTTTCGGGGACTGATTTATTTGCAGATACATTTATATTATTCATATCCTAGTTTTCTATAGATTCATAAAGAACGTTGTTCTTTTCAGCACGATTATCATCTAACACTGGCTTAGTTTTTTTGGAGCCCTTTTTCAAGGATAAATTCTGCAAAGCTTTTAAGGGGGCGCAGATGATATTTCCAATTTTATAAGAGTTTGATCCTATAATCTTATTAATTAAACTTTGATTCCTTAATTCTTTTTGGTACATCGCATCAACTACATACAGACGGTAAACTTCTTCATGCTTTTTTACTATCTGTTTGATAGTTTCAGGCCTCTGAGCCCTGGATTGGGCATACATGGAGTCGGGCATTTTCCTGTACCAGTACAAGAACTCGGGAATAGAATATACTTTCCAACCCGCAGAAGTCACTGACAACCAAAAATCCCAATCCTCACAGCCATTTCGCAGGTTTTCGTTATACCCACCGGCCTCCTCCCAACAATGGTAGAAAAATAGCGCGCTGGCTAAACAGTTGTTTCTGGCCAAAAAATCCTTAATCTCTCCCCCTTTTACGAAACTGGTTCCAATCTTACCTTTTTGGTTAAAACGATATGCATAACAAGTAACTACCCCAATTTCATTCTGATTTTCTAGTACCTTGACGGCTTTTTCCAGAAAAGTCGGTTCAAACATATCATCGGAATCCAAAGTGAGAATATATTCACCTGTGCTGGCTTTTATCCCATGATTTCTGGCAGAGGATACATGTCCGTTTGTTTTATGAAGGACTGTAACATTTGGATAATTTATATTTGCCAGCACCTCCATGGTAAGAAAATCATCCGAGCCATCATCAACTATTATAACCTCATAGTTATGATAGGTTTGCATTAAAATGCTTTGCAATGTGTCACGAATGTATGCCCCATGATTGTAACAGGGTATTATAACACTTACTAGCCCTTTTTCTCTCTGCATCAGCACTCTTATCTTGTATGATAGTTATATAGACTCCTTCAGGATGAGCATATTTGTTATACCAACCCTCTCTCTCTTTTAATTCTAACATTTTAATTATTAAACTAGAATCAATGTAAAGATTATACATTAAAGTTATAATTAATATATATTAATTAATGTTATTGGATAGTATTAATTTTCTAACAACCTCGACTTATGAGAAATCGCAAATATTAATCGAAGAAAAGAAATGAAGTAAGTTTATATAAATAAGCAATCGCCTAATTTCCTGTTATCATCTCCCGATCAAGGCCTACTCACCCTTTACTACCAGTAAGAGTTGTGTAGGAGTTGGTACGGACTTGGTCAGGAATTGAACTTGCCGGGTCGGAAAGAAAATTAAGTTATGAGCAGGGTAAAAAAAGGTATTAAAAGACCCAATTTATTCTACCCTTCAACTGGGAAAAATCAATATGTTTGGGAGCCAACTTTATCATATACTTACTATCTTATATGCTGGTTTTATAGCAACTAGCTGATCGGCTACTTTAAAATTGAAAATAAGAAAGTAATATAAAGCGTAGGTAAAATATTTATAATAGAAATTAAATTAATCTAATTATTTTTATTATAATTTATCTTACTTTATATGCACATAGGCTTTTCAATAGAAAATATGAAAAAACGCATAAAACTTTATTTAAACACAACAGGAATATATGGTTTACTGTGTGTGATTAGAGCAAAAATGACCCATAATACTGCCTTTTTCAAAATGAACAGGCAGGATTGCAGGTCATCATTTCAGTTACGCCTTCCTTCATCGGATGTGCCGACCTATCAGCAGGTGTTCATTGACAAAGAATATAATTTTTTGGCCAAAACACCCCCTAAGGTTATCGTTGATGCTGGCGCTAACATAGGCCTTACTTCTATATATTTTGCCAACAAGTATCCTGAGGCAAAAATCATAGCAATTGAGCCTGAGCAAAGTAATTTTGAACTTCTTAAAGTAAATACTGCTCCTTACCCTAATATCACCCTTGTGCAAGCTGCACTATGGAGTCATAAAGAGGAAATCAACTTGATCGATCCTGGACTTGGCAAGTGGGGTTTTATGACCGAAATGAAGCTTGCGCCAGAACGAATACAAGGGAATGTATGTCATACCGTTGCGGCGGTAACCATAAACATGTTAATGAAGAAGTATAATCTGTCGAAAATTGATATTCTGAAGATAGATATTGAAGGGGCAGAGAAAGAAGTATTTAGTGACACTTCTTCCTGGATCGATAAAGTAAATGCCATCATCATTGAGCTTCATGAGTCAATGAAAGAAGGATGTAATCGCAGTTTTTACTGCGGTTCTAGTGGATTTGATAAAGAGTGGAGACAAGGGGATACGATATATTTGTCAAAAGAGAACTACCTTTCCAGGCAACCACCTCTATAGTTAGCAAGTTTGATGATGCTCTCTATAATTCTCTAATATTTGCTCTCATAGCTACTTAGGTTCAAACAGTCTTTTAATCTCATTTTGTAGCCTTAACTGAAATTACTACTTGATATAGCGGATCGTTTTCATCAAGTTCCTGATTTGTGACTTCATTTACACCAATTCCCTGAAGCAAACCAGTAGCAGATAAAACATTTCCATACTCTTCTACTTCTAGCTCCGAGTGTGGAAATGTTTCTTTAAAAATTAGATTCATTGAAATATTAGTAAAAGACCAAAGCCAATATTTACCCCATTCCCCCTTTTCAATTTGAACGATACCCGGCACAGTCAGTAATATAGTACCTCCTGGTTTCAGAATGCGATAACAGGTTCTTAACGCTTTCTTATAATCATATATTAAATGCAAGGTTTGTGTTAAGACTATGCAATCAAAAATTTCAGATGGAATATGATCTGCATTACTTAAATCACCAACAAAGGTTGCCTTAGGATTTTCAGCATGCAGATGTAAAACGTCACTTTTTACCACATTTTTTTTCCCGAAGCGAATAGTATACTCATTGTCACCAATTTCAAGCACTCTACCTCTTATAACGTGGGAATGTTTCGACAGGAAATTCTCGATATAGTAACGGTCTATGGGACCACCTCTGTCGTAACCATATAATCTGCTAATTGGGATGGTTCGGCGAAGGTCGCCCCATTTAATTTTCCCAACAGCTGGCTTAAAGTTCTTTTTATATTTAGCTAACCTGCTCACCAGCAAATATTTTTTTAAACTTGGCTTGATCATCTTTTTTGAAATGAATTTGAATTTAAATGTTAGGTAAGGCAATGTCATCAGTTTAAGCAAAAACAGGCGTTCACTGCCTTTCATAGGTTTCCATATATTTTTTTTCTTCTTAACCTCTTTGATAAACTGCCGGGTATAATATTCCTTCCAGCCTTTTACTCCATTTTGATAAGCTTTAACTAATTCTGGTTTTTCACGCACATGCGGAAGTTGAGCTTTTAAAACAGCTAATGCGTGTTTTAGCATCAATGAGACATTCGAAGACATGTTGTTATCATGCTGGCGATAAGATGCTATTATTTGCTGGTGGCTAAATATTTTATGCTTCCTGCTTAAACGAAGGTACAGATCATAATCTTCGCAGACAGCTAAGTTGGTGTTAAAACCCCCTTCCTCTAGCAGAATCTTTTTATTATACATGACTGTCCCGTGCATGCCAATATAATTGCCTTTTAAAAATGCTTCATAATGGTTGCTGGAAATATAGGAGATTTGGGGGGGTGCTATTTCCCTGCCATCGACTGCTATCCTTTTGTGATTTCCTGAAACAAAAGCACAATTTTTATTTTTTGTAAAATGCTGCACGTTTGTTGTGATAGCATTTGGCTGCAACACATCATCTGCATCCAAAAAGGTTATATATTCACCTTTACTATTTTGTAAGCCAATGTTTCTTGAGGCTGACAACCCTTGATTTTTCTGTTTAAGATATTTTATGCCTTCATAATTACTTACTACTTCTTCGGTGTTATCTAATGAACCATCATCAATGATAACAATCTCGTAATTTTTATAATCCTGGGCGAAAATACTCTCAATAGCCTCCCCTATAAATTGACCATGATTGTAAGTTGGTATAACTATTGTGACCAATGGAGTTTTAGGTAAAGCTAAATTAACAATCTTTGTATCATTTGGCGATGTCACTGAATTATTCATAATTATATCTATTACTTAGCTTTTTTTTATAACAGTAATTCTTATACTTGCATACCCTATTCCGGAGATCTCAGCTTCAATAAATATATACAATATATTATATTCTTAGAATTTCTGATGGTAAAGGATATTTATTTCTCAAAGGTTCACCTTTCCTGATACGAATATACAATCCGTGTATAACTTTTAAAGGGAAAAGAAGACAATGTCCTAATCTATAGGTGAATGAGTATCTAATATTTCTTAGTCGCTGAATTTTTAGCTCTTTTTTGTAGACAACATTTACGATATTTTCCTGATAAACTTCCAGATGCTTTATCACAAGCCGCTTCATCATTATCGGGATATCATCTTTATATTCTGCAGACATAGAACCAGGTGTTATTCGATATTCTATAAGATATTCCGGTATTGAAAAAACATTCCAACCTGCCCGGGTCACGGAAAGCCAAAAATCCCAATCTTCAAAACCCTTATTTGATTCATTATATGATTCATTAAAACCTCCGGCTGCAACCCAGCATTGGTGCCTGAATAAAGCACTGGCCATAGAATTGTTTTCTACGAGAAAATCCTCAGTAGATCCTCCTTTTTTATGTTGGGTAGCAATATGATTATGATCTTTATCAAACAAAGAAGCATAACATGTTACCACACCAATACTCGTATCATTTTTTAGGATTGAAACAGCTCTTTTTAAGAAACCTGTATTAAATCTGTCATCCGCATCCAGAGTAAGAACAAATTGACCCCGACTGTGCCTTATTCCGTAATTTCTTGCAGAAGCTACATGACCATTTTCCTTTCGTATTACCTTCACTTTCGGATGCAATATTTCATCCAACACTTTTTGGGTGTGAATATCATCTGAACCATCATCAACTATTATTATTTCAACATTTTTATATGTTTGATTTAAAACACTCAAAAGAGATTCTTGTAAATAGCACCCATGATTGTAGCATGGAATAACAACACTGACCAATACGTCTTCTTCAGATGGAGCTTCTGAATCAATAAAAGCAACTTTGTTTTTATTGAACTTCCGTTTCTTATCGTTCACATGCCTACGCAAAGAAGCTACCGGATAAAAAATTATCTTTCCTAGCCGGTAAGTCCATGATTGAGTGATCTCTTTTAGCTTCTGAATCTTTAGTTCTTTTTCATAAACCACAGCGGTTGCATGTTCTCTAAATACATCTTCATGCTTTGATACCAGGCGTCTCATCATTTCCGGAATATCTTCTTTATATTCAGATGACATTGAACCTTCTGTCTTTCTGTACTTTATCAGATATTCGCGGATTGAATAGATTTTCCATCCTCCACGGAGTACTTGTAGCCAGAAGTCCCAGTCTTCAAAGCCTTTCGTAATGGCATTGTATGATTCATCATACCCCCCGACCTGCTCCCAGCACTCATATCGGAAAAGAGCACTAGCCATACAATTATTATTTGCCAGGAAATTCTCTACCCCACCACCAGAAGGATAAACATATTTTATTATACTCTCATTATTTACAACTTTTGCATAACAAGTCACCACGCCGATAACAGAGTTGTTTTCCAAATAGGGTACTGCTTTTTTCAGAAAATCAGGCATAAATTGATCATCTGCATCCAGAGTCAATATGTACTGCCCCCTGCTGTGCCGAATGCCATAATTTCTAGCTGAAGCTACATGTCCATTTTTTTTGTTTAGAACTGTTACTGAAGGATGATCAATTTCTTTTAACACCCCTATTGTGGAACGTTCATCAGAACCATCGTTAACAATAATGATTTCATAATTCTTATAGGTTTGATCCAGTATACTTTGTACAGAATTTTTTAAAAAGATTCCCTGATTATAACACGGGATTACAACACTTACTAAATCTCGCTCTCTTTGCATTGTTACACCTTGATGTTTTTAATTAGCCCTCTATAAAACTTAAGGTACATTATATTTTATAATGTTATAATTATAAATCATTAATTACTATAAAATATATTAATTATGTTATTATGAATTAATTACTTTTCTTTCATCAAAAGGTAATTTTGAACTTATTCTACAACTATGAAGTATATATCTTTCGCAGACATGGCGCGAACGGTTGTATCCAATCTCTATAAAGTTTCACAGGATATCGATCTGGTAGTTGGCATTCCACGTAGTGGCCTTTTGGCAGGCAATCTTATAGCTTTGTCACTTAACGTACCCATCATTGACCTGGAGGGCTTTATACATAATCGCAGGACGCGGAATGGGTTTACGCGTGACACAAAAACGAAGGTATCTCTGCCGCAGGAAGCAAAACATGTTTTAATAGTAGACGATATTTCAAGAAGCGAGGTATCATCGGCGGCTATCAAAAATGATATTATAAGCACAGCCATTAAGCAGAAAATAACATTTTGCACTATATACACCTATCAATATCATGCAGGAAAGGCAGATATCTATTTTCAGAAACTTTCCTCTCCTACGATTTTTGAATGGAATATCATGAATTCTAATTCACTGGAAAATTGTTGTATAGACATTGATGGTGTTTTATGCAGAGATCCAATCCCTAGCGAAAACGATGACGGCCCCGCCTATCTCAGATTTCTTAAAAATGCCAAACCCCTTTCTTTACCATCGTCCAGAGTTGGCTATTTAGTTACCAATCGGCTCGAGAAATACAGACCACAAACCGAGGAGTGGCTAAAAAGAAATCACATCTTATATAAGCAGCTTCATATGCTTGATTTACCTGACTCAAATATGCGTAGACAACTTAATAACTACGCTGGCTTTAAAGCCCAAGTTTATAAAAGCTATTTGCAGTCTCCCCTTTTTATTGAAAGTGATCTCAAACAAGCCTTAGAAATTACTAAGGCTTCCGGCAAAACAGTGCTTTGTTTCGCAGATAAAAAACTATATGATTCAGATGTAATTAAGAGCTTATTTTATAATGGACAGGCAAATACCTTATCATTAATATTCAATAATATCAAAATTGTAGCGAGCAGGCTATTGCATTCGGGGCACCAAATAAAAAAACCAGTCCGCAATCTCTTCTCGTAGTGGAAAAACAGATTAAACTTATAGCTCTGTTTTTTTATAATCAGATATTTACTATGAAATATAAATCTTTTGCAGATCTTTCTGATGATATATATGCGAACATCCAAAAAATACCTGCCTCGGTAGATTTGATAGTTGGTATTCCTCGTAGTGGCTTAATGGCAGGAAATCTTATAGCCAATACACTAAATTTGCCGATTATAGATTTAGATGGGTTTATTAATAACAGGGAAATAAAATACGGTGAAACTCATAAAACCATTATAAATTACCCAAAAGAAGCAAATCATGTTTTAATTGTTGATGATACTATTGATTCCGGAAGATCATTGAATAATGCAAAAGACGACATTCACACAAGCTCAATCACTCAATTGATGACATATTGTACGGTGTATGCTCATCCACGGACTTTGGGAAAGATAGATATACACATGAAAGAACTTTCTACTCCCAGAGCCTTTGAGTGGAACATTATGCATAATTCTAAACTATCAAGCTTTTGTGTCAATATAGACGGGGTGCTTTGTATGAATCCCACAGCAGAAGAAAAAGCTACTTCTAATGCCTATATAGATTATTTAAAAAATGCGAAACCTCTATTATTACCAACCCTTAAAGTGGGATATCTGGTGACAAATCGTATTGAAAAATACCGAAAAGAAACAGAATCATGGCTTGGTGAACATAATATCCAATATGGTGAACTCCACATGATGAATGCATCTGTTACAGAAAATAATGATTATGCACATTATAAAGCTCATATCTTTAAAATGTATCCAAAATCATCACTATTCATTGAGAGTAATTCAAAACAGGCCAGGCTAATTGCAAATTTAACGGGGAAACCTGTGTTGTGTACTTGTAATCAAAAACTTTATATACCTAAACTTTCGTTGGCTAAATTGTTAGTAACGTTCAGAGAATACTACTATCGGACTAATCGAATGTTTAATAAAATAGTTGTACGTATAAAAGCCCAGTCTAAGAAGTTATTTAAATAATAAATAGTAATTTACGGTGTATGGAATACAGATCATTCGCAGATCTTTCTCAAGCTATAAACTTGAACTTGCACAAAATTCCCACTGATGTGGATTTAATAGTGGGGGTTCCTCGCAGTGGCCTATTAGCGGGTAATATGATAGCTTTATTACTAAATATTCCATTAATAGATCTTGATAGTTATACTAATAATGACCGTCTGCGACAGTCACATGATATGAGTATTGCTTATGCTAAGGAAGCGAAACATGTACTTATTGTTGATGACACTTGTTATTCAGGGAAATCAATGGGTCATGCTAATTCTTTAATAAAAGGAGCATCTTTCAATCATAAAATCACCAGCTGTGTTATATATATTAATCCTAAAAGTATAAAATTGGTTGATATTTATTTTGAGACACTAGAATCGCCCGGTTGCCAGGAATGGAATTTTATGCATCGTGATAAAGTTGGTCAATTTTGTGTTGATATTGATGGCGTGCTTTGCAAAGATCCGACAAAACAAGAAGATGATGATGGCATTGCATATTTGAATTTTTTAAAAAATGCAACACCCCTCTATTTACCTTCTCATAAAGTCGGATGCCTCGTTACAGGCCGTTTAGAAAAATATCGTAAGGAAACTGAGGAGTGGTTAAAAAGATATAACATACGGTATCATAAACTGCATATGCTGGATTTGCCGAATGCGAAAATTCGATGGAATCTTAATGCTGCCCCTAGATTCAAAGCAGAAATTTATAAAAGTTACCCACATTCCCGACTGTTTGTGGAAAGCGATCAGAAAGAAGCCATGGAGATTTCCATGTTATCGGAAAAGGAGGTCCTTTGTTTTTCCAATCAAAGATTAGTAAAACGGCAGCTTCTGGGGCGCATAAAATATAAATTTGGAAAATATTACAATCGATCTAAAAAAAAGCTAAGAAAAATACGATAGTATATAAAAGCCGTTATAGCTTTTACTATAATATAAAAAGTGTCGAGGGTCACAAGTATTCCCCACATGTGGCCATTAGTATTCCCCACACCCGGGTCATTAATATTCCCCAGGCGGGGTCATTAGTATTCCTTACCTAAATCAGGCCCTGCCGGTTGCTAAATAACCTGCCGGCAAAAACCTTTTGGAGTTGAGCACTGGTTTTACTCATGAAACCCCGCCGGGCAGGGAAACCCAGATTGATAATCATACATAATTTATATGCAGAAAGTATGATTAATTAGCTGTAATCTTTTCAACCATATCAATGGCCCATACTCGCGGTGTCAACCTAAATTGAGCAGAAGATGCGATATCACCGAATATCCGTGCGCATTGTGCGGAGGAACAATTCGAGACGTTTTGGTAGGCAATTTGCCAGTAAGTTGGCTGACGAATTCACTGGCAATTTGGTCTGCATTTGGCTATGGGTCAGTTCGCCTTCTGAGCCCGATAATAATAAAAAGGCGTGTACCAGCTTTATTTGCTTGCACACGCCCATTAACTGTATTTAGGCAAACTGGGCATACTTCATCTTATAATTTGCCCATCATGCCATAGTAAGAATCTAACCAAATATACAAACTTGGTTAGATTCTGAGTTTAATTCTCAAGTATTAATTCACAAAGGGAGCGTAGGTTTCCATTTTAACTGCTCTATCTCTGGCAACCAGAACATCATCGGCCTCATAAGTATTTCCATTTTCAGTAATTGTAAAGTTCAGTACAATTCCGTCTCTGTCTTTATTACCCCATGAGTATTCCTTTGACTGAAATTCACCACTACCTGTTACCGTATAGGAAGAACCTTGTGGTTCGGATATGGTAATGTCATCACCATTATAATCCAACACAATCGTTTTTTCACCCTGCATCGCATCAGAGTTCAAAAAGTAGGTTAAAGTTACCTGGTTCTTTCCAGTAGTAACTAGATTTGAAGTATTGTTGTTTGCAACAAATTCCTCAGTGTATGTATTAGTTTCTTCTGTACCGTCAGCCATATTTACTGTGTTTTCACCGTAATGAAAATATGTACCATGTAATTCGTTAATGAACTTAACTGCAAACATAGTAAAATTTTTCGGTTGCACTTCCCAAAGGGCTGCATTGCGAACATCAGGATTATCTAAAACTGATTTACCAGAAAGTATAGAGTCTACATCAGTTGAGTTTACAAGTCTTATAGGTACTACATATTCCAACTTTATGGCTTCTGGGTCATCAAAGAATTGATCAGTTAACTCAACCTCAATGCCGCCACTATATTCGCCTTTGGGAATAACCAGTTCGCTACTTGAGCTTAAATTATAATACTCGCTAGGCAGAGCTTGAATTTCATCACCACCTTCACTAAACATGATGTCTTCAGTCAGGCTCTCGTCAACTTCAATTTCGAAGCTTCTATCTTTATCATTGGTATAAACACCTCCCATGGTTGCTGAAATGACAAATTTCTGATCATTGTCATTGGAGTTGTCATAAATATAATCGCCCATTATCAGAGTCCTAACAGGATATTGATAAGGGAAATAAGCGGATGTATAGTTGTAATCATCGAATTCATTATCAAAGTTTTTACAAGATGATACCCCGACAATTACTATTAGTGCAATAAGTATTTTTTTCATAGTAATATTATTAAGTATTTAATATTGATTAGTTCCAACCTTCATTTTGAGTCACGCCAAACCTGGAAACTTCATTACCGGGAATTGGGCCATATTTCATGTAATCATTATAGTCCCGACGCTCAACATCAAATATTGTGTAGTTTCCGTTTTCAATTCGAACGCCTGTGGCCGGTGCTGATAGATTTTCATCCCACCTGCGAAGGTCCCAAAATCGATGGCTTTCGAAACTTAATTCAAGCCTTCTTTCATTTCGAATTAATTCACGCATGTCATCCTGATTATTTATAGATGAAAGATAATTATCAGGTTGTTCAATACCCGCCCGTTCACGCAAAGCTCTAATTACATCTTTTGCTGTATAAGTATGTCCTGGACTTGCATCGGGTCCCCATGCTTCATTGGCAGCCTCTGCATAGTTCAGAAACAACTCTGTGTAGCGAATATGTGTGTTGAAATGCCTTTGGCTTGATGAGGATGCGGGATCAACATTCACATCTTCCCTTAAGAGTTTTTTCATATAATATCCCGTTCTGGTAGAATATTCCATATTATCCAATCCATCATCACCGCCTCCGGAAGTGGTATTAATTGTCTCGCCTCTCATTGTAGATCCATTATAAACGATGTACAATGATAAACGCGGATCTCTGTTCGTGTAAGGATCTGATTCATCAAAGTTAGAATTTGCATCATCTATTGGATAGCCATTGGCCATAGGAAAAGCATCCACAAGATCTTGTGTCGGATTAATCCTTCCGTTACCGTGAATTGACGGGGGGAAATTAGAACTTTCTCTTGCATTATTCGTGTAGTATGGTCTTCTCCAAAGGATTTCAGCCATAATATCATTGTTGGATACGTCAACCCCATCTACCTGATCACCCATATAAAATGTATGGCCGGTTGGATCTATGCCGCTTATATCCCCTATATCGTCCAAAAGTTCGGCTGTGTAATCAGCAGCTGTTTCCCACAATCCGGAGTCATTATTTTCATTAAAAGCAGGGCTGGCAGCCAAGAGTGCAAGACGCGCTTTGAATGCTTTTGCAATACGTGCTGAAGCTTTTTGCTTCATAGCATTACCGAACACCTGATTGTAATTATCAACATCATCAACATCAGCAAACCCTGACTCTAACTCACTTAAATCAGAGATGTTTCCGTAATCCATAGGTAAACGTGCAATGGCTTCATCCAAATCATCATATGCACTTTCTACAGATTCGGTAAAACCTGCTCTGGCTTTTTGAAAATCACCGTCTGCTTCTAAGAAATCGTTGTAGATTTGGATACCTAACATTTGACCGTTCGAACCCATTCCACCATGATTTCTTAACAGAAAGTATTTATGCAAACCTCGCATTAAGTATGCTTCACCGGAAAGACGTCTCTTAAACAATTCATTTTGTTTTTCGTTTGTCCATTTAAAAGGCACTTCATCTACAACTTCCAGAAACTGGTTAACATACAAAATAGCTCTGTTGGAGTTATCCCAAATGTTCTGGGGATTATACAGCGAGGTCCATTCCCCCGTTGCCATTCGCATATATCCGCTGAACTGATCATTGGTGACAGCATCATCAGTGGCAACTTCATCCCAACGATAATCATTAGTTGGGATTTGTGTGTAAGCAGTTTGTACCAAACCCTCTGCCAATTCCGGATCATTTTTTACCCTCTCCAAGTCGGTATTTATGATCGTCTCTGGTTCCAATAAATCACATGCAGGCATTATAAATATCAAGCCCAGCATCGCTAAAAATATCTTATCGATTTTCATAATTTTATATTTTTTAAGTTTCATTATATACTAGCCTTTATTCCAAATGAGATGGTAGCATAGGACGGTTCACCACCAACCCTCAATTCTCGAATTTCCCTGTTTTTCGAAAATTCACCAACATTATTAGCATCCATAAATATGGATAGATTTCTCATCCGAAGAGTGCTGGTGACTGATTCAGGCATTCTGTACGTGACATTAATTTTACGTATTTGGAAGAATGAATTGTCATATAACCAGTAGCTCGATCTGCGGTGATTATTATTATTCGTAGAAGCGCTTAATCGGGGATGGGTAGCGGTAGCACTTGTTTCAGGTGTCCAGCTGTTTAAAACAACCTCTGAATACTTGTTGTTTCCATCAACCCAGAAATAATTCCCTTCCCTGAAGTTTTCCGCTCCGGAGCCGCCTTGACCCAAAACGAAGAAAGAGAGGTTGTTGTATGACAGGCCTAATTGAATACCTCCTGATAAAGGATTTTGCCATCGGCGTAAATAAACTTCATCATTTTGATCAACAATACCGTCACCATTTTGATCAACATACTTAATGTCACCCGGACGTACATCACCAAAGGCTTGTACAGGACTATTATCGATATCATCCTGATTTTCAAATAAACCTATTGCTTCAAGACCAAAAGTTGCATCTCTCGGATGTCCTTCTCTGTATTGATAATCATTCTCCCAGAATTCATCGACTTGGGTTCTTTCTGAAGTGACATAAAGAGCATTAAGACCCACAAATAAATCAAGATCTCCAAACGACTTATTTACATTAACACCAAATTCAGCCCCTTGATATTGATCAGCTTCGTAATTCTCGTAAGGAATAAAATCACTGTAATAAGCCGGATAGAGAGTACTTGGCCGAGTTATTAAGTTACTATATGTTGATTGAAATACATTTGCTTCCAATCCAAGTAACTGATTGAAAAATATTCCCTCAATACCCGCGGTTACTTCTTTTCGTTGCGCATAACCCAGGTTTGGATTGGCGGCTCTGTAAGATCTCATTCCTGAACGGTTTCGGCCGCCCTCATACCAATTGTAGCTCCCTGAACCTCCGTAATTTTCATTATAAAGATAAAAATCGCCTATTGGAAGATCTGAGTTAAGTATACCCCCAGAAACCCGCAATTTTAACAGATCAACACTGCTAGCCGATGACATAAATTCTTCAGAACTAATCACCCATCCCAATCCTAATGAAGGAGAAAATGCACCTCTGTTTCCTTCTGCCAATTTAACGGAACTTGAATAAGCACTGCTAAAATCGATCAAGTACCTTTGATCGTATGCATAAGCAACTTGTAACCCAAGGTGTGATTGTTTTACACCCTGAAAGTTCCCTTGTGGCTTATAGTTACTTCCATAACCAAGAAAGGTTCCTGTTACATGATGAACATCGTCAAATACACGGTCGTAACCGAATTTCGCATAGGCTCCAAACCTTCGGCGAAAATATCTACTTTCTACCCTTTGAGTTCCCGGGCGCGCATCTAATCCACGCTGGTTCAAATCAATGATAAGATCTTCATTATCATCCCAGGTTGGTTCATATACTGAATAGTCATTCGGTACTGTTTGATTATATCTTATATAGTAATCAAAGCTGATGTTAGTTTGAAATGACAAACCTTCAGTAACATTATCAAGATCGAAATTAACCCTGTTATTAAAGGTGAAATTTCTTTGCGTTCCCTGAACCGTACCCCCCGAATAGCCGTCACCAAATGGTGTACTTGTATTGGTGGCGTTACCACCAAGCAGGTATTGGCCATTTACATCATTCTTTCTGGATAGCATTACCTCGTTAGCGGAGCTTTCAGAATCTATCAGGTTAAATGGAATCAACGGAGTATATTCATGCGGTCTGGTATTGGCAGCAGCATTCCAGTAATTTCCACGCTGAGATTTATCTTCTACAAAAAGAGCTCGGCCATCAATAGATGTACTGATCCAGTCGGTAATTTTTAAATCAATATTTCCCCTGGCATTTAATATATTATTCCTTGCATTCGCTCCTTCACCAAAATCCAGTAAGCTACCGTGTGAATTCCAACCTAAGTTTGTATAATAGGCCGCATCCTCATTACCTCCTGAGAATTCAGTCTCCAAATAAGCATAATCTTTGACCGAACTAAGATAATCACTGGAGTAATAATCCGTATCAGGATAACGGTACGAGTTACCGTTACTGTGGTTCTCGATATCCTGTTCGCTATATTGTTGTGTATTACCATCATTTGCCCGTGCCATATTATAGTAAGTCATATAATCGGCTGAGTTTAAATACTGAGGCATAGAATGAGGTGATGAAACACCTGAACTTGCAGTAACCCGGGTTGTATTCTTGTTAACCTCACCACGTTTTGTGGTAATTAAGATAACCCCGTTCACCGCAGAACTACCATATAACATGGCAGAATTAAGATCTTTCAACACGGTAATACTTTCAATCTCCGATGCTCGAAGATTGTCTATGTCGCGCGGCAGGCCGTCAACTATATAAAGTGCATTACCAGATTGCAAACCTGTTCCTGTAATGCTGGAAACATCAATACCAACACCTAATCCCCGGATGCTATTGCTGCCCATCAGCCCTAATGTACGGCCGGACAGAATATCATTTGCCCAGATATTATTGTCATGCTTATCGATATCACCCGGTGTTACCGAGCTAACAGATCCAACAACGTTTGTTTTGTTGGCCTGCCGAAAAGCCAATTGAACTTTATCATCGCTATCGTAAAGTACCAAAGCCTCCATACTCAGTTCATCCATAGATTCGGCTTCAAAAGAATTTATGGATTTGCTTGCATAGCCATCTGCTTCGATAATTAATCTTGAAGTAGGTTCCATGGAAATAGTGAACCTGCCGGAGTCATCCGTTCTGGCATAAGATCTATCGCTATAGACCTCTGCATTTGTAACAGGGTTACCATTACCATCATTGACGATGACTTCAATAAGAACGGAGTTTTCATTCTCTTGCTCTTGTGCGAATATATTGCTCGTCAAGAACAATAACATCACAAGTAGAAAACTTATATTTAAATAATATTTTTTTTTCATTGTAAAGAAATTAAGATTGATGTTTTAAAGTTACCAGCCCGGGTTTTGTGGAAAGCCCTCATATATCCTGGTATCACTAACAGGTATCGGCAGCCAGTTGTGCCGGTCCTCAGCTACTCTGGTTATTATAGTTCTTTCCTGTACATTAATGGGCTTGCCATCACTTCCTCTGTCAAAATCAATAGCCGTTTTTTGTAAGTATTCCGGGTCATCATTTCTTCCCCAACGGCGTAAGTCCGTGAAGCGGAGGCCTTCCATAAAGAACTCTACCGCTCGCTCCCGTACAATCTCCTCAAAAAATACATCATTATTTGCAGTGTAAGCTGCTTCGAGGTCCGGCAGTTGAGCACGGTTTCTTACAGTATTCATAGCATCAACAGCCGACATGCTGTAATTGGTTGAACTTTCCTGGGGTGATCCGTAACCGAATGCGACTGCCTCGGCATACATGAGATAGACGTCGGCAAGTCGTAAGTATGGTACGTAAGCTGACAAGCCGCCCGCACGTGAGACGCTAAAATCACCATCCATACCGTTAAATTTCCTGCTATAGTAACCTGTTGGGGACGGAGGATTGATACCATCACGATGACGGCCGCCATTGTATAATTGCGCTTCCCTGTCATCTCCCGGGTTTGAGAAGAAAACATCTCCGTCTTTTATTATAAAAGCTTCGAAGCGGGGTTCAAGAATTGCCCATGGATCATTAGGATCATAATTAGGATCATCTTCGATAGGTAAACCGTCTACCGTAGCAAAGTTTTTGACAATATTATGCGTAGGAGCGTCTGCACTGCTTCCGCTATTCAGACCAAAGGAGGAGGGTACCGTAGCACCGACTGCCGACCACCTTATGCGGGTGTGGTTATAGACAGTTGGTAACATAATACCTTCGTCACCACCCGTTTTTTGGCTATTAAAACGATGAAAATTATCCATATAATCTTCCCACGGTTCCAGCTGATATATTCCCGTATCATCGGCAAGGCTCAGTAACTCTCCAAATGCTTCGGCAGCTTCCTGAGCTAAGGCGGTATTAAATGAAAAGTTACCTGTTGCTTCTTCATTTATCATTGGGCTGGCCCCGTACAATAATGCTTTACCAAGATAGCCCAGGGCATGGAATTTATTGATTCTTTCATCATTGTGTCCCTGTGTAGCTTGCCCGGGACCTGATTCATCCCAATGATTCGGCAAAAGATCTGCCGCTTCTCTGAAATCCTTAGCCATTGCCTCCGACATTTCCTGAAAGCTAAGCCTGTTAAATTCCTCGCTTACCAAAGGCTCCGTAGGATCAAGAACTCTGGTAATATATGGCATGCCGCCCCAATAGCGTCCGATTTCAAAATAAAACCAGCCCCTAAAGAACAATGCTTGCCCTTTTATGTGATCTTTCTCCTCTTGTGTTCCTGAGAATAAACCTTCTTCATCGATTTTTTCTAATGCGAGATTAGCTTTTCTGATGCCATACCAGGCATATTCCCATATCCTTCTGTCCCTTCCCTCTAATGAGCTTGGATTAACAGAAGCTCCATGAAAATAACCTGAATTGCTCCAATAATTTCCCTGATCAAATGGGTAAGGATTTGGACCAAGATTTTCGTCAGCAAAAGAATAGTTATTCCAAGCGCCGCCTTTATCAAAATCCATTATGGAGTTATACATCTCTTCAGTAAATCCCTGGAAACTATTAAAATTTCCAAAAGCATCTTGTTCTGTAACATCGGCTTCAGGGGCCCTGTCAAGATAATCTTCACATGATGTCAACGCTACCGTTAACATCATGAAAGCTGCTATATTTAAATATTTTATGTTTTTCATATTGTCCTTATTAAAATGTTATATCAATTCCCATATTTATTCTTTTGGTTGTCGGGTATGCCCCTTGTGTAGCACTGGCACCGGAGTGCGTTCTTTCCCTATCATCCGGCAAATCAGACCAAAAGAAAAGATTGTTTGCGGTAAGAAATACCCTAAGATTGGATAATCCTGCCTGCTGCGCCCAATCAGAATCTCCAAAGGTATATGATACGTCAACCGTTCTTAATCTAATATATGAGGCGTCATAAAGGTGATAATGACCAATATTTTCAGCCGAAGTTTGCCATCTTGGCAGATACGAATTGGCATTCAAATTGTCTTTGGACCAATAATCAGCAACATGATCAAATAAGACGTCATAATTACTGGCATAGTTGCTTAATGGAACCCAGCGATTGGCATTATTGGTCCCGTAAAACTGGGCCATAACATCCAATCCTTTATAACTTGCTCCCAAAGAGATACTTGCGCTATTCTGTGGAACTGCTGAATAGCCCATCGGAACTCTATCTTCGTTACCGTTAATTACACCGTCTGCATTAAAATCAACGATGTCATAATAACCCGGAAGCTTATCCCCGTCATTATTTTCAGTAGGGACACTGGCATAAACTTCATCCCAGTTCGTATAGATGTCAGTATGCATCAATCGTTTCTCCTGGCCAATCTGGAATCCTTCACTTTTTAAGTGACCATCCATTAAGGCGGGATCGTCTCTTTCAAGCACTTCATTTTGGTTATGAGTAACTGAAAGGTCAGCCCATATACTAAAATCATTGTTAATAAATTGATTATAACCCAACTCAACCTCAAAACCACTGGATTTCACACGACCCAGGTTAGCACTTGGAGGTGTGGCTCCAAAAAAGGACGGAACACTTCTGCTGCCACCCGACATCAGGACATCGGTTCTGTCTTCGGTAAAGTAATCAACAGACAAGGTGAGTAAATCCAGGTACATCCCAAGCTCTATACCATAATTGCTTTTTAAAGCAGTCTCCCATCGAACATCAGGGTTTCCAACAACAGATTCTCTGTAGAAAGTATAAGGGCTCGTACCCCAAACACTACTATTTAAACGAGAATTGCCGCCATAACCCATTTGCGACTCATACAACCAACGTGCACCACTTACGTTGTCATCTCCAACCTTACCTATACTGTATCTGAACCTTAGATTGTTAACAGGTCCAAGATCGAAGAACTTCTCATTTGATGCGATCCAGCCCAGAGCAATTGAAGGGAAGAACTCAAAACGATAGCCCGGTCCAAATTGTTCAGAACCGTTATATGCGCCGTTAAACTCAAACAGGTATCTCGTGTCATAATTATAGGTTGTTCGACCAATCCAGTCTTCCCTGAAATTTTTGAACATGTTTCCGTATGCGAACTCTTCACGTTTGAATACACCGGTTGCGGTTACGTTATGAACATCGAAAAAGCTACGGTCATAATTTATTTGGCCCTGGTAAGTTAATCGCCTGCTGACAGGTATACTACTTGAAAAGTTTGCTGCACCTATACTTTCCTGACGAATGCTCCATGGGCGTAACATCCAATCGTACTCCTCATCACCCTGAGGCAATATTACCGTGTATTCAGAAGGGTCCTGATCAGGTCCTTCATACCGGTCCGGGTAAATCTGGGTATATGGCACGTTTGTACGATACTCAGCCGGCCTGATACTGTTTTGTTGATCAAAGATACCACCCTCTGACCGTATACTATTATCGTAGAAAAAATTAACTTTAGCACTTAAACCCTCGGCAATAAAATCAAGCTCTTGCTCTATTGCAAAATCAGAATTTAATTGAGTGGAGCGTGTTTCCCTGATACCGATATTATAAACAGCAGCAATCGGATTTGTAGCGGGGTTTCCACCCTCCTGATAAGCGCCCCAATTACCATCATCATACATGGGCAAGAATAAGTTGGGAGGTAGTCTATAAGCTGCGGCCCACATCCAGGCATCAGCCCTGCTCGTACTGCCTTCGTTATTCCAGTTGGTATTCTTTTGGCTATAATGTCCGGACAGGTTCATTTGCAGTTTGGTAGTATTGGTAAGCCTGAAATCAATATTACTCCTAAAGTTTAATCGGTTAAAGTCATAATTCGGCTCATAACCTTTGTAATTATCATAATCCTCAAACATATCCCCTTCATTGGTATAGCCAACCATACCATAATACTGAACATCTCTGCTTCCGCCCCTTGCGCTTAATGTTGCTTTATGACCAAAGCCCATATCTTTGAACATTTCATCTTCCCAGTCTACATTGGGGTAAATATTTCGATACTCATCAGTCTGGGGGAGCTGGTAGCGTTGTACAATTTCATAAGGCACATAGTCATTCCATGAAGGTTCGTTAATAACCCCTTCCCGCTCGATCATTTCGTTCTTTGCATTCATAGCGGCATAAGAATCAAGCTTTCCGGGTAACTTTGAAGTCCTTATACCGGTCGAGGTATAATTGAAATTCAAAATAGTTTTACCCTCAGAGCCTCGTTTAGTGGTAATAAGAATAACCCCGTTAGCACCTTTTACACCAAATACAGCTGTAGCAGAAGCATCTTTAAGAACAGAAATAGTTGCAACTTCGTTAGCATCAATGTTATTCATGCTTCTTTCAACTCCATCCACAAGAATTAATGGCTGACCACCATTCCATGTGCTCTGCCCGCGTATAAAAATATTGGTAGCGCTTTCGCCCTGAAGGACACCACCGGGCTCACCTGATGAGGTAAGAGCATTAACACCGGGTAACTGGCCGGATAAAGCTTGAGTAAGGTCGGTTACATTACCGGTACGATTAATTTCACCCTCCCTTATCTGCACAATCGAGCCAACTACGCTTTCTTTTGTTTGGGTACCATAACCGACAACTACCATTTCATCAAGTTGGGCGGTAGCATATTCCATAACAACATTTAATTCGACTTCTCCCTCAATGCTGACTTCCTGCTCTTGCATCCCTACAAATGAGAAATGTAGAAATTCAGTACCTTCAGGCACATTCAGTGAGAAATTACCGTCCATATCGGTTGTAGTTCCAACCAATCCAGCATCAGCTGAATCATCTTGAACAGCAATAACTGTAACACCGGGTAGTGTGATTCCGTCGGAATCGGTGACGACTCCACTTACTGTTCTTTGTTGTTGTTCTTCGGCCAAGGCGTCATTGATATTGACCGCCGATACATTCATTATTGCTAATAATAAAATCATCAGGAGTTTTATTTGTTTAAATGAAACTCCTAACAAGCTTTCTTTCGAAAAGCTCAACATTTTACACGTATTTTGCTCCATAATCTCGGACATTTATTCGTGGTTGTGTGTGTGTTAAGGTATTAATGCTTTATATAGAAAATTTTAAAGCACTTTTTTAAAAATTAGTAGAGATTAGGCCATATTGTGACCACCCCTAAATGTTATTTTTTGTGCTGGGGACTTCAATCTCGCTGCACGGGGTATAAATAATAATTGTATGTTCAGCGCAACTACACCTCCTGTTTTGGTTTATATTTAGATTTATCAGGATGCAACAAACTGGCTGAATTTAGTACAACTTCATCTAAAAACGCTTTCATACCGTCAGAAGAAGTAACCTGGTCATTCTCAACAAGGTTATTTTTGGTTACATCATGCTGCACCAAAAAACTGGTAATAAGGGTAATCAGTGAAGCCATAAATAGAAAGTTTCTATAGTATGACTTGGAATTCCCATGATCTTTCAACTTTACGTTTGAAAGATTTCCGGGTTCTATACCTATCCTTCGGCTTAATGTTAACCAGGCTTTTCCGGTATCTACATTTACCGGTGATATAGGAAACAAATCCTGCGCCTTTTCTTCGTATATAATTTTATGAAGCGAATTAGTAACTATTTTCCCATTCATACAGTCCGTTTAAAATTTTTATCATGCTGCTTACCCATAATACGACTAAAAAAAGTTTTACCCTGCAACTTTTATTAAATAATTTTTAATTTATTGAACTTTACTCATTCGACAACTTTTTTTCCAGCTTTAACTTTATATATGACAAACAGCTACGGAAGGTAATGGGTGAGCTGTTGACGGAGTTTATTTAATACTCTGGACATTTGCGATTCAACTGTTTTTGGAGATATATCAAGTGTCTTTGCAATTTCTTTATAGGTTAACCCATTCTGGCGATGCAGTTCGTACACAAGTTTGCCGCGCGCGGGAAGCTTTTCGATAGCTGTTTGAACAGCAGCAATTAAATTTGTTTCTTCAAGTAGTTCATTAGGCGACCTAGAGTACTCTATTTGCTCAAGAGATTTTTCATCTATATACCTTTGCTTAATTTTTTCGTGTTTGAGGTAATCATATGCTTTATTCTTTGACGCTTTAAAAAGATATGCATTCACCGAACACAGGGGAGACCAATTTTCCCTAATTTCCCATATTCTTGCAAATACATCCTGCACTAAACACTCTGAAAGATCAACGGAACCCATTATTTGATTTACTAAATTCACACAAGGCGCATAATAGGTTAAGAACATAACCTCAAACGTCTTTTCATCTCCTTCACGAATTTTCTCTACCCAGATTAATTCAAAGTAATCTTGTTTTTTTCTGGTAGATAATGGGGCATGATAATGGGGATTTTTGACAACCATCTTTAGTAGCAAATTTTTTAGGGGAAGTACTCGTCAATATGTTAAAATATGCTATAAAAGCCAATTCATTTATTAAATTTCTCGAAGAAAAGGACTGTAAGATAACCCTGGCCACCTTGTGTAACATGTCTAAAAGCACACTCAAAAAAAATTGGTAGAGGTCTACTTATTTATTTAAAGTCACTATAATCTCAGACTTATGATAAATTCAATTGGGTGGAAGCACTTCATATGACGTGGTAAACCTTTTCATTGAGGTGACATTGATCTTATTTTTTTAACTAAGGGTTTACGGTATGGTAACCTTTTGTAAAATTTTTTTGCAACTAATTACCTCATAAGCAGAAAAATTCGACCGTATAGGTCTGACAAGTTGGGACACAGGAATTGGTGATAAAGACGAGGCTCATTCATGGTTGTTATAGATAAACAGGAGTAAGGGTTACAACCCATAAAAAAACCCTGCCTAAACTTAATTAAACAGGATTTTCAGTAGTACGCCCGTAGGGAGTCGAACCCCAAACCTTCTGATCCGAAGTCAGACGCTCTATCCAATTGAGCTACGGGCGCAGGTTATGCTAAATAATATAAGCATTATTCAGCCTGATTTCACAGTATTATTAACCAATTTTACAAATACCAGAACGCCCCTTCAATGTGTTTAATCCGCTTTTCTTCACCCTTAACCTCAACTATGGCTATCACATCGAATCGCACCGGCGCACCATCCATCTTTCGTTCATGCAGCCAGGCTTCGGCCACTTTTTTGATCTGAGCTTTCTTTTCTTCGTCCACGGCCTCTTCCGGAGGGCCGTAATAACGGGTATTGCGCGTTTTTACTTCCACGAAAACTATTTCCCGTCCTACATAGGCAATGATATCCACCTCTCCGCGCATAAACCTGTAGTTACGGTCTAGAATCATATAACCTTTGTCTTCCAGAAATTCAGCGGCAGTATCCTCGCCATTGGCTCCGGTTATCTGATTGTGCCGGTATGGTTTGTTCATTCTTTTTTTATATGTGATGTTAGCTTATCCTGTACATTGCTTTTCATGCGGGCAATTTTAGTCAGGCGTTTCAGAGAAGCTATGTTTTTTTCACTGACATAAGGTAGCATCGACTTGGTAAATTCCTCGAACAGGTCAAGGAAAGCTACAAAGCTTTCGATGCGGTCTTGAAACGTCTGCTCCTCTTCATTAACCGGCTCCATTTCCTGAAGGGTCCCCAGGCAATCGAAAAGGTTTTTTCTAATGGGGTCGATTTCCCGGTGCTGCCGCTCGCGGATAATAGTAGCGGCGGTAGCCCACACATCTTTCTCTGCCGTATAATAATCTTTACGCTGGCCGTCCATATTCACTTTATGTGCCAGCCCCCACTGCGTAAGATTTCGGATGTTCATGTTGGCATTGCCGCGGCTAATATTGAGCGTTTTCATGATAGCGTCAGTATCCAGCGGACGACTTTCCGCATACAGAAGGGCATGAATTTGCCCCATCGTTTTGTTTATACCCCAAGCCGAGGCCATTTCACCCCAATACAAGACGAATTGCTTCAGGGCCTTTTCGTGAGCCTGTGATTTTTGTTCTTCCATTTCTCTGCATTACAAGAAAATTGTTACCGAACAGCTTATTACGCTTTGCTATCAGATTTCTCAGTCGTCGTCTTTTTGCCAGCCGGTGCCTCTTTGGATGATTCTTTTGACTCTCCGTTTGTCTTTTGATCTTTAACTTCAGTCTGCCCTTTTTTATCCTTATAGTCGGTAACATACCAACCTTCCCCCTTGTAAACCACTCCGGCTCCGCCTGATATTACTCTTTTAACTTTTTGTCCGGAATCAGGACATTTCTCTAATGGCTCAGCTTTGATGCTTTGCATGACTTCAAATGTACTTCCGTCTTCTCTTTGATACTGATATGTAGGCATTTGTCGATAATATATAATTTAAAAGAGCTAGTGACCGCTCGTAAAACGTTAACTCAATTTAATTGGTATAATTTATAAAATAAGAATAAAGAAGAGAATCTCATGACGCAACTCACGCCCCATGCCCCTTGCCGGTTCACATTCTACACAAACTATACCAATTCTTCCAACCCTGTTTTCAGCCTATTCATGGCCTCCTTCAAATCCTCCATGGATGCAGCATAAGATAGGCGGGCACCATTAGGCTCACCGAACGCATCACCGGGAACAAGAGCCACTCCATGGTCTTCAAGCAGATACAAGCACAACTGCGTAGAAGTTTCCATTATCTTTCCGCTTTTGTTTTTTTTGTCCAGATAAGCGGAGATATCCGGAAATGCATAAAAAGCTCCTTGCGGCAGAAAACATTTTAACCCATCGATTTCGCTTAAAGCATTTACAATATAATCACGGCGTTTCTTAAACTGATTCCGCATCGATTTTACTTCGTCCAGATTATGCGTGTAGGCTGCCTCCCCGGCTTTTTGAGAGATCGATGACGGCGCTGAAGTTTCCTGACTCTGGATTTTAGAAACCGCCTTAACAACATCTTCGGGGCCGGCAAGATAACCGAGCCTCCATCCGGTCATTGCGAATCCTTTTGAAAATCCATTAATCAGCAGAATTTGCGGTACAAGGGCAGGCTCAACTTCTCCAATGCCAATATGATCACTTTCAAAAACGATATATTCGTAGATCTCATCTGATATAACATAGATATCAGGGTATTTAAGCAATACGCCGGCAAGGGCTTTTAGTTCATCGCGCGTGTAGCAACTGCCTGTGGGATTAGATGGCGAGCATAAAATCAGCATCTTTGTTTTGGGAGTGATGGCTTCATCAAGCTGCTCGGGAGTTATTTTGTATTCATTTTCGAAGGCAGTGCGCACAATGACAGGAGAGCCTTCGGCAAGCTTTACCATTTCCGGATATGATACCCAGTAGGGCGCCGGTATAATGACTTCATCGCCAGGGTTAACCGTGGCCAGTATTGAAAATCCAATCGACTGCTTAGCCCCGTTGGAAACGATAATTTGTGATGGATTATACTCTAGATTATTATCATGCTTGAGCTTATTAACAATTGCCTGCCGTAGTTCAGGAGTACCAGTATTCATGGTGTAGCCATGTAAGCCATCATTAATGGCCCCTATAGCCGCTTCGCAGATGTATTTCGGGGTCTTAAAATCCGGTTCTCCGGCGCTCAGTGATACCACCGATTTCCCGGAGTTTTTCATTTCTTTGGCAAGAGCGGTTATTTTAAGGGTTTGTGATGCGGCAATTCGTGAAATTCGGTCTGCAATCATTATTTATCCAATATAATATCGTTAATTAAAACTGTAAAATAGTAAGTAAACAGCAGATCTGAAATACATAACGCAAAATAAAAACCGGTGGCAAACTACAGGCCCCTATAATCCGAACATTTATCGCTGTTTGCGTTTAATCGTTTAACTTCACAAGATAACTTTGCTTAATTCTTTTCGGGATTAAGCAGCAATTTCTTTTAAGTTAGGTAAATTTCGCTATTAAGGCTTTCTCCACCAAAGGTGGTACAAATGGAGAAATATCTCCTTTCCAATAAGCTACTTCACGGACGAGTGTGGCCGATACAAAAGTTAGATCTTCGCGGGGCATGAGGAAAATGGTATCAATATCCTTGCCAAGCTTTCTGTTCATGAGGGCCATGCGAAACTCATATTCAAAATCGGATACCTGGCGAACCCCCCGGATTAATGTACGGACGTTATGAAAGTGGGCATGATTCACGAGCAAACCTTCAAACTGATCCACTTCTATATTATCGCCCCATGAATGATCCTTAATAACTGTTCTTATCATATCTACACGTTCACTAGGTGTAAAAACTGACTTTTTCTCCTTATTAACAGCAACCGTAACAACTACTTTATCAAAAAGGCGGGTAGCTCGCTCTAAAATATCAAGATGGCCAAAGGTGATGGGATCGAAAGTTCCGGGATATAAAGCGGTCATAACTTTTTGTTTTTTTATTCCTTCACAACAGGGTCGGCCTGAAATATAGAAACTATGGTTCTGCCATAAGCTTTGGAAAACAGGCAGTGCGGGTGTTCAGCAAGTTTATGTCTCTTATCATGCTCCAGAATAAACCAGCCGTTTCTTTTAAGCCAATTCTTTTTTATGATTTCTTCCACTAAGCTCTCGATAAATGCTATATCATATGGTGGATCTGCAAATATAAGATCGTATGAACGAGAAGGGTTTTGTATGAATGTTTCGACCGGCATATTGATAACCGTCACCTGATCATCCACTTTAAAAAGCTCAGCCGTATTCTGAATATGTTTTACGGCATCAGGATTTTTCTCGATATAATCCACATGGTGGGCGCCGCGTGAAATAGCTTCTAGCCCAAGATTGCCGCTGCCTCCAAAAAGATCCAGTACATCAGCACCATTAATTTCTTTATGAGCTTCAATTTTTCCAAATATACTTTCCTTGGCGCGGTCGGTAGTGGGCCGCAGGTCCAGGTTTTTTGAAAGGGTGATTTTCCTTCCTTTCAGTTTGCCCGCGATAATTCTCATAAAAAATCAATCTTGATTGTTCTTGCCAATTGCTAACATAATAGCTGGGAAAGCTTCTTCTAAATTGAAACTATAAGTCTCTTCCCGAGCTTCGACCTGCATCTTCCCAAGCGTATCCATTTTAACTATTTCAGCACTATCTTCCCAAAACGGTTGCAGTACCTTTAACACCTGATACGATTCGTAACCGTAGATAAGAATTTGATCATACAGCCCATTAAGCCAGGATAAATTCCCAGCGTTTTGCAGCCAGAAATAAGGAAGGTCATTAATGTCATCAAACTTGATGTAGGTAGCCGAACGCAGTTTGCCAAGAATGAATGATGAAATACTGATAACACTTTTGTGACAGGAAACAGTCAGAAATGAACCGGTGGAGTTACTGTGGTCTATCCACCTTGATCCAACTTCAAAGTCACTGTAATAACAGGCTTTTCCCACATTTACAGTAAGCCTGTCAAGGCTGTTTATATACGACTGGCTGCGTATTGTTGCTAATTTATAATCTCGATTGCTCACGGTAAACCAGACAGGATCAGCCGGTTTAGTTTGGAATCCCTGCGTGAGCATATTTAAATAAGCATCCCGATCATCCTGTTCATTATAAACGGTTTGGGGCAGGGTCGTCCAGCATTCTTGCTCGGGCAGGGTGAGCAAACGAACTTCCTGAAACTCATATTCTTTTTTTAGCTGGCTAATGGCGTCACATACGCCGGAATACATTTCCGAATCATGACTTACAAAAGCTTCATGTACATCAAAGGAATAATCTATGCACCCGATCTGCAGCAGTTCACCGGCAGTATCCGGGTTGGCTACTGCAAATAATAGCCTCTTTCCGGAAAAACATATACCAAGAACGGGGGCAGCATCGGGCATGAAAAGCCTCAATTCCAGCTTGTTGCATTCAAAAGAGTGGTGCGTTCCAGATCGCCGATTCTGTCATCCGTATCCGGATCTTGTAGCAGATAGATATTAGGACGAATGGTATCGACCAGCGTATAGTGGAATTGCTCTCCGGAGCGGGGAGAAAAAATAATGGAATCCGGGTTATAAGTCAGCGGATCACGTTCCTGGAACAATTCAGGCCCCTCTGATCGCATTCGATCATTGGTTTTTAAAAACTCCACCAAACTTCCCAGATCTTCGGGAAACGATTCCTGCTCACGTTCGTAGATGATAAGAGCGTCGCGTACATTAGTCATCCGTTGCCGTGTTTGTTCTGTTACTTCTCTAAGTTCAAGAACCTCCTGATAGGGACCTCTTATGGTATCCACCAAAAACCAACTAAGGAAAACAATAATTACGGCAAGTCCTACAGAGAGAATTTTATTTCGTTTATCTAAGTTCATTATTTTTATAGACTCTTAAGCTTGTTGGGTCAATGACCAAATTTTCTTTGCATCCGAAAATACACGCACCGGTTATCATATGCAAGGACATGGGCAAATATGATTCAAATAAACAGTTATTGCTTAACTGAAGATGTTATCAAAAAGATTAATTACTCACATTACCTTAACAAGGTAACTATTCTCATGGAATTCCAATAGCCCTGCATTCTGAAACTTTTTAGCTTTATGCAATACATTCAAACTATCCAGCTTCATAACGGTATACTGCGAGCCCATAAGATCACGTATTTCCTCCTCCGGAACATTAAAAGGAGGGCCTGTGATCGAGGTTGGGTGATACGTGAAAGAAACAAGAAGCATAATCAAATTATTGTTCGTTACCTCTTTAATTTTATTAATATATGCAGGGCGTTTCCCAGGTGGCATGGCTACCAATGCCGCCCGGTCATAGACGGCATTAAAATCAGGCAGGTCTTTTTTTCTTAATTTAAAAAAGTCACCGCACCATATTTCTATATTCACACCTTTATAAACTTTAAAATCCCCGGCAGTGAAAATACTATAATCCAAGGAAGCCTGTTCAAAAAACAATAAACAGGCTTTTTCTGAGGCTTCAACACCCAATACTTTATAACCCTGCTCGGCCAGCCATACCATATCCAGGCTCTTGCCGCACAAAGGAACAAATACCAAAGATTTGGGTTCAATTCCAATGAAGTTCCAGTAGCGTTCAAGGTGTTCGTTTATTTCACTGGCATGAAATCCTGTCTTGTTCTTGTTCCATCTGCTCAGCCAATAACTAATTTCCATATTCCTAAATTATTTTATGTGATCCGAAAAAAGGAATAGCCCTAATGCCTGCACCACAACCCCTGGTAACATACTCTCTTTTATACCGATTTTTATACCGAGACCTTAACCTGATTTTCGGTCGCCAGAAAAATGTTAATAATATCTTGACGGGATAGCGGACCCAAGGTTTTTTGATCTCCATTTTTCCCATAGGTTTGAATAGCATATTCAGCAATTTCCGTATAATATTGATCACTTATTCCTAATTCAGATAAAGATTGATATAAATGATTTGCCTTAAGCCACTCTTCAAATCCCTCAATAAAGGTTAATCCAGTGAAAGCGGGATCTGCTAAATCTATATCAAAGATTTTTAAAGCAAGCTGATTAAACCGGTCCTGAGCAATATTGTTTTCCAGTAACCACCTAAAATAGGCAGGATATAAAGTTGCCAGTCCCCTTCCGTGAGATAACTCCGGGTAAAAACCACTAAGGGCATGCTCCATGGCATGCAATACAAACGGAGCTGGTTTTCTACCCGCTTGCTGCAAACCATTTAAAGCTAAACAGGATGCCCAAAGCATATCGCCACGAAGCGATACATGGTCAGGGCACCGCTGCAGCTGCGGCAAGGTTTTCATAACCGTATCTATAATACCTTCACTATACCGATCGGCCATGGGTGAAGAATTCCCACCAAGCAAATAATTCTCAAACACGTGACTTAAAATATCAGAGGCGCCATCCTGAGTGGTTCTCTCATGAAGATTTACAGTGAACTCCGGATTCAACCAGCATACAACCGGCTTTAGAAACTCGGCCGACACGGGTGCTTTCCCTTTTATTTCTGAATTAGAGATTACAGCATGGGGAGTGACTTCAGAAGCTGTAGCTGCCGTAGTAGGAATGGCCGCTACAGGCAGGGCATTTTTTAAATTGCCCGCTTCCGGCTGCCCCTTGGCATACGGCCATATATCCTTCTCTCCTGTTTTTACCAGGGCAGCTATACATTTTGAGGCATCCATTGCCGATCCCCCTCCGAGGCCCACCACTATTTCCGCATCATATTGGCGGGCCTGTTCGGCAGCTTCATTTATAGTTGTTGATAAAGGATTTGGTTCTATTCCCTGAAAAGTTTGAACATTCAACCCCGCCTTCTCCAGGTGCTGCTCCACCAAATCCAAATAACCCAAATTCTTTGCGGAACTTTTACCGGTTACAAGAAATACACGATTGCCCAGTCCGGTTAGATGACTGCAGAATTTTTCAAGTTGATCGGCCCCAAAAAGTATACGGGTGGGTATACGAACATCAAAATTAAACATAACCCTTCTTTTAATTTACGTTAGTTTTTTCTTAACAGGAAGACGGCACCTTCATGCCTCTGCCAATTGTTTAAATATAGATAACATGGTGCTGGTTTCACACCAATCAACTGGAATATCAATATTTTATAATCAGGTACAAATCTATTGGCTATAAGTACCGGGTGCCCCCAAAGTGTTTGTTGCTCTATATAGCTTTGATACCGGGTCCCAGTAAATGGTTATATCATCACTTACAGCACCACCCTGTTTATCCAGTATAACGACATCAAATAGTTGCACCGTTTTTGAGTATACCGAATTGTCATTATGATCATAGTTCTGCATAGCATAACCATGATCTGCGTCAACCTGTTCGATCAATACGGTTCCGTGCTCATTCAGCATGTTTTCTGGTGTTAATATAAATAGGGGCACCATCGATCCGCCATTCCTTTGATAAATAGTCATTCCTTTTATAGTTTCTTCATATCCAAACTGGCGAAGCGAGCGATGCGGAGCGGCATGATTCGGATTACGTTCAATAACAACAAACTCTTTGTTTCCATCAGCGGTAATATCTTCTGCATTAATGAGCAGTTCAAAGGTATTCTCAAGGCGGCTGTTGATTTCATTTTTTGATAACCCCTCCCGGGCATATGCTAACAGATCATTCGCTACAGAGCCAAAGTTTTCGCTGATTTCTTCTTTTGCCTCTGCCGTCGAACTGCCTTTCTGCTGCTGAATGAAACTCAAGTACCCCCATCCAGTCACTATAAAAATCAATATTAGTACAGCTAAATAAATTACCTTTTTTTGGTCGTTCTTCCTGCGATGTGCCATTGCAGTGTTTTTTACTTTAAATGATGGTAATTGCCTTCTTTATAAACTTGAAAATGAGATAAAAAGGAAATATACAAAATGAGTTACATCTTCGGCATCTCTTATCCACACTGTCTCCAAAGTAGGGTTAAAAGCATTATTATTTTAATAAACTTCTGCAAAATATTCTAATATTCAATAAGTTAACAACTGAACTGTTTCAAGTACTATATGTTACTTACTAACCAGAATATAAATTCTAAATCATATATTATGCTTAAAAAAATCTCCATGAATATATTCACCCTGCTTTTTGCGATGACCTTCGCGATAGCTGCGCATGCCCAATTCAATCAGCAAGCGCCACAGCAGTCAGTTGAAGTTGACGATGCAGAGCTGGACGTATTTGTTGACGGGCTGGTAAAGGCCCAAGAGGTGAATAGCGAATCTCAAATGAAAATGGTAGAGATAGTCGAAGACGAGGGTTTGGGTGTTGAAAAATTTAACGAAATTCATGAAGCTATGACTATGGCAGCGCAGACAGGCGAAGAGCCTGAAGTAGAAGCTACCGAAGAAGAAATGGAAAGCTATGAAGAACTTTCAGGCGATATCGAAGAGGTTCAAATGGAAGCTGATCAGAAAATTACTGAAGCTATAGAAGAAGAAGGTATGGAAATGCCCAGGTTTCAGGAAATTTTAGCTGCCGTTCAAACTGATCCGGAACTGCAACAACAGATCCAACAAAAAATGCAGCCACAAGGTCAGCCTCAACCGCCTGCAGGTAATTAACTAAATCCCCGAGGTGTCTCAAAAGGTCTAAAACTGCTCTGCGAGGCGTCCACGCCTCTCGAGGAGAGCACTCAGGGTGTACGAGTGCAATTTCGGCGAGTGTGGACGCTCGCCTCAGAAGCCTTTTGAGGCAGCATCGCGAGGAATGCACTCATACAGCACGAGTGCACACCCGGCAAGCGTAGACGCTTGCCTCAGCAGCCTTTTGGTTTTTAAAAGAAAAGCCGCATCCCCCTGTTTGTATACGAATAGACAGATGGATACGGCTTTTTTTATGCCTATTTGGCCGGGCTGGTATACCCGCTGTTCGACAGGCGGAACCGGTACGGTTTATCAGCATCTTCCCCGGCATAGCCAATTCCTACCCTTTTCCCGGAAATGATGGTACTGGAACTATATTTTTCTCCGCGGTCTTCGATCCAAATGGTCTCTTCGGTCAGATCAACGCCATTATGGTCCTTTTCAATTCCCAATGCCTGACAAACCAACCCCGGACCTCCCGCTGTATTGCGCTTGAGCTTTTCATGTCCTCTACGGGCCATAATATGTTCAACTCCGACTACAGGCTCTACGGCACGGATTAAAATCGCATGGGGCACATCAACCGGACCTGTTATGACATTAAACAAGTTATGAATGCCATAACAAAGATAAACGTAGCCTACCCCTCCATGCTGATACATGATTTCAGTGCGTCTTGTGCGCAACCCTCCCCGGGCATGGCATGCTTTATCGTATACTCCCGCATACGCTTCCGTTTCCACAATTTTGCCGCCTGTTAATGCGCCATTTTGATGGGTAAATAAATATTTCCCGATTAAATCGCGGGATAAACCCACAACATCGGTACTTAAGTAATAACTGCTGTTTAACTTCAAAAAAACAATGGTTAAAGATTATCCGTATAGCTTTATTCAGGAATAGCTTTTTGCTGTATCTAGTCTTTTATTTTTTAGAAAAATTGAATCCTGACAAGCTTTTGCAAAAATACAGGATACAACAAACAGGATTGCTGAGTAAAACGCCCAGACACTCAGAATGATAAATATTGCATAACTTTGGTACACGTGCTCATAAGTTTTAAGTGCATAATCCAGATAGATACCAACACCCAGCCGGGCTGTTTCAAACAGAATGGTATAACATAACGCTCCTATTGCGGATATCCTGGTGGTGATTTTTTTCTCGCTTACATAACGGAAAATAATCAGAAATAACATGTAGGTAAAAAGTATAGGCATGATCTGGGTAACCAGATCAAACAGCCACCCCAGAGATATCACATAATCAGTGAAGGGGATAGCTACTTCATTAAAGGTGAACACCGCAATGAAGGTGAGTGCCAGGCTAAAAAATATGAAAATACCACCGATCAGCCCGAAAGCGAAAAAGTTATAGATGACCTCCTTAACCGGATGCACACGATCCTGAATTTCGAACACCGTAAAGAGAACATGCTTTAAACAGCTAAATAAAGTCAGGGAGGTCAAAACCATTATTCCGAAACCATACAATCCGAAAACCCGCCGTCTCTCAACGATCGGCTGCAGTAGCGTGTCAATAGTTTCTGTATTTTGAACTACATTGCCATTCGTAGGATTAAAACGCGCCGGAAAAAACTCTTTGGCATAACGGTTTACCTCCACTATAGCCTCATCATATGATAACATAAATCCCACTATGGACAGCAAAATCAGCAAAAAGGGAATGAAAAAAATAAACAGATTAAACGTAATAGCTGAAGCATTTATAAACACATCCTTTTCGTACATCAGCCGGAAAAACAACTTCCAGAACCCCATCTTATAACACCCCCTGGTATTGTGTCGGTATATTTTCGGTAATTGTAATTCTCAATTTTGATTGCAAAATAGTACCTTAACCCAATATAATATCTGCAATTCAAATAAATATCAACAAAGGTAATTAGCCTCTTTCATTTTCGGCATGACTAAAAAAAAATCACAAACACCTTTAATGACCCAATACGAGCAGATAAAGGGACGCCATCCCGGCACCATTCTCTTGTTTAGGGTGGGTGATTTTTATGAAACTTTCTCCGATGATGCCATTCTTGTCAGCAAAGAGCTCGGTATCACCCTCACCAAGAGAAATAACGGAGGAGATTCAACCCCACTGGCCGGATTCCCCTACCACTCCCTGGAAAGTTATCTGCCGAAACTGATCCGGCGCGGCCACCGTGTGGCGGTATGCGATCAAACCGAAGACCCGGCTCAGGCTAAAGCTGCAGGAAAAAAGATTGTCAACCGGGAGATCACCGAGATTGTCACCCCGGGGGTAACAATGTCCGATAAAGTATTAGACCAAAAACGCAATAATTATGTGTGCTCGGCCTATATGGCCGGTAGCACAGCGGGGATTGCCTTCTCCGATGTGTCCACCGGCGAGTTCGCCATCTGCCAAATCGACCGCACCGAATTGACAAGCTTGCTGGCTTCCATTAACCCCGCAGAGCTGCTGCTCCCGAAAAAGCTGAAGGGCAACCTGCCGGAAGATCTGCGCGATTATGTAATCACCCATCAAGACGACTGGATTTATGAGGGAGATTACGGCTACAATTTACTGCTGGATCATTTCAAAACTCATTCCCTAAAAGGGTTTGGTGTGGAAGAGTTCTCTGTAGCCCATGTTGCGGCCGGATCATTACTGCATTATGTGAAGGAAAATCAAAAAGCATCCCTTGGGCAAATCAGGCGCTTGCAGGCCTTCGAGAATACCGGCTATATGATGCTCGATCAAGCCACGAAACGCAATCTGGAGCTTACGGCCAGCCTCCAGCAAGGCGGCACCGAGGGCACCCTGATTTCCATCCTTGACGACACCTTAACCGCCATGGGCGGAAGGCTGCTGCGCAATCAAGTGATGCGGCCGCTGAAGAACCTGCGTCACATTACCGCAAGGTTGAACGCCGTTGAGATCCTCAACGAAAACCATGACCTTCGGCAAAAAGCCCGCGAAGAACTTGAACAGGTGGGCGATCTGGAGCGGCTTATATCAAAGATATGCATAGGCCGTGCCAATGCTCGGGACCTGGTCCAGCTTAAGCTTTCCCTTGCCCAGATCCCCCGGCTTAAACTTCTCATAGCGAATCAAGACCAGCCGCTTTTGGTCAGCATCAATGAAAGGATGAAATCCCTGATCGAACTTCAGGAGCGGATCCAAAAAGCCATCATCGACGATCCCCCAGCCAGCATACGCGATGGCGGGTTCATTCGCGAGGAGTTCTCACCCGATTTGGCTGAAATCCGCGACATCGCCCGTAACGGCAAAAAATACATAGCGGGCATTCAGAAGGATCTTGTCGAGCGAACGGGAATCACTTCGCTGAAGATGGGGTATAACAGGGTTTATGGTTATTATATTGAAGTCACCCATACCCATAGAGACAAAGTCCCGGATGATTTTATCCGAAAACAGACGCTGGTAAATGCCGAACGGTTTATCACCCCTGAGCTAAAGGAGGTGGAGGAGAAAATTCTATCGGCCGAAGAGCGCATGCAAACGCTGGAAGCGGAAATTTTTAATGAGCTGCTGATCCACACTGCCGAATACGCCGAAGAGATCCAGCAAAATGCCCAGGCCATTGCTGAGCTGGATTGCCTCCAAAGCCTGGCCGAAGTGGCCTGGCGCTATAATTACTGCAAACCCAACGTCACCGACGGAACCACCATAAATATAACAGCCGGAAGGCACCCGGTGGTTGAACGCTCTCTCCCACAGGGTGAACCATTTATCCCCAACGATATCTACCTGGACAACGACGAGCTTCAGATCATGGTCATCACCGGGCCTAATATGGCTGGTAAAAGTATTGTTTTGCGCCAAACGGGTCTGATTGTACTGCTTGCACAAGCCGGAAGTTTTGTCCCAGCCAAAGAGGCCGAAATCAGTGTTGTGGACAAAATCTTTACCCGTGTGGGGGCATCTGATAATCTGGCGGCCGGAGAAAGTACTTTTCTGGTAGAGATGAATGAGGCGGCCAATATCCTGAACAACGCCAGCCCACGCTCGCTGATCCTGCTGGATGAAGTCGGCAGGGGCACCAGTACGTTCGACGGGCTCAGCATTGCCTGGTCGCTGGCCGAATACCTGCACAACCAGCCGGGTATCGCCGCCAAGACGCTTTTTGCCACCCATTACCACGAGCTCAACGAGCTGGAGAACATGTATGAGCGCATCGTCAACTATAACGTTCAGGTTAAGGAGCACGGAGATAAAGTCATTTTTCTGAGAAAGCTGGCCAAAGGCGGAGCCGATCACAGTTACGGCATTCAAGTGGCGAGCATGGCAGGCCTGCCGGTTATGGTGATCGAACGTGCCAAAGAAATTCTGGCCAACCTGGAATCGCACAGCCTCGATATCACCAACTCGAACGGCAAACTTCAAAACGGGGCCGCAAAAAATAAAATGGCCACCCGCGCGACCAGCCAAAATCTTGATAAGCAGGAGGAAATTTCTCAAATGTCGCTGTTTCAAGCCCAACTCGATCCTAAGATCGAGACCCTCAGAAACAAGCTGGAAGGCTGCGACCCCAACCGCATGACTCCCGTGGAATCACTGCTGTTCTTAACGGAGTTAAAAAGACTGATGGGTTGATTTGCTATGCCCCGCCATTAAACTTCACCTCTTTCTTCAGAGCTTTCTTCAGCCTGGCCTCATATTCCCTGCTGGTGATTTGAACGCACCCAAACTGCCCCAGGTGCTTCGTATAAAACTGGACATCCCACAGTTCAAACCCCTGCTTCACCAAATGCCTGTGGCAATACAGCAAAGCAATTTTTGAGGCTTCCGGAATGCGTTGAAACATGGATTCTGCAAAGTAGGCGCCCCCGATCGAAACCCCGTACAATCCGCCGGCCAGCTCACCATTTTCATAAACCTCCACGGAATGGGCAAATCCCAGCTTATGCAACTGGGTGAAAGATTCAATTAGATTCTGAGAAATCCACGTGGTTCTCCGGTCGGCACAGGCTTCCATCACTCCTTTGAAATCCCGATTGATGGCGTACGTGAATCGCTTCTGCCGGCTCAGCCTTTTAACTTTTTTTGACACACGAAAGTTTTCAAGAGGTATGATACCTCGTGCAGGAGCCGTATACCACTGCACGTCTTCATCGTCTCTTGATTCCGCCATAGGAAAAATACCGCGGATATATCCCTCCAACAACTGATATGGCGGTATAATACTCATAATAGATGTATCTAATGTCTACAATTTCTAACTTCATTTCACCTCAATATTATACGAACTTAGAAGTTAACCTAATGTATTTCTGTTAAAGAATTATCCAGAAGACCACTTCCAGTCAGGTTAACCAGGAGCTATATATTCTCCATCTCAATACGATATCTGACAATTTTCATAAACCCAGTGGCTTCTTCCGTTTCACGAGCATAGAAATATCCATTGTTTACCACTTCAATTAACTAGCTCCACTACATTCGCCAGCCGATCCGGATGCCCCACTCGCTCTGACCAATAAATAATCGTAAACTATTTATAAATATAGTTTTCTACAACCTAAAAGTAATACGCCCTGATCTCAGTCTCTGCTGTCACTACGAATATGCGGCGCTCATCAAAATCCATATCAAATATTGAATATAATTCAACCTCTGAATCTAACTTGAACCTACTGATAAGCTCACCTGATCCGGTAAACTGATGTATCCATAATGAACTTCCTGGATATGAATAAGTAGCCAAATAAAGGTGTCCTTCATAACTGCTTACACCCGAACTGTATTTTCTAAGTGGACTTATAGCATCGGCCAAACCCAAGATTTTATTCATCGTTTCATAAAAACCGTATTCGATAGCATCAATTTCCGGGGTTCCAGTAATTGTTGTTTCCCATAGTTTTTGCCCGGCAGATAAGAACTTATTAATCAACAATCCGGTAGAGCCCACCTTCCCAAACATCCAAATCATCGGATTGATACCGAAACAATATCTGATCCCCGGCAACAAATTCGATGGTTTCTGCTCCCTCGGGCATATCCAGGCTGCCTATATAGTCTGCACCTTGAGAAAAAATATCAAAATGCATGGGCTCCCCGTCAGGGGCATTCATTAATACCCATACCCGGCCATGGGGATCAGGAAAGAAATCGTTGATGCGTCTTTTGTGAGTTGGCGGCACATAGTCCATCGCACCTATCTCTCTTCTCGCCCGCTCTCGCAATTCTTCCAGTTCTCTTTCACTATGCTCTATAGCCGCTACCCCGGAGCGGGTGAACAAGGTTGTTTCTTTGGTATGTGGGTTCTTCTTGAATAGCCGGTAGCTTGTATCCTGTGGTGTGGTAAAAAAGGAAAGATCATCCTGGAAACGGAATTCACAAAAAGTACAGGAGATTTGATCCGGCGGCTGATCCCTCGCCAGTTCAAGGTGCAGAAATTGCTCTTTTACCCTTGTATCAGGGTCGTAGAAATGCATCAATATATCACCTGAATGTGTTTCCATGATTGCAAAAGGGTGATTAGTAATGACCAAACCATCTTCAATCCAGCTTAACCCGGGGTTCCAACCAGGCTGAAAATCTTCGGTCACTATGGATTCGTCAAACACATTTTGAATGATCAGACGTGCATTGCCATTATCGGCCACAGCGATGCGGCCATCGGGATTGATAGCTGCGTAACTTACCCTGATAAATTCACCCGGACCTCGCCCCTCCCCTCCGAATGTATTGATAATGTTCCCATACCGGTCAAAATGGTTGATGGTCAGAAGGGAACGGTCAATCAGGATCAGGCTTCCGTCATGGAGAACACCCGAAAACACAGGGTTGGGAACCAAATGCGGGGAACTGATCACCCAGGAGCTTATTTTTTCAAGCCCTATGGGTGCATCGTATTGTTTGACCAAAGGTGACTGCCCTTCTTGTGTGCAAGCCAAACAAAAAAGTACTAAGCAAATTAGATATATTTTATTTTCAAAATAGAAAATCATATCACATTAATAATTTTATACATAAGCGGCGTCATGGCCATCGAAATCTTCGATGGTATAATTCATATCCATTGGTAGAATAGGTAGGTATAACCTTTCACTTATAAAGGCCACGTTGCTCTGGAAATTTCCCCGTCTTGTGTGTTGACAAAATATACATAAGATTCATTATGAGCTATGGTAAAAGATCGCTGTTGTTTCTTTACATTTGGAAAGGAAACAACATTAATATTTCCTCCGTCATTTGGCACCCAAACTATTGTTGCTGGCTCATCTTCAATTACCTGCAATAGTATTGCAACTCCTTCTTCATTAGCATGAATATCCTCGGAGTAATTAAAGAAGGGGATATTGTTGTTAAAATGACTTTCAAATAAATCCTCAATCGCAGGCACTTTTAAATTTTTTGCCCAAACTAGCTCTCCTGAATATGTGTATTTTTCCAACATGGCTGTAGCTTGCTGAAAAGAAAAAATGCCTGTTTGATTGCTACTCACCGAAACGTAATTTAGCATATAATCCGGAACTCTCCTCGATGCAATAGCCTGACGTATTTGCTCCCCACTTCTATTCGTCACATGTTCACCAACTGCATTTCCGAAATAATTCAAGTAGTTATCTTTCAAGTCTATGAGCTTTAACAAGGATTCGTTTTCCCCGAGTGTTGGAATTGCAAACTGGTGGGGTGTTATCGCTTGAATTTGCACTGGGAAAGAACTGGGGAATTCCTTGGGTTCTATAAAGATTTCTTCCAGAAGATCACCATAGTGATCGTAGGTAATGAATTTTGCACTATTGTAATCATAAACCATATAAAAATCATCAAATTTCCAAAAACCGGACACTATCTGAAATTCACCTGGCCCTCTCCCTTCACCACCAAATGAGAAAAGTTTATTTCCGTCAAAATCAAATTTAATAAGCTTCTGAGCCCCGGCATCATAAAGAAGAAACCCATCAGACTCTGCTTTTATTCTGAATGGCCTTCCCAACTCGGGCATTACTTCCGCACTTATAATTAAAGAAGCATCATCAACTTCTAGTTCTGTAAAGCTTAGTTTTTCGGCATCCTGAGAACAACCAATAATCAAAACCAAAGAAAGTAATATCAGACGTTTCATGGTTGTTTTTTATTAAATCAATATGAAGTTCAAGAACTTATGTGACTGTTATAAAAAAGTGGTTGTACCAAAAGTTTGGAGCAACTACTCATTATCAAGAACGGCTGGAGGAAATATACATATATATTATAAGATACAAGTTCCTATTTGGTAATCAAGCAATATGGGCCAATAATTCCACCCATTCAGAACTTGTCCAATGCTGTCAAGATTAGCCTCTAATTTTGACAGCCTGCTCTATTTTTATCGACCCGTTTGGATAGCTCAGCTAAAACCTGCATTCCAACTGGAGCCCGGTGGGCACAGTTGGATTAATTGGTATGGATAAAAAAAATGGCGATTATTTTTAAAATATATTTTAGTGCAATATTGAAAAATAAAAGGGCTTTTGCCTTATGATAAGGGGAACTTTTATAAGTTGTCTTCGTTAGCTAATTGTTAGGTAAGACGGGGACACCATCTTATAATTTGCTTTTACTTCATATTGGCCATGATTTTTAGTAATTTCTGGCTTCATTTAATATAAGGACACTTCTCCTCTATATGTCGGACAAACCACGCGAGTACTGCGGTGTATTCGGGATTTTTAATCATCCCGAATCTGCAGTAAACACATATTACGGACTTCACGCGCTCCAGCATCGCGGTCAGGAATCCGCTGGTATTGTAACATCACATTATGATTCGGACAGAAAAATGCCCGTCATGCCGATGCACAAAGATTTCGGCCTGGTACTGAATGTGTTTAATGACAAAAAGATATTTAAGCAGCTGCCAGGCGATTCGGCTATCGGACATAACCGGTACTCAACCTCGGGCTCATCCACCAATCCTGCGAATATTCAGCCTTTCCGGGTTCACTACAAGAACGGAAATGTGGCCTTGTGCCATAACGGCAATCTTACCAACGCAAGAGATCTGAGGCGGGATTTTATCAACAATGGCGTCTTGTTTCAAAGTTCTTCGGATACCGAACTTGTACTTCACCTCATTTCCCGCAGTAAAAAGGTGAAACAGCTTGACCAGATTATAGATGCGCTTAAGCATATCAAGGGCGCCTATTGTCTAATGATGCTCACCGATGATAAACTGATCGCCGTTCGTGATCCCAATGGCTTCAGGCCGCTATCTCTTGGGAAAATCGACGGCGCCTACGTGGTTGCCAGTGAGACTTGCGCTTTTGACATTATCGGGGCAGAATACATACGTGACGTAGAGCCGGGCGAGATTCTTGTGATTGACAAAGATCCGGCCGGCAAAGTCCGGATGGAATCCACTTACCTGGAGCGGGAAAAAGATACTCCCGTGAGCCAGTGCATTTTTGAATATGTTTACTTCTCTAGGCCCGACAGCAGGGTATTTGGCGAAAACACCGATAAAGTTCGGCGCAAGGTCGGCAAGTATCTGGCTAGAGAACACCCGGTAACTCAGGTAGTAAAAAAGACCGGGGAAAAACGCCCAATTGTTATATCGGTACCCGATTCCAGCAATACGGCGGCATTAGGGTATGCCCAGGAGAACCAGAAACAGGGGCTTGATTGCAAATACGAGATAGGGCTGATCCGCAACCATTATGTAGGCCGCACCTTTATATCACCGGGGCAGGAATCAAGGGAAATAAAAGTACGCTCTAAATTTAACGTAGTGCGTGGAGTTATAGAAGATCGGGCCGTTATCATCGTAGACGATTCTATTGTCCGGGGCACAACCTCCCGATATTTAGTGGATATGATACGTCAGGCTAACCCAACTGAAATACATTTTCTGGTCAGTTCACCGCCCATTATAGAACCTTGCTTTTACGGAATGGACTTTCCCGATCCGGAGGAACTCATCGCCAATGTTTTTAAGCGAGACACCCAAAAAATAGCAGAGTCAATAGGGGTTGATAGCCTGCACTACCTATCACCTCAAGGTCTTATAGATGCCGTACAGGAAGTAAGCCCTAAGGAAAATGGATACTGCACGGCCTGCTTTACAGGTAATTATCCCGTACCCGTAACAACAGGCGTGGATAAAGACGAAAACGAAGACATCTGATGGAAATAACTGCTTCCAAATTCATTTTATCTGCCCCTACCCTTGAACATTGCCCCCCACCTGAATTACCGGAAGTCTGCTTTGCAGGCCGTTCCAATGTAGGCAAATCATCTCTGATTAATGCCCTCACCGACCGGAAGAAGCTAGCCAAGACCAGCAATGTGCCCGGCAAGACCCGGGAAATGAACTACTTCCTGATCAACAACACCTGGTATCTTGTTGATCTTCCGGGATATGGATACGCCAAGGTCCCGAAGAAAGAAAGCGCCCGGTGGGGCAATGAAATCCGGCGTTATCTCCTAAAAAGAGAGTCCCTCCGGCTGGTTATATTAATTGTTGATATCCGCCATGAACCCAGCGTACTAGACGAGGAGTTCATGCTTTGGCTGGCCGAAAATCAAATTCCTTTTTCTGTGGTCCTTACAAAAGCTGATAAAATAGCAAAAAGCAAAAGATCTAAAGCCGTAAGCGGTTTAAAAAAGCTACACTCCGAAATGAATATCGAAGTTCCCATACTAATCAGCTCAACTACCGAAAAGATCGGTGTTGAAGACGTTACCGGGCTCATTTCCGAATTTACAGGCAATGAGAATGAATGATATAATCGAAACCCGAACATCTCAAAACAAAACATAAAACATGTCTTACAAAGTATTATTACTTGACGGCGTAGATGCCGTTTGCAAAGAAATATTCGAAAGCCGCGGATACGAAGTTCTAGATGCTCCAAAACTAAAGGGGGATGAACTGTATAAAACCATTGGCGACTACAATGCTGTGGTAGTCAGAAGCGCGACCAAAGTAAACGCCGAACTTCTCGCACATGCCGATAAACTACAGGTAATCGGACGCGCTGGGGTGGGAGTTGACAATATCGATATTGACGCAGCTACCAAAAAAGGTGCCCTTGTCATGAACACGCCCGACGGGAACACCATCTCTACGGCTGAGCATACCTGCGGAATGATTCTTTCCATGGCACGAAACATACCCAATGCCGTAGATTCACTTAAGCGGGGACAGTGGGACCGTAAAAAATATACGGGTACGGAAGTACACGGCAAGAAACTAGGCATTATCGGATTGGGCAAGATCGGATCCAATGTAGCCTCCAGAATGGCCGCCTTTGGAATGACTATACTGGCCTACGATCCGTTTACCACACGCGAACGTGCTGAGGAACTTGGGGCTAAACTTATGGATATTGACGAAATTCTCGCCGAATCAGACTTTCTTACTGTACACACGCCGCTTACCGAAAAGACCAAAGGCTTAATTTCTAAAAAAAATGCCGCTAAAATCAAAAAAGGCATGTGTCTGGTCAATTGTGCCCGTGGCGGGATTTTCGAAGAAGACGATCTGGTTGAACTTATAGATAATGGTGTCATTAAATCCGTCGCCTTAGACGTTTATAGTCAGGAACCTCCAAGCGAAAGTCTGTACGAAATACTTAAGAATCCAGCCGTGGTTTGCACACCGCACCTTGGAGCCTCTACCACAGAAGCACAAGGCAAAGTTGCCGTACAAATAGCCGAGCAAATTGCCGATGCTTTGGAAAAGAAAGAATTTAAAGGCAGCCTAAACGGGAAATCAATTGCCCTAAGCACCAATGCCGAAGTGCAGCCATTTCTTCAGCTTGCTGAAAGGCTCGGCCGGTTCATTTCACAACTGGCTCCCCAACACACCAATGAGCTGGAGATTTCCTACACCGGTACGTGTGCAAAACATGCCGACGTCCTTACCGATTCGGTGCTGAGAGGATTCCTCGATCGCAATGTGGAAGATACCATCAACCTGATCAATGCCCGGTTTCATGCTAAAGAGCATGGACTGAAGATCAAGGAAACCATCAGCGATAAAACGGCGACATTTTCTGATCTGATAACCATTAACCTCGGGGATAGCGCCGATTACAAGAAAGTTTCAGCTACAGTATTCGGCAGCGACGACTACCGCATTGTCAATATTGACGGATACAGCATTGAAATAGATCTGACCGGAGAGATTCTCATTTACCGCAATGTGGATAAACCCGGAATGCTGGCTGCGGCAAGTTCCTTGCTGGCTAAAAACCAGATTAACATTGCCTCCCTCAGCCTTGGACGCAATCAAAAAAATGCGCAAGCTATCACCGCCATCACCGTAGATAAAATTCTAAGCGACGATGACGCCAAAGAAATACGCGAAATGGAAGGCATCGAGAAACTGCATTATATCTCAATGACCAACGGCCATTGATTTAATTCAGCACTTTACTTGTTAAAAAGCCCGGTATAGTTAACTATGCCGGGCTTTTTTCTTTTCGGCATCTCAAACTTCGTGAGCTCCATTTGGATAAGATAACTGACAGTGCTGTCTCAAAAAGGTCTAAACCTGCGCTCCTGAAAAGCTCCAAAACTGTTCCGCATGGCGTCCACACCTCGCGAGGAATGCACTCGGAATGCACAAGTGCACTCCAGAGGCTGCCTCAAAAGCTTTAAAACTGCTCCGCATGGCGTCCACGCCTCGCGAGGAATGCACTTGGAATGCACTAGTGCACACCCCACCGAGCGAGGACTATTGGCTCAGCACCCTTTTGAAGAAATATTGACCGAATAGAGGATTGATTTTTACATAGCAATATTATTACTTATAACGGTACCTATATTTTTATGCAAAACTATTCTCTTGAGCCCATGAAAAAAAACAAGTTAAAAGATAAAGCTCAGTTCTTGCTGGATACTGCGGGAATTGAAATTAATGGAACCCGCCCCTTTGATATACAAGTTCATGATGAACGTCTCTACAAGCGGGTTTTCTCCCAAGGCGAACTCGGACTCGGTGAAGCCTATATGGACGGTTGGTGGGACGTCGAAAAAGTGGATGATTTCTTTTACAAAGTAATTACCGCTAAGCTGCAACACACCATACAAAAAGATTGGAATACATTCTACGAACTCGCCAAAGCCCAATTATTCAACCTCCAGAAAATATCGCGAGCCTTTGAAATTGGCCAGAAACACTATGATGTGGGCAATGACCTGTACAAAGTGATGCTGGATAAAAGAATGACCTATACCTGCGCTTTGTGGGACGGTGTTAATAACCTTGATGATGCCCAGGAAGCCAAGCTTGATCTGGTGTGCCGAAAACTGGATTTAAAGCCCGGACAACGGGTATTAGATATAGGGTGTGGATTTGGAAGTTTTGCCATATACGCCGCGCAGAAATATGGAGTTAGTGTAGTTGGGGTAACCGTCTCAAAAGAGCAAATTGACCTGGGCAATGTGATGAAAAAGAATCTACCCGTTGACTTAAGATTCCAGGACTACCGTGATGTCAATGAAAAATTTGATCATATTGTATCTTTGGGGATGTTTGAGCACGTAGGCAAGAAAAATTACAGAACCTTTATGAAAGTAGTAGACCGCTGCCTCAAGGAGGATGGAACGGTATTAATTCAAACTATTGGCAGCAATATATCACTGCATGGGGCGAGTCCTTGGACAAACAGGTATATCTTCCCCAATTCGATGCTGCCGTCCATACAACAAATCGGAAAATCGATGGAGGGAATATTTACCGTTGAAGACTGGCAAAACATCGGGGCCAACTACGAGCACACCCTGCTAGCATGGTTTGAGAATTTTGACAGCCATTGGGAGGATATCAAGGATAACTATACCGAACGTTTTTACCGCATGTGGAAATTTTACCTGCTATCCAGCGGCGGTAGCTTCCGCGCGCGCAGACTTCAGGTCTGGCAGCTGGTGCTTAGCAAAACCGGCATTCCCGGAGGTTACTCCCGAAAAAGATACTTGATGACTAACGGCAGGAATAATAAAAGTCATGATAGCGAAATAGGGAAAAAAACGGAACCAAATTAAATTATGGCTGAAGTTCAATCGTACCAGCGGTGCTAATTTAAAAAAATCTAAAACTGTTCCGCGAGGCGTCCTCGCCTCGCGAGAATGCACTCATACAGTAAGAGTGCACATCCCGGCAAGAGCCGACGCTTGCCGTAGCAGGCTAGGGCTCAAACCGTGTTCTACTCCGACAAAAACCAGATCAAGTCCTGACCAACTCCGTACCAACTCCTACTAAACCCCGGCTGGTAGTAGGAGATGTATAGGAGTTGAGTAGAGGGTTCTGCGGGTTTGATGTGGTTAAAAAACGATTTGGAGCAAGGGCAAATGTGAGTACTCTAAAGAAACTAAATTACAGACGAAACAACATAGCCCTCAAAGGCGTTGTGTTATCTATACCTGCAATGTGTTTACAAGGGCTCTAACCCCAGATTGAAGCAGGTATTACAAGAACTAAATGTCAATAACAAGGTAACTATTAGTTGCACTAGTCTCTAAATAGGCCTATCTTGCGAAACTTGACGAAATATCATTTGTAACCAATTTATAACCGTGGATACACAAAGTTTTAAAACATTCTCAGCACGCCCCAAAGATATCAATAAGAAATGGGTTCTAATTGACGCTGAAGGGCAGCCATTGGGCCGCCTTAGCAGTGCTGTGGCAAATATCCTGAGAGGTAAGAACAAACCTGAATTTACCCCTCACATGGATACCGGCGATAACGTTATTATAATTAACGCCGAAAAAGTAACCCTTTCCGGAAATAAAATGCAGAATAAAGAATATTTCCGGCACACAGGATATCCCGGTGGAGTTAAAATCACCACTCCGGAAGAAATGCTGGAGAAACACCCGACCCGTCTGGTGGAAAAAGCTGTAAAAGGCATGGTTCCAAGAAATAAACTTGGCCGCAAACTTCTAACCAACCTCAAAGTCTACGCCGGACCGGTACATAATCAAACGGCGCAGCGACCAGAAAAAATCGAGCTTTAATACATGGCACAATCTAATTTTATTGGGCGAAGAAAAACATCGACTGCCCGTGTTTACATTCAACCGGGAAAAGGTGATATCATCATCAACAAAAAAGAGTTGAATGATTTTTTCACGCTGGCATCCCACCAGAATATCGTTACCCTGCCTTTCCGTAGCACGGAAACCGAAGGCAAGTTCGATATCAAGGTTAACGTAAAAGGCGGAGGAACAACCGGCCAGGCCGATGCTGTTCAGTTGGGTATTGCCCGCGCTTTGAACTCTCTTGACCCTGAGTTGCATACCAAGCTGAAAGAGAATCACCTGCTTACCCGTGACGATCGCATGGTCGAACGCAAGAAGTACGGACAGCCGAAAGCAAGGAAACAATTCCAGTTCTCCAAGCGTTAATTATTCGCTTACTGTTTTTATTACAACAACCACACATACGCGGTGACCTGAAGCCGAGTGCCCATTCCCTGAAAATGTCAGGCTGGGTTAGCTTCCGGGATTGACCCGTGTAGAGGATTAACTCAAAATACTTACTATTATGGCTGAAGCTGCATCTATTGAAGAACTATTAAAAGCGGGCGCTCATTTCGGACACCTGACCCGCCGATGGAATCCCAAGATGAAGGAATTCATCTTTATGCACCGCAATGGGATTCACATACTTGACCTTAACAAGACCCGCGCACTGCTCCAGGAATCACTGGATGAGGTTGTTAAAATTTCCCGCAGTGGTAAAAAAGTATTGTTTGTAGGGACCAAAAAACAGGCTCAGGAAATTATACGTACTGAAGCTGAACGATGTGATATGCCCTACGTGACCGACCGCTGGTTGGGAGGTATGCTTACCAACTTTTCTACCATCAAGAAAAGCATCTCACGTATGGAAGAGATTGACGCGATGGAAAGAGACGGCACATTTGAAAGCATCACAAAAAAAGAACGGCTGATGCTTACCCGTGAGAAAGAAAAATTAAACAATGTACTTTCGGGTATTTCTAAAATATCCAGACTGCCGGGTGCTCTTTTTGTAGTTGATATTGTAAAAGAAAATATCGCCGTCAACGAAGCTCTTAAGCTGAACATCCCTATCATTGCAATGGTAGATTCCAATTGCGATCCTGATGTTCCGGATTATATTGTACCCTCTAATGATGATGCGGCAAAAGCTATTCAGCTTATCTCATCCAATGTTGCCGATGCTATTATTGAAGGTGCCGCTGAAAGGGAATCCTATCAGGAAGAGCAATTTGCTCTGGAATCTATGGAGAAGAAAGAAGAAAAAAGTTCTGCCGCCGAAGAAGAATTAGTACCTGAAGAGGGTGAAAAACCATCCCGGAAAAAACGTACCCGGCGTAAGGCTCCCTCAAAGCCAGGGTCTGGCGGTAAAGAATCCTAAACTCTATATTTAACAATCTAATAAACCAAGAAGAGAACAGATGAGTATATCAGCATCAGATGTTAAAGAATTACGCGATCGTACCGGAGCCGGTATGATGGATTGCAAAAAAGCGTTAAGTGAAGCAGACGGCGATATGGATGCCGCCATAGAGTTTTTAAGAAAAAAAGGCCAAAAGGTTGCCGAAAAAAGAGCCGATCGTGAGGCTAATGAAGGCCTTATTGTAAGTAAGCTTTCAGAGGACGGTAAAAAAGCTGTTGCTCTTGAACTAAATTGCGAAACAGATTTCGTGGCAAAAAATGAAGCATTCATTAAAGATGCCGAAGAATTTGCCGATTTGGTCTATAATAAAGAACTAACAGACCTGAAAACATTTAAGAACGAAAAGCTTAATGGCATATCTGTTTCTGAGAAACTTCAGGAGATGGTTGGCAGAATCGGTGAGAAAATTGATGTAAACCGCTTTGAATTGCTAAAAACCAGTGGTGAGATCGTTGTTTATATGCACCCGGGCAACCAGCTTGCCGTTTTAGTCGAATTTGCCAGCTCACTGGATAATAAAGATCTCGGCAGGGATGTGGCTATGCAAATAGCGGCTATGCAACCCATAGCAATTAACAGAGATCAAGTTGACGATTCCCTGATTCAGAAGGAGCTTGAAATAGCCAAGGAGCAGCTAATAAATGAAGGCAAACCTGAAAATATCGCAGAGAAAGCCGCTCAAGGCAAGATCCGGCGCTTCTATGAAGAGCGCGTATTGCTTGAGCAAAAATTTGTGAAAGACGGTAGCATTACCGTAGGTGAGTATCTGAAAAGTCAGAGTGCTCCGGATCTCGTCTCCTTCAAGCGTATACAGCTTGGTGAAAGTGAATAATATTAAAAAGGCTGCCAATTTGGCGGCCTTTTTTTTTGTCTGTTCCTTTTTAAAAAACTTTATTGCATCATCACCATCTTTTTGAGAAACCAGATAAACCATACTACCCCGTGAAAAAATACAACAGAGTACTCCTCAAACTCAGTGGAGAGTCCCTTCTCGGCAAACAAGGACATGGCATTGACGCTAAAGTGTTAGAACAGTATGCCGAAGAAATAAAAAATGCTCAGGAAACCGGTGCGCAAATCGCGATTGTAATAGGCGGCGGCAATATATTCAGAGGGGTACGCGGCGCGACTCTGGGCATGGACCGTGTTCAGGGTGATTATATGGGTATGATGGCCACTATGATCAATAGCATGGCATTACAGGATGCCCTAGAACGCAAGGATGTACGAACCAGAATCATGTCTGCCATCCGAATGGAGCAAATCGCGGAACCTTACATACGCCGGCGCGCCATCAGGCATTTGGAAAAAGGGCGTGTTGTCATCTTCGGAGCTGGAACCGGTAACCCTTATTTCACCACCGATACAGCCGCATCCCTGCGTGCCATAGAAATTGAAGCCGATGTAATTCTTAAAGGAACCCGTGTTGATGGCATCTATGATTCAGACCCGGAAAAAAATCCGGAAGCCATTAAATATGATACGATCAATGGCGATGAAATCTTAAGAAAAAGATTATCGGTGATGGATCTTACCGCTTTCACACTTTGCCGTGACAATGAAACTCCCATAATTGTATTTAATATGGATAAAGCAGGCAATTTTCAGAAAGTTATTAAAAAAGAGAAGATAGGCTCAACCGTAGAATGGTAAGGCTTGTTAAATCTGATTTAATTTATCGTTATTAGATTATGTAGCGAATATAACAACGGCATATCCTGCTATTGCCGCGAGTGTTCCGATTATAACACTACTGAAGATATTATGAATGGCATAGCTCCAGGCATGTGATTCAATCAACTCCAGAGTCTGTACCATCCAGCCCGAAAAGGTGGTATAGGCACCAAGGAATCCTGCACTTACTGCTATGACCACAATCTCGGAGAAATCATAGTGTACAGCCAAAGCTGTCGTCATGCCTAAGGCAAAAGAACCCGATGTGTTTACAAAAAACGTACCCCAGGGGAAATAACTGTCATTCAGGCTGCGAATAAAGGTATCCATAAGAAATCGCGATACGGCCCCCAATGCCCCGGCGATGGCAACAACTAAATAGATCATAAAGAACCTCCCCATTTCCGGGCCAGCATCATACCCCAAAAAGCGCAGGCAAGTCCTGCCAGTACACTGGCCATCATATAGGCAACTGCTGTGATAATATGTCCCTCGCCAGTTAGGGTGACCAGGTTCATGGTAAGGTTAGAGAAGGTAGTAAATGAACTTAAAAGCCCGGTGCCGAAAAATGCCCTGGCTGGCCAGGCTGGTTTCCATTTATTTCTGAATACTATCAGAATAAACCCCAATAAAAACGAACCAATCATATTCTCCATAAATACAGTATATGGAAAAGCGCCTGGTATATAGGGGAAAAGTACCAAAAAGCTGTAGCGCAAAAGAGCCCCCAGAGCCCCGCCCAATCCTACCATAATGACTTTTTGGAACATATCCGGCATAATTTTATAACGTTGATTTTAATCAATAACACCACAAATCACACAGCATCCACATTAACCGTGACGCGAACCTGAGAAGCCCGGGCAGGTTTTCGCTTTTCATACAGGGCAAAGGCCTCATCCAGTAATTTTTCAATAGCCGCGGCCCCGTTCTCAGGTTTTAACTTTAGATAACATTCCCAAATGAAATTCTTTTGAATTTTCATGACTGCCGAGGGGGCCGGCCCCAGAACCGGAGCGTTATTACCGGCCTCACGCAAACATTCTGAAAATATATCAGCCACTTTTGCAATTAGCTGTTCGTTGACCGACTTAAATTGAATTTTCAATAACCTGGAGAACGGAGGATAAAGCAGCATCTTACGGTATTGCATTTCCTGGCGTGCAAAGGTTTTGTAATCGTGATTACGGGCAGATACAATGGCGGGATGCTCGGGTTGCGTAGTTTGAAGATAAACTTTGCCCGGCTTGCTGCCCCTGCCCGACCGGCCCGCCACCTGGCTAAGCATCTGAAACATCCGCTCGCCGGACCGATAAGATGGAAAGGCCAACTCGGTATCGGAATTTATAACCCCAACTACTGTCACATTGGGAAAATTCAAACCTTTGGCTACAACCTGCGTGCCGATGAGTATATCAGCTTCACCGTCGCCAAATTGTTTCAGTATCTGTTCGTGGGCATGTTTCCCGGAAGTTGTGTCCTGATCCATGCGCAACAGGCGTGCCGCCGGGAAAAGCTCACCTATTTCTTCCTCAATTTTTTGTGTGCCCGAACCCTTTTCTTCTATTGCCTCCGATCCGCATTCTGTGCAAGTTTGATATTTAAACTGGCTGAATCCGCAATAATGACAGCGTAACTGGCTTTTAAATTTATGATACGTCAGGGTAACCGAGCAGTGCGGGCACTCTGCTATGTGTCCGCAATCCTTGCAGTGTAGGTATGAGGCAAACCCCCGGCGATTATAGAGCAGGATTACCTGATCTTTTTTGCCAATAGCTTTTTCAATATCCAGGAACAGCGGTACGGCCAGAGAGCCCCGCATCGCATTCCGGTACTGTTTCATATCAAGAACCTTGACCTCGGGGAGTTCTGAAGCGGCATGCCGCCCTGGCAGCTCCAGCATTTTGCTTTTGCCTTTTGTGGTAAGTCTCAGGCTCACCATGCTCGGGGTTGCCGAACCCATAACCACAACTCCTTTATTCTGCCAGGCGCGCATAATGGCCACATCACGGGCGTGGTATCGCGGCGACGGGTCTTCCTGTTTATATGATGAATCATGCTCCTCATCGATCATTACCAGCCCCAGGTTTTCAATGGGTGCGAATACGGCGGAACGTGCACCAATAGCAATTTTTTTGCGGCCCTCACGCAACGATTTCCAGGCTTCGAAGCGCTCATGGTCATTAAGCCTGCTGTGCAAGACGGCTATAGCATCGCCGAATATCTGATAGAATCGTTTGACCGTTTGCGGCGTAAGTGCAATTTCAGGAACCAGAATAAGTGCCCCTTTGCCCAGGCTCACCGCTTTCTTTAAAGCGTGAATATATATTTCGGTCTTTCCGCTGCCGGTTACCCCATAGATCATATGATTGGCGAACTCGCCTTTTTCTATGGCCTCAGATATGGGCGCAAATACTTTCTCCTGCTGCTCATTCAGTTTTTTTATTTTCGACGGATCAAATTCATAGGGAGGCTTTACCTCACTGGCCGGCACCTGTATGGTTTCCAGAAAACCCTCTTTCTCAATTTTCTTTAACGTATAATCGGTGACGTTATCTTGCGCCATCACCACCGAACGCGGTGCCGGGAGTTCAATTTCAGGTAATGCCGCCAATGCCGTAACCCACTTCGGAATTTTTCCGCCCTGGCTATTATGTAAGATATTTTGGGCTTCCACTGAAGAGCTTTCACTTTTCCATTGCCAGAGGGTCTCCATTTTCCGGTTCACCTTCAGCCTGGGCTCTTCCCAGATTTCAATAACCTTCTTTTTAACCAGCTTTTTAATCAGGTTGGCACCCGTTTGCCCCCATCTCTTTTCCGCTTCCGCAAGCAGATAGTTTCCATTTTCGCTTTCAACTATAGCTTCGATGATCTCCGCCTCTATTTTTCCGGCAAAGTTTATAGCCTGATGGTCTACCAGGCGCAGGTGCGCCTCAGCAACGAAATTTAGTCCGGCCGGCAGCGCAGCCTGTATGGTTTCTCCCCAGCTTGCATAGTAAAATTGATGCACCCATTCGGTAAGCCTGATCATCTCGGGGCTCATTACCGGCGCGTTATCCAGCAGCTTTTTGACTGATTTTGTCCTGAATTCAGGTCTGTTTTCGTGTATTCTCACGATCATGCCAATGGCCATGCGGTTGCGCAGAGGCACCCAGGCCCTCATTCCCGGTCTGGTGCCATACTGGTCTGTCTCGTTTACCTTATAGGTAAACAGACGGCGTACGGCTGTCGGAAAAGCGATGTCGGCAAACAAATGGAGAAGCAATTAAAGGTTACTTTTGTGCTGGTTGTGGTGCCAAGATACGCAGGTTCATCGAATCTTGTGCCTCTACAATATCAACATGGCGTCACCAAACGAATAGAACCTGTATTGGGCGGCTATAGCATGACGGTAAACCTTCCGCATTTCTTCATATCCCATCAGTGAGGCAATCATAATCAGCAGGGTGCTTTTGGGAAGGTGAAAGTTGGTGACCAAAGCATCTACGGCTTTAAACTGAAAGCCCGGTTTGATGTAGATATCCGTGCTGGCTTTTCCCGCAGTAAAATGATCGCTGTTTAGCAGGTTAGATTCCAGAACACGCGCGCTGGTGGTGCCTACGGCGGTGATGTGAGCCGCGGAACTGAGCTGCCCCGCTGTGGACTCGTCTATCTCATAAAGCTCGCTGTGAAGCGTATTCTCGAGCTTGTCATCTTTCACCGGAGCAAAGGTTCCCAGACCGACATGCAAAGTTACCTCTGCTCTGGATATTCCTTTTTTACTGAGAGCCTCAAATACTTCGTCCGTAAAATGTAGTCCTGCCGTGGGGGCCGCTTTGCTGCCGAAGTGGCGGGCAAAGATGGTCTGGTAACGCTCGGCCAGGCTTTCATCCTGTTCGATATAGGGCGGAAACGGGGTGAGCCGGTGAGGTTCAAATCGCCTGTCATCCAGTGGCAAATTGAACCGAATGCGCCTGCGGCCGTCTCCCAATACCTCCATAACTTCGGCGGTAATCTCCGGAGTTAATTCCACTTTCTTGCCTGTCTTAAACTTTTTTCCCGGACGCACAAGGGTATCGGCTATATAGTCGTTGTGCTGATCGGTAATGAATATTTCCTTATTTCCGAACAACAGCCGTGACTTCTCTACTTTGCTGTTATTGATAACCAACGTGGTTTCCGGGGGCAAGTAGAGGTGGAGATTATAAAAATAATCATCCTTAATGTTACCGGTCTTGCGGTCATAAACCAGTAGACGCGAGTGATCGCGCGGGCTCGCAGGCTGCTGAGCAATCAGCTCCTGAGGCAAATGGTAATCAAAATCAGAGAGAGAATGGATCATTTAGAATTGATATAGCCCGGCAGGCAGACAGCAAACGACAGGAGTAAAAATATAAAATAACCGGCTTTATAGCTTTTTATGGGTTCCGTCGCAAAAAGGGGCCCCGGCAGTTTGTTTGCATCCGCACCAAGCAACGGTTTTGGGTTCATTGATAACTTTAATAACGGGTTTGTATTCCGTGGTCTTATGCGAGCCGTCGCAATAAGGTTGTTTATCTGATAATCCGCACGCGCACCAGGCATATTTTCCGGGTTCAACTTTGATTACATGCGGTTTTGAGGTAGCTCCATTTTCATTCTTCATAAAAACTCAGTTCTATGTTTATAAATTCAATCTAAACAAGATAGGGGTGATACCATTAATGATAAATTCTACGCCTATGCACAAGTTAATAAAGCCCATCATTCTGGTCAAAGCAGTCATCCCTGTTTTTCCCAAAATTTTAACGGCTCCGGATGAAATCAACAGTACGGAGTAGGCCGTCAGGGCTACCAGGCAAATGGCCGAGAATAGAATAACGAAATCTATAATTTCGCTAGATCGGGATGCCAGTCCCAGAACGACGGCAATACTACCCGGCCCTGAAAGCAGTGGCATAGCCAGAGGGCTAAAAGAGATATCTTCTTTATGCATAGCCTCTTCCTGGTCTTCCTCTGATAATTTTCGTCCCCCGAGGTCAGGATTTAATAAAGTATAGGCCCATTTCATAATCATCAATCCCCCGGCAATGCGAATGCCTTCAAGGCTAATGCCGAAGAAGTTGATTATATAACTTCCCCCGAATAAAAAAAGGGATAACACCAGCGCCATAAAAAAAGCCGCTTTGCCAGCTTGCTGCATACGATATGCAGGATGGTGATTTTCTGTTAAGGCCAAAAATACGGGCATTACCGTAAAAGGATTAGCAATAGACAGAATGGCGATAAAACTGGTGATGAAAAACGTTACCGTGATCAAGAATTTCTACTAGATATAGGGATACAATGTCGTATTTTTATTAGCCTGAAAAGATAGCCTTTTCCGCAATTATTTGAAAGGAATCTCCGTTAAATAAAATCTCAAATTGAATACATCTGTATTATTGCAAATGCTTGAAAATCCTAGTTTAAAAGAACGCGAAACTGTCGTTATTGAGGCTGCGAACCTTGTAGATGAAACCAACCGAATTCTTGGGAAAGACTCCGAACGAAACGACAAGCTCATGGATATTTGTATGATGCTCCATGAGAATGTAAGTAAGTTCGATTGGGTGGGTTTCTATTTTGTTGAATCCGATTCAACACCTGAACTTGTTTTGGGGTGAAATCCCTCTTTACCTAGTCTTGCTAATCCATCAACTTGTATAAAATTTACGGTTTTTCTTTCCGTAGTCTTTGAGAATCTGGGCCGGTGTGAATCGCGCACCATGATCCTTTTCAAATTTCTTCATCTTTTCCAGAATCAGCCCTGAACCCTGTCGGTCGATATAACGAAAGGGTCCGCCCAGAAACGGTGGGAAACCCAGACCGAATACAGCGCCGGTATCTGCATCCTGGGGATTGGCTACTATACCTTCCTGAAGGCAATGGGCAGCTTCATTAACCATGGTAAGTGTCATTCGATCCTGAACTTCAACCGGGCTAAATTCCTTGCGTGAATTTCCACCGATATACTTGTAGATGTCCGGGTTGGATTCCTTTTTCTTCTTCATAAACCCGTTTTCATAAATATAAAACCCTTTTTTATTTTTTCGCCCTTTATAACCCGCATCCAAAAGTGTTTTGGCTGATGTACTGGCAGGTATTTTTCTCTTTGAAAATACTTTACCCATTATTTCGGTAATATGAGCGGCTACATCAAGGCCCACTTCATCCATTAACTGTGCAGGACCTACGGGAAAACCAAATTTTTTTATATTACTATCCAGTTCATCAATCATAATACCTTGCTCAAGCAGCATAAAGGCTTCGTTCATGTAAGGAGCCAGAATGCGGGTTGTATAAAATCCCGGTCCGTCGGAGACTATAATAATGGTTTTTCCTTGTTTAACGCCCACATCAAAAGCGGTGGCAATGGCTTTTTCGGAGGTCTTTTTGGTTTTAACAATCTCCAGAAGGGGCATTTTATGCACGGGAGAAAAATAATGCATCCCCAGAACATTGGCCGGTCGTTTTGCATTTTCCGCAATCTGTGAAATGGGTAGTGACGAGGTATTCGAAGCAAATATGCAATTGTTGGGCGTTGCCTTTTCAACTTCAGAAAGCAGGTTTTGCTTTAACGCCAAATCTTCAAAAACAGCCTCTATTACAATATCCATATCTTTAAATTTTGAGTAATCATCCTCTGGTGTAACCATGCCAATTTTACGGTCTCTTTCATATTCCGATAAGGATTGCTTCGCAACCTCCCGCTCGTAATTTTTCCAAATACTTTTCAGCCCCTTCCCGACACTCGATAAATCCTGATCTTTCAGCACAACAGGATATCCAGCATCTATTGTAACCTGGGTGATTCCGCTGCCCATCAACCCGGCCCCAAGCACTGACACCTTCTTTACAGGCTGTATTTTGGTTGGATAGGGATTCTTTTTTGCATCCTGCATGGCGAAATACAGGCTGACAAGCATTTTGGATTCCGGCGTAAATGCAAGTTCACCAAATACAGATGATTCCGCTTTCAGGCCGGCTTCATATCCTTTTTCCATGCCTTTTTTTACACATTCGATGATCCTTTCCGGTGCCGGGTAATTTCCATGTGTCTCCTCAAGTACTTTTTTACGGGCCTGACTGTAGATAATATTCCTGCCGGCCGAAGTTTTCTCAAGCAGGCGTTCCTGAAAAGATAGCCTGCTTTTTCGCTTTTCCACCTTTTTTGAAGCCATTTTTAGTGCAGTGGTTTTTGCGGCCTCCAGCAACCCTCCGGGATGGATCACATCATCCACCAGGCCCATTTTTTGTGCCTGCCGTGGATAGATATTTTTGCCGGTAAGCATCATATCCAGCGCATTTGTAATGCCTATGAGACGGGGCAGCCTTTGAGTTCCGCCGGCCGCAGGATTCAGGCCAAGCCTAACCTCGGGGAAAGCGAACCTGGTTTTGGGATGATCCCCGGCAATGCGATGGTGGCAGGCTAATGCGACTTCCATTCCGCCGCCCATGCAAGCTCCGTTAATGGCGGCAACAATAGGTTTTACTGATCCGGCAACGCGTGATAACAACCTGTTCCCCTCACGGCTAAACATCTCAGCATCTTCGGGCTCTTTTAAAGCCACGAACAAATGAATATCGGCACCGGCAATGAAATTTCCTTCTTTGGCGCTTGTTATAACAGCTGTTTTCAAATTTTCGTCGTTTTCCAGATCATCCAGGCAAGATTCAAATTCAGTCAACAATTCTCTGGTCAGCGTATTTACCTTTGCACCGGGTTGATCGAGGGTGATTACAACAAGACCGTCTTCTTTTTCTATTCTTATGTTATTCATGATGCAAGAACTTTATTGATTAATGAATCACCTAAGATGTTCAGCGCTCCAAAATGAGGGCGTGTCCCAATCCTCCGGCAGCGCAAGCCGAGACCAAAGCATATTTGCCTTTCTCACGGGCAAGCCTGTTGGCCGCGGTGGTAACCAACCGTGCTCCGGTTGCCCCAAATGGATGCCCCAGTGATAGAGAACCGCCCATAGTGTTAAGTTTCTCCATTGGAATCTCTCCTACTTTTTTCTTTCTGCCCAGTCTTTCTCTTGCAAACGTATCAGAATCCAGCGCCCTAAGGACAGACAACACCTGCCCGGCAAATGCTTCATGAAGTTCGAATACAGAAATATCATCCAGGGTAAGCCCGGCATCATTAAGAACCCGAGGGATGGCGTAAGCGGGCCCAAGCAATAGTTCTTCATGAGGGTCTTGAGCTACATAGGTATAATTTTTAAGCCAGGCTTTAGGCTGTAACCCCAGCATTTCGGCTTTATCTTCGGCCATAATTAGTACGGCCGAAGCGCCATCCGACAAAAAAGAGGCATTACCGGCGGTAACGGTTCCATGCGGACTAACGAAAGCTGGTCGGAGCTCACTCAGAGTTTCCATGGTAGAATCTGCACGAACTCCATTGTCTGAAATAATAGGATTAAAATCAGGCGGGACCATAGCTGGAATAACCTCATCATCAAAAAGATGCTCTTTGTAGGCCTTTTGGGCGCACTGGTGGGAACGCATAGCAAAAGCATCCTGCTCTTCGCGGGTAATCCCGAACATGGCCGCCATCTTATCGCAGCTCTTGCCCATAGTTTCACCTGTAGAATATTCGGCTACTTCCGGTATTTCCGGTTTAATATCAGCAGGCCTCAGCCCTTTTAGCAGACTCAAATAATCACTTGGATTTTTAGATTTGCGCGACTCCATGAGCTTTTGCCGCAAATTCCGGCTTAGCCGGATCGGCAGGTCGCTCATAGTTTCTGTCCCCCCTGCAATGACCAAATCGGCATGGTCGGTTTGTATGGCTTCAATTCCGTTTGTTATGGCAAGATTCGAAGAGATGCAGGCCATGGTAACCGTGTGAGCCGGAATCCCGTTGGGAAGCCCAGCGGCCAGGGAGGCATCTCGGGCCACATTTCCCGTTCTCACTTCCTGGATAACGGTGCCCATTATTATACGATCAATATGATCTGGATTCAGTTCAGTTTTGTGAAGCAAACCTTTTAAGACTTCACGGGCAAGATCATAAGACATTTGATTCTTATATCCTGTTCCCGAACGCTGAAAGGGAATACGGCAGCCATCGATTATTACCACCCGCCTGCCAAATTTTTGTTTTATCATAGATTAAACTGAGTATATAAACAGTATCAATTCGAGAATTAAAAATGAAATATACTGCCACCTTTAGCAAATACTTTTTGATATTGTAATACAATTGGGATCGCAAATAATTAATACAGATTTTCACCACAATGGGCACAAAGAACACTAAGAAACACGAAAGTGCTGGCGTTATTTTTAATAAACAGCCGGAACCACTCTGTCCCTTTTTGAAAAGGATGGCCGACCACCAACAACAGGTGTAGCGAACAACCCACGATTAACAAAACCGAGCGCCCAAATCCACCTTTTTTACCTGTATTTGATAAAAGCAATTCTCAAATCAACAGGTAATTGTTATATTTACGCTAAATTGTTTAAAACTAAATTATGGCATCTTTTATGTTTGAAGGTTTATCGGTCGCTCTGGTTACACCCATGGATGAAAATCTGGAAATAGACCGAACCGCTTATGAAAAACACCTCCGTTACCAAATTGAAGGCGGCGTAGATCATCTTGTCGTTTGCGGAACTACGGGCGAGAGTCCGAATATTACCGATGATGAATTTGAATACCTGATTTCCAAGGCCGTCGAAATGGCTAAGGGAAAATGTGGTGTTATTGCAGGTACCGGTTCCAATTCAACGGCATTATCCATAAAACGTTCGAAAATGGCAGAGCAGCTCGCTGCCGATGGAATTTTGCTGGTGGGCCCTTATTACAATAAACCCACAGAGCCCGGACTTTTGGCTCATTTCTTCGCCATCGCTGATGCCGTGGATCTGCCGGCAATCATATACAATGTGCCCGGACGAAGCTCTCTGAATATACTTCCAGAAACAATAGTGAAGCTATCGGTTCACCGCAATATCGTTGCCGTTAAAGAAGCCAGCGGGGATATCAGTCAAATAATGGAGATTATAGCCAACGCTCCCAAAGATTTTAGCGTGTTGGCCGGCGATGATTCAATGACCCTGCCAACGGTTGCCTGCGGTGGTTGTGGCGTTATTTCGGTATCTTCTAATCAAGCTCCGGCCCTAATGAAACACTATGTGGAGGCCTGCCTCAGCGGAGATCTCAAAAAGGCGAGGCGCGAACATTATAAACTGCTTCCCTTGTTTCAGGCCAACTTTTGGGAAAGTAATCCCCTTCCCGTCAAAGCCGCGCTGGCTTACATGGGACGAATGCAAAATACCTTTCGCCTCCCGCTGGTTCCGATGGACGAGAAGTATGCTCTGCCTCTACAGGCTGTGCTTCGCAATCTAAAGTTGCTTCCCGATGAGAAGTAATTGATAGCTATTCGCCGTTGAGAGCCATAATATTTAGGTTTTCAATTCGATCATCTGCTTAAATCCATTGTGAATTCTTAGAAGACTTTAATAACTTATATAGTTTCCGTCGCAAACTAAGTAGTACGGAAATTGCTCACATCTCTTAATAAGATTAAATACGAAGGATCGCATGTCATTCCGCTGGATTTACGCAGAACCTGATGAGCAAGTAGTCTCACGGCTGCGTGAGCAGCTTGGTGTCGTTCAAATCATCGCCCAAATGCTGGCGTTGCGCGGAATCAATGATTATGATTTAGCCAAAGAATTCTTTCGCCCATCTCTTGCCGGGCTGCACGACCCGTTTCTGATGAAAGACATGAAAATAGCTTCCACCCGCCTTGCCGGGGCCATCAGAAATCATGAAACTGTGGTTATTTATGGGGATTATGATGTTGACGGCACTACAGCCACGGCCATTATGGATATTTTCCTGAAAGGTTTTGGCCTGGATGCATATTATTATATCCCGCATCGTTTTAAAGAGGGATACGGCATCAATGAAGAAGGCATAACCTTTGCCAGGGACAAAGGGGCCGGTTTAATTGTTTCTGTTGATTGTGGTATAACTGCGGTCGAGGAAACTAAATTTGCCCGGGAATTAGGGATTGACCTGATCATTTGTGACCACCACAATGCCGGAGAAACTATCCCCGACGCCATAGCTGTGCTCGACCCCAAGCGCAAAGATTGTGAATATCCATTTGACGGATTGTCTGGTGCAGGCGTTGGTTTTAAACTGATTCAGGCTACCCTTTCTGAATTAGGCCTGGCCGCTGATGAAGCTTATCAGTATTTAGATCTGGTTGCCATATCAACAGCCTCTGATATTGTACCTATCAACGGAGAAAATCGAATTCTGATGCGAGAAGGATTGCGGCTTATACAGACGAGTCCTCGTCCGGGAATAAAAGCTTTGATTGATCTTATCCAGCTGGATATAAAAAAGATCACTACCACTCAAATTGTATTTTCCATTGGTCCGCGCATCAATGCCGCTGGCAGAATGGGGGACGCTGCCGCCGCCGTAGATCTTATGATCTCCGACAATTATGATGATGCCGCGGCTGGGGCACTGGAACTGGAAGCTATCAATGTACGCCGCCGCACCGAAGACACCCTCACCATGGAACAGGCTATGACCTTTCTTGATGGTAATTTTAATGAAGAAGAAATGTTCTCATTGGTTCTTCATGACCCGGAATGGCACCTGGGCGTGATTGGAATCGTGGCATCACGGCTGGTGGAGCAATATTGCCGGCCCACCATCATGCTCAGCACCGTTGATGGGCAAATTAAAGGCTCGGCGCGAAGCATAAAAGGGTTTAACATCTACAACGCCCTCAAAGAATGCGAAGATTTGCTTGTCAAATTCGGCGGACACGAATTCGCCGCTGGACTGACCATCGAGAAAGCCAATCTTGCCGAATTCCGACGCCGGTTTAATCAGATTGCCGGCAACGTTCTGTGCCAGGATGACTTTGAGCCTGAGCTCCGCATAGACGCCGAACTAGACCTGAGTGAAATCAATACCGATTTCTGGAAGATCATGAAGCAATTCGAACCCTACGGGCCCACCAACCTCGCCCCCATATTTGTAAGCAATGGTTTAAGCCTCAAAGGTAGAGCCACCATAGTAGGAAAAGGGCACCTCAAAATGCGTCTTACCCAGAATGGCTCTGCACCATTCGATGCCATTGGCTTCAACATGCACCAACACCTGCCCGCCATCAACGCCTCCCCCCAGGGAAGCATCAGCATAGCCTATGCTCTTGAGGAGAATACATGGCGGAATAAGACGAAACTGCAGTTGAGGTTGAAGGATTTGAGGGTTTAGGAATTGGTTGCTGGTCTCAGGTCTCTAGTCTCTAGTCTCTGGTTTCTGGTTTCTGGTTTCTGATTTCTAGTTTCTGGTTTTAAATTTAGTTGTTTTTTGTTTTCTAAAATATGATACATTATATATGTTGTTTCCGTACATGATACGTGTGGGATACGTGTAAATGTGAGGAGATCAGTAGGGAAGATCGTAGTATAGGGGGATCGTAAATTTGGGTTTGGAGCTGCTATATCACTCCTGTATGTACAGGATTTAAAAGAATGTTTGAGGAATCAATTCTTGGCTCTTTACTTTAATATTTGAATATTAGAATGGCAACTATAAAAAAGTTTGAGGAGATTGAGGCCTGGAAAAAGGCAAGAGAGTTGTGCCAGTTAATTTACAATGTTAGCGGAGTTTCTGAATTTTCCAGAGACTGGGCTTTAAAAAATCAAATAAGAAGGTCCAGTGGCTCAGTTATGGACAATATAGCTGAGGGTTTTGAGAGAGATGGCAAAGGTGAATTTATATATTTTTTAAGTATAGCAAAAGGATCAAACGGTGAGGTACGCTCACAGTTGTACAGGGCCCTGGATCAGAAATATATCGATCCCGAAACTTATCAGCATATAAGTAATTTATCAACCCAAATTAGCAAAATGATCAGCGGCCTCACGAACTATCTAAAAACATCCGAAATAAAAGGCCTCAAATACAAAAAAACCTGAAACCAAGAAACCAGAGACTAGAGACTAGAAACCAGAAACCAGAAACCAGAGACTAACTCCCCCCCATCAACGGTTCATTTGCTGCCCTAATGCTTGCATTAGGCAGGCCTTGCGGGTGGGTGGCTTTGCACTGCTCTATGGCTTTGATTACCACCTCGAGGTGGCGTTCTTTGGAGTTTTGGTAAAAGTTCTGGGCTTCTGTGCTAAGTTTTGGCTTGCCGTGCAAGGGCTTATCGCTGATGCACAGGAGGGTGGCGTGAGGGATGCGGTAGCGGAAGCCGTTGGTGGCTACCGTGGCCGATTCCATGTCTACAGCAATGCTGCGGGAAAGATGAATTTCGTTGACGGTGTGCTGTTTTGCAAATTCCCAGTTGCGGTTGGCTGTAGTGTATACGGTGCCAATTCGGTAGTTTAGATTATATTCCTGCAATGCATTTTGCAGGAATATATTCAAAAGATTATTCGGTGTTACCGGAACGTTGGTCGGCAGGATATCATCCAAAACTCCATCATCGCGCATATAGCCTGAAGCCAGGGCAAATTCGCCTATCTCCTGGTGATTGCGCAGCCCTCCGCAGTGACCGACCATGATCATCAGGTCCGGACGCAGCACGGCTATATGGTCGGTAATAGTTTTTGCATTTGAAGGGCCTACTCCAATATTTACCAATGTGATGCCTTTATTGTTATCGAGTTTATGATGATAGGCAGGCATTTGAACGCTATGATCCGGCCCCACGCACTCGGGGAACTTCTCTTTGAAAACCTCGACGTGCATTTCATAGTTAGTAAACAGAATATAACGCTGGAAATCTTCAGCCTTAGTGCCCGTATAATGCTCGAGGCGATCCAAAGAAAGGTCAACGCGCTCGGCGCGGAAAAGGAACAGTTTCTTCTGGGTGAAATCCCACTGAAGTTCATCGAGGCTGTCTAATAAAGTAGGATCATTCAAGGGGATTCGTTTCCTTGATGGGGAGATCTTCATTTGGGCCCCTTTCTCTGCTAATTTGCCCAGTTCCCGTAATAAATACCACCGGTAAACCTTTGGTTTGGCAAACTCACCGGAAATTAACGGATTGTGCTCCGACCATGTTCGCTCAATTTCCAGTTTCGGGTAATAGCCTGATTCATAAATTGATTCCATTAACCCGCAGGCTTTCTTAAGTTCCCCCTCTACAAAATCACTGTTTTCACCTTTTTCATTGTTGATTTCAAATATCTGACTCATCGACTCTATCTTTTGCTCATTAATTAACGCTTTATGAAAATCAAAGCCTGGAATATATCCTCGAAAAATAAGGAATATGCAACTCCGATTTACAACGTATTTAAGAATAAGGCTCGCTCGGTAATTTCGGGCATTCAAGGCGATTTTTTTGTAATCGAAGCGCCTGACTGGATCAACGTTGTTGCTATGACCTCCGATGATCACGTCGTTCTTGTAGAACAATACCGCCACGGTACCGAAGAGGCCACCCTTGAAATACCCGGTGGTGTCATTGATGAAACCGATGACAGCCCTCTTCAGGCGGCCAAAAGAGAGTTATCTGAAGAAACGGGCTTTACATCCCCAAAATGGACGCCATTAGGTAGCGTAAGCGCAAACCCGGCCATCATGAACAACCGCTGTCATCTGTTCCTGGCAGAGAATTGTGCCCTCACCGATCAGATCAACCCCGACGAACATGAGGAAATCGCAGTTCGGGTTATCAAACGTTCTCTTTTTTTGCAGGAGATTAAAATGGGAAATATTCATCATTCACTTGTGGTAGCTGCTGTTGCGAAACTGGGCTTAGTTAAGCCGGGCATGTTTATTACGGCATGATTTTTCCACTTCTAATTAACCATCCCTATTATTAGGCTGTAACACTAGGCAGTAGTTAAATTTCTCAACATATTCGCAAAACTGATCGAAACTTCGTAACCTTAACCAAACTTTTTTCATTGAGCGCAAAAGCTATAAATCAGAAACAGGAAATAATAAATACCGTATGATATCCATTGGAGATAAAATAAATACTAATTTTACCCTGGACGTTTGCACCGGGGAAAACCAGCAGAAAGTGACCTTCGGCGATTTACTTACGCGCAAAACCGTTGTATCGGTTTACATGAAAAACAATACCGGAAGTTGCGACAAGCAAAACAGAAGCCTGACCGGGCAAGCTTCCACTTTTGATTCTTTAGGATATAATGTTCTGGCAATTAGTAAAGATACCTGCCGTTCACATAAAAATTATGCTGCCAAATTAGACATCAGTTACTCTCTGGCATCAGACCCGAATTATAAATTTGCAACCGCAACGGATTCCGTTGTAGAAAAGAAAATGTATGGCAAAACGTTCAACGCCCCTTCGCGTTCAGCCTTTGTTATAGATACTGACGGAACCGTTTTAGGTGTTATAAAAAAAGTAAACGCAGAAAATCACGCAGAAGAACTCCTGGATCTGATCAAATCCACATCATAAACCTTTTTTACAAGTACGCATGAAATCATTAGTAATCGTTGAGTCACCAACCAAAGCCAAAACTATTAAAAAGTTTCTGGGAAAAACCTATGAGGTAGATTCCTGCAATGGCCACATACGGGATTTGCCGGCATCGGCGAAAGAAGTACCCGCTAAATATAAAAAGGAAAAGTGGTCCAACCTTGGCATTAATGTGGACAAAGAATTCGAACCGCTATATGTGATTTCTTCACAAAAGAAGAAAACCGTGAAACGGCTCAAGGATCTAATCGCCCAGGCAGACGAACTTATACTGGCAACTGACGAGGATCGCGAAGGTGAAGGAATTTCCTGGCATCTGTTGGAAGTACTTAAGCCAAAGATTCCGGTCAAGCGTATTGTTTTTCATGAAATCACCGAAGAGGCCATCAACAGAGCTCTTGAAGAAGCACGCGATGTGAACATGAACCTGGTTCATGCCCAGGAATCCCGCCGTATTATTGACCGCCTGGCCGGTTATACGATTTCTCCGCTACTGTGGAAAAAAATCGCTCCGGGCTTGTCAGCCGGACGAGTACAATCTGTAGCCGTAGAACTTTTAGTGCAGCGCGAGCGCGAACGGATGCGTTTCCGCAGCGGTACCTATTGGGACCTGAAGGCCTTACTGAATACCCAAAATGGGAAGCCTCAGGAATTCGAAGCTTTGCTCACCCGCCTCAATGAAAAGCGTCTGGCAACCGGAAAGGATTTCGATGAATCAACCGGTAAGCTCAAGAAACCGGACGTCGTAGAATTATTAGACGAAAAGGCCGCTTCAGCTTTAAAGGATGATCTGCTGAAAGCTAGCTGGAAAGTATCCGGGATTGAGAAAAATAAGCAAAAACGATCCCCTGCCCCACCATTTATAACATCAACACTTCAGCAGGAATCCAACCGTCGCTTCGGGCTATCAGGCCGGGATGCTATGCGAACGGCGCAGAAATTATATGAAGAAGGTTTCATCACCTATATGAGAACCGACTCTACAAATCTTTCAAATCAAGCTGTCGATGCCGCACGGAATGCCGTTGAAACCATGTATGGCGAGAAGTATCTGTATAAAAGTGTAAGGACCTACACCAAGAAATCAAAAGGTGCACAGGAAGCTCACGAGGCGGTTCGCCCGGCAGGTAGTAAGTTTGTGACGCCCAAAGACAGCGGGCTCACCGGCATACATCTAAAGATGTACGACATGATCTGGAAACGTACTGTAGCCACCCAGATGGCCGAGGCTGAACTTGAATTCACGGCTGTAACTATTAACGCCCAGCATGACGATACCACAGCCGATTTTAAAACCAGCGGTAAGAAAATCCTCTTCCCGGGATTCTTCCGCGCTTATGTAGAGGGCAGCGATGATCCCGAGGCGCAGTTGGATGATCAGGAAAAACCACTTCCTGATGTAAAGGAAAATGATAATGTGGATTGCAAGGAAATTAATGCAGTTGGCCATGAGACCAAACCACCTGCAAGATTTACTGAAGCAACACTGGTCAAGCAGCTTGAAAAAGAAGGCGTCGGCCGGCCAAGTACCTATGCCACCATTATCAGCACGGTTCAGGATCGCGGATATGCCATGAAAGAGGGCTCTGCATTGGTTCCCAGTTTCACCGCCTTTGCCGTGTCCGGTTTGTTGGAGCAACACTTCCCTGAGATGGTAGATGAAAAATTCACCTCCGAAATGGAGCGCCGCCTTGATGAAATTGCCATAGGCAAGGAAGATCCTATAAAATACTTAACATCTTATTATTCCGGTGAAGAAGGCCTTAAGGCATCGGTTGATCGCCAGGAATCACTCATTGATCCGCAAACTGCCCGAAAGATCGACCTGCCGCTTGAAGATCTCAAAGATCTTAACGTATTTGTAGGCCGGTTCGGCCCTTATGTCCAAACCGGGAAAGACGGGGATATGATCTCCACTTCGCTGCCCGTCAGTATGGCTCCGAGTGATATAACTGTAGAGAAGCTCCAGAAACTGCTCAAACAATCAGAAGAAGGGCCAGTCTCCCTTGGAGAGCACCCGGAGGCAGGCTTGCCTGTTTACGTACTCACAGGACGATTTGGTCCTTATGTGCAACTGGGCGAACCCACCGAAGAAAAGAAGAAACCCAAAAGGGTTTCTCTGCTCAAGGACATGACCATGGAAGATATTGATTTCGAGATGGCTTTAAAGCTACTCGAACTTCCTAGAAGCCTGGGCAATCATCCCGAAACCGGCAAAGAAGTAAAAGCCGGCGTTGGGCGATACGGTCCGTTTGTTGTGCACGACGGCACCTTTAAATCCCTTACTAAAGATGATCACGTGCTTACGATTGAACTCGACCGCGCCGTGGAATTGCTGGCACAAAAGAAAACCGGCAAAGCACGGAAAGCCTCGTCCGTCATTAAGGAGTTAGGCGAACATCCAGATAGCGGCACGGAGATCAATCTGATGACGGGGCGTTATGGGCCTTATATTAAATATGGCAAGAAAAACATCAGCCTTCCAAAAGGAACTGACCCTGAAAAACTTCAGAAATACGATGCACTTGAGTTGATAAAGAACAAAATGTAAATTAACATGTAATGTAGCTGTGTAAAAAGGCTAATAACTGCTTGATGCTGTTTCAAAAGTTCTAAAACTACTTAAGCCAATTTTAAAAAGTTTAAAACTGCTTTAGGCAATCTTAGAAAGTTCTAAAATTGCTTTGAGGCTGTATCATAAGGTCTAAAACTGCTCCGTGAGGCGTCCACGCCTCGCGAGGAATGCACTCAGGATGCACGAGTGCACTCCCGGCAAGCATGGACGCTTGCCTCAGCAGGCTTTAGAGCATTCTTTGGAGAAATCTTTAGATACAGCTACTTTCATTTGTTAACGAAGTCACTTTGAAGAAAACCCCATTGACATTTCAATATCCCCCCAATCTGAACTCGCTTGATCTGGCGAGTATAATATCTTTGTATCGATCGCGGGGAGAACCGAGCAATGCATCGGCCGGTGATTATTTTGGCTGCGCTGCTACTTTTAAACTCATAAAGAAAGCGAAAACCTGGTTCGGTTTGACCTACAGCCAGTCGGCATGGGATGCCTTGCTCACCAAAGACAGTAAAGGATTTCCTCTTACCGAAGTGGAGTTGAATATTTTAGGCATGGCCCACATACCGCCCGACCCCGATACAGATCGTACCGTTATCGAGAAAAAATGTGGCATATTACCTCAGCTTGCTTTCCTGATTGTTAATGATTTAAAACAGTTTGGTTTTCTGGAAGAAGATGAGATTGGAAAACTTTCGGTTACCAAATCCGGAGAGGATGCTTTGCATGGCATTGCCTTGCGTTTGTTCGACAGACACTTCTCGCCAGACATGCTTCTATGTAACCGTGATGCCGAGCCAACAATTGCCAGAGCAAGGAAAACAGAGAATAATCAGAAGAATTTATTTTAGTCTCTAGTCTTTGGTTTCTTGTTTCTAGTCTTGATTTCTTGTTTCTGGTTTTTGTTTGTAGATCGCTTGTTTTTGTGGGGTGGTTATGGTTGTTCGCCTTTTTCTGGTTTGTTGCCTGTGAAGGCCCGGAATAGTTCCATGGGGATGGGGAAGAAGGTAATGGTGTTGTTTTCCGAGCCTAGTTCACTTACGGTTTGCAGGAATCGCAGTTGCAGGGCGGTGGGTTCTTTTGCAATCATGTTGCCGGCTTCCACCAGTTTTTGTGCCGCCTGGAACTCACCCTGGGCGTTGATCACTTTGGCCCTCCTGTCGCGTTCGGTTTCCGCCTGTTTGGCCATAGCCCGTTTCATGCCTTCCGGCAGGGCTACATCGCGCACTTCAACGGAGGTGACTTTGACTCCCCAGGCATCGGTCTGCCGGTCCAGTATTTCCTGAATGGACTGATTAACCTTATCGCGTTCGGATAAAAGTTCGTCCAGTTCCACCTGACCTATTACGCTTCGAAGCGTGGTTTGGGCAAACAGGTTTGTGGCTTCCAGGAAGTTCTCCACATTAACTATGGCCGCCTCGGCATCAATTACCCTGAAATAGGTAATGGCATCGACCGTGGCCGGTACATTATCTTTGGTGATAATTTCCTGGCGGGGCACGTTAGAGGTAACCACACGCATATCGACGCGTACCATCTTGTCGATGAAAGGAATCAGGATAATTAATCCGGGGCCTTTGGCTCCAATCAGATTCCCCAGTCGAAATATTACGCCTCGCTCATATTCCCGTAAGATTCTAAATATCTGAGGCAGTATAATAGCTGCCAGCACCACAATTGTGATGACCCATACCAGCCAGTTTGTTAATTGAACGTCACCCTCCATAGTTTTCCTCCTGATCTCCCTGATTCCTTAACGGTTTCACCTTTATGGTTAACCCTTTTATTTCAATAATTTCACACCACTCTCCTTTTTCAACTGTTTCATCGCTATAGGCATTCCAGATTTCTCCCTGAACGAATACTTTTCCCCCTTCAGGGTCAACCCGCTTTATTGCTTCCACTTTTTTCCCAATCATACTTTTTTTGCCTGATCGGGCAGACCTCTTAAACTGGGCTCGTAAACCGCTGCTAACAATGACAGCAAAAAATAGCGTTGTCAGGATGGTGGCCGGCAATACATACCAAATTGAGATTTGGTATAAAGGAGATAGATCCTCAAACAACATCAGGCTGCCCAGAAAAAAAGTAACCGCACCGGCGGCAGTAAGCAATCCGAATGTTGGGGTAAAGGCTTCACTGACAAACAATATTATAGACAGGGCAATCAGCACAAAACCGGCAACATTAATGGGCATTGCCGCAACAGTATAAAGCAGTAAGATCAGGGATACCGCACCAATAACCCCCGGCACTATGGCTCCCGGATTACTTATCTCTCCGATGATACCATAAATAGCCATTATCATTAAGATCATCATTACCTGCGGGCTAAACAGGTAACCAAGAAACTGCTCCGCGTGTGTTTTATCAATAATATTGATGGAGGCTCCTTGGGTATTCAACGTATCACCTTCAACCTCCCAACCATGGAGCTGATCTATTAAATCATCGCGGGTGTCGGCAATAATCTCGACCACCTCGATTTCAAGGGCTCTTTCTGCCGTGATAGCATCAGCGTCGCGCACAGCGGACTCTGCCCACTCCACATTTCGGTCACGTTCAGATGCAATGCTTTCTATATAGCTGATGGCGTAATTCAGAATCTTCTCACGCTGATCATCTCCCATTTCCTCTCCACCCATTTGTACCGGTGTTGCCGCACCGATATTGGTGGCCGGAGCCATTGCCGCAATATGCGAAGCCAGGGTAATAAAAACCCCCGCACTAATGGCCCCGCCCCCTGATGGTGATACATATACCACAACCGGCACTTCCGCTGCAAGCATAGCCTGTACAATATTGGTGGTTGCCTCTAATAACCCTCCGGGGGTATCCAACTCGATAATCAAGCATTCCGACCCGCGCTCTTCGGCTGTGGATATGGCCCGTGAGATATAGGATGTGGTCGTAGGGCCTATGGACCCATTGACCGTTATCACACTTATTTCAGGTTGTTCATTGATCTGCTGGGGTGCCAGATAACCCATCAGCAGCATAAAAAAAGCTAACCAGTTCATGGTATCTAAATTAACAGAAACCAGCTTATATTCAGGTTATCTTCTTATAATATTTATGATTGGGGGAGTAATATAGCCACCAGTTGGAGGCTGTCTCAAAGGTTGCTACGGCAAAGCGTCCACGCTTGCCCGGTGTGTACTCGTGCTGTATGAGTGCATTCCTGAGGCTGTATCAAAAGGCTGCTGAGGCAAGCGTCCTCGCTCGCCGGGTGTGCACTCGTGCATCCTGAGTGCACTCTCGCAAGGCGTGGACGCCTCACGAAGCAGTTTTAAAGCTTTTGATACAGCCCCGCGGAGCAGTTTTAGACCTACCCTGCTTGCTGAATATTTATCCGGCTCCTTGCTGCTTCTTTAAGGTAGCGAGTATTTTTTCAAATATTTCCTCTACCGTACCCACTCCGTTAACGCTTTGGTAGAGCCCTTTCTCTTTATAGTAGTTCATTACCGGGGCTGTTTCTTTATTATACACATCGAGGCGGACTTTTATTTTCTCCGGAGTGTCATCCGAACGGCCTTCCCCACGGCTGCTAATTCGTTTGATAAGCTCATCTTCCGGCACCTCCATTGAAATGAAAGCATCCAGCTGCTGGCCATTTTCTTTCAGCACCTTATCAAAAGCCTCCGCCTGTGGTACCGTACGAGGGAAACCATCGAGGATATAACCATTCTGGTAGATGGGTTGTTTAATGGTTTCCCCCACCAGATTAACCACCGTAACATCCGGAACCAGCTTGCCGGATTCTAATATTTTACTGACTTCAACCCCAAGCGGGGTTTTATTTTTGATGGCATTTCTAAAGATATCACCCGTGGAAAGGTGCGGTATATTCAATTTGTTTTCCATCAACTTTGCCTGGGTTCCCTTGCCGGCTCCCGGAGGTCCAAATAATATAATTCTCATCTATAATAATTTTATTAAAAAGGTCTGGCCATTCTAAAACGGTAAATAAGATAGCCGTTTTAGTTATGAACTACAAAAAGCGGCAGGAGGCGTTTTTTGTAGCTTTTGTAGTGATGAAGCACACATAAAATGTCCTCAATCATTTGTAATTATATAATTGAACAGAAAAGTAGCCACTAAAATCAGTCCAGTATTTCTGAAGGTTTAGTCCGGCCCCGGATGCCAGACTTTCGAATTCAGTAACCGTATACTTATAGGAGTTTTCCGTATGGATGGTCTCGCCTTTGTTGAAATGCACCAGTGCGCCATTAATTTTAAATTCCTGCTCAGTTTTCGATTCCAGGTGCATTTCTACCCTGCCGAGTTCTGAATTATACCAGGCTTTGTGTATAAAATCATCGGGATTCAGTCTTTCTATGTCCAACTCTTTTTTGATGTGATGCAATGCATTTTGATTAAACGCTGCGGTAAGGCCTTTTTCGTCATTATAGGCCTTCTCCAAAATAGCCGGATCTTTTTTAAGATCAACGCCGATAAGCAATTTACCTTTGCCACGCATTAGACTGGTGAATTGTTTCAGCACGTGCAGCGCCTGTGCCCTGTTATAATTTCCGATAGAAGAGCCGGGAAAAAAAACCAATGGATTTTTATATCCCGGCACCAGTTCATCCAGGTTAAAAGCGGGATTCATATAATCGGAAGCCACGGAAACAATTTGTATATCCGGAAATTTTTCAGCCAGTACCAAATTATTCTCCAACAGGTGATCCCGGGAAATTTCAATAGGGATGTAAACTTTAAAATTAGGGAATATCTCCAGCAAGGCCGCTATTTTCTCACTATTGCCGCTACCCGGCTCGACAATTATTGATTGGTCGCTGAGTTCCTTATAAATATCCTCTTTATAAAGGTTGAATATTTCCAGCTCCGTTTTGGTGGGATAATATTCATCCAGACGTGTGATTTCCTCAAACAGCTGAGAGCCCCGGTTGTCGTAGAAGAATTTTGGCGACAACTCCTTGATAGGCTTCATCAATCCCTGCAAGACCAAAGATTTAAAATCTTCTTCCTGCACGGGAAATTCATGAAGTTCCAGATTTTGGGGTAATTCTTTATGAGTTGTCGTCTGCAAGCCTTAATCCGTTAAATGCCCACCGGTCGTGAGGATAATAAAAGTTCCTGTATGTGAGTCTCATATGGTTTTTAGGAGTAGCACAGCAGCCACCCCTCAGCACAAACTGATTGCACATGAACTTGCCGTTGTATTCACCAACACCATCGGCCAGTGCGCTATAACCGGGATAACCGAGATACGGGCTTCCGGTCCATTCCCACAGGTTTCCAAACAAATGCTGCAGGGCCTGATCCGTTTGCCGGGGCGGCTCGGGATGAAACCGGCCGCTATCCATAAAGTTGCCCTCCACAGGCTGTTTCGCCGCGTTCCTTTCCCACTCGAACTCGGTGGGAAGCCGCAGTCCTTTCCACCGGGCATAAGCATCAGCCTCGTAGAAACTGAGGTGGGAAACCGGCTCTTTTTCGTTCAACTTTTTCGTGCCGCCCAGGGTAAACTGTTCCCAACTTCCTTCGTTTTTATCCCAATACAGCGGAGCCTGCCAATTTCTCTCGGTGATGGTATCCCACCCGTCCGAGAGCCAGTACCGTGAATCCTTATATCCCCCTGATTCTACAAATTCGAGATACTCTCCATTCAGAACCGGCCGGTTGGCCAGTTTAACGGCCTGTACATAGGTTTTGTGGGCCGGCTTCTCATTATCATAACAAAACCCGTTTTCGGTGCGCCCTATAACCTCTATACCGGCTTCGTGTTCTATCCATTCAAAAGCAGGCAGTTGCGGATCTTCCGATTTGATTTCATGATAAACCGGCCGGACGGGGTTCTCATAAAAAATATTCTTTATATCCATCAAAAACAGCTCCTGATGCTGCTGCTCATGATTGATCCCCAGCTCCAGCAAAGGAACCACTTCATTCCACTGCTCGCCTAGAAGCTGATCAAACAGCGCATTCATATGCTCATCCACATATTTCCGGTAGGATTGCACATCCTCAATGGGAGGGCGGGAAATCATTCCCCGCGCTTGCCTGTCAAGAAATTTACCCACAGAATTATAATAAGAATTGAACAGGAAATTGTAATCGGGGTGAAACTCTTTATATCCTTTAAAATGGTTTTTCAGGATAAACTGTTCAAAAAACCAACTCGTGTGCGCCAGATGCCATTTTGCAGGACTCGCCCCTGCTGATGTTTGTAAAACATAATCTTCCGGTACCAGTGGTTTGCACAAGCGTGTCCATAAGTTTCGGACCTGGTTATAATTTTCAATAAGATATTCACGGTTGGACTCAACTACAGGGATCTCCATACAATCATAAATTTAGTTCTCGAATTTCTCTTGCTATATAAATACAATTTGATAAGTTTCATCGCAAGTTTGTGTTTATTAATTCTCTTGCTGCTGTGCCTATGCAATCCAACATATTTGCAAGGCAGGTAATTCACATATTATAAATTCACCAGTACTATTACCTCTGTCTTATATTAAAATTTGAAGTACCGATTCTCATCTGTACTAATCTTCGGCCTCTGCCCGTACCCCAAAGGTAAATCTATAATAACATTTAAAAATAAACATGATGTTCGGTTTAAAAAGACGCAGGCGGCAGCGCCATAAGAGCAAGTTCTTTCCGGAGAATTGGATTAGCATTATTGATAAGAATATCGTGATGTATCGTTTTTTGTCAGAGCAGAAAAAGGAGACGCTGCATGGCGATATTCAGGTTTTCCTCAACGAAAAGAGGTTCGAAGGCTGCGGTGGCCAACAGATCACCGATGAAATCCGTCTTACCATCTCCGCCCAAGCCTGCATAATGATCCTTGGCGGTATCAGCGATTATTTCCCCTCTCTGAGATCGATACTCGTTTATCCGCACACCTACAATGCTCCCGTCCGCGATTTTGATGAAGGCATTGTAACCGAAGGTTATGAATCACGCCAGGGCGAAGCCTGGGACATGGGCAGTATAGTACTCACCTGGGAAAATGTTATAAAAGGCACCAGACTGGCTGATGGCAATAACCTTGTCCTCCATGAATTTGCTCACTTACTGGACAGCGAACTTGGGGCGACCGAAAACTGGGATATTGGTGCCGGTAATCCAGCTTTCGTGCAATGGTCACGCACGTTGCACGCAGAGCACCAAAGCCTCATACGTAAATTAAAACGCGGTGAACCGGTCTTGTTTGACCCCTATGGCGCCACCAACCTCATTGAATTTTTTGCCGTCGCTACGGAATGTTTCTTTGAACTGCCCGCCAAAATGCTCAAGCTCCATCCGGGATTATATAGGCAGATGAAGTTTTTCTATGCTCAGGATCCGGCATCCTACATAAAAAAGGATACTTAAGATTGACTGCATAGTGTGCATTCCGTTGTAGTGGTTTCAATTAATATTGAATGGCTTAATGCCGAGACGAATCAAATTGATTCAGCCATTCGTTCCATAAAAAATCAGGCTCTGTTTACCAACAGTATAATAACAACGCCGCTTATAATCAGTTATCCATGCTTTGCAGGCAGGTTTAGGATGCCGAAACAAATGAAATAAACTTTTTACTGTATTAGGCTTTATTTCGTTAATGATTCACCGTATATTTGAGGCTTCCCAATAAGAGGGGACTGTAGCTCAGTCGGTAGAGCAACGGACTGAAAATCCGTGTGTCGGCGGT
>JBBDMU010000026.1:0-237131 GCA_040878085.1 Balneolales bacterium
CCCAAATATCGTATGCCACAGTCCTTGCTCAATACCATAGGCCAGAATATCCCCGCCCTTCTTTTGGTTTCTTTATTTAACCCTGCAGTTGGTGGTTTTTACGCGCTGGCTTACCGCATGGTCAAAATGCCGGGAATGCTTATATCCGAGGCCGTAAGAAAAGTATTCTTCCAGAAATCAGCCGAGCTGAAAAACCAAAAGTCTGGACTTTACAAGTCATTACTAAAGACAACACTTTGGCTTGCCGCTACCGGTTTTATCCCGTTTATCCTGTTGGCATTAGTGAGCCCAACAATTTTCCCTTTTGTGTTTGGTGATGAGTGGCAGTCAGCTGGTGTTTATGCCTCATACTTGACCTTATGGATGTACGCTGTTTTTTGTAACACACCTTCGGCTGCCGTGATGCCTGTGCTTCGTCAGCAGAAAAGGTATCTGATATTTAACATAATTAGCTTGATCGTCAGGGTTTTAACTATCTACCTAGGCGCTTTAACAGGGGGGGCACTGGAAGCGATAATATATTTATCGTTAGCCGGTTTGCTATACAACTTAATTATTATCGTTGATGTTCACATTCAAGCCTATCGTGATGAGGGTCTGAAGACTACTGAAGTATAATGGAAAAAGGATTTATCACTAAAGAAGCTAAATTATATTTGCCTGCAGAATCTTGGGAAGAAATCGCTATCTCCGATGCTGAAATTATATACAAGCCCCGTTATTTTCATAAAACTTTTGAATGGAGAGATGTTCAAAAACTGAGATCAGAAAAGCTTCCTTTTATCTATATAAAATATGCCGAAAGTAAAATTGTCTATGTAGAAGCATGTAGCGGAGTTGTACGAGAAGCACCTGTATTTTACGCAATAAAGGATAAAAGCCTTATTATATCCGACTCACCCCAAAGAATTACCAAACACTTTGGGTTTCATGACTTAAATGAATCAGCGCTTAATGAATTTTTGTCTTTTGGTTATGCTACGACCCATAAAACCTTATTGAACGAGGTTTACAGCATACAGGCAGGGGAAGCTCTGGTTTTTGATAATTATAAAATAAAAATCGAAACTCGATATCTGTATAATACATCTTCAATAAACCGCCAACCAAGAGAGGAACTCTTTCAAAAGCTAAAAAAAGTTACGGAAGAAGTATTTCACAAATTAATTGTCAGCCTGAAAGGAAAAACAGCTATTGTCCCTTTAAGCGGAGGATACGACTCCCGATTTATAGTCGCAATGTTGAAATTGGGTGGCTATGATAACGTGGCCTGCTATGCCTGGGGAGTGAAAGGCGACCGGGAAATTGAGGTTAGTAAGGCTGTTGCAAAAAAACTTGGTTATAAATGGAAGGCGATAGATTATTCTAGACAAAACTGGATGAACGCAATTACCAGCGAGTGGTACCGTGATTGTATGAGATTTGTCTCAAGAGATACTTCAATAAGCGGGTCGGCTTCTTTGCCTTTTCTTAACTACCTGAAACTGATACAAATTCAGAAAGACAGCGTTTTAATTCCCGGTCACACAGCCGACTTCCTGGGGGGCGGACATATACCTGCAACGCTACACACTAACTCAACTGCAGAGGATGTAGTAGAGTCTATCTTTGGAAAGCATTATTTGGGTACTACTAAATCGTATAATGAATTGTTGGCAAAGGAAATACGCCGTCAGGTTAATTTATACGGTAGTCAGTCAACCGAGCTATATCGTGCTTTCGAGATTTGGAACTGGCGAGAAAGGCAATCAAAATTTATTGCCAATATTAATCGATACTATGAATATTTTGGGTACAGCTGGAATATGCCTTTTTGGTCGGCGGAATTTGTAAACTTCTGGTCTGCTGTTCCTTTAGAAGAAAAACGCGACCTTAACCTTTACGATGAATTTTTAGAAAACGAGATTTTCGAGAAGCTGGATTTGCAATTTCCCATTGACCGGAAGAGGGCAGGGAAACATGGTAAATTTCTGCCCGGGCAAAACCCATTACATTTTCTAAAGAAATATAAAATTTACAGAAATATTTCCGCTAAACTTAGAAGTAAGGTAGCATCCAATCCATTTGGTTTTGAATACATCTTGCCTGACCTTTATAACCTTTCGCGTCAGGATTTTCCCCAAGGCTTTGCTTTAATGGAGGGATACAAGAAAAAATTTAATATAAAACATAGTTCAAATCCCTACGCTTATATTTCCCAATATGTACTGGCCTTAGCTCTCGAAGATTTAGAGAATGACTTATTGGGCTAGAATCCGTAAAAATGCACAAAAATAAGAACATTCTCTTAAAAAATGTCTTTAAAGAATTTAAATGAAACCGTAATCCAAAATGATTACTGCATTGGTTGCGGCGTGTGCGCCGTTGTGGCACCCGAAGCCATTCAGATCCATGTAACGGAATCAGGTTTTTATAAAGCACAGGTAAACCCCAATATAGAAATTGGAGAAGTTGCAAATAAACCTGTAGAAGAGGTATGTCCTTTTTCAGAGTTAACGCAAGATGAAGACCAAGTTGCAAATAACGTTTTGCCACCTGAATCGCATAATCATGATCGTATTGGAAAATATATTAATTGTTTTGCCGGAAAAGTGAGCCAGTTTAAACAGTATGAAAAAAGCAGCTCCGGAGGATTAGGTAAATGGGTTTTGAAAAAACTTCTAGAGGACGGTCATATTGATTTTGTTGCTCAGGTGTATGAAACTCCGGCCAACGATCATAATAATCGTCTTTTTGATTATAAAATAACGAATACAATTAAGGGCGTAGAAGAGGGAAGCAAATCAGCATATTATCCTGTTGAATTGTCTCAGGTTCTCCAAAAGATTCGTAGTACTCCCGGCCGTTATGCGATAACAGGCGTTCCCTGTTTTATAAAAGCTATTCGCAACTTGTGCAAATACGATGCTATTTTACGGGAACGAATAGTATTTACGGTAGGAGTTGTATGCGGCCACCTCAAAAGTAAGTTCTATGCTGAGATGATTGCCTGGCAAATGAATGTTCAGCCAAATAACTTAAAAAGCATTGACTTCCGTGTTAAAATACCGGGTCGTAAGGCTAATGAAAAAGGCGTACGGGTTGCTGATAAAACAGAACAGGATGCAATAAAAAAAACAAAAACAGTTCAGGAAGTTTTTGGGACCAATTACGGACACGGTTTTTTTAAATACAAGGCCTGTGATTATTGTGACGACGTTTTAGCTGAAACGGCCGATGTCTCGGTTGGAGATGCATGGCTGCCGGAATACCTACACGAAGGAACCAGTTTGCTGATAGTTCGAAATAAAATTATCGGTAAGATTATTGAAAACGGTTATAAGAGCGGTGAAATCATACTCGATGAACTTAGTGCGGATAAAGCCGCAAAATCTCAGGAAGGGGGCTTGAGGCACAGGCGGGAAGGATTGTCTTATCGATTGTTTTTGACCCAAAAATCACAAAAATGGTACCCTCCAAAAAGAGTTGCGGTTAAAAAAAACCATTTATCATGGAGATATCGAAGAATATTTTGGATCAGGATTGACCTGGCGAAAAAAAGCACTGAACTTTTTTTAACGGCTAAAAAAGAAAATACACTGGAGAAGTTTATTTCACCCATGAAAAGGAAAACCGAATACTATGATTTAAATTATGGAAAACCACTTAGAAGGTCGGTTAGGTTAGTCTTGTACATGCTGAGAATTGATTATAAAAGGTTTATCAAATGATGATAGAAATACGTGGAGTAGAGTGTAAAAACAAAGGTGCCTATTTAATGCTGCTTTCCATTCTTGATCAGGTAAGGAAAACACGTAAAGATGATAAAATCACTGTAAAACCACATGATGATACAGAGATAAATTTTGATAAACTTATTCAGCACGGTCTGTTCCCTAAAATGAATTTCAACCACTTTAACAAGTTGCGACAAGAAACGATTAAGCGGCTCTTTTCCGGAAGAAGAAATGTTTATGGACTTGTTGCAGATGAAGAAGTAGATGTAATCCTTGATGCATCAGGTTTTGCTTATGGTGATTATTGGGGCATGAAAAAAATGAGAAGAAGAATTCTACGGGATATTGATGTTGTAAAGAATAGAGGAGGCAAGGTAATCCTATTGCCTCAGGCCTTTGGTCCTTTTAATAATAAAGCACTAAAGAGGGGTATGAATAAAATTATAAAAAATGCGGATTTAATCTATGCAAGAGATCCTGTTTCCTATACTTATCTAAGGGAGATTAATGACAAGGAATCGGTAAAATTAGCCCCTGATTTTACCAGTCTAATGGAAGTGCCACTGAAAAGCTCTAAAAAAGGAGTAGCTATCATTCCTAACCATAAAATGATAGCGAATGCATCACCTGATAATGTTGGTAATTATTTAAACTTTCTGACTGAATTAATTCAGTTGTTGCAGAACGAGCAACAGGATGTCTTTTTCCTTATCCACGAAGGAAATGACGATTATCAGTTAGCGGAACAGGTAAACAGTATGTTAGCCAAAGAGGTGGCGATATGGAAAAGTGACAATCCCCTAGCCATAAAGCAAAGGATTGGTAATTCCAGGTTAGTGATAACATCACGTTATCATGGATTGATGAGTGCATTGTTCCAATCTGTACCCGTCTTTGCTACAAGCTGGAGCCATAAATATGAAATGGTTTTAAAAGAATACGAAATGGATGATCATTTAATTGATCCTAATGATAGTTCTAAAATGACGTACCAAAAAATAATTGGCACTTTAAATTCTATTAGGCATAATGAGATATCAGCACATCTTAACAAAAAAGCTGAAGATCATAAACTACAATCTCGAAAGATGTGGGACGAGATTTTCTACTGCATCGCAAACTAAATAAGCACATAAAACTATTGAATAATGGTAGAAAAAATCTGACTATAATGCCGTATGTACACAGAAGGCAATTTTTTATCGGTCCGGAATCTTTTCAAAGTGATGGTTGGGAAGTTAGAAAGCTTACAAAAAGTCTTTATTTGTCCCACTGCTCCAGCCTTCCTGTAAAAGAGGTGACAGATGCGGATGGCGTAATGTGGTATTTGCTGGGGCTGACCGAACAAACCGATCAGAAAAAAAAATCACCAGTTGAGGAGATAAAAAATCTATCAACCGACAAAATTTTACCAGCCTATGCTAACTGGACCGGAAGATGGGTTTTAATTGGAAACGATAGTTTACATTTAGATGCAAGTGGGTTGTTAGGCTGTTACTTTTCTCAAAAGGGTGGTGATCTGCGAATTTCCAGTAGCATAAAGCTGTTAAGTGGAATCGTAAACGCCAGAAAAATTACATTGAAGCATCAAGATTGGTACCCACTACCAGATACTCAATATGAATCAATACACAAACTGCTCCCAAGTCAATTACTTTACTTGTCTACCGGAGATACTGGAGCGAGGATAATGATTCCGGAATTAGGCCGGGAATCGTACTCCGAAATTTTGGACCATATCCAGAACGGCTTGATTTATGCTTTACGAAAGGCTTCGAAAAACTTCGATTCTGTTTGGATTCCTTTGAGCGCAGGCTATGACAGCAGGCTTTTATTAGCTGCAGCCGTATCAGCTAAAATACCTGTCAAAACCTTCACCTTTAGAAAGAAAAATTCCTGGAGCGCGTTTATTAACAGGCGTAATATACCAACAACTTCTTATGTCTCTAAAGCAGATATGACCCTTCCTCCCCAAATTGCTGATAAGGTTAACGTGGAGCATTACTGGATAACGTCCGGTAAATTTTCTCAGGAAGCACTAAGTACATTTGATGAGCACACTGATAATCAAATCAATGAAAACGACAGAGCTTACTTTTCTTTTGGTCAATATGACTGGCTTGATGAAAATGATCTAATATTGCGTGGTGGTGTTTTTGAAGTTGGACACTGTTATTATTACAAATATTTTGCACCCGATATGAATTTTACGGATATGCTTAACAGTCTGGGATTAAACCCGGACTCGCCACCTTCGAACAGTTTGAGAAAATGGATAAAATGGGATAAAGAAACACATAATGAGCACATAGATTGGAGGGATAGGTTTTATATTGAGCAGCGCCTGGCAGGGTGGCTGAGTTCAATTGAGCAAGGATTAGATTTGGTGAAAGGTGAAAATTTTTATGCCATAAATTCACAAAATATGTTTAAATATCTGCTGTCCATTCCAAAGGAGAAGAGAATAAATCTGAATCATCACGTTGATTTGATCCGAAAGATGGCACCCGACCTGTTGGAGTTGCCTTTTAACCCACCTGACCCATTATACCACCGTATTGAAAGGCGTATTTTGCAATTTGCAGAGATGCCCCTTGGTGTGAATATCAGAAGGATTTATAGAAAAATAAAAAGGAAAGGTTATTGGTGATCTCAAATTAATAATGCTTAGTTACTCATGTCACCGAGTATTTTACTCAACTTGCCTGTAAGGCTTCTCCTCGAAAACCGTTCAATCCCCTCGCTTCCACAAACCAGTTTGTTTTCTTGATACTCTGAATAAAGCTTGCCAATGATGTTTTTTATGCTGCTCACATCTTCAAAACCGGCGGCATATCCTGCATTTAAATCTTTAATAAGCTTTGCCGCATCAGAATCCTCTGGACCAATAATCAGAACAGGGCGTTTGGCGGCTAGATATTCAAATAGCTTACCGGCATATAGCCCTTTTGTGTTGCGGGCATTCTTGAGAATATCTAATAGAACCCAGGTGGATTTTTGTCTGTTTACAACTTCATTATGCGGTAGATACCCCGTTTCAAAAAGATTATCACTAAGTCCAAATTTTCTTATTGCTTCTTTTACCGTAAAATCAACCTGCCCGACCAATACAAGACGAAAGTCGTGGGCGAAGTTCTCATTCTCCTTTACAAGCTGTGCCAACGCTTCCCACAAGGCCCCTGGATTCCTGCTCGGCATCATGGTACCGATATGGGATATGGAAAAAAAAGCATCCTGCTCAGGATTAACTCCTTGAAAGTCCTCCTCATCAAAGCCGTTGGTAACTAGATCTACATGGCGCTCATATACTCCCTCAAGCTCTTGTTTCCAGGTGGGGCTTACTGTTATCACTCTGTCAGCCTTTGTAACTACCTCAGCCTCCATTTGATGATGAAGCTTATCGGCCCTGGCACCTGGCAACATATCGTCGTAATAATCAATATTGGTCCAGGGGTCGCGGAAATCAGCCAGCCAGGGTATACCAGTTGTCTGCTGAAGGCCCCGGCCGATCATATGCATGGAATGGGGTGGCCCCGTGGATACGATGGCGTCTACAGGGTTTTTTGCGAGCCAATTGCTTAAAAATTTTATTGATGGTTTGATCCAGAACTTACGGGCATCGGGGATGAAAAAGTTACCCCGTATCCACCTCGATATTTGTTCCGTTATTTTTGGCTTTCCTGCATCACTTAAAAAAGCCTGATTCACCTGCTTTTTCTGACTCTGACCAATAAAGTATTTGTACAAATGATAAGGTTCCCAAATCCTGCGCCTGATTACAGTTAGGTTCTCCGGTATATCCTTTTCAAGGCTTCGGTCAATCTCCGGCGCTTCAGGATTTTCTGGAGTATATATTATGGGCTCCCATCCAAATTTACGCAAGTATTTAGAAAATTTAAGCCAGCGTTGTACACCCGGGCCACCCGAAGGCGGCCAGTAGTAGGTGATGATTAAAACTTTCTTGCGCTCCATTTAATGTTTATATCTGCCATAATAGAACAAGCCTAATCCGGCAAACCCGATCGAGATTAGCAATATGTTGGCAGCCCAAGAGATCTGGCTGCCCAGGAAGTGTGAACGTGGTGTAAATTTTATATGTATTTCATAATCGCCGGCGGGTACGGCAATCCCACGGAGTATGAAGTTTGTGGTGATGATATCAACTTCTTCGCCATCTATATAAGCATTCCAGCCTTCGGGGTAGAATACCTCGCTTAATACCAGAAACCCATTGCTGCCACGCTGAACCTCCATAGTTATTCGTCTCGAATCATAATGGGTAACGCTTATATCGGCATCAGGGTCGGATTCGACATCAAAGCGTTGATCAGTTTCAAGCACGGCATAAGCAGATGGATCGAACCCAGGCTCATTAATGGCATCCATAGCCTCTTGGGGTGAGGCGGCATAAGCCAGAGAATCAACAAAAAATGCTTTCGGAAGTACATTTCCATTTTCCAGTACATATCCTTCTTCTCCCTGATAGGCCGTTGAATAACCTGACAGGCCATAAGGCTGGTCGGCACTTATATACTTAACACTGAGCATATTCATCACCGGCAGATTTATGCCTTGCGGTCCTTCATAAATGCCGTAATCTATCAAATCCTGAAACCTGCTCAATTTTACTCCGGTATAACCACCGATTGAAGGATAGAAGTAATTGGGGATGGCATTGGAAAAGGCGTTATCCATCAAGGGGAAAACACGGTATTCATACTCCTGGTTAGTTTGAATCCCCTCTTCGATGAAGGTATCCAGCGGCCGGCGCTGTTGTTCTATGATTTGTTCCCGCTCAAGAGCTTTAGGCATTTTCGCATCTTCATTTATGTATCGGTTGCCAACAGTAATTAAATCTGCCGCCACCAAAACGACTAGTCCAAGCCCCGCGTAACTGGCAGGTATTTTATTTTGCCATGTTGCCGCTACCAATCCAACACCAAGCAACACAAAAACTAAATAACGCATGGTATCGGATCGGGCTTTATTCTGCCGTTCGGGCTTTATTTGCTGCTCAACATATTGAGTAGCCTGCTGCTGCACCTGAGGGTTCGATGGTGAAACATTTTGCTGCCGTGCAATTTGATTGGCTATCTGCTGGGCTTCCCCTTCTTTTTCAAAGCTCAATAATGAGTTGCCTGCAATTAAAAGTATTACCCCAAAGCCCACAACAATTCCCAAGGGTTTGTACAAGGTTTTTAAACTAGGCGCTTTTTCGGAGACATTCTTGAGCAAACTATCGGCTCCCATCGCCGAAATGATGGAAAAGCTAAAGATGGTCACCACAAGCCAGGTTTCAGGGGCACGGAACTTGTCAAAGTAGGGGAAATAATCAAACATTAAGGAATTTAAGAGCCAGAAGTGTTCCCCTAGTGCGAAAAGTATGGCCAGCGTGCCGGTTCCCAAAAATAAAAACCGCATCCTGTACGGTGATTTAAACAAGCCAAAGATGAAAAGTAATAATCCTATAGCCCCAAAATAGTGTGGGCCGCTGGTAAATGATTTAGGTCCCCAATAAGTCCCTTCGGCGGATGAACCGCCGTAAATTTCAGGAATTACAAGGGTCAATAATTCACCGGTTCCCTGAGACCAAGCCATAGCATAATCTTCATCAAGTCCTGACTCTTCTTCAATTTCTGATCCGCCCCGGATGCTATGGGGAGAATATTCCATATAGCTCCAATAGGGCTGAACGTTACAGGCTACGGCAATTAGTACGGCACCAAGTAACACAAAAGAATTTTTCACCCAGGCGGGGAACCCGTTCTCTTTGTAGGCATTCCAGGTATCATAAAGCCACCAGATCATGAAGAAGAATGCAAAATAATAGGTTATTTGCGGGTGATTAGCCCGGAACTCCAGGTTTAAGGCCAAAGCAAAGGCAAAAAGACCAATAATCCACATATTCTTTCGCGTGATCAGCCAATAACCTACCGCCAGCCACGGCACCAGGCTTAATGCATAAACCTTGGAATTATGTCCCGCCCCAATTATAATAGGGAAATACGTGGTAAAGCCAATTAAAGTCGCACCGATGGCGGCTGCCAGAGGTCGGAAGCCCATCAAAATGAAAAAGAAATAACTTCCGAACAGCATGACCCAATAAGGCATAGCCGGAAAAATATCAGTAAAGTTGAAGAAAACGAACGTATCCAGATGAGGGACGGCTTTAGCGTAGAAAATCAAATAAGCAGGCATACCCGAAAACATGTGGGTAGACCACAGCGCATCTTCGTTATAGATCTCCCGATGTTCGTAAACAGACTCAGCACTCGCACGCCATTGAATAGTATCATGGCCCATAAATCTCTGATCGCCGATAATAGTGTCGGTGAACATAATAATTGGCAGCACAAACAAGAAAATCAGGCATAGAATATGCCGGTTTCTCAAAGAGAGATTTGTCCAGTAATCGGTAATTTGTTCAGCCGGGGCAGTTTTATGGTGCTTTCTGCGAGTAGTCTTTTTTGCCATTATTCAATCACTCTCGGTACCCTGAAATAATCTGAATCGGCATCAGGAGCATTTTTTAAAGCCTCATCATGATCCAGGGGTTCTTTGGCAACGTCTTCGCGGTACCTTGGCATCATATCAGTAACGTGATCGAGAGGCTCCACTCCGGAGGTATCCAATTTGTTGAGCGATTCCATATAACCGAGTATCTCGTTCATATCTTTTACAAGACCATCGGCTTCGTTATCAGTAAACTTTAATTTGGCCAGATTGGCCATATACATAACATCTTCTTTTGTGACGGACATTTTTTAGAACGTTTTTAAGTAATTAAAAATAGAATTTAATAAAACTATGCGAGAAGTGTGAACTCTGTTTCCCGACCTTTACCTATGTAGGCAGAAGTGGTTCTTGTGCCTACATAAATCTAATCATTGCACTAAATCAGTTTCCCCAAGAAAGCCTTTCCGGTTTCTCTATTTTCCCAGAATAGGGGCTAGGTAGGGTTAATTGCATCCAACATTAACACAGCCGGATGTAGACTTTTCTTCCCAACACCATCATTAATCTGATGCCGGCATGAGAACCCATGCGCGCATAATGGAGTTTCCTTTTCCATAACTTCAGCCGAAGGAAAAAGCTTCAGTTCACCAACGTTCATGGAAACGTCATAATGCCTTTCTTCATACCCAAAACTGCCCGCCATGCCGCAGCATCCGGTTTTCATATCTACTGGATCGTAGCCTGTACGAGTTAGCATATCCATAGTAGGTTCAATGCCCACCAAAGCCTTGGCGTGGCAATGCCCGTGAACGTGAACTTCTTTTTGTTTTCCATCGAAATGCCGCCGAACTTCTTCACTGGAAACATGCTTATTGATGAACTCTTCAAACATATAGGCTTGAGAAGCAACTTTCAGAGCCCGGTCCATTTGATCATCATTGCACAGATCAAGGCTCTCATCCCGGAATGTAAGTATTTCCGATGGTTCCTGCCCGATTAGCGGATAGTTTTGCGCGTATGGATACAGCCGCTCTACATTCTTAACCACAATTTTACGGGCTTGAGGCAGTAATCCTTTGGATATATGGGTACGCCCGCTTTCAATGGGGCCGATAACCAAAACCTGATACCCCAGCTTTTCCAAAACCATGACCATTGCTTTGCCGATTTCCATGTCATGATAATTCATAAAGTAATCAACGAGCAAAACCACTTTGTTGTCGGGATTATCTACGCTGCCGCTCCCCCGGTGTTTGTACCATTCCATAAAGGTTTGGCTGCTGAACTCCGGAAGATTTCTTTTTGGATGAATGCCGAGAACCCAACGCAGCACTTCTTTACCGGGCCTTGATTTGTTTACCTCATTAACCAAAAAGTGAAATTTAGATGCCAGTGGGTAAAACTTGGCAGGCTCACCAAAGAACCTTTCTGACAAGGATATGCCTTTATGGGCATGCCACCCGTTTAAAAACTCCGCCTTCATCCGGGCCATATCTACATTCGCCGGACATTCGGTTTTGCAGGCTTTACAGCTCAGGCAGAGATCCAAAGCATCTTTAACTTCCTGTGATTGATAGCCCTCGCTTTGCCGGGTTGCAAAAATTTGGCGAAATACATTGGCCCGACCACGGGTGGAATCTTTTTCTTCAAGAGTAGCCATATAGGAGGGACACATCGTACCTCCGCTTTCCGCCTTTTTACGGCAAACTCCCGCGCCGTTACACATTTCCAGCGCTTCGGCAAAGCCATTCTCCGCCCGCCAGTGAAAAACAGTATCCACATCAGGTGATTTATACTCCGGTGAGAACCGCAGGTCGGCTTCCATGGGTTTAGGATCAGTTATCTTGCCCGGGTTGAAAATATTGCTGGGGTCCCAAAGCGTTTTAACCTGCTTGAGCAAGCGAATCATATCATCTCCCAATACCCGGCCAATTTGATTGGCCCTGGCCCGGCCGTCTCCGTGCTCACCAGATAATGATCCGCGATACGATCTCACCAAGTCGGCAATTTCATCCGCCATCACTTTCATGGTCTGTACGCCGTTCGGACTTTTAATATTTATAGCCGGCCTCAGGTGAAGCTCACCTACAGAGGCGTGGGCGTAAAAAACACAGGGAGTTTTATGTTTTTCAAGGATCTTACGGAAATCCCGGACATAAGCTGGCAAGTCTTCAACTCTGACGGAGGTATCTTCTGTAAAAGTAGGCGTTTTTGTTTCGGTTGATGCCCCCATCAACAGGCCCAGGCCTGCTCTTCTAAGCTCCCAAACCCGCCCGATCTTTTCCGGGTCGGTAATGATGGGATGCGCATAACCCATCCTTTTTCTGACCAGTTCGTTTTGCAGCTTTTTAGCTCTGTCGGTCAGGTCATTGGGGTCATTGCCTTCGAATTCTATTATAAGCAGGCAGCGCGGCTCACCCTCCAGAAAAAACCTGTTTCGGCGTTGCTCAGTGTTTCCTTTAGTAGCGTCAAGAATAATATTATCCACTAGCTCAACGGCTGATGGTTTAAGTTTAACAACTTCTACTGTAGATTTTAATGCTTCATCAAGGCTTCCGAACTGGGCGATAAGCAATACCTTGTGCTTGTCGGCCTGAACCAAATTAACTTTAGCCGAAGTCGTCATGGCCAGTGTGCCTTCGCTTCCGCAAAGTAATTCCGCCAGGTTGAAAGGCCGCCCGCCCGAAGTAATAGGTTCCATCTCGCAAAGCTTGTCCAATGCATAGCCGGTATTCCTTCGAATTATCTCCGGATGCGGGTAAGACTCTCTTATTTCCTTTTTGTGGGATGTAAGCAGGTCCAGCATCTCCCTGTAAATTTTCCCCTCCAGAGTTTGCAGAGAAAGCTTTTTCTTAAGCTCGTACTTCTGTACAGGGCCGAAGACGACTTCTGAACCATCACTTAGCACCGCTTCAACTTCGATAATATTGTCGCGGGTAGTTTTATATTTTATGGAATATGATCCCGAAGAATTGTTCCCGATCATGCCGCCGATCATACAGCGATTGGTTGTCGAAGTATCCGGTCCAAACAAAAGCCCCAATTTCCCGGCTTCCCGATTTAGCTGATCGCGAATTACCCCGGGCTGCACATGCGCATATTTCTCTACTGTATTAATTTCGAGAATATTAGTCATATAGCGGGAAGCATCCATAATAATCCCACCACCTGTCGTTTGCCCCGCCAGGCTTGTCCCGGCTGCCCTCGCTGTTATATGAGTTTTCTGCTTTATGGCCTTTTGGATAAGCTGCCGGATGTCCTCCTTGCTTTTCGGAAAAGCCACCCCCACAGGAAGCTCTTCATACATAGAAGCATCATTGGCGTAAAGGCGGCGGGTAAGTTCATCGTCGTAAACCTGGACAGGTTGGCTCATAAGAACATTTGCGGAATAGAGTTCAGAGGTCTAAGAGATGGTAATTTAATCAAATTCCATGAGAGACGTGAATCCAAAAAAACAAGATTTAAACATGCAGGCGTAGCGAAGAGCGCAACCGGATGGGCAAAACTCAAACACTAGCCACTAAATATAGAGCTTTTCAACTTGAATATCCGATATGTTGAAGTCTAATCAGTACTATTCTATTTTAATTCTAGTCTCGTTAAACGCCCCGAAAATCCCCATACCGTTGGAAAGGTTACTGTAAACGGACACCGGCTCGGCAAAAGGGTTATCGCCCGTGCGTGATTGGCTTTCTCTGGTGATTTCGTATTGGAAGTAGGACTCCGATAAATGACTGATTTGTAATTCTAAAGCCTGTTCAAAACTTGGGTCTGTGTAGTAATCAGGTACATAAAGAGTTATAGTTTTTTCAGGACCGCTGAATAACTCGTTTGTAAAGAAGACGGGGCCGTGATACTGCCTTATCCCACTGGATTCGAAAGGATCAAATTCTTCCTGGTATTGGGCGATCACCGGTTCAGAGGTGGAGTAAATGGTTGGTGTAAGGTAAGGTTCCGTACCGTCGGGACCTTCAACTTCTCTGTTCATATTTAATAAAAAGTAGGTTCTCGTCTCCGGGTCACTGGTAATTTGTAATTGTATCTCGGTGTGGTTATTACCATTGACTTCGCGGGCATCGGAGGTAACCTGAATAATTTGAATTTGAGCCGGTTCAGGCACGATATCAGTAGCTTCCAGGGTTTTATAGCCGGGGGCTTCAACCCGGAGCGAGTACCTTCGGCCGGATTCGGGGCTTTCAAGGTTGGCAAGCCTATACCTTTCGTCTGTCTTGATCAAAGTACCTGCATGGGAATCACCTTTGTAGATTTTTACGGTGGCATTTTCTATCGCTTCCTCAGAACCGGGATTGGAAGGGGCGTTGTTGCTGGTAACATCGACCTCCCACTCATATCCCGGACCAAAATAGGAATTCACCACCAATTGAGGTTCATGTTCGGGCAAATTAAGGTCTACGGTCATCTCACAAGATGAATTCGTCATCAGTAGCAGAAGGGATAGGGTTAGGGTACGATTGGCTGTCATGGCAGGGACCTAAAATTTGAAGTTATAACTGATGGATGGAAGAATCGGGAAAAGGCTGACTTGCCTGCCAACCGTTTCTTGGCTGTCCTGGTCTTTATGCAGATACATGAAGAAAGGGTTCTTACGGTTATAAACATTATATATATCCAGGCTCAGAGTACGTTCACCCCATCTTCTGGTCCGGTGGAATTGTATGCCTATGTCAAAGCGGTGATAAGCACGCATTCTGTAGCTGTTCCGGTCTCCGTAATACTGCAAACTCCCATAACTTCTGAAATGCTGCGGGCCGGTATCGTTTGGCCGAAAGGTTGCCAGCGGCAGTGTAGTGGCATTTCCCGTACCGTATACCCAGTTGCCGCCGATGTCAATCCGGTCACTAAGCTTATGGCTGACCACCAGCGATAAGTCATGGCGCCTGTCGTAGTTGTAAGGGTAGCGATCGCCTGAATTGAGGTTTTTAAACTGACGGTCTGTCCGGGAGAGAGTGTATCCTATCCATCCTGTGGTGCTTCCAAAACTTCTCTCGAGAAAGAACTCGATCCCACGGGACCAGCCCACACCACCGGTCTCTACTTTTTCGTCCCAGTTATCGGAGGCGCCGATGAACTGGGCGCCCTCTTTATATTCTATAAGCCCGTCCATTTTCTTATAGTACACTTCCAGGCTGATTTCATATTGGCCATTCATAAAGGAACGTGCCAGGCCGCCTGCTATCTGATGAGATCGCTGAGGTTTCACATTATTAGTGACAGGAACCCATAGGTCGGTCGGTAAGCCAATGCCGGTATTCGTCAGCAAATGAAGGTGCTGGGCCATATACGCATAAGAAAGCTTCACGGCCACTCCGCCATAGAAGTCCCATACGGAAGAGACCCGTGGCTGAAGAGAAGGATAATAGGTATTATCGGTGTAAAAACCCGAGTGATGCAGCCCGAAGTTAAGCTTCAGCCAATCAGTGACCTTATAATCATCCTCGGCATATAGAAAATACTCGAGGCCGTTTTGCTCGTTGGGTTCCAGGATATCTGTAATGTCCGTTTCTCCCTGGTCTTCATCCCTGAATTGCAAGGCCCCCGGGGAAAAGCGATGTGTGGTGGCCATACCTCCAAAACGAATATAGTGATCCGGATCGGGAAAGTAATCAAAGTCTATCCTGGCACCCCAATCACGGATACCGGACCTATAGCCTATGCTGAATGAGTCGGTAAATTGCTGACCACCGCCCCGTTCGGTTGTGGAAGTTTCAGAGCCGATGTTGAACTGGTAGCGGCTATGAATCAGGGTGATGTTGGAAAACAGGCGGTTGGAGAATTGATAATTCCAGCGAAGCGCGGAGGTGATATTTCCCCAACTCAAATCGCCGTCGTTGGTATCGGTAACGTTGCCATAATCGTACTCGTCCTTGTAGTAAAAGTGGTCGTCACCGCCGTAGATACTGAAATACAGCCTGCTTCTTTCCGAAAAGCGATGGTTTACTTTGGCATTCATATCCCAAAAGTAGTAGCCAAAGCTTTCATCACCATCCGATTGGTTACTGATGACCGGTGCCATAAGCAGGTCGATATAGGTTCTGCGTCCTGAGATCATAAAAGATGTTCTGTCTCCGCCGATAGGTCCTTCTAGTGTCAGCCGAGAGGCCACCAGGCCCAAGCCGCCCTCTCCGCGAAATTCCTGGTTATTCCCTTCTTTCATATTGATTTCGAGCACCGAAGAAGATCGCCCGCCAAAACGAGCCGGAAAACCACCCTTGGTCAGGCTTACATTGCTGATGGCATCGGAGTTAAATACCGAGAAGAAACCAAATAGATGAGAGGCATTATAAACAGGCACACCATCCAGGAGAATTAAGTTCTGATCGGGCCCGCCGCCTCTCACATACAGGCCGGAAGATCCTTCCGAGCCCGACTGTACTCCCGGAAGCATTTGCAGGGTCTTGATCACATCGCTTTCCCCCAGCAGGGCGGGCTGGCTTTTGATCATTTGAACAGGTACCCGTATCTGGCTCATCTGGCTGCGTTCTTCTATGGGGGCAACCCGGTCGGCTTCAATGGTAATTTCATCCATATTTGTACGGTGCGCAAGCCGTACCTGTATGGTGGTGTCTTTCTCAAGGGAAAAGTTATGGAACTGAGGCTCGTAACCAACGTAGGAGAACCTGACCTCTACACTATCGCCTGGTAAAGACAGGCTGTAGAACCCGTACAAATTGCTGGTTGTGCCTCTTTGGCTGTTCAAGTCAACTATATTCACCCCAAACAAAGACTCGCCCGTCCTTTCATCCTCAACATAACCGCTAATGGTACTTCTTTGGGCCAGGGCAAAGTCACTCAACGAAAACAACAATATGGCGAAAATCAGCTTTTTCAAATCGGGTATATTTAAGGATGGAGCATGTAAGGTAAAGCCGCTGTGAACATCAGGTTAATGTTTAGCTATATTTGTGGGATCTCCATTACATAAGGGAAAGTAAATATAAGCACACCTTCTGAGCTCAACAACTATTATCCTGACACGATATTTGGTCCGTAACTTCGTAAGCGGAAGGCCCTAATTGAAACAATAAGTCTAGTATGCTTAACCCCGGAACGAAACCTTCAAAGTGCTGATGGTAATACGGGTGGTTAAACTTCGGTTCGCTCCTGAATGACGACTTTCGCTGGTAGTTTTGACTACCCTGCTCCTGAAATACCTGGATAGCGTTTATGGTTTGGGCAAATTCATCCGGATCGGAATGATAGTCAGGTAGCCGGCTTGACCATTCAGCATTAATTTCGACTTGCAGGTAAATAAACAGGCGTGTCATAAAAAAATGCAGGAAATCCACCAAATATTCATAATCACGTGCTTTTTCAAGATCAGCCCTAATCTCCGGCTCATAATAATCAAAATAAATGCTGTTGCGGTAGTTGAATTGCAGGGCACGGATGTGTTTTGTTATCCAATCGGTACTGTGATTTATGCGCACCTCAAACAGAGGTTTCTTTTTGTCTTCGGTAACTATTGGAATATTAACCCACTGAAAGCCCTCCGGAGTTCTAATTTTCCCACGATGCACCCGGCTCTTGCGTGAGAACGGTTCATTATCGATCAGTACAACTCGATCAGCCTGCATCAGGCAGGAAAGGTAGTAAAGGTCAGGCAGGTAAGCCGGGAATAAAAGTGCAAGTTTCATGCAAAGAAAAGAAGACTGTTGCGGTATATGGAATCGGGTATAAAGTAGTCACTTTATACCCGAAACAAAATCAGGCTCTTTATTTAAACTCTCCTAAAACCGAAACGATACCTGTCCTAAAAAGTGGCGGCCAGCTTGTGGGTAGTATACATTTTCCCGGAACTCCTGCCCGCCGGAGATGAATCCGTAGGTGTAGCCATTAGATTCGTACATGGTGTTCAATACATTATTCACAAGTAAGCTCACCCGGATATTGCCCGCCGTGGGTATAACACTCAAATCGTAATGCAAACTTATATTATTAATAAAGTAGGGATTAATGCTTCGATCCGCATTCTGGGTGTTATCCAGGTACTGGCGTGAAACATACTGTGACTGCAGCTCAGCTCTGAAATTGGTGCTGTTATATGAGAACCTTGAGGAACCTGTAAGAGCAGGGGAGAACGCTATATCGGTATCATGAAATTCCGTTTCTTCCAGCTCAAAAACATCGTAGTTCAGTATACCTTCGGTGAACTCGCTCACTTTGTTACGGCTTAGCGTCATGTTTCCATCCCACGACAAGAAACTGGCGATACGGGTGGCGCCTTCAAGTTCAACGCCCATTCTGTAGCTGTCGGGGACATTGGTCCTCACTGATCCGCCAACATCGTTTATCTCACCGATCAGTATGAGTTGGTTGTCGTAGTCCATGTAGTAATAATTCACCCCGAACCGGAAATCATCGAAGTTACCGCGGTAGCCAGCTTCCAGGTTGTAGAGGGTCTCGTGCGTGGGCATGGTTCCGGCATCGGCATCGGTATAATCACGGCGCGTGGGCTCTTTATTGCCTATGCTGTAGGATGTGTAAAGCCTCTGATTATCATCTAAAAGATAGACCAAACCTGCTTTCGGGTTCCAGAAGGTAAATTGATGGCTTTGATCGAGTAATTCTTGTTCGGAGCCAATACCTTCAAGATCATAACTGATGGTTCTAAGCTGCAGATCACCCATAAAACTGAGTTTGTCGGTAATCCCGTAGGTGCCCTTGGCGTATAAATTAAAATCTTTTTTAAAGCCATTGTTGTCATAATAACGTTCACGGACATTAGTATCACCGGCATGGCGTGCCCAAATAATTTCCCCGTAGTGGTCGCCGTCATAATTATTATACCCACCGCCTACGGTAAGATCAAAACGATCACCTGCTTGATAATCAGACGAGAAAGTCGCACCGTAAAAATGATTATCCAGCCATCTGCGCCTGATCAGGTCATCTTCATTTTCATCAGCATCGGGAAGTGCAAAACCGTAGTCACTCAAATTTTCACCTTCACGAAACTGTTCATAATAGCCGGCACCACGTGTGTAATGCAGGGCTGTATTGATATTCCAGTCGGATGTTAACTGGTAGGAGTAATGTGCCTGGTAATGATCCTGGTTATAATTATCGGTTTCATTTTCATAAGTATAGGGATTGTAAGTCCTGTTGGTTTTCAGAGAATCTTCCGGTACCCCATCCCACGCCTGATAAGTTTTTTCTTCGCCTGAGAATATATTCAGTTTCAATAAGCTGCGGTCGCCATGACGGGTACCGGAAACTGTAAATGAATTTAAATCAGAAGAGGCCCTGTCTATATATCCATCGGATGTTACTTTGGAAAGGCTGCCGTCGAATGACCAGCCATTGGTCATGAGACCGGTGCCCAGACTAACACTGTTTTTCATGGTGTTGAATGAACCAGCCGATGTGTTCACCATCCCGTAAGCGTCCTGGCGTAAAGTCTGGGTTTGCAGGTGCATGCTGGCACCGAAAGCTGCAGGGCCGTTTGTTGAAGTACCTACTCCTCTCTGGATTTGGATATTATCCAGGTTGGCGGCCAGGTTGGGCATGTTTACCCAAAATACTCCGTGCGACTCTGAATCATTTACCGGGATTCCATTCATGGTTACGTTGATCCTGGCCTGGTCGACTCCACGAATCCGTACACTCGTATAACCAACACCAGCACCGGCATCAGAAGTACTTACAACAGAAGGACTCATCTCGATCAGATAAGGAATATCCTGTCCCAGGTTGTTATCTTCAATTTCATCGCGGGAGATGTTCGAATACGTTACCGGGTTACGTTCACTCACGCGTGAAGCTTCCACCAAGACATTCTCGCTCATGAAAGTTTCTGGTACCAAACTGATCGTTAGTTCTGTAGATCGGTTCCGGTTAACGCTGATGGTCTGAGACAAGTAGCCCAGAAAACGGACCTCGATTTCTGCAGGTGCATCATCGGCCAATGAAAATGAAAAGTTACCATCTGAACCGGTAGAGACTCCTGATGATGTTCCCGTTTGAATAACGGTTGCTCCCTGTAAGGTCTCGTGAGTCTGGGCATCACGAACGGTGCCCGATATGGTTTGCGCAATTATTTCTCCGGTAGTGAACCCGAAAAATATTAGGCTAAGGATAATAGATTTGTAAAACATTTTAGCTCCTCCTAATTGGATTGTTAATTAAGAGGTGCAGTACAACTGATGAGATTTAGGAAACCTCACACTGCTACGCATTGCAAGGCATCTTCCTCGGTTTCCCTACGCCGGTATTATCCGGATCAGGTATTTGGGGTATTATCTCAGCTCGTTGGTACAAGCACCCCCAACCTTTTCTTTTATTTTAAAAGTTGGTATATCCAAAGGTAAGCAGACTCAGCAAAAAGTGCAACCATTCTTGGGAGGCCTTTCGAGACGGCCTATGCACTCCCGACAACAAACAACCAACAACCAGCGCAGCGTACAACCCACAAAAGCAAAGCGTACCAATCACGCCTTTTCCCTTTTCCAGGGGCCGGTAATAGCTACTGTAAAACCAGGATCTTGTATGTTAACAAAAAATGTACTTCCGTCAGGGGAAAAAGTAGCACCGGCAAATTCAGAGTTGTTCATCGAATTATGCCCAAATTTGTAGAGTTTCCCTTCAGGGGTTACACCAACAAGGTTTTGATTTCCCGAACCGTCTTCGCAAACAATAAGGTCACCCCATGGTGCTATCGTCAGATTGTCCCCGTTTTCCACAAGATTACCATCATTGGGTTCAACAAATAGTTCCAGCCGGCCAGGTGCATTGCTTTCGGAAGCATTGCCTTCTTGCGCACTTGGTGTATATTTCCAGATCTGTCCTTTTTTGGCACTTCCACCATTGGTGCAGGCAAAATAGATACTGCCATTTCCATACCACATACCTTCACCGCGGGCAAATCGGGCGGCACCATTTTCAAAACCACGGATTCGCAGGTCATCATTTTCGGAAGTTACATCGTCAACATCAATCCAGTAAACATCCATTTCCTGGCCGACTTCTACTTCTTGGCGATCCCAGTTGCGGGTGTCGAGAGAAGGGCTGTCCAAGATGCAAAGGGCCTGCAGTTTTCCGCCATCGGCGGGCTGCCCCGGAGTATTTGGAATGAAGCGGTAGATGAGGCTATCTCCACGGTCTTCAGTTTCGTAAATTATGCCGGAAGCCGGATCAACGGCTATGGCCTCATGATTAAATCGTCCCATAGCTTCTAATGCAACTGGATTGGCCAGCCCATGTTGATCTGTTACGGGTACTTCAAAATTATAACCATGATCTTTTGAAAGAGAATCTCCTGCACGATCTACTGTTTCCTCACAGGTAATCCAGGTATTCCATGGGGTAGGTCCTCCTGCACAATTCCTTAAGGTTCCTGTCAGGCTCAGGTGATGGCTTTCCAATCTCTGTAAATTTGTATTATAGACAAGAGTTGTCGTTCCTCCCATACAGGGGGTTCCATTAGAACCGGCATCATACAGACTTGAATGATCAAGCCTCTGCAAAAGTTGGTTGTTACTACCAAACGGACCGTGTTCTGGGCCAGCCCCCGCGTTTATTTCATGATTCCTTACGAGAATCGTAAGATTTCGTGGCCCGGTAAAGGCGGCCATTCCATCATGGGTTCCAGGTACAAAAAAGCCGTCATCCATTTGATCACCCGTGCGCGAGACAATGGTGTAGGAGAATCCTTCCGGCAGGTCCAATATATTGTTAGCATCCGGTTTTAAGGGTCCATATCCGACCCCTGATTCAGAAACCGATTGTGATGAAGCGCCGCAACCAACAAATGTATGTAAACCAGTAAAACCAAGAGTTACCGCGCCTGTGTTACGAAGGAAATGCCGTCGGGATATTGTCATAATATTTCTATTTTGGAGAGTATATTAAAAGAAAACCGCTTACCGAATTAAGGTAAAGAGAGTATAGGAAAAAATACGTAATTAATGCAAAATTATATCATTTAATTATGACGTAATATAATTTTATATCACCAAAAGTGTTTTTCATACACTGTAATAATTTGAACCAAAACCAGAAGTGTTACCGTGTTTATTTCGTTAATGTCATCTTGGCTGTTTTAACAAAATCACCGGCACGAAGGCGGTATAAATAGATACCGCTGGATAGACTGGATCCGTCAAACTCTATATCATAAGAACCCGGCTCCTGATTGGAATCATCAACAAGGGTCTGAACCTTACGGCCTAGAACATCAAAGATTTCAAGTTTAACCGGCACATCATCCACAATATTATAACGTATTGTTGTACCGGCCTGAAAGGGATTGGGGAAATTTTGTTCCAATTCAAATGTATCGGCATAAGGTGGGTCACTGCCTTTTTGATCATCGATAGAATCATCAGGATAAAGAAGATTTATACCAGCAAGGATATTGTGCCTGTCATTATAAAAGGTCCAGTTAGGTTGATTTCCGACATTTATTACTGTTCTTGGCGGATAAAAATTAGAATACTCCTCATCTTCTTCCTGATAATTGTATCTTTCTTGACACACTGGGGATGTTTCTCCATCAAAATCATTGTATTTGCTACAAATACCACTATCCAGAAGAAATTCAAGACGAGCCTCAGGTGCCTCGATTATATCAAAAGTTACATGATAATCCTCATCTTTATTTACGGCCCAAGCAGTAACATCAACAGATACATGAGTTTCTCCCCTGTTTATATTAGAAAAAGCTACATCATTATAAGCTATCGTATCGGCTGGTATTCTGATTTCATCTTTACCGACGCCATACGATTGCGAAGTTAATAGTGTGATTCTGAGGGTACCTTCACCGGTTATGCTTTCTGCTCGATCATTAATGTTAAAAAAAACACTATTTATATTGCCATCATATTCCGGTGTAATTCGAAGGCTATATACTGTCTCATTTGTATCACTTTCGCCGATTAAAGGTGTTAAGAATCTTACGTCAGTATAGTATAGATATTCTTTTTCGGCCAGATTTGTACGATCCCAATTAGCCGTCAAGCCAAATGTTTGGGAATTTGCCCTACTACTTGTTCTTGCAGTATTTACAGAGACCAGTGTAATTAATTCATAAGTTCCATTCAATTTTATGTAGTCATTAAGGGGCATGATAGATGGCTTTGAATCTCTCTGCTCACGCGATATAAGGTAGTGAAAGATACCTTCGGTTTTAGAAACCTCCACCTCCAAATTTCGAAGCCCAAACCAATTTGCATAACTAGCCCCACCATAACCTATGGTTACCTTCTGGTTACGAACCCAATCGGTATCTGTAGATGAATTAAATGTTATGCCTGCATTCGAAGCTTGTAGGTTCCTGAACTGGGGCAAATCATAACCAAATCGTTTGTCTATATTTTTATCGTTTACCCAATTGGCTACATAAAACTCAGTTAGAAAATCTTCCCAGGCAATTCCCTCTCCGGTTAATACACTTTCATAACCGCGCCTTCCCTCTCTGGGTGCCTGGGTAAGCCTTCCTGCGTTATACGGCCCCACTCGCTCGCTTAGGTAAGAATGCAATAAACCTGCTCTTTGATAGTCTTTTAATACCTCATCTGCATCATCTGTTCGCCAGCGAAATAAACCGGTTGTATTCTCACCACCGTTAATTTCTTCCGGATCATCTAAGAAGGCCATTGGCCTGGCATCAAAACCATTCAAGATCTCGGCCAATTCTGACTGGCCTTCGTTTTGAAAAATATTGAGTTTATTATATCGCCAATGAACTAAATGTTGATATTCATGTGCAATTGTACTTAAGGAATTTTGAGGGTCTGCCTGTCGGTCATCTGTATAAACTTCAGGATAGGTGTTTATATAAATAATATTACCTTCATTACTATTAGGGTTACTGGGATCTTGATCTGCAGGGTAGAAAAAACCTGCAGTATAGCCACCTCCGTCTTCCGAATTCCAACCATCTTGTATATTAGCGAGATAAACTTTAACTTTTCCCGAGTTGTCTACCATATCAGGTGGATCACCAAATAACATACGATTATTCTCTATTATGCCATTCCCGGGATTAATTGAACGTTCGGAGGTTTCATCCTCAAGAGCTTTTAGCATAAGATCAATTGACTTCTGTGTTATTTTCTCAGGGCCCAACTCATCTATTTCCACCCAGATTTCAGATAAATTGCCAGCAGCCATTAATTTCATGTCAACTTTATCAAAAATGGGATTCCTCCCTTCAGTTTTCTCAAAATTATAAAGATTTATGGTTATTGTGTCTCCAATGTCAGCAGTGGTTTCTACACTCTGAACACCATATCCAAGTTTATATCGTCTCTCCAGTTCGTTATATTTTCGCAGCGTCTCTTGGGCTTCCGGCTGCTCACGAAGTAAATGGCTAACGTGAACAGGAAAATTCTTCTCCCGCTCTTGTCCATCTCCCGGAGCAACCCAAATACCTGTGCTGGAAATATCAACTTTTTCATTCGCACTTTGAGCAGTAGCTAAATTACAGGTCAGAAGAAGTGAAAAGAATAGTAACAGGCCTGTACATATTTTAGTCATGGGGAGAAATTTAATGCCATGCCTCAGTTCTGTAATTGAGGCGGGTTATATATTTTACAATAATACGCTTGAACCGGAATATTAGTTTTTTTTGTTTTTCAGGCTCGTCTAAGTTCATGAAATTTTAAGAAAATAGTAAAAGCATGATTCGGAATATCTAATAATCTAATCTCCACATTATATCAACACCACTGCGGTGATCGTCACTGCCGGTTATGATTAAATCCAGATTGCGTCGTATCATATATTCGATAATGACCTGCCGGCCGGCCTCGGTGCCGCCAAGCTCCTGGAGAAAAGCTACAAAAACCCGGTCTGTGAGAAATTTGCCTGCTTTGATACTGGTGCCGCTACCCGGGCCTCTTCGATTATTATCAATTTCGAGTACATCTATGCCTATCTGTTCAGCGGCCAGTGCTTCAACCCGGTCAAGCAAAACTTCCATAGCCATCTCGGAAACAAAGTCTCCCTCTGCGCGTCCAGCCGCGCCCTGTTCAAATCCGGCCAGCGCATTAAAGGGTCTTCCGAACAAAGTGTAGCTCACTATATCCTGAAATTCCATTTCCGGATCGCTATCGTATGCGAATTCCGGTTCCTCAACAGTACCGCTTATCGTATAGTAGATTTCTATTCGGGTTCCTTCCTGTTGCCTTGGTTGGTAGATAGTCCGGATATCCATCTGGGGGTTTTCGGGGTTTCCCGAAAAAATTATAGAGCCTGAATCTATCTCAAAGCGTTTACCAAATGTTGTAGCATACCCGTTGGGTATCGAGATGTCGCCAAATACTTCCAGCTCCTGATTTCGAAGCTTGACCAGATCCAGTTCCCCTGATAGCGTCAGGTCCATTTCGGGGTTATCCCTGTTTCTGAGGTTAAGAGTTCTGGTAACCGAAAAATTCATTTCCATAGCCAAGTTCTCGTAAAAACTGGTTTCCACTTCAGGTATAAGCTCGTCGTCCCCGGCGTCTTCTTCCAAAACCACCTCTTCAACCTGGCTTTCTCCAAAATCATCAAGATATATGGTACCGCGTTCTAATCTGATATCACCGCTTAATCTGGGCTCGTCCAAAGTTCCCTGTAGCCGGGCACCCGTTCCAATATAAGCGTCAATATCACGCGTGGCGTAAACCCGAAAGTTTTGCGCGTCAAACCTAAGATTGAAATTCCCGGGCGTAAGCCCGTCGAGGAGAATTTCCCCCCGTCCGGTTAAACTACCCGCACTCCGTACGGAAGCCTGTTCCAATACAATTTTGCCGGGCTGTAGTGTAATATCTGTGGAGATATCCCGAAAGGTGATCTCATTGGGCACCGCCCTAACTCTGCCTTCTCTTAAACGTAAAAAACCTTCTATTGCCAGGTTGTCTAATGGCCCCCGGACCATAACATCGGCATTTAAATTTCCCCGCAGACCTTCGGCCGTCTCCGGATCAAGGAAATCGTTAAATACAGCAAGGTTGAAATTATCACTGCGGAAGTTAAAATTTAACTCGTCGTCATCCTGCGGGCCGGCAAATTCAAACGTGTGAAAATCTACATAAAATGGAATCTCGCCATTTAAATCAAAAGCCCGCTGTGTTTCGGTGTCAAGGAACGAACTTAAGCTGAGATTGGATATGTCATGATCATAATCCCAATTCACCGAAAATTCTTGTATCGGTATTTCTGATAACAAAGCTTCACTTAGTGTAAAATTACCATCAAAAGTGGGAGAGCCTGCTGTACCACCTAATGCGCTGCTTAAAGATATTGTACCTGTTGATGATTCATATCCGAACTGTTCTAGTGCCGAACTAAACATTTCCAGGGCCAGGGGTTGTATCTCTAACAGACCGGAAACCGGCTCCTGAAAAAATTCATCGTCAAGCTCTTCAGGGTCAGTTAATACGAAGGGTAAGTTAAATTCAGAGGTTACCAGCGTTTGAAGGTCTTTATGAATATTGAATTCCGTTTGCAGGCGATCGTCTGCCAGGTTCAGGCCAAGATGTAACGTGTCAAGCATAAGGGCTTCCCCATAGGTGAAATCGGAGAGTATGGATTCAGAACTAATATTCATTTGCTCAGGCTGAATGTCAAAATCAGCCTGTGTCATCAGTATTCCGTCAAATATGATTTCGTTGAGCACAATGTCCTGCAGCAGGCCCAGATTAATATAATCGGCTTCAAAATTACCACGAAAGCTTTCCGGACCGTACTGGTCCAGGGCCAGTTGCACCGTAGCCCCGGTTCTCTCTCCACGTAATGATAAAGTGTCAATATTGATTAGCTCATTAGCATAGACGATATCAAAAGGATTTTGGAGGATGTAGTTGCCTTCTTCCGAAATCAGGTCAAGTTCTTTTGTGGTAAGGCGCAAAATCTCGTTATCGTAGCGGATGTCAGCTTCCTGCCGCAGTCCATTTTCGCTATCCACAGCCAGGCCGAGGCTGTAGTTTCCAGTAAGGATTTCATTGATATAAGAGCCGGCACTTAGTAACCTGACATTTTCAACTTCATAATCCCCAAGTCTCGACTGGTCTACAGACAAATCCACATCATAGTCGGGATTATCATCAAGGCTTGAGGTTATCCGTCCCGTGATACCTTCAATGGTAAGTGTATCATAGGCTATGTTATTTAAATCCAGGTTCAGATTTAAAGCAAGACGATCAAATCTGTCGGGCGCTATACTTCCATTGAATGAACCCCCGGCTCTCAAAGTATCCGCACCAGCCAATTCGGCAAAAGATTGAAGGTCCAGAAGTTGAATATTGAACTCTGCATTGTTTTCCAAATCATTATACCGAATAAGATTCTGGCGTATAAACAAATTTCCTGAAGCGAATTGACTGTTTAAAACAAAATCATCCATCACTAATACAGAATCGCTGATGGTAACATTCGTTCTCAAGTCGCTTATTTGTTCATTATTTACAAATGAGGAATCCATGTTCATGACTGCGGAAAGATTCATTTTGTCAAGCTCATAATTTCTGCCATCGCCCGTAATATTCAGGTTGAGCCGGGTAGAGAGTGTGTCCTCCATCATGAATTCGGAAAGATCAAATTCTCTTGCATTTACCGTAAAGCTGTAGGTGGGCTCAGCCGCCGCCCAGGCCGCATTGGCATTCATCGTGAGTGAATTTCGCTGGGTATGGAATTCTGATTCTACTTCCAGATTTTCGTTATTGATCCAGCCTAATGCCAGGCCACTTTCCAATACCTGCCCCTGATAGTGTGACTCCCTTAGGTTAAGTCGAAAATACACAGGGTTCCCACTGAACTCCAGTCCCTGACCGTTCAGGGCACCTTCCGCATTGATCATCCCTTCCATTTCCTGATCGCTTGCCCATACGGCAGGATTAATGCGACTGATTTCATAATCGGCTGTCCATCCGGGCATCTCTGACCAAAAATCTGTTACATGGGCTTGGGTGAAAAACACTCCTCCAGACCGGTTTAGCTCAAGGTTTGTAAAAATCTCGCTTTCCCGAAGTTCCAGATTCAGCGCAAGCCGGTCAATCACGTACGGGTCCATACGGAGATTTGATATATTTAATGAACCGTCTAATGTACCGTTTTCATAGTTTTCAAAGGAGACGAAACCATCAAATGAAGACTCCAATCTTCCAAAAGAGGGCATGCCGGGATCGTCAAGCAGAACGGCAAAATCAACATTACTGCCATTCATCGAGAAGTTGGTAAGAGCGGGGTCAGAACCAAATGACAGGGCGGCCATAAGGGTCAATTCCTCAAGGCCTGTTGAAGTGGCATTTAACTGAGCCCTCAGGTCATTTAACTCTCCTTCAATACTTAAATTCAGTGTGACATCCTGGTTAAACGGTACATCTTCGGCATAGGCTCGGATGGTTCGCCATGAGAGGGGGTCAAATAAAGCGGAAACATCAACTTCTTCATTTTCCAGATCCAAATTGCCCATCACCTCGAACAGTGATGCCCCCCCGGCAATCACCAGGCGATCCAGTTGTATGGCTGTGGTGTCGCCGGATGCTGTTGTTTCAAAACGGATAGGATCGCCTAGCCGTTTTTCGTGTACATTGAGCTCAAAATTATCAAGATCAAAACTAAATCCCTCTTCGTAAAGTTCAAAACTGGCAAGCATATTAATATCACGAACCTGAATGGTCGTATCCGGGAGCATAAAAGGTGCAGTTGCAAAAATGTTGCTGCCGTGAATCTGAACGCGTTCCACAAGGAGGGGGAACGGGTCTGTTTCGGTATCCTGTTCCTCTTGCTGCTCAGGCAAAACTTTCTCAAAATTCCAGGTACTGTCCTGTTCCTGGGCCAGATAACTATTCACCCCATAGAGATCAACACTCCTGACCACAAACGGGGATGATAACAAGGTTAGAATACTATAAGTGACTTTAAGGGAATCAACTGTAACTAATGTATCCTGGCCGGTATCACTTTGGGTGAGGCTTATGCCACGAGCCTCGACACGGTTCCACAAATCACCACGCATGCTCTCTATGTTAAGCTCACCATTCAGGGTTTCACCGGCAGTTTGTTCAACCTGTCCACGAATAAAATTAAACACAAAATCCGTCCTCATTGCCAGCCTTACGATAGCAATAAAGGCAAGAATCACTATTAAAGTGATCCACGGCCAGCGCCGCCTTCGCTTGTGTTGGTTTGGTTCGGTATCTTCGGCCATTTAATGCTTATATTTTATCTGGTTACAAAGGGAGAACGAATAACCTTTGTTTATTCTGTGCTCTTGTTCAAGAATAATGCATAAATTTAGAAAGCCTGACCTATACTAAAATGAATGGCCCAACGATTCAGTGGCGGCCCAAAATCAGCACCTTCAAATTCTCGCAGATCCTCAGGGGTAGGATTAACTTTATAGCCAAAATCAACACGTACGGGCCCTACCGGTGATTGATATCTGACTCCCCCGCCAATGCCATACTGAAGGTCAGTCACATTAAAGCCCGTGGCATCTCTCCAGACCTGCCCCCCGTCAAGAAAAGCGGCCACACCAAAATTGGGAATGATCCGGCGTAAATCCTGCCGTAATTCCACATTAAAATTAAACGCAGACTGTCCGCCCAGCGGTATATAGTTTTGAAATTCCTCGTCTTCAATAAAGGCCCGTTTAGGTCCGAGCTGGCGGCGGGTCCAACCCCGCACGGAATTAGTTCCGCCGGAGTAAAACCGAATATGGCTGGGCAAATTTACGTCATCGGTAAATAAAACGCCGCCTTCTGTACGAAGTGCGATCTGCAGGGCCCGAAAATTAAAATAACGCCGGACATCCAACCTAAAGCGCTGGTAACCTAAAGCTCCGGCACCAAAAATACCGGAGAATTCTGCATAAGGCCGAAGTGCCCAACCCCGGGAAAGGGTAATATCCGGAGTTTCACTGTAATAACCTGAGAGCTGAATGGAAGAAATATCATACAACTGATCTTCAATAAGCTGTTCTTCAACAATCTCGGCCTCTCCTGTAATACGTTCTTCATTACGGGTATATTCATAGGCGATATTACCGGCAAGTTGCTGGCTGTATTGGTAAAGAAAACTATTATTAATACCGCCGCGGAGCAGCTGATAATTTTGCTCGTCAAGGCGTTGTACAAAAGGTGAAATCGTAATCGAGCTGTGTGTATTAAAGATATAGGGAATTAAGTAGTCAAAATTAGCACTTTGTTCCAGGAAAGAACCTCTGGTCCGGGATGTAAAGCTATGGGCATTACCCCAAATATTTCTATGCTGCCACGATACATCTGCCCTTATCAACTCTTCAATGCCCAGGCCGCCCTGAACCCGTACGCTGCGCAGGGCATGTTCACGGACATTTATATTAATATCAACCGTTGAATCACTGGGTTGGTCGGGCACAGTGATTGTTGCAAACCGAAAAAGGTGATGGGAAAAGATTTCTCTTTGGGCCTCCCTCAATTTATCCTGGCTGTATCTTTCTCCCGGTTGAATGGATGTTTCCCTGACCACATAATCTTCCGATACCGTTTGTGTACCGCTCACTCTGATGCTATCGAAATAAGCAATGGGCCCGGGAGACAGTTTAATGGATACCGAAGCAGTATTTACAACCGTATCCACATCAGCAGTAACGTTTACTTCGGCGAAAACATAACCCATATTCCTCAGAGTGTTCAAAAAACGCCCTTCCACATCGCTATGCCGGATTAGTTGGTAACGCTGACCTTCGCGCAGGCTTTGCTGCTCCTTACTTCGTTGAAAGACCGGATATTCTTCAAGTTCTTGCAAAAGACCATTATTATCTACAACCTCATATTCAAGGTTATCGATCATTGTAGGCGGGCCTTCCTGCACATAAAAAGTAACCGCACGCCTCCAGTTTTTCCTGCCAGTCTCAACTTCATAGGATACCGATGCATGCGGATATCCGAGGCGATGGTAATAGCGCTCTATCCGGATGACATCGCGTCTTATTTCATCTTCCATGAAATCAAATCCATCATGATTCCAGAACCGAAGCCTGCGGAAAAAATCTGGGGCTTCTGTTGCAATGTTATCAAGCAAAACTATATCCGGATACTGTTCATTCCCCTCTATATCCAGGCTCCAAACCTGAGGACGGATATCATCATCGTCTTGTGCCTGAACATGTTCAGCAAAAAAGAAAAGCAGTAATATAGTAATGATGTGATAACTGCAACAGTAGTGGATTGCAATTTTCAAATTCATAACCGTTTTACTAAAACAATATTTGATAACTTGAACTCTAATATTTTTGGCCCAGTATAGGGTACAGTTGAACTTTTAAAGGGGATTAAGCTATAAAAAGTTTCAGGGAAACGTGAATATGATACTTGATATGGTAAAAAGTTATAACCTTTCTGAATCAGTCTTGCGACTAGTCGCTAAATAATAGCGCGAATAGCGTGTTTTGTTCATTATCTCACATTTCACTACGATAATCAATATATTAATCAGCCACTTTTTTGCTTAACACACCTACTATTTATGATAAAATATATCGGCCTTGCAATGGCCGTTTTACTTCTTCTACTGATTACAGTCGTTCTAATCCGAACATTGATTATTTCAAAAAAAAATATCAATAGTTTTGATCCTGTCTACCACAACTTAAATATCAGTCAAATAGCTGAACGTTTGTCCAAAGGTCTTCAACAAAGAAGCATAACAGTAACCGAACAGGCATTGCAGGATAAAGAAGAATACGAAGGTTTTATAAGCTTTTTAGAAAAATCTTATCCGGGCGTACACAAAAATATCCCCAGAGAACGAATTAATGAATACAGCCTGCTGTACCGCTGGCAAGGCACTGATGATGATAAAGATCCCATCCTGATGATGGCTCATTACGATGTTGTGCCTATTGAAGTAGGTACAGAGGGGGATTGGCTATATGAGCCTTTTTCAGGAAAAATCACGGATGATCACGTTTATGGCCGGGGTGCTATGGATGATAAAGGAGGGCTTATTTCCATAATGGAAGGGGTGGAGTATTTGATTTCAGAAGGATATCAACCCGAAAGAACTATTTATTTTGCCTTCGGCCATGATGAAGAAACCGGCGGAGAGCGGGGGGCGGCCCAGGTTGCAAAAGTACTTGCAAAGCGAAATATCCGGTTTGCTTTTGTTCTGGATGAGGGACTGCCTATTGTTGAAGATATTTTTGAGGGAATCCAGTCGCCTGTGGCTTTGGTGGGTGTGGCCGAGAAAGGATATTTAAGTATTGAACTTTCGGTTGAGAATGAAGGCGGCCACTCTTCAATGCCACCGCAAAATACGAGTATCGGTATCCTTAGCACGGCAGTAAAAAGATTGGAAGCCAATCCCGTTCCCGGAAAACTTTCCGATTTGCTGGCACTGACTTTTGAAGCTATTGCCCCGCAGTTACCTTTTTCATACCGTATGGCTTTTTCCAACCTGTGGTTGTTTGGCCCATTAGTAAAGCAACAGTTAAATGCCATACCAGCCACCAATGCGGCCATGCGCACATCGATTGCCCCTACTATTTTTGAATCGGGGGTAAAAGATAATGTGATGCCTGTGTTTGCCCGTGCGGTTATCAATTTCAGGATTCACCCCCGCGACGATATTTCCAAAATTATTGAATACGTTCGTAAAACTATTGATGATCCAAATGTTAAGATTAATCTTCTAAGCGGAGAGCTTGAACCTTCCAGTATATCTAGTGTAGATCACTTTGGTTACAAAGCTTTAACCCGTTCTATTAACGAAGTGTTTAATGAAGTTGCCGTGGCTCCTTCAGTTTTCCTGGCCGGTACCGATTCCCGCCACTACGATAACCTTACCGACAACACCTACCGGTTCCGGCCCATACGCGCTACGCATGAGGATTCCGACCGGATTCATGGAACTAACGAACGCATCAGCATGAGCAACTTTGAGGAAATGGTTCGTTTCCAGATACAGCTTATCCGGAATGCCGGGATGCACTAAAACAATTTGGATTAGTCGTACAAATGTTGACCCTTGTTAAGACTATCAGTATTCTTATTTAAATTTTAAAACTACTCTTACAAACGAAATTACTACATTATGAGCAATTCGAACGGATATGGATTATTAAAAGGAAAAAAAGGCCTTATTTTTGGAGCGCTGGATGACCGCAGCATAGCCTGGCGTGTCGCGCTGGCCGCACACCGTGAAGGGGCAGAATTTGCTCTGTCCAATGCCCCGATTGCTCTGCGCCTCGGACAGCTAAATAACCTAAGTGAACAAACCGGCGCTGAAATCCTGCCTTGCGATGTGTCCAGCGAAGAAGATGTGGCCAAGCTCATGGAACAGGTCAGGGAACGTTTCGGCAAGATCGACTTCATACTGCATGCCATTGGCATGTCACCGAACGTCCGCAAGAAAAAAGAATACACCGATCTGGATTATAATTTCTTCCACAAAACCCTCGATATTTCGGCGTTATCGCTTCACAAAATTTTATCCTACGCCTATGATAAAACAGACATTCTAAATGATAATGCCAGCGTGGTTGCCCTGTCCTATATCGGCGCCCAACGCATCTTTTCAAAATATTCTGACATGAACGATGCCAAAGCACTGCTGGAGAGTATTGCCCGTAACTTCGGCACCAGAGTCGCCGACCGCGGTATCCGTGTCAACACCATTTCGCAGGGCCCTACAAAAACCTCAGCCGGGGTAGGCATCAAAGGTTTCGACGGCATGTACGATTTTGCCGATAAACTCTCCCCCCTGGGCAACCCAACAGCAGATGAATGCGCCGACTACTGCGTCACCATGTTTTCCGATCTAACCAAAAAAGTAACCATGCAAAACCTGTACCACGACGGCGGCTTCTCCACTAATGGAATCAACGAACAACTAATGAATGACCTGGAAGAACTGGCGGCCAGCAAATAGACGCACTCACCGGCAGGTTAATCGCTTCTGGAACCGTTGAAAGACAAAGAAGATCTCAGATCGCCGGTACAGGCGTCCCGCCTGTACCGAACTTGTCTTCCGGCCTCCGGCCGTACCCCCGGTTGCCGATCCCAAATGCATCGATCTAACTGAAATGGGCAGATGAAAGTAGGTTCAAACATGCGATATAGTACATGCCTTGCCGGCGGGACGCCGAAAGACAAAGAAGGTACAGGCGAGACGCCTGTACCGGCGGGTTATACTCGGCGGGTTATACTCGGCGGATTATATTCTCCGGCGGGTTGCCGATCCCAAATGCATCGATATAACTAAAATGGGCAGAATGAAAGTAGCTTTAACCTCACCCAACACATATGGAAAATATTATTCTGGGTTTCGATCCCGGTTCGCGCAACACCGGGTATGCCGCCCTCGGGAAAAGTGGCAATAAATATGAAGCACTGGATTGCGGGGCCATTTCCCTGGCCCACCTGGATGACCACAGCGAGCGGCTGCACCTTTTGTACGCCACCGTAAAAGAAATGGTCTTGAAATACAAACCAGCATCCTGCGCTGTGGAAACACCGGTTTACGGCAAAGACCCCCTGGCCATGCTCAAGCTGGGCCGGGCTCAGGCGGCCATTATGCTAGCCATCATTAACCAGAATATTCCCGTGTTCGAATACTACCCGAAAGCCGTCAAGAAATCGATAACCGGCCGGGGGAATGCCGGTAAGGAACAGGTAGCCTTCATGCTCCGCAAAATGATTGCCATGCCGGAGAAGTCAATATCGGCCGATGCCACCGATGCCCTGGCCATCGCCTGGTGTCACCACTTGAAAAACAGTGTGCCCGCTTCATTAACAAGCTCCTCCAGGAAAACGCATCAAAACCGGCGCGGTTCCTCATGGAGCGAATTCGTGCGCGATAATGAGGACCGGATTAAACCGTAGAGCAAAAATATGATTGCATATATCAAAGGGAAACTTGTACTGAAGAATCCGAATCAGGTAATCCTCGACGTGTCGGGCATTGGCTATTCTATACGCATATCCACCCAAACCTTTTCCTCATTGCCGGCCGAGGGGGCAGAGTTAAAGCTTTTTACCCATCACCATTTCTCGGAAGCCGACCAAAGCCTGTTCGGCTTTATGAGCACCGATGATAAAAGCCTTTTTGAACTGCTGCTTACTGTGAAAGGCATTGGTCCCCGCCTGGGCCTTACCATCCTTTCCGGCATGAGCGCCGATGAAATCACCGACACCATCATGCGCCAGGACGTGCTCAAGCTATCCAAAATATCCGGGATAGGAAAGAAGACCGCCGAACGCATGGTCCTCGAACTGAAAGACAAACTCGGCGGGCTCACAGCCACCCAAAACGGCACGTCCGGATCGCCCATGACCGGCCTGGTTCAAACCGAAACAGTATCAGCTCTGGAGGCCCTTGGATACAGGAAAGCCGACGCCGAGAAAGCCGTACTCCGGGCCGTCAAAACCTCAGGAACGCCATTGGAAGATGTTTCCATGATGTTAAAAGCAACGCTGAAGGTACTTTCTTAGAAGGTATGAGGTGGGAGTTATAAATTATGAGTGGGAATAAAAAAAGCGATCCATCGGGTCGCCCGGTCTATAGAAAAAAACGCAGAACGCGTAAAAGCGCCCGGTAGGGGCGCACCCATGTTACTCACGGGAAACATATTATAAAATTAGAGAAACATCTTCTATAGAAACCAGCGCTACATTTCAAAATCCTGATTAAATGGATTCACCTCAATGCCTTCCGTAATAGCAATCTCTCCGAAGCGGGTGACCTGATGGCAGCTGTTGCAGGTGAACTTACGAACATTCACGTCGGAGCCATTGGCGGTCTACCCGGAAAAATCATAACCTTATCGCCAGTTTGATGTGCGCAAGTTTACCCGTCACGGTGGTTTATATTATGGTACGATAGAGAGGGAGAAAGTGTGGTTGATTCCCGTTGATTCATTCATGAAATTTGTGTATATATTGGAATGAAAGCTCCAAGATCTCATAAATTGAACTCCATTCGGTCAGATAAAGATTCTGCCAGGCAGCTGCGTTCCGCACTACCAAGAAGGGATGGCACAATTATGCATAAAGGCAAGAAATACAGATTAAAGAGCGCTCCTAGCCTGCCCAAACCCTCTACAGAAGTTTCTAAATAACTCTTGCTGTGGGCATTGCAATTTCGCTAATCTTTGCAACAGCCCTAATTTTACCCGGAATTCTTTTTAATTATTACTTAAGAAAAGGTACTTGGAAAAGCCCGGTAGTACTTCAGTCTTTTCAAAATGAACTGGCAATAGGTGTTCTCTATTCCATTGCCATTCATCTGTTATTGCTTGGGCTTGTAGATTACTTTTGTTCAATTCAATACGATATAATATTTCAAATCTTTTTTGAATCGTATTCCGAACTAAGTGATTCTGAAATGGAAAAAGTCTATAAAAGTGTTTATCACATTCTAGGCTATTTTCTGCTGTCATACATTACTGCAATCCTGGCGGGAGTTTTACTATTTATCTTAATTAGAAAAACTCGTAGCGATCTGGTATTTCAGGATTTCAAGTTCAGTAACGAATGGCACTATTATTTTTCCGGAGAAGCCAGGGTTTTTGCCATGGAGAAGCCAACGTACCGGGATATTAGCCGTTTTTTGAAGCAACCTATTGACGGTGTTTATTTATCATTTACTCTGAGCAAAAATGCAGAGGAGTATTTGTATTGGGGTTTGCTTTACGAATACTATTTTGACAAAAAAGGTCAACTTGATAAGTTAGTCCTTACGGAAGTATCCAGAAGGAGACTCTCTGATGACAAACCTGATACAGATGAGGTTTTAGATAGTGATGACGAGGGGCCTTTTTCAGGTGGTGATAGAAGATTTTATTTTATTAGAGGTGAATATTTGGTAGTCAATTATTCTGGAATCAGAGATTTAAATATAGAATATCTTGTTCTTGAAGAGGAGTAATATTTTTAAATTGTGGAGAACGGACCCGCCTCACTTTCCCCCCAACCAAGTCCGTCCAACTCCTCTACCAGCCGGGCTTTAGTTGGAGTTGGTACGGACTTTGGGAGTAAACTTCCAAATCTACATCCCAAACTCCTGATTAAACGGATTCACCTCCACACCATCCGTTATGACGATCTCCCCGAAGCCTGTGGCCTGATGGCAGCTGTTGCAGGATTGTACGGCTGCCGATCGGCGCTGCCGCGCCAGGGGCCAGTCCTGCTGGTCTACGGCCTGATCGAGCTCTTCAAAAGCCGGAAGCAGCATCTCGTTTGTCAGCATGCTCACCGGATTGCCTTCATATTCAATATCGGAAGCCGTTATAACCTCCATTACCTCCTCCAGTTCATGCAGGTAAAACTCGCTTAGCCGCAGGTTGCTGGCTTCGGTGGCTAAACTTAGCTTATGCAGGTGGGTCTGCATCTGGCTCATAAGCACATGCAGTTCGGGCTCATCAGATTGCCCGGCACTCTGCTCAAGGTCATTCACACGCATTGATAACCAGACTATGGCCAGGGCAAAGACAAACAGGAGCAGGGTCAGAAGGATGGTATATTTTTTCATAAAAGATAAAAATTGGTTAAAAGTAAGAAGTAAACATACTCCAAAAAAGATAGCACTATTTAGAATAAATCCAAATAGTGCTTGCCTATTTCCCATGTCCTGTCTACCTTTGTGTCAAGATTAACTCTATTTAGATTTAATCAAAATAACAAAGAAGAAATAACAAACCTACCATAAACGGAAAAATATAGGATGAATATGCAAAACTGGGTACTAAAAACGGCGCTATTATTTCTGGCTCTGGGCCTGACAACCATTCATGCGGCCGCTCAAAGCGGCACCGGTACCATCAGGGGAAAGGTTATCAACGAGCAGCAAGAGCCGGTAGAAAATATTAATATTCATTTGAAAAATACCGGCTACGGCACGGCATCCGCCCATGACGGAACTTTCCAAATCGCCACTATACCCGCCGGTACGTATACTTTTGTAGTGTCCGGGGTTGGTTTTGAAAGGCAGGAATATGAAGTTTCGGTCACACCGGGTGAGACCCTCATAATGAACTCCACGCTTTCGATTAGCAGCGAACGGATGCGGGAGTTGTTGATGCAGAGCAGCAAAATCAATAAGTATGCCCGCGAAAGCAGTTCTTATGTGGGTAAAATGCCGGTGAAGGACATTCGAAATCCTCAGGTTTACAACACCATCAGCTCCGAACTGCTGGATGATCAGGTGGTGACCAGTTTTGATGAGGCTCTGAAGAATGCGCCCGGACTGTTCAAATTATGGGAATCCACAGGAAGGGGAGGCGATGGGGCCGGGTATTACTCCCTGAGAGGCTTTGCCGTACAACCCACGATGGTTAACGGCCTCCCGTCGCTGACCAACGGCACGCTCGATCCGGCCAATGTGGAAGCCATCGAAGTGATTAAGGGCCCCTCGGGCACGCTTTACGGCAGCAGCCTCATTTCCTACGGCGGATTGATCAATGTGGTGACCAAGAAACCCTATCAAAATTTTAACGGAAATCTTTCCTACAAAACGGGCAGTTTCGGAACCAACCGCATAACAGCGGATGTGAATTCACCAATTGGCGAAACGCCCGTGGCCGTGCGGGTAAACAGTTCCTACCACATACAAAACAGCTTTCAGGATGCCGGGCAAAGTGAGTCGTTTTTTGTGGCACCCTCGGTTTCCTATGATGCAAACGAGCGGCTTTCATTCCTGGTAAATACCGAATACTACACCTCCGAGCGCACCAATCCGACCATGCTTTTCCTGAACCGGTCGGTGCCGCTGGCCGCCGAAAACCTGGAGGAATTAAACTACAATCCATCCATTTCATACACCAGCAATGAATTAACAATTGAAAACCCCGCATTTAAACTGCAGGGAGAAATGAGATATCGCTTATCCGACAACTGGACCTCCCAAACGGTCCTATCCCGAAGTTCCGCCAGGTCGAATGGCTATTATTCCTATCTCTGGGATATCGCCGACGGCAACGGCACCTATATCCGGTATATCAACAAACAAAATGCCACCACCCTGGGAACCGATATCCAGCAGAACATTACGGGTGATTTCCATGTGGCAGGCTTGCGGAACAAACTGGTAGCGGGTCTGGATTACTTTGAGCAAAGCGCCATTAACAACAGCACAGGATACATAGGCTACGATGAAATTTCATTATTTGATCCCACAAGCACCGGCATTTCCCGATCAGCGGTAGACACCGCCATGGCCAGCGCATCCGTCTCACATGCCACTACCCGCCAAAAGGTGTACAGCGGCTACATTTCAAATATCATCGATATAACCCCCGCGCTATCAGCCATGGCCAGTCTGCGTGTGGACCATTTCGATAACAAGGGCAACATCATCATCGAAGACGACAGTTACAACCAAACCGCTCTTTCGCCTAAATTCGGGCTGGTATTTCAGCCATGGGCCGATCAGGTATCCGTGTTTGCCAACTACATGAACGGCTTCAGCAATGTTGCTCCGCGGATCCAGGACGACGGCAGCACCCGGACATTTACTCCCGAACATGCCAACCAATGGGAAACCGGAATTAAAACGAACCTGTTTAACGGCCGGTTATCGACCACCCTGAGCTACTATGACATCCGGGTATCGGACGTTGTTCGCCAGGACCCCGACCAGTTAAATTATTTCATACAGGATGGCGAAAATTACAGCCGTGGAGTTGACATCAGCCTAACCGCATCGCCCCTGGCCGGCTTTAATATCACGGCGGGTTACAGCCACAACGAAAGCGAAGTGACCAAAACGGATAACAATGATTACCTGGGACGGCGACCAGAATCAGCTGGCCCGGCAGATCTTATTAATGGCTGGATGAGCTACTCCATACAAAACAATACATTCCGTGGCCTCGGTTTCGGCCTCGGCGGCAACTACTCCGGAGAAAATACCATATTGAATCGCACATCCACCGGCACCTTTACGCTGCCGGCGGCTACCATTCTGGATGCCTCCATCTTTTATAATACTGTTAATTACCGTCTGGATTTGAAAATCAATAATCTGTCAAATAAAGAACATTATAAGGGCTGGCTGACCATCAATCCCCAGCAACCCCGAAATATTACGGCCAGTTTTTCTTATAAATTTTAAAGATACCATTTATTCCTATGACCTCTTTAAAACCGGTGATCCTCTTTTTACACCGCTGGCTCGGACTGGTGTCCGGGCTGGTGGTGATTATTGTCAGCGTTACCGGGTGTATTTTCGTCTTTAAATACGAAATCACCCAATGGCTTCGCAAAGATCTTATATATGTGCAATCGCAACAGGAGGAAAGGCTTTCTGTTTCTGAGCTGCAATATATTGCCCAGGATGAACTTGAAATAGAAAACCTTGCCTATGGCCTGACCACATACAAAAATCCCGACCAGGCCTGGACAGCCATGCACTTCAGCAGAGGGCCGGAGGCATGGACCTACTTCGGATCCATCGAACACTATCAAACCTTGTACATCAATCCCTACACCGGGCAAACGATGGGCATCGTCGATGAAGAAAAAGACTTCTTTCAAATCGTGAAAGGCCTTCACTGGAGCCTGCTTCTGGCCACCCCGATAGGCCAGCCTATTATTGTCTGGAGCACTGTCGTGTTCATCATCCTGCTGATATCCGGGCTCATTTTGTGGTGGCCTAGACGGTGGAACAAAAGCGGAAGGAAGAAAAGCTTTGCCATAAAATGGAAAGCCCGCTGGAGGCGCGTCAACTATGACCTCCACAGTGTACTCGGATTCTATTTTCTGCTGCTGGCATTGGTCATCGCCTTCACCGGCTTGTACTGGGCATTCCCAACGGCACAAAAAGCCATGCATTTCATAGGAACCGGCGAATTTCGCCTGCCACCCGTTCCGGCAAAACTCATTCAGCCTGCACGGGGTAATGAAAATGAAAACCTTAACTCCATGGAGATCGTCTACGAAAACGCCTGGGCCGAATTCCCTGACGCTTACAGCATAACCATTATACCTCCCGCAACCGAAAATGCCCCTATCCGCACCATCATTCGGGGAGACGGCGCCACTTACTACGAAAAAAACGAACTCTCCTACGACCAATACACCGGCAACCTCCTACACCAAAACCGCTACGACCAGAAAAACCCCGGAGAAAAACTTCTGGCCATGAACTACGACATCCATGTCGGAGCTATTGGCGGTTTACCCGGAAAAATCATAGCCTTTATTGCCAGTTTGATGTGCGCGAGTTTACCCGTCACCGGGTTCATATTATGGTACGATAAGAGAGTGAGAAAGGAGAAGGTAGAAGGTGTGATTGGTAATTTGTGATTTGTACGTCGTATATTACAAATTGCATTAGCAGAAAAATCGACCAATTCACAAATTACTAATTTACAGTGAACCTCTTCCTCCCCCCAACCAACTCCTATACAACTCCTACTACCAGCCGGGCTTTAGTTGGAGTTGGTACGGACTTGGTCAGAACTTGATCAGGCTTTTATCTATTTTTTAATCCTATAAAAATGGAAACAATAAAATATTCTGTAATCAAAAGGAAAAACAAAACTCCTGGTATTGTGACATACTCGAAAACTGGATTTTTCAGGTGATGAGAGTGAAGAAATTGAGGAAGAAAAGGAACTGCTTACTCTGTTGATTGTAACGTATGATGAACAGAACCGAATAACGCCTAAAGTCAGGCTCGATAGAATTGCTAAAGTCTCTTATGAATGACCATCATCTATGGATGACCATCAGCTCCGCCAACAAGATGTAGCCAAAATTGCCGGTATTGGGAAAAGCTATGCCTCTGAGATCCTCAATTATAAAAAAGAGATGTCTAAGGATGTTATTTGAATTTATTGAGTACTGTTAAGTTTAACATCTCAGCCAATTCTGACGGTTTCACGATTCTGTCTTAAAAGCCAGTTGCTTATTATAAACCTCAATCAATATTTTAGTATTTAGCTTGTTAAGCTTACCCAAAAGTAGTATTTAAGGTTTGATGAACAACCCGGTAGCACCAGGGATGGACCTTCTCGCCCGGAGCCTTAAAATAAAACAGATTATTGTATATGAGGTCGAACTACAATTCATTTAATCACTAATTATGCAGCTTCGTTTTCCTGAAACAGAGATTAATAGGCGTGCACAGAAATATGAGTACCCAAGGGAGGAAGCTTCGTTGATAGACCTTCGGAAGGACGTACAACAAGCAGGTTTTCTCACAAAAGAACAATTAAAATTGCTGGCCCTCTGGAAGTCCCCCAGAAGTGCCGGTCATATTGAGAAGAACCGAGAGGCCTATATTAAAGAGATCACAATGTTTTCGTTATCGGCCACCGATGAACGCTCGATCATTGAAACCCTTACCCTACTGGATGGCGTTGGATGGCCGACTGCCTCGGTGATTCTCCATTTGTTTCACAAAGACCCTTATCCCATTCTTGATTTCAGGGCGCTGTGGAGCGTTGAAGCAAAGCTGCCAAGCAGCTATGCTTTTTCATTCTGGTGGGATTATGTGAGGATATGCAGGGCTATGGCGCTTCGTAATGGGGTTGACATGAGAACCCTAGATCGCGCTCTTTGGCAGTATTCCAAGGAAAACCAAGTGGTATAGAATGTTGTCAAAGCTATAAAACCTTTGGATGATTGAATAATATAATATTTGATTGTAAAGCTAAAGAAAATGATACGCCAATATATAACAATTAAAAGATATAATGCATTTTAGTTATAACTATACGGGAATATACACGACTTTCAAGTACTCTTTCGAATTTTTCCCGAATGGTTCCTTACCAGCTGAGATTGGCTGGCCCGGCTGTCGAGATTGAGCTGAAGCATATTGAGAGGTAGGCCAAGGTGCTGCACAAGTCACTGGTTAATGGTAGGTCCGATATCGACGAGCAGAGGAAACGGGATTACCTGGTGGTTTTTGCTGCTAGGAGGCCAAGTTGCTTAATTATATGATCCATTCAAGTACTTAGCCTTGTCACTTATTTGCCTGGCCGTTATGCCCACTGTGGAATCAGCAGCAATCAGAATTACAACCGGAACGTAGTTTTTATGTCAGCAGCTAACGATATTGTACGTTATATTAAAATCTTCTTTAATCCTATTATTATGGAAAAAGGCGAACTGAAAAAAGAAGTCAAAAACCTGCTTAAGGATCTTCCCGAAGATGCCAATTGGGATGATGTGATGTATAAAATCTATGTTCGCCAATCCATTGAACAGGGATTGGAAGATTCTAAAGAGGGCCGGATTATTTCGAATGAGGAAGTAAGAAAGAAATATAAACGGGCTAAATGAAAGTTGCCTGGACGAAAAAGGCAGAGAAACATCTCGATCAGGTTTTCCAGTACATTGCTACGGATTCCCCACTATATGCTCACCGATCGGTTGAAGGGATTATTGTCGGGAATTCTAATTGTCGTTGATCAGGCAGGCGCGAACGCAACTTTTCCTTCCATTTACAGGGCGCCCGTCCTCTCTCTTACCCTTTCCAGCGCTTTCCGGTTCCAGTTGCCGTTGACAGCCGCCGCCTGATAGGTAGTATTGAGAAAACGGAGAAGCGTTTCATCGGGATTGGATGCGCTCCTAACCGACTCATAAGGAAGTATGTACTCCCCAAGTTCTTCATGATAAAAGGCGGCTTCCGGTTCAATGGCTTCCGTGCGGAACCTTTCCGGTTCGGGATAGGCGTAGGCGTAGAAGGCCGCCTCACCAAGACCGGTTCCCGGCCAGAACCCCGCGCTTGACAATTCATGGGAATACCCCTCTTCTGCTACCCAATCCGGGCAGTTTGGAATGCCGCCGGGATGCTTCGGGGCCGTTCCCCCGGAAAAGCGGGTTACCGCCAGGTCAAATCCCCCCCAGAAGAAATGTATTGGACTCACTTTGCCCAGGAAGTCAGCCCGGAAGCGGGTGAAGACCCTGTGGATGTGCGTGAGAGCCAGCCAATAGCGGTGTACCGGTTCTGCGTTATAAGAGGCGTGGGTGGTATCTTCGGGGAAGGGTGTGATCGGGTCGGGGATCTCCACCGGCTTCGTGTAGATGGCGGTGGGAAGGTTGAGCTGCCGGAGTTTGTCCATCGTCAGGTGATAGAAATCGGCCACGGACATTGCCTTCAGCTCAAAGGAAGCGCGCCTGCCATCCACTGTGCTGATCTCCAATTGATGGTCAGCAAAGTTGAACTCCATTTCGAATCCGCCTGAGGGGTGCGGGATCAGGGAGGTAGTCAACCCGCGGGATGAGACATAAAGCGTTACATGCCATGAATGGTTAACCCACGGGGTATGTGCAAGCCGGATCTTTCCGACGATCTGTGACCAGAGGTGTACCGTATCGAGTGTTGCCTGCCATTCAAAAGGGGCCGGCAGCCCGGGCCAGGCAGGCTGAATTTGGTGGTTCATTAGGGTGGAGATGATGTTTCCTCATGAATTAAGTTGACTTTTTTAGTTGTAACCCCAGAGCAGGTAATATCATTCGATACCATTGTGGATCCATTTCTTCATTTACCCCAGCCTCCAACAGGCGCTTGATCATTGGCGGAAAACTTATTATATGTTGCTATTGATCAATCGTTTTGATTAATTGTTCTAAACATTTGAAAAGCGCTTTTATAAAAAAAGTGAAAAGTGAGATATTAAACAGGTGACACCTTCTAACTTACTACATAGCTCTGACCTATATGAGCAGGTTTAAAAAAATATCTATGAAAAACTGATACAGGGAATTTGAATTGAGAAAAGCGGTAGTTACATGTGGCATTTGTTTATTTTATTTCCAGGCCAGTGCCCAGGAGATAAAACTTAATCAGCTGGGATTTTATCCCGGGGCGGAGAAGGTAGCCGTGGTTCCCGGGAATGTAAGTGGAGAGTTCCAGGTTGTGAATGCCGCGACAGAAGATGTGGTTTACACCGGGGAGCTTTTACCGGCGAAAAGTTGGTCATTTTCTGATGAAACGGTTGCTTTAGCTGATTTTAGTGAAATGACTGCGGCGGGCTCTTACAAAGTAGTTCATTCAGATGTTGGGGAATCTTATGTGTTCCCAATCAGTGATGATGTTCATTATGATCTTGCCAGAGCTTCCATTAAAGCTTTGTACTTTAACCGTGCATCTGAAGAATTAACATCAGAGCATGCCGGGCAATGGTCGCGGCAGGCCGGGCATATGGATGACGAGGTGATGGTGCATGCCTCGGCGGCTACCGATGATCGTCCGGAAGGCTACACCTTTTCTTCCCCCAAAGGCTGGTACGATGCCGGTGATTTTAATAAATATATTGTCAATTCGGGTATCAGTACCTATACTTTACTGGCCGCCTACGAGCATTTCCCTGAATTCTATAATAATCTTGCTCTAAATATTCCGGAGTCTGGAGATGATGTGCCTGACCTGCTGGATGAAGCCCGGTGGAATCTGGACTGGATGCTGACCATGCAGGATCCCCATGATGGCGGTGTGTATCACAAACTGACCAGCCTTAACTTCTCTGGAGCCGTTATGCCTCACCGGGCAAGAAGTAACCGGTATGTGGTAATGAAATCAACCTCTGCTGCCCTGAACTTTGCCGCCGTTATGGCAACCGCCGCCAGAACCTATTCTGATTATGATCCGGACTTTGCCGAAGCCTGCCTGGAGGCTGCCGAACATGCCTGGTTATGGGCAGTAGACAATCCTTCTCTATATTATGAACAGCCTGCTAATGTGAACACCGGGGAGTACGGAGATCATAGCACGAATGATGAATTCGACTGGGCCGCTGCGGAACTTTACATTTCCACAGGCAACGATGAATATTGGAATGCCCGAAACTTTCAGGGCATCGGCTCAGGGGTGCCCAGCTGGCAATTCGTACGGCCCCTGGCCTGGGTATCGCTTTCCCACCATCGAAATGACCTTACCGGGGCGGCAGACATAAATTTAATCGAACAGCAAATTTTGGATCAGGGCGACTTTTTAAAAGCGGAATATGAATCATCGGCCTACGGAGTGAGTATGGGAGCGCAAAATCATGACTTTGTTTGGGGCAGCAATGGCTCGGCGGGAAATCATTCTTTGATGCTGATCCAAGCCTACAGAATCTCCGGGGAGCAGAAATACTTAGATGCCGCACTCTCGAACCTGGACTATCTGTTGGGTCGTAATGCAACAGGATATTCATTTGTAACAGGCCATGGAAGTTGTACGCCCATGGCGCCGCATCACCGGGTTTCGGAAGCCGATAATATTGCCGACCCCGTACCGGGATTTTTGGTAGGCGGTCCTCATGGTGACCAGCAGGGGGATTGCAGCAGTTATCCGTCGGCCCTTCCGGCTTTATCGTATCTGGACGATTGGTGCAGCTATTCGACCAATGAGGTTACTATAAACTGGAACGCGCCGCTGGTCTATGCAACCGGAGCGATGGAATATTACTATAATTCGGCTTCTACACCACTTGCTAAAGAGCCCGATGCTCCGGTATCCTTTCAGCTAAACCAGAACTACCCCAACCCTTTTAACCCGACCACCATGATCCGTTATGACCTGCCCGAGGCGGGGCACGTAAAGCTGGCGGTATATGATCTGATGGGGCGCGAAATTGAAACGCTGACCGAAGGCATGAAATCTGTCGGAATTCATGAAGTGCAATTTAACGCCGGTGCATTATCATCGGGCATGTATATTTATCGCCTGGAAGCACCAGGATGGCAAACCAGCAGAAACATGATGCTGATCAAATAAAAAAATAACCTATATCCGTAAAGGAACTTATGAAGAAATATGTACTGACTTTAAGCTGTATCTTATTAAGTATTCAGACCTGGGCGCAGGAGCCCATCAAAGTAAACCAGCTGGGGTATTATCCTGAAGGGGAAAAAGTAGCGGTTGTGCCTGGTGGAGCGACTGGCTCATTTCAGGTACTGGATGCGCAAACCAACAAAGTAGTTTATACGGGCACATTAAAATCACCTCAAAATTGGGAGCATTCAGGAGAAGAGGTCGCATTGGCCGATTTTAGTGATTTTTCCGATACCGGGTCTTATAAGCTGATGCATCCCGGTGCCGGAAGCTCGTATATATTTGAAATAAAAGATGATGTGCACCATGAACTGGCCAAATCCGCCATTCGTGCATTATACTACAACCGGGTCTCTACCGGCCTTGAAAGCCAGCATGCGGGGAAATGGGCGCGTATGGCGGGGCATCCCGATGACAATGTATTTGTACATGCCTCGGCAGCATCGAAAGAGCGTCCGGAAGGATATGTGATATCATCACCCAAAGGCTGGTACGATGCCGGGGACTATAATAAATACATCGTAAATTCAGGCATCAGCACCTACACGTTGCTGGCGGCCTATGAGCACTATCCCGAATATTACGGGGACCTATCCTTAAATATCCCCGAATCCGGTAATGATGTCCCTGACCTGTTGGATGAGGCCCGCTGGAACATTGACTGGATGCTCACCATGCAAGACCCCAATGACGGCGGGGTATATCATAAGTTGACCACGCTTAATTTTGAGGGTGTTTTAATGCCTGATGAGGCCGTCAACGACCGGTATGTGGTGATGAAAACAACATCAGCCGCTTTAAATTTTGCCGCCGTTATGGCCACTTCGGCCCGTACCTATGCGGAATACGACCCTGAGTTTGCCCGGGAATGCCTGAAGGCGGCTGAATATGCCTGGCAGTGGGCCGTTAAAAATCCGGAACAACTATACCGGCAGCCGGAGGATGTTCAAACCGGAGCATACGGCGACCGCTCGGTAGACGATGAATTCGACTGGGCGGCAGCGGAGCTTTATATATCCACCCAAAATGACGATTACTGGAACGCCCGTGATTTTCAGGAAACAGAATTCCGGACCCCTAGCTGGTCATATGTCCGTCCGCTGGCATGGATATCGCTGGCCCACCATATCTGGGATTTAACCGAAGCGGCCGATAAAGATCTTATCAGATCCCAGATAATCGGCCATGGCGATATGCTGAAGCAGGGATACCAGAGCTCCGCATACGGAATCAGCATGGGACAGAGTGGCCGGGATTTTGTTTGGGGGAGCAACGGCATGGCGGGCAATCAATCGCTGATGCTGATACAGGCTTATCGCCTCACCGGTGATGATAGCTACATGCAAGCGGCCCTTTCCAATCTCGATTATGTTTTGGGCCGTAATCCTACAGGATATTCATACGTAACAGGCCTGGGAAGTTTTCCACCGATGAACCCCCATCACCGGCCTTCGGAAGCGGATGAAGCCAACTCAGAACCGGTGCCGGGTTTCGTTGTGGGCGGCCCTCAGAATGGGCATCAGGATAACTGCGAAGTATATCCTTCCGATTATCCGGCCTCGTCTTTTCTGGACGATTGGTGTAGTTATTCGACCAACGAAGTGACTATTAATTGGAATGCGCCATGGATTTATACCTCCGGGGCTATGGAATATTATTTTAAAGATTAAAATAATCTAAATAATGTTCTTTAATCACCTTTATGGGAATGTTCATAAAAATATCCTTAACTATTGTTGCTTTTGTTAAATCAAATGGATTAATTAAGAAATAAGTTTATGTTAACATAGAGTGGATATGTCTTCCCGATATTTTCAAATCTGTTGAAAAGCGCTTTGCAGTGGGTTTGTAAATAAAAGGGACATGAAGCCCCAGTTAAATGAAGTTTACTCGAAGCGCTTTGAAATATTTATTAAGGTTAATCTACATCTATCTCTTTTTTAAAAAACCTGTTACCCTATGAAAATTTTATACTACCGATCACTATTTATTATAACTGCACTAGTCTTACTGTCTATAACAGGAGTCTATGGGCAGCAAAACGCCGTACTTTATGGTGAGGTCACCGACACTGATAATGGCGAAGGATTAATTGGGGCCAATGTGCAGCTTATGGGCACCAATTGGGGCGCGGCAACTAATGTTGATGGCAATTACCGCATTACGCGCATCACGCCCGGCACGTATACACTTGTTATAAGTTACCTGGGCTATCAGCGCCAGGAAATTGAGATAGAACTTGCTGCCGGGGAAGAGTTGGAATACAATTCTGAGATGACTGGCGCAGGTATTGAGGGGGAGGAAATACTATTTTCCGTTCAGGCGCAGGGGCAAAGAAGCGCTATTAATCAGCAGCTTTCTTCTAACACCATATCAAATATAGTATCGCGGGACCGAATTCGGGAAATGCCTGATGTGAATGCCGCAGAATCAATAGGCAGGTTACCGGGTGTTTCCATTCAGCGATCAGGTGGTGAAGCTAATAAAATCGCTATTCGAGGTTTGTCACCTAAATACAATACGGTAACGGTTAACGGAGTACGAATGCCAGCTACGGGTGGTGACGATCGAAGTGTCGATCTTTCACTTATTTCATCTAATATGCTTGATGGTATTGAGGTCTTAAAAGCCATCACTCCAGATCAGGATGCTGATGCTATTGGTGGTTCTGTTGATTTAAGGTTAAGGGAAGCCCCGGACCAGCTTATGTTTGACGTTGCCGCCCAAGGAGGGTTCACTCATCTTCAAAATCATTACGGCAACTACAAATTAACCGGAAGTGTAAGCAATAGATTTTTAGATAATAAACTTGGTGTCATTGCCAATATTAACTTGGATGAATATGATAGAAGTGCCGATAAGTTTTCCGGAGATTATAGGAGGTCAACCAATTCAGAAACAGGAGAAACAGAAGTAGTTGCCCAAAGCATTGGATTAAGAGAAGAAAATGTGGTTCGAGGGCGCAAGGGGGCAAGTATTGTACTTGATTATCGAATTCCTCATGGTAAAATTAATGCCAACACATTTTATAATAAACTCGATAATGACGGCCTGTATCGGATAAACCGAATGGATGTAAATGCCAACCGTCATTATTATGACTTGGAGCGTCGGACAGGTTCCACATCGGTAATGGTTGGAGGTATAGGCTTTGAACAGGATTTTGATTGGATAAATTATGACGCTAATGTATCCAGGACGTCTACATCGTCAAATAATCCGAGGGATTATACCTATCATTTTGTACAGGAAAGTTCTGCTTTTCAAGGTAGTGTAACTCCGGGGACTGATCCTAATCAGATACCCGGTATGGCAACTAATGATTCAACAGATACTGCCTTGCAGGATTTGTACACCTGGGGTACCGACCGAAACGAACATGAAACAGCGGCACAGGCTAATTTCCATATTCCCTTTAACCTGGGGAGCACTATAGACGGGGAAATTCAATTTGGTGGGAAACTTCGATGGCTGGACCGAATGAATGATGAAACTCAGTATGGCCGTGGTGGTCTGCATTATGGAATGGGCACTGGTGATATGAGTGAAATATTGCAATGTGTTGATGAGCAAGTACCGGAATGGGGTATTGCCGAATCGGTAGCACAATATGGACACTTGCCAATGAATACATTTTTTGATGATTACAGCCGAGAAGGGTTTCTCAATGGCGAATATCCTTTGGGTTGGGTAGCCGACGAACAAATGATGAATACAATGGCTCAAACAGTTGAAGATTGTGGTCATTTTATTGATATGGCACTCGGATCAAGAGGTCGTGATTATGAGGGTATTGAAAGGTATCAAGCCGGTTATCTGATGACAGAAATCAATTTTGGTGATAAAGTAACCTTATTGCCCGGAGTTCGATGGGAAGGTGATTATTCCAGGTATTACGGTCAACGTTACAGAGAGGTTGTGAGAGATAATATACAACAGGAGCCACAAGAGCTTGATTCATTAACAACAGAGCGTGATCATTCGTATTTATTGCCAATGGTACATCTACGCTATTTTCCAACAAGTTGGATGGACATTCGACTTGCAAGGACGGAAACGCTGACACGGCCTGATTACATGCAATATGCACCGATAACCACGATGAATTCATACCGTGATTATATTAGGGCTGCAAATTCCACCTTGACACCTGCCCGATCTGTAAACTATGATGCTTCAATATCATTTTACAATAATGAATTAGGATTATTTACAGTATCCGGTTTCCATAAAAAGATAGATGATCTGGTCTTTCAGGTAAATTATCGTTTACGACCTGAAATTGGCGCTTTGGAAGGGACTAATATTCCCGAGGAATGGGTCGAATATAATCCTCGCTCAGATACTCATATAAACAATTCGTTTCCTGCATATTACAGGGGGATTGAGTTAGACTGGCAAACCAACTTTTGGTATCTGCCTTCCGTATTTAAAGGCTTGGTACTAAATGTGAATTACACCCATATCTTTTCAGAAACGGAATATCAACGGTATGCCATCAAACAAGAAGGCACAATTCCGGGAACCATGCCTCCTATGCCCAACCAAGTTCTTGTAGATACCTCCAGAATAGGGCGTATGCCTGATCAGCCCAGACATATAGCTAATATAACACTGGGATATGATTACAAAGGTTTCTCAGGACGTTTATCATTTCTGTATCAAACCGATACCATGTCATGGATAGCGGCGGAACCAGCTTTGGATAATATATCCGGAGAATATGCGAGATTTGACCTGATGCTTAGGCAAGATATTTTTGAAGGTTTGCAGGTCTATACTAATTTGAACAACCTGAACAATCGAGCGGACCGTAACTTTCAGGGTTCAGCGACTCAAAATCCAACCTACACCGAGTACTATGGTTTTACAATGGACATGGGAATCAGGTACAAATTTTAATAATTAAAAAAGGACAAACACGAATCAAAACAAGATATAACACTAACAATAGAAGCTAAATATCAATAAATGGAGAACCTATGAAAATCAAGTATACAATTAAAACATTAACAAGTAAGCTTATGCTTATGATGCTTGCTTCGGGACTCGTACTAGTTGCGAACCTGGATAGTAAGGCACAAGAAAGCAGCGATACTCTCGAAGTCGACTGGTGGGATGGTGAAACCGTAACTGTAAATGCATTACGGGATGCTATAGCAAATGATACTGACAGACCTGATGGTCGTGTTTATAAGCTACAGCAGGGTGGTTACTATTGGAATACGGATCGAATCGAGAACGATGGATTTCATTTGCGCATTGTTGGTGAAAAAGCCGGTGTGGGTGCACAAGAAAATCCTCCGGTAATACAAATGGTCGAAACTGAAGATGGTGAAATAGACCAGCGTATGATTACGGGTTTGGATGATGTTACCCTAAAAAACCTTTGGATTACGGGTTCTGATGACACCGGAGCCGAGACGGCATACCAGCCTATTCAAATAGATGCTGCAAATTCAAACTTTGTGTTTGAAAATAACATAATTGAGAACAGTAATTATGCCGTGATTGCTTTCACAGCTGGAGGCAACAGTATTCATTTCCGAGATAACATTTATCGTAATCTTGTTGGTACTGACCAACAGTGGGAAGGACGTGCGATTTCAATATGGGCTGATCAGGAAGAGGTTATAATTGAGAATAATACCTTTTTTAATATTGGTATGACTATACTTCAAATTGAAGGTGGGTCTTCCAAATATGTCCGTTTCAATCATAACACTATAGTAGGCGTTGGCCGGTCGATCAATACAGGCAACTGGTGGCAAGAAGCGTATTTTACTAATAATATTATAGTAAATGGTTTCTGGCATGGTGAAGGTGTTGAGGATTATACCACGGAGCCACCACGGGAAGATGATTATGCCGGCATGTTTTCTATAGGTGATCTTCCATCACAATATGGTACGGATCATGGAAGAAAAATTGTATTTTCAAATACATCAACCTGGCGTGATCCCGCATTTGAAGCAGGATATGAGGAGGATACCAGACCACAACCGTTGTTTAATGAAACTATAAAAACAGAATGGTTTGGCCAGTTTGATGGCATGATGTTTGATAACATCTATGAAGATGTTAATCCTGAATTCACTGTTTATCCTGATGTCGTTGATGACCAGCTTCAGAATATTCTTGACCTTCGAAATAATGTTGTCCCAGGTAACGAATATTATTGGGATCCGGGACGCTCAGATCAAACAACGGCAGTAAACTGGCCTCTACCTGAAGATTTCTCATATAGTAATGCTGAACTTATGGATGCAGGTACCGATGGTCTTCCATTGGGCGATTTGCGCTGGTTCCCAGAGCAGAAAGAAGACTTTCTGGCCAATAGAGATCAGTATGTGGACGAAATCGAAAGCATGGTAGAAACCATTGAGATTGATTTTGCTGGTTCCGTTGAGGTTGAAGATGGACAGCTTGAAGGTGACTCTGAGATTATCGGATATGATTATCCTTTACAGATGAAATTAGGTGAAGGACCCAATATTACCTGGACCTATAATGCTCCATCTGATGGAACCTATACACTCACGCTCCATTATATGATTGATAGTGACGACGGTGAAAAGGGTCAGAAGCTTTTGATCAATGATAACTATGTGCCCGAAACGGAAGAAGACCATATGTTTGCAGGAGAGAACGGCGTATGGGAAGAGTATGACGTTGATGTTGAACTTGTAGAAGGTGAAAATAAGATCCGTATACAAAAATCCTGGGGCTGGATGGTTTTTGGAGACGTGGATGTCACTAGTGGTGGTGAAACGGAAACTCTGACTGCAATAGACGCCGAGCTTGAAGGAGACGTTAGTTACCAACAGGTTAATGAAGACGACCCCGCTCCACCAAGTGGATGGTTCTCCGTTGACATGCTGGAAACCGGAAGCAGTGCAACTATTGAATATGACGCCGAAAGTGCTGGTCTGTATTCTCTCCGTTTCTATCAATCTTTAGCTGAAGGCTCTTATGAAACTGTTGATGTAACCATCAATGGAGAAGAGCATGAAATTGGATTTGGTTCCACCGGATCAGGTTGGAATACTGCCGACCGTTACAACGTTGAACTTCAGGAAGGTACTAATGAAATATCCATAGTTGCTACTAATGGCAATATTCGCATGGATAAAGTGGATTTCTTCATGCTGTCAGGTACTGTTAGCAATGAAAAAGAAGTCTTAAGACCAAGTGGCTTTGAACTCAGCCAGAACTACCCGAACCCATTCAACCCTACAACGCAAATCAACTTTACGTTGCCGCAATCGGCCAATGTTAAATTGACCGTGTTTGATGTATTGGGACGTCAAGTAGCTGTCTTGGGTGATGGACACTACTCAAGCGGAACGCATGCCGTTACGTTTGACGCAACGAACCTTTCATCCGGTATGTACCTGTACCGAATTGAAACAGCTGATTTCCAGGCTGTTGAGAAAATGATGCTGATTAAGTAATTAAACAGCGCATGCAATACCTTTGGCAGGCGGATGTGATGATCTGCCTGCCTTTTTTATTTTAATATTTCTCTGTACCCTATTTCCGCTTGACGAATCTGCACATAATAGATCTGATTATTATAGCCCTGTATGTTGCAGCGACTATTTTTATAGGGTTTTGGATTTCACATAAGGCGAGCAAGGACCTTAATAGTTATTTTTTGGGGGGAAATAAAATACCGTGGTACTACCTTGGCCTTTCCAATGCCTCGGGCATGTTCGATATAAGCGGCACCATGTGGATGATCTATCTTTTGTTCATCTATGGTTTGAAAAGCATCTGGATTCCCTGGTTGTGGCCCGTATTTAACCAGGTATTCTTAATGATATTTTTATCAGTGTGGCTGCGGCGCTCCGGGGTGATGACCGGCGCGGAATGGATCAAGTTCCGGTTTGGCGAAGGGAAAGGGGCTCACCTTGCTCATATCATAGTAGTAGTTTTTGCCTTGTTTAACGTAATCGGTTTTGTAGGCTATGGCTTCATCGGGATCGGTAAGTTTTCGGCCTCCTTTCTGCCCTGGGAACTGGCTGCGAACCCAGACTTTAATGTTTACATGTACGGATTAATCATTACAGTCATCACTACTTTATATGTAGTGAAAGGGGGTATGTACAGCGTAGTATTTACCGAAGTACTGCAGTTTGTTATTATGAGCATAGCCTGCATTTGGGTGGGTATTATCGCTATGCAGGCGGTCTCGCCCGAAATGCTTAATGCCGTTATTCCCGATAACTGGGGAAATCCCTTTTTTGGATGGACGCTTGACCTGAACTGGACGGGCATAATGGATGCGGCTAATCAGAAAATTGTGGATGATGGATACAGCCTGTTCAGTATTTTTTTCATGATGATGCTGTTCAAGGGTTGGCTGCAGTCGGGCGCTGGTCCGGCGCCCAATTACGACATGCAGCGGGTCTTAGCGGCCCAGACGCCGAAAGATGCTGCTAAAATGAGCGGTATGGTTAGTCTGTTTCTGCTGATTCCCCGCTATATGCTTGTTGCCGGCCTCACTGTGTTAGCCCTGGTATTTTTCAGTGATCAATTGAATTTAATGGGTGAGGATGTCGATTTCGAGCTTATACTGCCATTCGCTATGCAGAATTTTATACCGGCAGGCCTGCTTGGATTGCTGATTGCCGCGTTACTGGCAGCTTTTATGTCTACCTATGCGGCCACAGTTAACGCTGCCCCCGCCTATGTAGTTAACGACATCTACAAACGCTACATTAATCCTGATGCTGAAGATAAAGTTTATGTTCGCATGAGCTATATCGTATCTGTTGTTGTTGTAATAGGGGGCACGGGGTTTGGTTTGTTGCTGGGGTCGATCAATAACATTGTACAATGGATCGTGGCTGCGCTGTATGGGGGGTACACGGCCTCGAATTTGCTCAAGTGGTACTGGTGGCGGTTTAACAGTTACGGGTATTTCTGGGGCATGCTGGCCGGGTTGCTGGCGGCTATGATCGTGCCGGCACTGCTAACTGGAATAACGCCTATTTATGGATTTCCGATTATCCTGCTGCTTTCTGGTATAGGAAGCATTGCCGGAACTTTAATGACCGAGCCTGACGATGAGGAAGTTGTTAAGAACTTTTATCTGAAGGTGCGGCCTTGGGGATTTTGGGAACCTATTCATGAAAAAGTACTGTTGGATTATCCTGATTTAGAAAGAAATAAAGATTTTAAACGGGATATGGTTAATGTCACCGTCGGTATAATATGGCAGACGGCCCTTACCGCTACGGGGATATTTATCGTTTTACAGGATTACACCTCACTGATGTATTCCGTGATGATTGTAATGGGGTCGATGTCATTTTTGAAATACAACTGGTACGACAAGTTGGAAGATTATCCCGATAAGCACGCCGAAAACGCAGTAAGCTTTATCAACGATGAAAAAACAACAACGGAAAAAGAACAAGTTTTATAACAGGTTTATTTATACTAGTAATCAATGGAATTAACTGTAGAAAAAGAAGATTATGATCAAAAGCTTCAGAAATTAAAGACGGCGCACGAACTGCTCCTGAGTAAGCTTAATCAGAAAAAGGATAGCTATAACGGCATCTATGACCGCTATAAAAATCCTGTACTGACTGCAGATCATGTCCCGCTATACTGGCGTTTTGATTTTGACCGCGCTGCAAATTCAAACTTAATGGAAAGGCTTGGGGTTGGAGCCGTTTGCAATGCAGGCGCTATGAAGTGGAAAGGCAAATACCTGTTGGTGGGCCGGGTGGAGGGTTATGACCGGAAATCCATCTTTGGTATTGCCGAAAGCCCTAACGGCATTGATAATTTCCGGTTCTGGGATTATCCGATTAATCTTCCGGAAACGGAAGATCCGGATACCAATACCTACGATATGCGGCTTATTGACCATGAAGACGGCTGGATATACGGAGTATTCTGCACAGAACGCAAAGATCCGGAGGCTCTAAAATCTGATACCTCCGCAGCCATGGCACAAGCCGGTATTGCCCGGACTAAAGATCTGGTTCACTGGGAAAGGCTTCCGGACCTTAAGAGCAAGTCAAAGCAACAGCGAAACGTTGTGCTGCATCCGGAGTTTGTAGATGGGAAATATGCTTTTTATACCCGTCCGCAGGACGGCTTTATTGATACCGGGGCTGGCGGAGGAATTGCATGGGCTTTATGTGACGATATAGAAAATCCTGTGGTAGAAAACGAGAAGATAATGGACCACCGGATTTACCATACTATTAAAGAAGTTAAAAACGGGCAGGGCCCGGCACCCATTAAGACCGAAGATGGATGGCTTCACCTGGCCCATGGTGTAAGAAACACCGCCTCGGGACTGCGCTACATTCTTTACCTGTTTATGACGGACCTGAAAGACCCTTCTAAAATTATACACCAGCCGGGCAGTCTGTTTCTGGGCCCTGAAGAAGAAGAATATTTTGGCCATGTTTCCAATGTGGCCTTTTCCAACGGCTGGATTAAAGACGACGACGGCAAGGTATTTATTTATTATGCCACTGCCGATACACGCATGCATGTAGCGACCAGCCATATTGAACTGTTGGTTGATTATGTAAAAAATACACCGGCAGATCCTTTACGTTCCGCCGCCTGTACCACTCAACGATCTAATTTTATTACAAATAACCTGAAGATCATGAAGGCAAGTGGTAATGGAATCTAAGATATATGAGGAATTAAAAACTCAGCTGAATACTGAGCTGAGTAATCACATACTACCGTATTGGATTGAGAGGGCCATGGGATCCAAGCAAAGTGGGTTCGCGGGGCGAATAGATGGGAATAATATTTTGGTGGAAGATGCTCCCAAATCGGTCATCCTGGGCACGCGTATGTTATGGACATTCGCATCAGCATATAGGATTTATGGAAATCCATCGCATCGTGAAGCTGCCGATAGTTTATTCCATTATATAGAAAAATATTTCTGGGATGAAACGTATGGCGGCCTATACTGGATGATCAGCCATGACGGAAAGCCCCGGGATATGAAGAAGCATACCTATGCTCAGTCATTTGCTATCTATGCTTATAGTGAATATAACAGGGCTACAGGCAATGAAGTTGCACTGCAAAAGGCTGTTCAGATGTTTAAGCTTCTTGAGAAACACAGCCAGAATTATACAGAACGCGGTTATTATGAAGCTTTTGACCGGCAGTGGTATGGAATAGAAGATGTGCGGTTAAGCAATGGCGATGATCTTGAAGCGCGCAGTATGAATACCCACTTGCACGTGCTGGAAGCTTTGACGAATCTTACCCGCGTTTGGGCGGATAAAGCACTGGATATTCGTATGAGAAAGCTAATGGACCTGATGATAAATGTTATCTACAATAGCCGGGAGAAACATTTTCAAACCTTTTTCACCGAATTGTGGGAACCTACCACAAATTGTTATTCTTATGGGCATGATATAGAAGCGGCCTGGCTTATTTTAGAGGCAGTTAATGAAATTAAAGATCAAAAGCTGGTAAATGAAGCTGAGAAGATTGCCGTTGAAGTGGCTTATTCAACATTACACGAAGGAGTTGACCATACGGCCGGGGGAATATATAATGGTGGTGCCGGGGGACAAGTAGTTGACACAGATAAACAATGGTGGGCACAAGCAGAAGCGATAGTTGGGTTTTGTCATGCTTATAAACTTAATGGTGATATTAAGTTTCTTGTTGCCGCTAAGGATACCTGGGATTTTATCTCCAAATTTGTTAAAGATCATGAGCACGGGGAATGGTTTTTCCAGGTGAATAAATTCGGTGTACCTTACCACAATGAGGATAAGGCAGGACCCTGGAAATGTCCGTATCATACAGCGAGGGCTTGCTTTGAATTAACCGAGAAGGATTTCAATGTTCGGCTGAGAAGCGGTATGTAGAGTAAAGCAAAGTCACATTATGCCCAATTCAGTACAAATGCAGAAATTAAGCAACATCTTAGCACCTTACCACGGCCGGGTTAGTATGGTCAATTTTTATAAATTCTGTGGATGATTTTATATTCGCAATAATGAGGTAATTTGGTTTGAGGATGATCTTCCAAAATTGTATTAATAAGGGTATATTAAGTTTTATTATAAATACAGTCTTTTAAGAAATGGGAAATACTCTAACTAAGGTTTTTTCAGCAACAACTGATAAACTTGAAGTATTCCAGGAAGTCAGGGCTTATCTGGAGGGCCAGGGTTTTACTTTAACCAAAGTTGATGATTCCCGGCCGTGGGGAGGTTTTTTTTATGTAAGTGAAACCCAGGCGGAGAAGTTTATTTCGGCTTATTTTCCCAATCTTAGTATGGATGATTTTAAAGGTTACAATAAATTAAGCCCTAAGATCTTATTGGTAGCTCCGCAAAAACGCCTTTCGTGGCAATACCATCACCGGCGCTCTGAGATATGGAAAGTCATTGGGGGCAATGCAGGTGTGGTGGTCAGTGAGACCGAGGAAGAAACGCCTATGCACCAACTGGATATAGGTACGGAAATCAGCCTGCGTCAGGGTCAATGCCACCGCCTGATTGGTTTGAAGGAGTGGGGTATACTTGCTGAAATATGGCAGCATACAGATCCTGAAAACCCCTCAGATGAAGAGGATATCGTTCGCGTTCAGGATGATTTTGGGCGCTAGGCCCAGATCATTCAACCATAAAGGAGTCTGAGTAGCCTATCAAAATTTCAAGCTCCTCATCACCGATATAATAATTGTAGTATACCCGGTATTCACCAGGGGTAATTTCGGAATTCAGGGCAATATAGTCATAGGAAATTTCCCGCTCGCGCTGCTGGCCCGGTTCGAGTGTAAAGCTGCTTATGCTAAAGGAGGGCGGTTCCTCTTCGATCCTGCCCCATTCACCATGGGTTTGTTTTTCTATATGAGGGTCACCTGTACGGCTGATAAGCAAGTTTATATTGCTATTCAACGGGTTATGTGCCGTAATATTAATTGAAGAATTATTGGTAAGAACTTCTTTGTCCAATTCGATATTAAATTCGTCAGGTTCATCGTCTGAACTGCCAATTATGCCACAGCCTCCTAAAGAGATGATCACGATTAGGGAAACAATAACCAGTTTTTTCTTCATAATACTTTAACCGATAAAGATATTGATTTTGCTATTGGTTGCTCAACCTCAGTAATATATTAAACAAGTCTTTTTACATGATAATTCTAACTATTCAATAATCCAATTTATGTTACAGTATTTTCTACTGATGAGGTCAGCAGGTTTTATTTAGGAAATATAAAATACGTATACCGACTATTTAATCAGCATCATTTGCCGGGTTCTGGTGAAGCTTTCCGCCTCCATCCGGTAAATATATACACCTGACGAAAGGGGCGATGCATCAAAGGATACTTCATGAGTACCCTCGCGCATTTGTCCGTCAACCAGTGATGCTGCTTCGCGGCCCAGCAAATCATAGATCCTGAGGCTGACATGGCTTTTTGCAGGTAATTGGTATTGGATAATGGTTACAGGGTTGAAGGGATTGGGGTAATTTTGCTCAAGTCGGTGGGTTGCCGGTAATAACTTATTGTTTTCTGCTGATACGGCCTGCTCATTACCTCGTATTTCGATATAATCAAACCACATCCATCCCCAGCTATGATCGATTTGAAGGGAGTTGGTCCCGCTTTCCAGAGTGATGTTTTGTTCAACATATTGCCACGTTTTGGTTGGTTCAGGAAAAGTAACTTCACCAATCAATTCATTATTAACGTGGAGGTTTTGTGTTTTCTCTCCATAAGGTAAATTATAGCCGATTCGCAGAGTAAATTCTCCTGATTCCAGTATTTCTATATCCGACCAGGTCAACGCGCCGTCTTCAATCATTTCCACATACTGTCCGCCACTGGCCTCACTACTGGAATTTACAGTCAACGAACCGGTTAGATCAGCATCCTGTGCCTCATATCTTTTTATTTCAGTATCACCCACTACGGAGACTGTTACAGGCCTGGAATAGAATTCAGTAAAGTTAGTATCGTTAAGGAGCACTTTTATTTCATATTCGCCTGCCTGTGTTGCCTTCCAGGAGTAATTATAGGGTCGTGCCCGAGGCCGGAATTTTTCCTCACCATTTATGTAATGCGCTGCAAAATTTATACTACCAGTTCCTTGAGCTACCAGAGTTTTTATGTCCATCTGTGTACCTAAATCCAATACAGCACCATCGAGAGGTTCGGTTATTGTGATTCGTGGGGCCTGGACATCAGCTAATAATCCATATACCTTAAGAGAACCTACTTCAAAAGCCTCTTCAGAAACAATTCTGATAAAGTTACCTTTGTTTTTGGAAGTAAATGAAATCGTATCGGAGCTGGCCGCATTTGTCTGCACAGTTTCCCAATCTGTCCATTGATGACCGTCATAAGAACCTTGAATGTTGTATTCATTTTCGGGCCTGGTGATAAAGGGAATAATTATTTTGCCCACATTATATGATGCCTCCAGATCAATATACATCGAGGTTTTATTTTCAGCAGTAAAAACCGGTGCATTATCTGCCCGGTCAACATCTGTACTTTGGATGACATTGATTGTGAGAGTATCTTCCTGTGCTGTTCCGTCAGCATCGGTAAGGGTTAGAATATAGTTTTTTGTAGAGTCAGGTTGTACCTCCAGGTCATCCATGAAATGAACCGGCTCTCCGTTTAAAGTAATTTCGGCAACATCGCGGCTTGTCCAGCTAATAGTAGTGGAGAAACCCGATTCAATTGTTGTATCCGACGCACTAAAAGTAAAGCTGGCGGGCTTATCACTGAAATTCAGTTCTACGTCATTGCGGTGGTGGCTGTACATATAGCGGGTATTGATCAGGGTGTTGGGCCATGTGGAATGATTGTCTTCCCTGTTCTGGGCCCAATCTACCCACTGCCAGCTCAGGGCTCCGGCATAACCGTTATCATGGAGTTTCTCATACAGACGTTCTTTGGCAATACCATCAACATCTTTAACAAAGAATTCTCCCAGAACTAAAGGTTTGTCGAGTTCAAAATAATCAGCATGCCGGGTAAAGGGGGAATCGCCATCACCATAATAGTGCACGGTGTAGAAATCAAGTACGCCATCAGCATCGCCACCCGCTTCACGGAGCCTGTCGTCACGATAATAGTTCATATGGCTGGGGTTATCTGATGTATAGATGTCAGAGAGTTGCTCAAATGAATTTATTCCGTTAGTAACCTGAGCACTTGGGTCTGTTCGTTTAATGGCGCCTGCTGTCAGGTTGACGAATGCCTGGATATTTGCCATAGATACACGGCCTTCTTCAGGGCCAGTGACGCCGTCCCATCCGAATTCCTTGCTCATACCTTCGGCTTCATTGAAAATCTCCCATGCCAGGATTGCTTTATGGCCTTTTACGCCCTCAACCATGGGAATGAGGGAATTGTAAATATAACTTTGCCGGTTTTCATTTTCGGTCAGAATAGCCCGGGCTCGATCTGTATATTGTTGCCCATTGGTTTCGCGCAGCATATCAAAAGACCATATACTGAGCAGTACTGAGATGTCGTTTTCTTCGGCAAGGTCCAGTATGGCTGCCAGGTTGGCAATAGCATCTTCACCCGGCCCCGTTACTATTTGTCCATTCCATGCTGGTGTGCTGCCGCCGGTTGTATGCAGCCATAACCGTACACTATTTCCGCCATTGGCTCTCAAGGCGGTGAACATTCTTTCAAACTCACTCAGTTGTGCTGTGCCGGGACCCAGATCTTCAGCAAATTCTACCCATGCCACATTGCTGCCACTTAGCCAGAGATCCTGGCCATAGACCTCGATCCGATCTTTGGTTTGAGCATGTAAGTTCGTAACACATAGAGGAATGGTTAAAAACAGAAGGATAATAACTTTGATTGCAGTATTCATTTTTTTATAATTTTGTCGCACATCTAAAACGCATCTAACTGCAAATACCTGTAAGGCATTTTTTCAAGTTTTTTTTACCGGTTAGCTACATCTTCTAAAGTTAGCACTTTGGGATGGTTGTAAACTTTAATTTTGTGATCGTGGCTGTTCCATTTGGTTCCACTGAAGAAACTGTCGGGGCTGTTTTTATCCCTGCTGTCGTTCCAAGTCATAAACCAAGACCACATAGCGTTGTCTTTAATCATTTCGTCTGGATCGGGTATTGTACCGTTTTCTGTTAAAGCTACGATCATGGATTTCTTGGGAGTTTCCGCCGCCGTACGGAAACGTTCTGCCTGGCTACTGTAATCGGGCTGAGAATCGATCAATTGGGGATAGGTGTCTTCACTAATAATATCTACATAATCATCGCCAGGATACCAGTCTGGGTTCTGACCATTATAAACCCAAATAAGGTTGTTTAGCCCGTGGTGGTTATTAAGCCGGTCCACCATCAGCCTCCACAGCTTTATAAAAGGCTCCGGACCATTCGCCCCCCACCAGAACCATCCTCCGGAAGCTTCGTGAAGTGGTCGCCACAATACAGGTACACCAGCCTCTTCAAGTACTTTTAAATCTTGAGCAATTAGATCGATATCTTTTATTAACTGGCCTCGCACCTCAGGATCATCTAAATCTATTATAAAATCTGTTTGTTCGGTATAAAAAGCTATAGTCTCCAGACTGGGATCACGCCAATGCCAGCAGAAAGATATGATTCCTCCTTTGTTCCACCATTCTATAGCCTCTTCAACCTGCCGCAGGCCACTACCATCATCAAGGCCCTTACGATGGTAGTTCATAAAGTCATATCCCATCATAGCCGGATGCTTATCGGTGATTTGGCGCACCCGGTCCGGCATACTCACACTATCATCCCAGGTCAGATCTTGCTGGCCCGATAAAATATAAGTGCCGTATAATTCTGTCAGGTAAGATAAAAGCTTGTGTACTTCTTCTCCGGCATAGGGATTGATGGGGGTAGGGTCTACCTCGTATAAAGGGTTAACGGTTACTGGCCAGGCATATACAGCCAAGAGAAGTACAGGTAGCCAGGAGTAAAGAGATTTCTTCATATAGGTCAGGTAATCCTTCTTTGGTTTTCGTCTTATCATAGAGAACTAGATAATGTATGAAGCGTTTTTACGTATTAATCAAGTTGATTGATTAATAAATACTGAATAAGTACTTTAGAGTCAACTATGATTTGCAAAGAAAGTAGGACTATTGTACTGATAGAAGTGAGATTCGAAAAATGAATAAAGCCCTATTAATTATTTTATCCCAAATTAAGTAGTAGTAATTAATTTGATTATCTTATCTCCAAATTATTTTAAAGGTAAAGCATGTTAACCGGAACGAATCTTAAATACGCTAACTCATATAATATTCGGATTGTATTAGAAAATATCCGTCTTCACGGCCCCCTTTCTCGAATAGATATATCGCGAAGCACCCATTTAACCGCTCAGACGGTTACCAATATTACAAAAAAATTGCTTGAAGCCGGTCTAATATTTGAAGCAGACAGGCATAAGGAAGGGCGCGGGGCACCTTCGATTATGTTGAAGCTAAACCCAACGGCCGCCTATTCTATTGGTCTTGATTTTGATAAAGATCACCTGACTTGCATACTGGTAGATTTGAATGGTGAAATGTGCCAGCGCTTAAATATTGATCTTGATTTCCCCACTCCCGAAGAAGCTATGAACTTGATGAGTGAAAAGGCCGAAGAGCTAATTCAAATGGAGGGTATTGATAAAAGTAAAATATGGGGTGTGGGAGTTGGGTTTCCGGGACCTCTAGTAGTCTCGGAAGGTAGTGTTCGCACTAATGCGGTAAATCCTCAGTTTCTGCCCGGATGGGAGAATGTGCCTGTGGTCAGGATTTTGGAAGACAGGTTAAAGGTGCCAGTTTATCTTGAGAATAATGCCTCTGCGGCAGCGATTGGTGAGCGTTGGTATGGAGAAGGCAAACATATCAGCAACTTTTTCTATGTCTTTTTTGGAGCAGGTCTTGGGGGCGGATTAATTATGAACGGACAATTATTCCCCGGGCATACGGGAAATGCCGGTGAGTTGGGCTATTACCCTACCCCTGATGGTAGTGACGCCGAAAGTATGTTTGATCGTCCGCATCTAGGGGTGTATTTTAACCTTTCGATGTTATATAAAAAACTGAACAGTGCAGGGTATGAGGTTAAAACACCGTCTGATCTGGACCAGCTGTATCAAAAAAATAATGATATCCTTATAGATTGGCTGAAGACCGGAACAAAACAATTGGCAGTTCCAATGCTTGCTATAGAATACCTGATCGATCCGGAAGTAATTTATTTCGGCGGACGTCTTCCGAACACCATTATCGAAAAGATCTTGAATATGCTGCAGGAAATACTCCCCACACACCGGATCATAAAGAAAATGGATGCCCCAAGCCTGCGATGCGCTACGGCAGGGCAGGATGCTGCTGCTTTGGGATTGGCAACATTGCCTCTTTACGATTCATTTGCACCCGTTCCGAACCTGCTGATGAAAAATAACCGGGGTGAAGTTAATTCTTTTAAATCTAACAGTAATAATTTTCACAGTTAGTATTACCTTAGATAAAAAAACATTAGCTCTTGGCTGTGTTCTCCAGATACTTCACAGCGTATTTTCCAAAGATATCAAACTCGAGGTTAACTCTGTCATTCTGGTTGCGGAACTTTAGGTTGGTGTTTTCTAGCGTATAGGGTATGATAGCAATGATGAATTGATTCTCAAACTCCCTGGCCACTGTTAAACTGATCCCGTCTACACATATGCTGCCTCGTCCCACTATGAGGTTCTGGAATTCTTCGGGGTAGCGTATGGTAAATAGCCAGTTTGTTTCTTCTTTTTGTATGGAGATAATCACCCCTGCCGTGTCAACATGCCCCTGAACTATATGACCACTGATACGCTCAGATAAACGGAGCGATCTTTCCAGGTTAACTCGTTCTCCCTGTTTGAGCTCGCCTAGTGCTGTTTTACGAAGGGTTTCCTCTATAACTTGTACTTCAAAGTAACTGGAATTTTGATGTACTACTGTTTGGCACACTCCATTGACACTGATGCTTTCATCAACTTGCAAATCGCCGGAAACGGTGCAGCCAATGCGGAGCAGTTTTCCGCCCCCCTGGTTTTCTATTTTCTCTACTGTGCCAAAATTTTCTATTATGCCGTTGAACATAGAATCTAATTTTTATAAAAGGGTAAAAATATCATTTTCAGCTAATATGCAGAAGCATTTGCACGAGTTATTAAAAATAACCGGTAAATAGCATGTCCTCACCTGACTTTTCCCAGCTCGTCCTTTGTAGCGCCAGTACATCCTCCATGCGATTGATGCCCAATCCCAGGAGCGAGCGTGTGCCACCGCCAAGTATTTTAGGCGCAATAAATAAGTGGATCTTATCGACAAGATTCTGTGAAATTAGCGCTGTTGCCAGATCGCTTCCTGCTTCTACCAAGATAGAAGTTATTTGTAGATGGCCAAGTTTATCAATTGCCTGGTGTAAATCGCTGTGTCCGCCTTCTTTTGATACCAATAGTGTATGCCCTCGAAAATAATTGGTTTTAAGTATGTTAAGCATAGGATCGGCGTTCTCATCATATTTCTGCTTATCGTGTGTGACTACAATGGTCTTTTCTTCATGCTGGTCTGTAAAAAGGTTGAGGTCTTTCGGGAGTGAATAATCACCGTCTATTACAATTCTGTAGGGCTGGCGGCCTTTTACATGGCGAACGGTTAGGTGGGGATTGTCGGTTAAAGCTGTATTTCTGCCAATCATCACGGCATCATAGGTGCTTCTCCATTCATGGACTTTTCTCCTGGAATTAGCAGAGGTAATCCATTGGGAGTTGCCATCAGGGGCCGCAATATAGCCATCAAGGGTTTGGGCCATCTTGAGGATTATATAGGGCTTTTTATATTTCATAAAGAAAATGAATGCTTCATTTAACTTCTTTGCTTCATCTTCCAAAACACCTGTATCAACAATTATCCCTCTTTGTTTTAGCAGCTTAACTCCACGTCCCTGCACTTTAGGATTTGGATCTTCCATAGCACAGACAACGCGCCCAATGGGGAACGTACACAAAGTTACGGCACAAGGAGGGGTCTTTCCGTGATGGGAGCAGGGCTCGAGGGTGACGTATACAGTTGCACCTTCAAGTTTGTTTTTATCTTTAACCGACTTTAAAGCATTAATTTCAGCATGCGCTTCGCCATATTTTCTGTGAAATCCCCGGCCGATCATTTCATTGTTTTTTGAAACAATAACACATCCGACTAAAGGATTTGGCGAGGCGTATCCTTTGCCTTTTACAGCCAGATTAAGAGCTTTTTTCATCCACTTTTCGTCGTATTTTGCTGACTGTTCGGCCATAACGAGATTTAAGTGGAATGGTGAAAATAAAGTTCTAAGTGAATGAAAGCCAGCTTTATCACTTAGAACTTTATAAAGAGTTTATTGCTGCCTGACATCTCTGAGGTACCTGTAATCTGATACCTCAACGCCTTGCTGAACCCTATCGGTCCATATTTGTCCGAATTCCTGGCTGCGTAGTTGATTAAGGCTTACTCTGATGCTTTCGCGTTCTTCAGAAGTAAGTTCTTCCATATTAGGCTCGCGGCGTTCATCTACATGCACAACATACACAGCATTTTCTCCCTGTATAGCCTTAGTTTGCTCACTGGGGGCCAGACCAAAGGCGGCACCAATAACACGGGGTTCGCGTCCAACGCCCGGTAGCCTGGCGGCACTCTTGGCGATATCTTCGACTTCGCGAATTTCTCGTTCTTCGGCCTCGGCGAGATCTTCTATCGTTGGATGTTGATTGAGTGATTCATTCACCTGATCAACCAGAATCTGTTTTCTTTTCTGATTTCTGACGGCAGAATTTACCTGATCGCGCACTTCACTAAGCGGTCGTTCACCGGCAGGTGATCTTTGATTTATTCTTAGTACAACAAACCAATCGTCGGTTTCAATTACTTCTGAAATCTCATTACGATCCATAGTTTGAAGCTCAGCCAATATAAGACGACTTTCACCCAGACCGGAAATAAATGGATTGTTTTCTGTTGCCACTGCTTGATTTACTGTTAGGCCTGAACTTTCGGCTTCTGATTCAAAATCACCTTCATCAGCATAATATGCAAAATCATCGGCCTCTCTGGCTAAAGCCTCTATAGTAGCTAAGGGGTCAGGTTCGATGAACCGGCTTAAATCGGCAAAACGTATTTCCTGATCGGTGCGATCGATAATTTCCATTATATAGAAGCTGCCATCAGCTTCTATAGGGCCTATTATGCTTCCCGGTGATGCCTGAAAAGCAGCATTAGCCAGGGGTGCTGGTTTATCTTGCTGACCAAAATAACCGATTTCACCACCGATGCTGGAAGAGGCATTATCCTGCGAGTGCATTTGAGCTAATTGTTGAAAGGGTGCTCCTTCTCGGGCTTCCTCTGCAATTGCTTCACCTCTTTCTTGAACTTCATCACGATTTTGCTCTGTAAAGTTTATTTGGATTTGACGGGCTCGGGTATAAGTCTGGCCAGCACTTTGCTTTTCTAGCATTTTTAGCATGTGTGCCTGATTTCTGTATATATAAGGTTCGGAAACCTCACCAATATTAAGATTGAATGCATCTAAATGCTCATTTCTAACTTCTGAAGGCGTTAAAAAATCATCAAAATAGTTGGTTTGCGAATTATACGTTTGAAGAAATTGCTCTTCGTCATCTGTTTCCTGGAAATCATCTTGCAACCCGGCCAGATTATTCATAATTCGTGTAGTATCCTCGGCAGAGGCTACTTTGGGAAACTGCACATACGAAATACTCCAGCTTTCATTTCGCATGAAGCGATCCTGGTTGTTTTGGTAATAACTCTGTGCTTCAGAATCGGTGACTTCTATTTGTGAGTCGTCAACCTCTGAGTAGGGAAAACGAACATAACGAAAATCAGCCCGGGTATTTTCCCGAATAAATTCACGCTCAATTTCTGAATCGCTTGCTACCAGTGATGATTCGAGGAAGTTGTTAAGTTTTTCCTGTCTGCGTCCTTCCCTGAGTTGCTGTTCAACCATCATCCAGATGTCGGCATTCTCAGGCGCTTCAATGGCATTTCTAAGGGCTGCCCGGTCAATGGTTCCATCTTCCGTTTGAAACTGCTGCCTGATAAATGGTGCAGGATTATCACCAGTTACCATCTGCATCAATTCATCGTCGGTGACGGTAAGACCTAATTCATTCATTTTCTGTTGAAGAACTTTATTCAGTACCAGTTCATCCCATACCTGTTCTTCATACATCGCACGCATCTCCATGCTTGGTGCCTCACCGGAACGTTCTCGGTATTGCTCGGTATACATGTTCAGGCGTTCATTGAATTCTTCGTAGCTTATAGGATCACCTTGAACCTCGCCCATAGCGGAGGGTCCTACCATTACAGCATCAAATACCTGCGTGTCGGCCAATACCCAAAGGAGGCCGAATGAAATAATTAGTATCCAGATTGTGTACTTGGTACCGCCTCTCAGCTTTTCCATCAAACCCATAAAAAAATCCTGTCCTTGCTAAATTTGTAATATATTGAATAAGGTAACTGCCAAAGATACTGCGATTCCCGACTAAGAGCAAAGCGCGTGGTATCGACTCATTTGAAAATCATAACGTAAAAAAGTTGATTATCTTTTTCAAATCACCGGCTAATCAGCAGCATATTGTAAGGTTTATGCAAAAAGATCAAATTAATACTAAAATAAATTTATTAAATTCATATGCTTGAGGAATTGGCGGGGATCGTCGTTCATCTCTTTAATGAGCTGATTCATGTTGTAGGATAACGTGTCAAGATTTTGATATAAAGAAGGATCATTAATAAATAACCCCAGGCTGCCCTCGCCATTATTAATTTTCTGCATGGTAATGCCAAGTTCTGCACTTACTGCGTTTAGTTCGGTTGTGATGCTATTGAGCTCTCTTCCGGTTGTCTCCAAATTGGTGAACAGGCTGTCTAGCTGTTCTTTGTGTCCAGCGCTGAGTGTGTCAACATTATCAAGTATGTTTTGCAGGGAATTCATAGCACGGGTCAACTCCTGCTCTTTTTCACTAACAACACGATCTACGTTCTGCGTTGTTCGGTTTAAATGCTGGAGGAATTGCTGAATATCCTGATTGCCGCCTTCACGCATCACTATATCAATTTCCTGAAGTAAGGAAGATAGGCTTTCGGTGGATTCAGCTACATTGGGGCCAATTTCTTCGCTGTACGAACGCAACTCACCCATTATTCCTTCGTCATATTGGCCTCTGATGTATCCGCCATCTTCTATAGTTTCTTGCCGGTCGGATTTTCTGATAGCAACAGCTTTATTTCCAATCATATCCACCGATTCAATTGAAGCAATAGAGCCTTTCGGTATGCCTCCGCCATAGGTTATATTAAGTTCTACAGCCACACTGTCGGCTTCGGTTAATCTTATTCTTCTAACTGTGCCAATTTTAACCCCCGACATCAAAATAGAGGTGCCAACATTGATCCCATCCGTACGCTCAAAATGAGTATGTATGTTATCTGTTTGGCGAAAAATGGACATATCCTGCATAAACCGGAATCCCACAATGGCTATAAGGAGGGCTATGGCTATGGTTAACCCTATCTTTATTTCATTACTTATTTTTTTCAAGAACTTACCTCATTTGGCTAATTTGATATTCACTGGCTCTGATAAATTTGTTTAAATTCTGGTGCGAGCTTGCCTCCATTTCCTCAATAGTTCCGTACCAACTGAGTTTTTGCTCATCAATAAAGGCAACCTTATCGGCAACCCGCAACACACTGTGCATATCATGAGTCACTACAATAGATAAAACATCGAGCTCATTGGCCATAAGCTCGATTAAATCATTGATTTCATTTGAAGTTTCCGGGTCAAGTCCGCTGGTGGGTTCGTCATATAAAATATAATCGGGACGAAGTACAATTGCCCGGGCAAGCCCGACCCGCTTGCGCATACCACCCGATAAAGCCGCTGTTGATTTATCGCCTATTGCCCCCAGGTTAACTTGCTCAAGGCATTCCAATACACGTTTTCTAATTTTTGATTCTGAATAATCGGTGAAGTACCGCAAAGGGAAAGCTACATTCTCAAAGGCGCTTATGGAATCAAATAATGCAGCACCTTGAAATAAAACCCCGAAACGCTGGCGAATATTTCTAAGCTCGGCATAAGACATTCCAAATATATTCTCACCATCAATCCTGACTTCCCCCTGGTTAGGATTCATCAGGGCATTTATATGCTTCATCAAAACAGACTTTCCGGAGCCTGATTTGCCGATAATAGCCAGGGTTTCTCCGTCTTCAATATTTAAATTGACATTTTCCCAGATTAGAATATTACCGAAACTCTTAGTAAGATTTTTTATTTCAATCATTTTTAGCTAATTATAGCAATATTATGGCCAATATCAGATCAGCTAGAAGTACATAGATACAGCTTAATACGGTGGCTTGTGTTGTGGCTTTTCCTACACCTTCAGCTCCACCTTTGGCGTAATATCCTTTAAAACAGGAAATGGAAGTAATCACGTATCCAAACACGAACGCTTTGATCAAGCCAAAAGTTACATCCCAGGGAAAAAAAACTTGCCGGGCTCCAAGCAGGAAATCCGCCGGGGGCAAAGCGCCTGTAACCAGACCGGATAATATGCCGCCACCAATACCAGCGGTGGCCGCTGCGACATAAATAATCGGGAACATGAGCATCCCGGCACAAATTCGGGGAATTACCAGGAAAGTAACTGAATTAAATCCCATTGATTCCAGGGCGTCTATTTGCTCACTAACGGCCATCGTCCCCAGTTCAGTGGCTATTCGCGCGCCCACGCGCCCCGCCAGAACAAGTGCACTGATAACAGCTGCCAGCTCGATGAGCAACGATTGAGACACTATTGCACCAATTGTGGAACTGGGTATGAATCCACCCAATAGCTGATATGAAGTTTGTACGGTCATAACAGCCCCCGTAAAAAAACCAGCCAAGATAATAATAGGCAGGGAGTCATACCCCGTCTTTATCATTTCGGATATTAAGTTTTTTCTATATGAGCTAAACTCTGATGAAGACCGTAAAGCCTCAAACAACAGCCTGCAATAAAGTCCCAGGTCTGTAAATAGTTGCATTCGTATAATATAGTTTCCAAACCCGGATTTGCTTTCATAGGTTGTTCCTACGATTCTCAATCAAAAGGTTCAGGATAAAATGTTTTTTAATATAAGCATATCTACCAATTATTTTAAATTCAATTAATTAATTGATACTAACAATTGTTCTCAAAATCAAACTCGCAATATTTATGGCAAAATTTCATACTTTAGGGTTCAACTTCGCGTCTGACCCCTATATTTTTTGAGTGTGCATTCAAAAATTTTCTCAGTACTGATCATTGTTTTAGCATTCACCTCTTATGCAGAGGCACAAAATGATCTAAATTCAACTTTTCGCTTTCTCAATATCCCGAGTTCAGCGCGGGCAGCGGCTTTAGGCGGCGTTAACGTGGCATTGCCTGATGCAGATATAACCCATTTTCAGATGAACCCAGCTTACCTTACTGGCAGTGATCATAACTTCTTTGGTATTTCTTACCTCAATCACCTAACGGACGTTAATATGGCGTTTGTCAGTGGAGCATATCATATGAACTCCATTGGAACACTTGGAGCCGGAATTCGATATGTCGGTTACGGTGAGATAACCGGTGCTACGGCCGATGGGGTAGAGAGAGGGACTTTTCAACCATTCGATTTGGAGTTCACCACAACGTTAAGCCGGCCATACAACGATGATCTTCAATATGGATCAAGCCTGAGCATAATCCACTCATCTTATGATATCTATAGCTCTACAGCAGTGGCACTATCATTGGGCGCTGTTTATACTTTTGATGAACGTACGGTAGCCGGTTTTTCATTAAGAAACGCGGGAGCCCAGTTAACGGCTTTCAATGATCGAAAAGAACGTCTCCCCCTGGATTTACGGCTGGGTATAACCCGCAGCCTGGAATACTTGCCATTCCGCTTGTCTTTGACGGCCCACTCTTTGAACCAGTGGAAAATGAACACAATGTCAGATGAAGAAAGCCCCAATTTTGCTGATAATATTGCCAGAAGGTTAATCATAGGTGGGGAATTGCTGTTGTCCGAAAATGTTCATTTTCGGCTGGGTTATAATCATTTTCTAAGCCAGGAGTTGAAAACAACCAATAGGCTTGATCTGGCGGGTTTTAGTTTAGGTCTCGGAGTGCAGATCAGAAGGTTTCATTTTGATGTAAGCCGGAGCTCGTACAGCGAAATTGGAGGTTTGACACAGTTGAGCATTCAGACTAGACTTTAAATTAAATTATAAACGAAATAGTAAAACAAATAATGATACGCTACCTCACAGCCGGTGAGTCTCACGGGCCCGAATTAACTGGAATTGTAGAAGGCTTGCCTGCCGGGCTTACTTTAAAAAGTGAAGACATTGCTTTGCATCTTGCACGCCGCCAAAAAGGGTATGGAAGGGGCGGTAGAATGGCTTTTGAAAAGGATGTTGCCGAATTTGTTTCAGGTGTGCGTTTTAGCAAAACCATGGGCAGCCCGGTTTCTTTGAAGCTTCATAACAAGGCTTTTAAAAACGACCCCCAGGATTGGCCTAAAGTTATGGCTGCCGATGGCAATGGCGAAGGCGTTGATAGGATTACCATCCCAAGGCCCGGACATGCAGACCTTGTGGGTACTCAAAAGTATCGCTTGAATGATGTGCGTCCGGTTATTGAGCGGTCAAGTGCACGCGAGACGGGCATGCGTGTTGCCTGTACCGCAACAGCACGTATATTTTTAAAACACTTTGGAATTGAAATTGGGGGCCATGTTCTTCAAATCGGGGGCGTGGGTTACGATAAATGGGATGAAATCCGTGAATTGGCTGATCCGTTAACATCAGGCGGCGCAGAGAATTTATTCAGAAAAGCCGATGAATCAGAGGTTAGGTGCCTGAAAGACGACTTATCGCAGCAAATGGTGGATGAAATAAAAGTCCGTCGTAAAGAAGGAACATCTCTTGGTGGTATTTACGAGATTGTCATAACCGGAGTGCCGGCGGGTCTGGGAAGTTATTCCCAGTGGGATAGAAAACTTGAGGGGCAGATTGCCCAGGTAATAATGAGCACTCAGGCGATGAAAGGTGTTGAGATTGGCGTCGGCTTCGAAGCGGGAAGGAGACGAGGACACGAAGTACACGATGAAATTACCTGGAATTCCAATACAAGTTCGTACGGACGTAAAACCAATCGTGCCGGAGGCATCGAAGGAGGAATCAGTACCGGAATGCCAATTATAGTACGCGGGGCAATGAAGCCGATCCCAACTATGTTGAAACCCATAGATACTGTTGATATTGATACCAAGGAAACGGTTGATACGCGCTACGAACGCTCTGACGTTTGTGCGTTACCCAGAGCGGTAGTGGTTATTGAGAATATACTAGCGCCTGTTATCGCCAATGCATTTCTTGAAAAATTTGGCGGTGACTCCATTGAGGAAATTGAACAGCGATATAAAGTTCCAAAAAATGACTGATACACAGCAAAAAAGAATTAATAAACTAAACGAATTTTTGAAGAAAGATCAGACAGACTCTTTTTCCAAATTTGCTTTGGCACTGGAGTATGTAAATCTTTCAGAGCTGGAGAAAGCAAGGGCCTTATTTGAAGATATTCAGGAAAATGACCCGGAATATGTGGGGCTTTACTATCACTTGGGGAAACTTTATGAGAAACTCGATGAAGCAGGCCTCGCTATAATAACTTATAATAAAGGAATAGAAATAGCCGAAAAGGCCGGTGATGATCATTCTGCCGCAGAATTGCGCCAGGCCTTACTGGAATTAGAATTAGAAAATTAAACCCCATGAAGAACAAAAAAAACAGCAGCCACAAATATTTCATAACCTTTATTATCCTGGTAATAAGTGCCTTTACTGTACAGGCTCAGGAAAAGCATACTGTGCGTTCAGGTGAAACCCTTTACGGCATCTCAAGAACCTATAATATCAGCGTGTCCGACATACAGGAATGGAATGGTTTCAACGGTACAGCGGTAGCTATTGATCAGGTTTTAATTGTGTCTGACCCTGACCCGGATCAGGAAACCACTTACAACAGGTCTTCCGAAGAATTTGAATTGCATACCGTTGAATCTGGAGAAACCTTGTTTGCCATATCACGGCTGTATGATGTAAGCGTAGGCAATATCAGGGAATGGAACAATCTTGAGAATGACAACCTGAAGGAAGGCCAACAGTTAAAATTAAGCGAGGAAGCTGTTGTTGATAAGAGATCACCGGTTAATGAAACAACAGTGGGAGGCGATATAACACAACCTGTGCGTCCGTCACAAGGTTATCATGAAGTGGGTCGGGGGGAAACGTTGTACCGAATTTCCCGACAATATGACATGAGCGTCCCGGAGTTGCAGGAACTTAATAATATTGAGGGTACACAACTTAAAATCGGCCAAAGATTAATTGTTAATGCCCAAAGACCCGAAAACGCTAACAGAAATAATCCCGATGATGCAGTTGCTGAAAGCACTCGTGAAGAAGTTGAAAGTGCAGAGGCTGATAGCTCAACCCCCTTTGGGGCATTTGATATTCATGTAATGGGTGAAAATGAAACCGTAGAAGCTTTGATTAGCCGTCACGGCATGGATCGGGAAGAATTTGTAAGCCTGAATCCCCGTTTTGAATCGGAAAGTATAGAACCAGGCGACAGCGTGAAGGTTTTGAAGACAGCCACTTCTACTCAGGATAATCCTTATAGCGTCAGTTCCAATCTGGATAAAGGTGATGATATATCCGTGACGGTTTATGATCCCCAGCATAAAGGCAACACTACTACTAGTGGTGCTTTATACAACCCCGGCCACTTTACTGCGGCCCATTCCTCATTACGACTCGGAAGGGTCGTCTACATCGAAAATCCTTCTAATGGCAAAGGCATTTTTGTGCAAATCAACGACAGGGTAACCGGAAACTTTTTACAACTCTCTGCCGCCGCGTTTAATGCATTGGGATTTGAAGAAAGTAATGAGCTTGCCGCTGAGATTTTCGAACAAATACCCGAATAATTTTTGCTGAATGTCTTATTACACAAAAACCAGAAGCTTAACCTACAGCTATCTGATCAGTATGCCTCTGCTCCTGGTTTATGAAGTGCTTATTTATATCACCCAGCCTGATCCGGCTACGGCCATACGATTAAGCGCCGACATCTGGCTCAAATCAATTTTTGCTTTTACAGGGCAAAATACCTTTGTGATTACCATACTGGTTGCTTTGGTATTGGGTATCTATGTCTTTTATCGCGAGCGGTACAAAAGACACTCATTCCATGGTAACTATTTTCTAGGCATGATTCTGGAATCACTTGCCTATGCCGTAATATTGGCGAGCTTGATCTCGGGTTTCGTCACCTGGTTATTTGCATTTGTACAGAGTTCGGGTTCCGTGCCCACCGGACTTCAGCAGTTTACCCTTTCTCTGGGGTCGGGGCTGTATGAAGAGCTTGTGTTTCGGGTGATACTGGTCGGGGCTTTGCTTTGGCTGTTTGAACGCCTGCAAATAAAAGCCGGCGCCCGAAAAACCGGAGCGATAATTATCGGAGCCTTAATTTTCAGTGCCGTCCATTATATGGGGGCATTGGGAGATGTATTTACCCTAACATCGTTCACCTTTCGATTTTTATTCGGTGTGGCCCTGAATCTTGTATTGATTTATCGTGGATTTGGCATAGCCGCCTGGACCCATTCGCTTTATAATCTGATGCTGCTTTTCGTGTGGAACTAGACAGGTAAGAGAATGTGATTTGAAGTCGCCAATCCTCTAAAATATTGTATTACAATATTGTAATTTTATGGGCTATAGTTAAATGCGTTTACATTTTTTGGTGTTTATATGATGATATTAATTAGCGCTCCACTCAGAGATACCTATATTAAAGTGTAGGCAAAAATTGCTGAACACTTACTAACAAGAGAGCAAACCACACCCTTAAAACGGGTGCAAAAAAGCTATTTTAATATGGGAATAATGATGGCTGAACTAAATACGGAGGAAGTTCAGAAGCAAGATGATTTCAGGGAAGAAATTATCCCGCATCTTGATGCAATTTACAATTTCGCACTGCGATTAACGTCTGATCCTAACGACGCCGAAGATCTCGTTCAGGATACGATTGTCAAAGCTTTTCGATTTTTCAGTAGTTATGAAAAAGGAACCAATGCCAAAGCCTGGTTGTTCCGGATTCTAAAAAACTCCTATATCAACAACTATCGTAAGCAGTCAAAGCAGCCGCATCAGGTAGATTATAATGATATTGCTGCCTATTATGAATCCATTCGGAGTGAGCAATCAGATACCACCGATCTGGAAAATATCCTTTACCGGGATTTGCTTGACGATGACGTGACAAACGCCCTGTCGATTTTGCCGGATGAGTTTCGCACAGTGGTTCTTCTTTGCGATATTGAGGGCTTTACCTACGAAGAAATTGCTAACATGGTAGATGTGCCTATAGGTACAATACGCTCACGATTGCACCGAGGGAGGAATTTGCTCAGAGTACAGCTAATTGAGTATGCTGTTAAGCGCGGTTACGACCGCGTGCGGTAAAAAATAAAAAAGCAGGGTGCCTATAAGCCGAATCCTGTATTCCGGCTAAAACCGAAATGGTAATCATTTATCTGAGTTCACCGTCACCGGTGAACTTATGCAGTCTACCCGACAGTATTGTGACAAGCAACACACTGCCATACTTGACCTTGCACCCCGTGAGGTTTACCATGCACGATTTCGTCGCCGAAACGGACGGTGAGCTCTTACCTCGCCTTTTCACCCTTACCTTGTATGTATACAAGGCGGTATCTTTTCTGTGGCACTGTCTGTCCCCGACTTATCGGAGCCTTCCTGTTAGGAAGCACGGCGCTTGTTGGTGTTCGGACTTTCCTCTTCGCAATACGAAGCGATTACCCGGCATCCTGCTTTTCTTTATTTTATTAACGAATTTTACATTCTCTTCGTGTATCAACGGTCAATATACTCAATAAAAACCGATTGTTTATTTTCAACCCAATACTTTTTTTGCTTCCTGAAAAAATGTGGGGTCAATGACAATTCGTCCGCTGTTTTCATCAATTACGATTTTATTCATTCGTCTTACATCAACCTGTACCTGGGGCGGCAGCATCATACCCATGCTTGAGCCTTTTTCCATTGCCACCACAGCAATATTGTTATTCAGACCTTCTCTGAGGCGTTCATAACTTTTTAAATAACGTGGAGATATTTTTTTTGCAGCCTTATCACGCATCTTCAGCAATTGTTTTTCTTCACTTTTGGTGCTTTCAACTAAATTATCAAGGTTTTCTTTCATTTCCTTGAGCTGTTCAGAAGTTTGAACTTGTTTTTCTTCAAATTCGGCAAGGCTCTTTTCAAGCTCATCAGAGATCAGGACAATTTCCTCTATGCGTGTCTTTGCATTTTCAATGGCTTGATTCTGAGATTCAATCTCCTTGGTCAAAGCATCATATTCACGGTTGTTCCTGACAGTAAGTTGTTGTTCTTCGTATTTTTTTACAAGAGCTTCAGAATCTTTGATCTCTGTTCCGAGCTGAGAATTTTCAAGCTTAAGTTCTTTTTGCTCGGCTTTGATCCGGTTAATCCGTGCTGTAACCCTGGCAAGATCAGTTTCTACATCAAGTATATCTTCAGGCAGATCACCTCTGAGGCGGGTAAGTTCATCGATTCTTGAATCGATAAACTGCAAATTGGCTAGATTCTGAAGAATATCCTTTACGCTGTTGCTGTTATGATCCGTTTTATTTGTTGTTTCTGAAGTCATTTAATAGGTTTGTATTGGGTTTGTATTAACGCTTGTTGATTCTACAGTCAATTCGGGGTATTCGTCTCGCAATGTATTACGCATTTTGTCAATAATTGGAGATTCACTCTCGTAATGCCCTACATCCAGCAGCATTAATCCAGGCTCTTTCGTTATAAAAAAGTCGTGGTATTTTAAATCAGCAGTTATAAAAGCATCCGCTCCCATGGTCATAGCTTGGGAGGCCAGAAATGATCCGGATCCACCGCATACAGCAACTTTGCGTATAAATTTTCTCTTACCGGAATAACGAATTACATTACAATTTAATTTTATCTTAACGTTCTCAAGAAACTCATTTGCTGCCATTTTATCCTGATATTCTCCGATCACGCCAAACCCGGAGGGGGGAGAGGTGTCCTCGTGAGTAAGGAATTCGTTGTGTATTAAACCAATCTGATTGGCCATCTCAAAGGAAACCCCTTCACGGGCAGCATCGAGGTTGGTATGTGCGGCCAGAACTGAAATATCTGCAGATATGAGCTTGTAAAGTGTTTTTCCCAAAACTGTATCCGGGTTGAGCCGGCTTAGTTTCCGGAAAATGACCGGGTGATGGGCAACTATAAGGTCACAGTTTAAGCTGATAGCCTCGTCAACTACTTCTTCCGTAAGATCAAGACAGGTAAGGATTGTTCGTACGGGTTTGGTCTTGCTTCCCAAGAGTAGACCAATATTATCGAAGTCTAACTGCGTGCTTTCGGGGGCCCACTTGTCAAAAAAAGTGGAAATATGACCAGCCGTTAATGTAGTCATTCCTTAGGGATACCTCTCCGTTTCTTGTGATGAGTAACAGAAGCTAATCCAAATTGATCATGTAGTGGTAAAAATTCCAATAATACCATGCCGAAGGAAGAGAAAGATCAGTAATGCCTTATATTAATTAGAAGTACTAAAATAAACTTTTTCTGTTCAAACTAAAAGTCTAATTTTAGTTTAAACTTCTAATTCTACATGTTCTTGTAATACTCAATCAAATAACCTTATTCACTCATGCCTGTTTGTAGTAATATTGAAGAAATTAAAAGAAAAATTGCCCTGTCCTGTGAACGATCCGGGCGCAGCCCCAGTGATATTACATTGATCGCTGTCAGCAAAACAAAACCTGTAGAGGCGATACAGCAGGCGGTTGAATGCGGCCAACGTCATTTTGGGGAGAATAAAGTCCAGGAGTTAACGGGTAAAATGGAGCAGTTCGAAAATGATCTGCGCTGGCATATGATTGGAGCCCTTCAAACCAATAAGATCAAATATCTGGCAAAACGGGTGAATTGGATACATTCTATCGGAAAGCTCAAACAACTTAAGGAAGTGGAAAAACGAGCGGAAGCGGCCGGAAGACAAATAAAAGTGCTGATCCAGATTAATATTAGTGAAGAAGATCAAAAAAGCGGGTTTCCTGCACAGGATTTGAGGGAAGTATTAACTTACGCCCAAAGCTTAAAATGGGTAAACGTGCAGGGCCTGATGGGTATGGCATCGTTTGTGGACGATCCGGAGGTTGTGCGCCCGGAGTTTCGCCTTCTCAGGAAGTTGAGGGATGCGCACAGAGATATGGAGACCGAAAGTCTTAAATTGCAGCATCTATCCATGGGCATGACCAACGACTTCGAAACGGCCATTGAAGAAGGATCTACAATGGTCCGTATCGGGACGGCCATTTTCGGGGGCCGATAAAATAAATTTATGTTCTAAACAAAAAGTTTGACTTTTCGTAAACATAAGGTATAATTTATAACATAAACACGATTTAAACCTTAATGTGATGGGCATGTGGACATTCTTAACCATTATTATAGTGACCTCGATTCTGGCGGGAACCTATAGTGAATACCTCAAAAAGGTTAGCAAGAACCATCGCGAAACAGGTTCTGAATTAGAAATTCTAAGGGGAGACATTAAAAAAATGCAAAAACGCATAGAAAATCTGGAGATAATTGCCGCCGGCGAACCCGACGATTTCTCAGAATCCTATAAGACCGGCCAGAATGGAGAAAAAAATAATAAATCAAGGGAACCGGAAGAGGAAGTTAAAGGTATTGTAGAAAAAAGGAGAAACAAATCATGGTAGGACCATTTGAAGCCGTCATTGCGGTTACCGCTATTGCTTTGGGCCTTGGGTTTATGGCGCTGCTAACTATAAAAATATTTGGCACCATCAGACACTGGATAGACAGCAGGAGCGGGAATAAACTTCCTTCAGACGTAACCGGAAAAATTAAAGAGTTGGAAAGGTTTAGGCAACGCGCTGAGAAACGCATTCAAAATCTCGAAACAATAATTGTTGATAACGACATGAGTTTGCCTGAACCGGAAAGCGAATCTTATCCTGAAGTAAGTGAAGAGAACAGAACCCTGCAAAACAAGCTGCGCTCTTAATCTTCTCAAACCCTTTAAACATCAAGCGATGTCATAAATGGGAACTAATCTATAATATTGAAACTTGAAAATGATCACGCGGTGCTATACATTGAATGTAAACAGCACACCCTTAGTAAACCCCATGAACTATGAATCTGACCGCTCTTGAAATCAAACAGCAAACCTTTGAAAAATCTCTTCGCGGCTATGATATCACCGAAGTAAAAGGTTTTCTAAAGCTCATTTCCACTGAATGGGAACACCTTGTTACCAAAACGAAAGATCAGGAAAGTGAAATCAATCGGCTGAAAGATAAACTTAAGCATTATGAGAAGGTGGAGGAGTCTCTTCATGAGACACTGGAATCAGCCAAATCCTCAGCCGAACAGCGCATAAAGGGGGCCACACTGGAGTCTGACACCAAGGTTCAGAAAGCAGAACTCGAGGCCGAGAAGATCGTTCAAACGGCCCAAAATCAACGTCGTGAAATTAGAATGGGAATTCTAAAACTGCTGGACCGCCGCGAGGAAATGATCCGGGGCATGAAGTCTTACCTGGATATGGCCGGTGAATCGCTCGAGTCATTCACCCGTGATGAAGCCTCCATCTACAAAGCCCCAAAGCTAGAAGATGAACCGGTTCAAAAATATGAACCTATCCAAACAGAAGAACCTGCCGCTCAGCCTAAAAATCAGGATGAAAATCCTCAACAAACGGCGTTCCAAGATGGCAAAGATGCAGAAAATCGAGATCAGGAAGACAAAAAAGTAAAATATTTCTCAACCGATCCCGATGACATGGACGACCTGCTTGACGAAATTGATTGATGCGTGCATTATTAAATCCTTATCACCCCGCAACTCGTCAGTTCCAATCTACTTATCATCCCGCAACTCGCCAGTTACAATCTACTTATCATCCCGCAACTCGCCAGTTCTAATCTACTTATCATCCCGCATCCGCTAGTTCCAATTTACTTATCATTTCGCAACCGCCGGAACTGGCGTCTCGCCAGTTCCAGTCTTTGTCCCCCGGCCTCCGGCCGTACCCCCCCGCTGCCAATCTCAAATGCAACGATTGCAATAAAAAACCCGCTTTAGTAAAATTTGATACCAATTTACTTATCATTTCGCAACCGCCGGAACTGGCGTCTCGCCAGTTCCAGTCTTTGTCCCCCGGCCTCCGGCCGTCCCCCCCGCTGCCAATCACAAATGCAACGATTGCAATAAAAAACACGCCTTAGTAAAATCTCATATTTGATTAAATACACGCTTTGTCGGCCAGAGGTCGTATGACAAAGAAGGTACAGGCGAGACGCCAGTTCCAGCGGGCTAAATGAAGACAAGAAAGTGAAATCACCTCCCACACATCCACCAATAACAACCGGTTCAAAGCCGTATCAACACTATAAATATATAGTGTTGATATAGAGTTGATATAGAGTTGATACAGTGTTGATATGGTCTTGTTTTGGGTTTGAACAGGCGATGGTTGCCCGTTTTTTTTAGCTGAATCGATACAGATTTCCCCAAAGGTTTTCAAGGAAGTGGATTATGAGGAATGTTTATTACCTTGATTAAATTTTCCTTACCTTCTACACTGAGAGAACAAACTCAATACATTCTTTGCAAAACCGATTACATTACTTTTAAAATGATCATTGAATCTGTTGATGAATCCCGCCTAAAGCGGAAACAGGCGCTTGCCTACATCCAAGAACAAACGGATTGCCGCCCGGATTATCTGATTATTCTCGGCACTGGATTGGGGCGCCTGGCAGAACAGATTGAAGTGGAGGCAAGCATTTCATATGCTGAAATCCCGAATTTCCCGACATCAACGGTAGAAAGCCACGCCGGACGATTGCTTTTTGGAACGCTTGGCGGTAAAAATGTGGTAGCTATGCAAGGTCGCTTTCACTACTATGAAGGCTACAGTATGCAGCAAATTGTGTTTCCGGTGCGTGTGTTGAAAGAGAATGGCGCACATACATTAATGGTATCCAATGCTTGTGGGGGGATGAATCCCAATTATTGCAGTGGTGATATTATGTGTATTGTAGACCATATTAATTTACTCGGCGACAATCCATTGATGGGTCCCAATGATAAGGAGCTTGGGGTGCGGTTCCCGGATATGAGCGAGCCGTATTCAGCCGGTCTTATTAAACTTGCCGAAGAGGCAGCCCTTGATAACGGGATCAAAATGCATGAGGGTGTATACGCGGCAGTGCCGGGGCCTATGCTTGAAACCCGCGCTGAATACCGATATCTGCGATATATTGGAAGTGATGTTGTTGGTATGAGCACCATTCCCGAAGTTATTTCTGCGGTACATATGAGCATGAAGGTGCTGGGAATTTCTGCTATTACGGATGAATGTTTCCCTGATGCTCTTGAAAAAGTCAATATTAAAGACATACTGGCAGCGGCCGATGTAGCGGAACCCAAAATGACAAAAGTGATGGTAAACGTACTGGAGAGGCTTTGACAATAAGTGACGAAGTAGATGATCGAAATATTAACCTCCCCCTGACGTTTTGAATAAGAAAGTAAAATACAAGTTCCAATATTAATAAAAACTTGGCGCTATAATGATGTTCAATAAAGATGATGAAATCTGGGATGAATTCCAGTGGGAAGTTCATCTTAAAGAAATGGAGCAACGCAATGAACAGTTGCGAGATTTTTTTACATCCGGTCTGCCGGATGATAAACCACGCTGGCTCAGGCTACTAAACGAATATAACTCGAAGCTGGACGTGATGAATGCCTATATTGAAGAAGAACTGTTAATTGAAGAGTCATATTTCCCTGATGATGAAGACTGGGAGGATGAGGAAGAAGATGATAATGATCCGTTCTTTTCTATGTTTGATGAAGACGATGAATTAGACGAATGGGAAGATTTTTTCGAAGATTCTGAAGAAGAAGAGGGATTTTTAGACGATGACGGGGAAGAATGGAAACGGCTTTCCGATGATTTTGCTATGTCTGATTACGGAGCCATAGAAAACCTGAGTGTTTATTTGGAAGCACGAAGTGTTGGCGCAGAATTGCTGAAACTTGCGGAAACAGAACCTCATTATTTTGAAAATGAAGAATTTACCAACTTCATTTCAAAATCTTTACTCATCAGTGCAAAACTGGCTGTGGGCTATTCTTTCGGTTTTGAGATTGACGTACTTGGTGCCAATATTGTGTACTGCAAAAAAGCTCTTGGGTATGCAAATGCTTCGCTTGAGATGCTCCAAAATTTGAAAAACAAAGAGCTCATGGATCAATCCCGGTATTACGAAGTTCACCAAAGGCTTTTTGAGCTCCGGAATGAGATTGGGATCTATATTCAGGATTTGCGGGAACGGTTTAAAAGTCAGTTATAAGAAATACTATTAAAAAGAGAACGCCCCGAAATACAATTACTCTTTAATGAACTCGCTTCAGAGCTCGGTATAACCATGCAGCTTTGGGTTTATTTTGGTACCTTAACGGTTTCCTAATTTTCATCAAATTAATACCGAATATGGTTTACGCGCTCATTATGGCGGGGGGAGTCGGTTCCCGCTTCTGGCCGAAAAGCAGAAAAGCTAACCCAAAGCAGTTTTTAAATTTAATAGGTGATAAAACCCTTCTCCAAAATACGATAAACCGTATTTCACCCATTATACCCGTAGAGCGGACACTGGTTATTACCAATCAAGATTATACGGGTCTGGTTAAGGAACAGATCCCGGCGATTCCGGATGAAAACATTATCGGGGAACCTGTTGCCCGCAATACGGCTCCTTGTATAGCCTTTGCTGCAGCCTGGCTGCTGAACAAAGACCCGGATGCTACTTTGGTTGTCTTACCGGCAGATCATTATATTAATGATGAGAAAACCTATTTGAAGATACTTTCGGTGGCTATAGAGAAAGCCGAGAAAGATGAGAGCCTGGTAACCATCGGTATCAAACCGAGCCGACCGGAAACCGGTTACGGGTATATTCAAATAAATGACAAAGAAGACGTTACCGATCAGAACGTGCCTGTGCACCTTGTAAAAACGTTTGCTGAAAAACCAGATATCAGCACAGCGGTAAAATTTCTGGAATCAGGTGACTTTCTTTGGAATAGCGGCATGTTTATTTGGAAAGTCCAAACTATATTTAAGGCGTTTCAAAATTATTTGCCAGAGGTTCATGAGGAAGCCGTAAAGGTAAGACATGAATTGCAAGATGGAGACCGTGACAAAGCTATTCATCAGTTTTACCAGAATTGTATCTCCATATCAATTGATTACGGCATCATGGAAAAAGCGGAAGCCGTTTATGTAGTCCCCGGCGATTTCGGCTGGAATGATGTGGGTAGTTGGATGGCCCTTTATGAATTAGAAGATAAAGATGAGAACGGCAATGTTGTTCAGGCTGAAAACTATACCCTGGTTGATTCCGATAACTGCTATATTTCGACTCCTAACGATAAGTTGGTAGCCATGGTAGGTTTACAAGGCATCGCGCTTATAGAAACCGAAGACGCCCTGCTGCTTTGCCGATTAGATGCTGCCCAGGATGTTAAGCAAGCTTATGAGCAGCTTGATACCCCTAAGCTGAAAAAGTTTCAATAAGCTGGCCCTCCATAAAATATTAGGGTAATTCTATCAGCTAAATCGTGAAATATATATAGGCTATAAATGCGAATACCATCGCTCGTTCTGTTATCTACCGCTGTACTCTTTATCTGTGCTGAAACAACTGATGCACAGAACCATTTTGATCGCTGGCAACAGTTTATAGAATATGATATGGATGTCCATTTGGATGTTGAAGATCATATTTTAACGGGTACTCAGAGTGTTGTTTATACCAATAACTCGCCGGATACGCTCGATAGGGTATACTACCATCTGTATTTTAATGCTTTCCAGCCTAATAGCCTGATGGATATCCGGTCCAGGACGATAGTTGATCCTGACTCCCGCGTTGGTGACCGCATATTGCAACTTGGCGATGAAGAGATTGGATACCAGAAAATCCTTTCTTTGAGGCACAATGGCCGTGATGTCGATTACCGGGTTGAGCAAACCGTACTGATCGTGAATTTGGAGGAGCCTATTCTTCCTGATAGTCAGGCAGAATTCGACCTTGAGTTCGAGGGGCAGGTACCGGTGCAAATTCGCAGGAGCGGGAGAGACAATCAGGAAGACATTGCTTATTCGATGGCGCAATGGTATCCGAAGATGGCGGAGTATGATTATGAAGGCTGGCATACCCATCCATATGTTGGGCGGGAGTTCCAGGGGGTTTTTGGTGACTTTGATGTCAAAATCACTATGGATTCATCCTATACTATTGGCGGGACAGGATATCTGCAAAACCCTGAGGAGATCGGCCATGGCTATGAAGAGCCCGGCATAAAGGTAATCCGACCTGATGGCAACGAGCTTACTTGGCATTTTTATGCCCCCAATGTTATTGATTTCATGTGGGGAGCCGATGAGGAATTTACTCACGAAATTTATCAACGGAAGGAAGGGCCCCGGGTGCATTTGTTTTATGTGGAAGGGCCACAAACCAGGGATTGGGAAGTCTTGGGCGATTTAACTTTGAACGCCATAGAATATATGAGTGAAAACTATGGGGAATATCCTTATGAACAGTTTTCGGTGATTCAGGGTGGTGACGGCGGTATGGAATATCCCATGGCAACGCTCATTACGGGGCACCGGTTGCTTTACAGCCTTGTGGCGGTTACGGTACACGAACTGGCGCATATGTGGTATCAAACGACACTGGCTACCAACGAGAGCCTGTATTCCTGGATGGATGAAGGATTTACTTCATATGCTTCGAGTTATACAATGCAGCATCTTTTTAATACACAAGGCGACCCGTTGCGGAACAGTTACCTGCGTTATTTTAGTATTGTAGACGCTGGTCTTGAAGAACCTTTGTTAACTCATTCCGATCACTTTGCGACCAACTTTGCATTCAGTGTGGCTTCCTATTCAAAAGGTGCCATGTTCTTGCATCAGCTCGGTTATGTGGTTGGCGATGATATTCTGCAGCGATCGCTGAGACGATATTTCGACGAATGGAAATTTCGTCATCCTAATCCGACTGACTTTAAAAGGGTAGTGGAAAAAGAAAGCGGGCTGATCCTGGACTGGTATTTTGACTATGCCGCGGGTACAACCCGTACAATAGATTATGCCATTGACAATATTGATCAAGGCGGAGATAGCCTTACCGTCAGGCTTGAGCGAAAAGATGAGCATATAATGCCGGTAGACCTGGAAATACTGTTTGATAACGGGGAAAATGTGATGGTTTACATTCCCCTTGGTCTTATGCTGGGTGAAAAAGAACCCGAAGATTTGGAGCAGGAAAGAATCACAGCCGACGCATGGCCGTGGACACATCCATTTTATGAAGTAACCATACCAAATAATGGGCAGCGGGCCGTTCGGTTTGAGATTGATCCTTCCATGCGGATGGCTGATCATAACAGGTTGAATAATGTACGCCCGTTTCCTATAGAAGCGGAATTTATGCAGCCTGCACAACCGGACTGGGGACATTACGGGTACAGTTATCGGCCGGCGGTATGGTATGGCGAGAATGCAGGGGCGCGGGTAGGATTTAGCTCATACGGGTCGTATCTGTTAGAAAACCATGCTTTGGAAGCGTCCGTATTTGTAACATCCGGAAGCTTCGATGATTACTCCGCAGCCCAAACGGACATTGATTACAACTTGCAGTACCGAAAAAAACTGGATCAGTTTGGTTTGGAAAGCTATTTGGAAGCGGGGATAAAACGGTATTACGGTGTTTTTGAGGAGAGGTTAGCATTCAGCAAGCAATTTGGGGAATTTGGGTTACTGGAAGATACTTTTCGTGAAATCCGCGTTTCGGCTTTTCATCAGGCAAAAACAGCAGACCGGTTTGCTGATGCCCTGCAAAACTTGTGGTCAGAGGGCGACGTATGGGGGCTGGATATAACCTATACCCAGGGAAATCCTTTAGTAAACGGCTTTAGAATAAATCTGACCGGTGCGAGCTATGGAGATTATTCATCGGCAGGGCGAAGCTCTTTTGAAGCCAACCGCACCTATGAGCCTGCTGAAAAACTATCCTCACGCTTTGGCCTGTCATTCGATATGGGATCACAATCGATGCCCATCCAATACCGATGGTCCGTTTCACGCCCGACCACTGAAGAAATGTGGAACGATGAGACTTACTGGAGCACTGCCAATATGAGCAGCGAGCTAACACAGGATCTTAATCTGGCGGCCAATAATGGAAACGGGCTATTGGGCTATGGCCTTACAGGCATTGGTTCACCGGATGTGTATGGAAACAACTTCTTTAGCATGACCTTTTGGAACACCTGGCAACCCTTTGATGGTAAAAATGGGCTTGGGCCCGTATCGCTGGAACTATTCTCCGGGCTCGGTAAGAGCTGGTCGGGCGACTTTATGGATGATTTTCCCGTTTTTGACGAAAATCGCCCGAACAATATTATGGCAAGCGTCGGTACCGGCATTATTTATGATTTATCTTCATGGTCAGCTTTTAACCGATGGCGCCCGCAAGGCCACTTTTTGCAGAATTTAGAGGTGAGTGTCCGCATGCCCTTTTACCTGCATGACCTGCAAGATGAAGACGATTTCGGCGCACGATTTGTGATAGGGGTTAGCCGGAAGTTGTAAATGCCGGTGGCTGTGATTTAGAAACGTTGCCCATTCATCGGCCCAAACTTTAGTAGGGGTGTAGCCGGCGGGGTTAATCTGCTGTATAGTGCAGGATGTAGATGCCGGAAAGTTAAGAAGTGAGTATATTTAAACAGTGCTGGTTACGTTTTGTACAGTAGTTGCGGGAAAACACCGATACAGAAAGAAAATTTAACTTTATACCTTTTATATTTATGAATTGGGCTAACCCGGAATGGCTTTGGATGCTGTTGGTATTGCCGTTGATTGGCGGCAGTCAGATATGGTATTATACCAGGAAAAAGTATGCAAATCTTACTTTCTCGGATGTGAAAAGCATGAAGGATCTGCCGGGTAATTGGCGATCACACGGTATGTGGGCTACATCCGCTATTCAGCTCTTTGCCGTTGCTTTTATCATCCTGGCCCTTGCGCGGCCACAGGAGGAAAATGTAACTGTTGAGCGCAGTGTTGAGGGAATTGATATTGTACTGGCCCTTGATATATCATCATCCATGCTGGCCGAAGATTTAACGCCAAACCGCCTTGTTGCCGTGAAAAAAATTGCTCAGGAGTTTGTGGATGCCCGGAATTCTGATCGCGTGGGAGCCGTTGTTTTTGCCCGGGAAGCCGTTACAATTAGTCCGCTCACGCTCGACCATAATATGCTGAAAGGTATGCTGGATAAGGTAGATCTTGGCATCGTAAGTGACGGTACTGCCATAGGGATGGGTCTGGCTACTGCTGTGAACAGGATTAAAGGCAGTGATGCGGAAAGCCGGGTTATTGTTTTGCTTACCGATGGGGAGAATAATGCCGGAGAAATTGACCCTATGACAGCCCTTGAACTGGCTAAAGCGCATAATATTAGAGTTTACACTATTGGGGCCAGCTCTACTGAAGATACAGCCCCATATCCGATTGATGATCCTATTTTTGGGCGGCGCTACCATAATATAAAAGTGGATATTGACGAGGGAATGATGACGCAAATCGCCGAACAAACGGGAGGATCCTATTTCCGGGCAACAGATAATGAATCTCTGCGTCAGGTATATGATGAAATTGACCAGTTGGAAAAAAGCGAAGTGGAAGAGATCCGGTACACCGATAACAAAGATATGTACGCGGGCTATCTTTTTTCAGGTATTTTTTTAATTGTGTTATCTGTGTTAAGCGATAAGTTAATTTTCCGCACTATTTTGGGTTGATAACCATCAGCTGCCGATAAATTATCAAAAGACGTTACAAAATAGTTCATAAATCTTATGTATTTTTGTATAATGTAATTAACCTGAACCCCAGCCGGGGCAGGTTTGTTTGCATACATCCCACCCGGAATTCGGGTACATAGACTATTTTTTATAATACCAAAGAGGGGCTCAGTGCTATGGTTGATCTGGAAACGTTTGGCTGGTTTGTGATACTAGGTTTGGTAATTGGTATAATCTATTCCTGGTTAACCAAAGATGCATACATAAGCCGCTTCGGCAGCATTTCGACTTCCATTCTTGCATCAGTGTGCGGTGGGGTACTGTTCCAGGCCTTTGAATTGGGTGCTCCCATTGGGATGGCAATGATTGCCGCACTGCTGGTATTGCTTACCGCGCACCTTTTTTCGGCTTTCTTTTAGGCAATGCATTTAATGTTCTTTATGATTTCTTTCAGCCCGCGAGATTGGAAATAGCTTGCTCGATGTCTACTCCTTCTCCCAGGACGTCCTTAAACAAATCACCTGTTTTCTTTATTCGTTTAGGAACAGTAAAAATGTTAAACATGGACGGATGTATCCCTTTTTCCAGTTCAGCCCAGGTAACTGGTGTAGAAACCGTAGCCCCCGGTTTGGGACGGACACTATAAGTGGCGGCAAGAGTCTGTCCGGTTTTATTTTGAAGGTAATCCAGGTAAATTTTATTATTCCGTTTCTTAGGGCTCCTTTCCATACTGGTTATTTCAGGGATACGCTCATGGGTAAGCTGGGCAATTAGGTGTGCAAAATTTCGAGCCTGCTCATCCGGATATCGGGCTCCGAGTGGAATAAAAATATGTATCCCGGATGAACCGGATGTTTTGCAATATCCCCGAATGCCTGCATCATCCAAAACGCTTTTAACTGTCAGGGCTGTTTTTGTAGTGTCTTCGAACGAGTTACCCCCCGGATCTATATCAATTACAATGTAATCGGGGTTATCGAGCGATTGGATCCGGGAATTCCAGGGGTGAAGTTCAATGCAACCCAGATTGGCCATGAAAATAAGGGTGGCCTTGTTTTGGCAAAGCAGATATTGGATTTCCTTTTTTCCCGTATCCGAATAGATGGAGATTGTTTCGGCCCATTTGGGCGCAAGATCCCCCATCTCTTTCTGATAGAACCCTTCTTTGGTAATCCCTTCGGGATGGCGATTCAACGATTCCGGGCGATCTTTTAAATAAGGGAGAATAAAATCTGCCACATCATCATAATAAGTTATCAAATCACCTTTTGTGTACTTCTCATCCGGCCAATACAGCTTATTCAGGTTGGTTAGTGCAAGGGTATGACCTTCAACTTCTACTTTCTTGTTTTTCGGTTCATCTTTATTGTCCGCCAAAAGAATATTGTCATCCGGAATTTCCGCCTCCAGAACCACCTCCCGGGCATCTTTGTCTAATCTCAGCCCCAAAAACTTTGGATGTCTCATATGGCCATCCCTGGTCCATTCCGTGTACGAGACTTCACAAACCAGTTCCGGTTCTACCCAGGTAACTGGTGCATTCGTATTTACAGGCCCTTTAAAAGGGGATTGTTCGCGTTTGAGCGGCTTTAGCCTTTTCAGAATATCCGATAAACTTTTGTTACTGAACCCACCTCCGCTGTGTCCGATAAATTGAAGCTCGCCGTTTACATAGACCCCTAATATTAATGAGCCAAAATACTCCCGGGAACCTTTGGGCTCGGTAAACCCTCCAATAACCGCATCCTGTCGGTTTTCTGCTTTAATTTTAAGCCACTCACTGCTTCTTTTGCCGGGAATATATTTTGAGTGGGCGTATTTTGCCATCATCCCTTCGATGCTTTTACTTCGGAGCATCTCGAAAAATGATATTCCCTCACCGACTATATGATCACTATATAAAATTTTGAAAGATTCGGGTAAAATCTCCTTTAACAGTTTTTTCCTTTTTATCAGGGGAACCGACAGCAGATTTTGTCCTTCCAGGTAAAGCAGGTCGAAAGCGTAATAGCATAAGTTATTAGCTTTATTTTCATCATAATGCTGAAGCTCTTGAAAATTAGCATGCCCTTCTTCGTCCAATATGACAAGCTCTCCATCTAAGATGGCATTATACCGGACCTTTTTTAACTCCTCGGTGATGGTTTTATATTTTTTGCTCACTTTCAGGCCATTGCGCGAAAGCAATTCAATCTGATCTCGTTCTACCTCGGCAATCGTGCGGTACCCATCCCATTTTATTTCAAAGATCCAATCCGGGTCGTCAAAGGGCTTTTTCTTCACCTTGGCCAGCATAGGTTGAAGACGGGGAGGCGGGGTTTTGGGCTCCGAATCAGAAATCAGTTGCCTTAATCTTGCCTGGATTCTTTGGGGAGGAAAATCTTCGCTGCTATAAGGCTGATGTACGGCAAATTCATCTTTTCTTTTTCGAAAAAGCCATGAAGTGTTGGAGTCGTTTTTGATGCGGATCAATTCAAAGCCGCCTTTGAGCTTTTCGCCGTTTAGGCGGAATTTAAGCATACCCTGATCCAGGTTCTTAAGTATTTCCTGATCATTATCTGATGTTTCCATCACCTCATATGTTCCGGAATCCCATATTTCAACGATACCGGCGCCGTAGTTTCCTTTGGGTATCTCGCCTTCGAAATCTATGTATTCCATAGGATGATCTTCAACATTTATGGCTAGTCGTTTATCATCAGGATTCAGGGAGGGGCCTTTGGGAATAGCCCAGCTTTTAAGCACGCCATTAACTTCAAGGCGTAGGTCGTAGTGTAACCGGGAAGCGTCATGCCTTTGAACTACAAACCGATGGTTATCCAGGTAGCTATTGGTTTTATCTGCCGCCCCGGGCTCTGGTGAGCTCTTAAAATCGCGTTTTTGTTTATACTGGTTAAGCGACATGTACTGTATAACATTTCATGAATTCATGAAACTTTTTGTTTTTTCTGCTCCAGACTGGCTTTCAATTGAGCCATAAGGTCTTTGGATTTGGTAGGTGCAGCTTCCATTTTAGGTAGTTCCGGTTCCTGGCCCTCCATTTTTTGCTTAATCAGGTTATGGAGTTCTTCGGTGTAGCTATCTTTGTAGGCACTAATGTCGAACTCGGTGGTGTACTGGTCTATTAACTGAATAGCCATATCCAGTTGCTTATTATCCAGGTCGATATCCTTGGGAAGATTTAATTCGCTGATATCTCGCACTTCGCTTTGGAAACGAATTTTATTAAGCACTATAGCTTCTTTCATAGGCCTTAGGATCGCCAGATTTTCCTTTTGGCGCAGTACAAAAGTGGCCACACCTACCTTTCCTGTTTGTTTTAAAGCTTCCCGGAGCAGGGCAAAAGGTTTTCTTCCGGACTCTGAAGGTTCCAGGTAATAAGGCTTATCAAAATAGACACTGTCTATTTCTTTTTCCTCAACAAAATCATCTATTTCAATCGACTTGCTTTTTTTGGCATTGGCCTTTTCAAAATCTTCATCCGTTAGCACCACATAACTGCCATCTATTTTGTATCCTTTTATAATATCTGACCATTTAACTTCTTTCCCCGTATTTTCATTAATACGTTGATACTTGATCTTAGACAGGTCCTCTTTATCGAGCATATCCAAATCAATCCTTGTCTGTTCTGTTGCACTATATAATTTTACAGGGATGCTGACCAACCCGAACCCTATTGTTCCATTCCAGATGGATCTCATTGTTTCTCTCTTAGATATCCTATTAGCAGATTTGTAGAATCATGTTGAACTGATGCCACCAGTAAGTAGGAAACGATTAGGCAATTAGCATCATTTTGAGATATGCATTCTTAAGCTAATTCTAATGATCAAGAGATTATTACGTCGAGGTATAACTAAAAAGTTATTGCAGCGGGGATAAGGAAATCAGGGGATAAGAAAGTTTTCCCCTAAGGGTAGGGGAATAACTAATTTATGGCCCATTCTGTATCGTAATTATACAATTCAAAGAGCTTGGCCACTCTTTCATAGTGTTTATGGATATACTTTATATCACGCACATAATTAACCGGTTCTTCCCCACGGCAATAGCCATATCGGACAACCTCATCGTTATAGAATTCTTCTTCAGATTTTTTCAACAGGTATTCTGAAACATCATTCCACATATCCGGGTCACCACCATACTTTTCAGTAAGGCGGCGGGCATCTTGCACGTGGCCCTGACCAACATTATAGGAAGCCAGAACAAAATTCATTCGTTCCTTTTCATCGTCAATTTTATCGACCCAGTAATTTTCAAGCCACTTAATGAAATTGGAACCTGCCTTGATATTCTCTTCCGGATTAGAAGGATTATTAGCTCCGTAAGCCCTTGCTGTCCGTGGCATTAATTGCATCAAACCTGTAGCTCCTGTCCAAGAGACCGCATTTGGATTAAATTCAGATTCCTGATAAATAAGCGCAGCTAGAAGTTTCCAGTCCAGATTTGTATCTTCTGAATATTGAATAATCAGCTCATCATATTCCGAAATCTGCCCACCTTGAAATGACAGGAAATCGCTTTGAGCACGGGCCTGGTAGGCGCGGTTGTTCTCGAAATACTTGTTATAAATAACGTAATAATCTGCCCCCCTTTGCATTTCAATAATCCAATCATTGACAGCATTAAGCAACTCAGGTGAATTTTTGCGTGTAGCCCAAGCTGTTTGTTGGGGGAGGCTGATGGCTGTAGTGATATCAATATTAGGATAATAAGACTGGTTCACCTTTGCAATATTTTCATCAGATATTGTATACTTCAGGCTGTCTTCTGCGACAAGTTTTATTAGATCGTCTGTTGTTTCATCACTACTTGTCTCCACTATATTTATATGCCCCCCTATTTCGTCCCCCAGGTTTTCTAATCTGGGCACATAAGATGAGCCTTTCCGAACGTGTATGGTTTCCCCGTTCAGTTCAATCGGATTCCGGGTCATGCTTTGTTCAATTTCATGCAGCCTCATGGAACGCCAGTTTTCAGGTTTACGCTGGACCAAGACCTGACGAGTAGTGTTTAATGCAGCTGTGAAAGCTATTTGTTCGGCTCTGGTATTCATGATAGTAAGGCTGAAAGCGATAAGGTCTCCCTCGCCGTTATTAAGCATTTCCATCATTTGGCTTATATCTGTTGCCACAATAAGCTCCAGGTCAACTTCAAGCTCATCGGCAAGTAACGTCAGCAACTCATACTCATATCCCATGGGTTCACCACGATAGATAAAATAACTAAGTGGACTGTAACTGGTTATGGCATAAAGTGTGCCACGTTCCTGAATTTCTTTAAGATCAAAATTATATGCTGCTGCTGGCTGCTCGGGCTCAATTTGAGTGCAGCCCGAAATAAGTATTACAGAAATAAACAGTAGCTTTTTTAACATGTGGTTTTTTTTGGTGAACGGAGCATTAAACTTCTGTAGCTAAAGTGATTAATTCGTTAGCCAAAGAATTTTGAAAAACCGGTTAACGAGAATACTTCAATGAGTTTAATGTGAAGAATTGTTGGTCATACTCAATCTTTTTACAAATAGACAATGACTTAGATAGAGATAGTGTAGCTAAATAAATGAATGGGTACCAACATGAGATACTCTTGGTGCTCCTGGTAAATATATCGCGTGTTCATAAAACATAATATTAATACAACTTCATTAAACTAATTGTTTTCCTAGAACTTTACTCATTAATTTTTTCTAATCAATAGACAGGCCGGTAAATCCGGTGAATTCTTTCGCCAAATCTTTTTATAACAATATGAATAGAAAAGATGCAACTGCAAAACCACTACGCAATTATGGCACGCCTGCATATTATTATGGCACATTTAATACATTAATAATCCTTAATCTCAAAAGAGAGCTTAGCTTTTGTTGAATTCAAATTGTGATACGGTCATAAAAACAAAGCTCTGTTAACGCCATTCAACCTAACCATAGTTTAACATGAGATTAATAACATGTATATCCTGCTTATATTGGGTGCTGATCATTTATTCAGCGCCATCACCAGTGAGTGCATACGTTTACTATCAGCAAAAAACGGAAGAAACTTTACTGAATGCTGATGTTCCTTTATCCGAATTGATTTCGTGGTCGGCTGATGATTCCGTATACTATTCGTCTGCTAAAAAAATCTTACCAAATGGCACAACACATTTCTCATTCAATTTTCTCCCGTATACGACTTCATTGGGTAACATAACATACCAAAGCCGAATTATGGGTATGGATGATAAATGGTCAGAACCTACTAAAAGCACTTCTTATACTTATTATTTAAATAAAGCCGGCAGTTATGCTTTTCAAATTAGAACAACTGGAAGTTCAGATAACTGGGGCGAACCATTAACAATTCCGTTTGAAATAAAACCGCCTTTTTGGCTTAGCTGGTGGGCCTATGGGGGGTATTTTATTGTGATTTCTCTTGTTATCTTAGCAGGTTTTTACATACGTCCGTTGGTACTGCACAAACGAAATCAGAGATGGGCAGAGCAGGTATCTTCAATTACAGCAAAGCTAACTGAAGCTAATAACCAACAGAAGGTGGAAATTAGCAGGCGAATAGCTATTGAGAAAGAGTTAATAAAGAAAGTCAATGAACTTGAAATACTTATTAAAAATAAAGGTAAACTATATTCTCTGATTTCTCACGATCTAAAAACACCCTTTAATAGTATTTTAGGTTTCACCCGCGTGATGATCGATGAATTTGATTCTTACACTGAGTATGAGAAAAAGGAAATGATTCAGCATATAAATCATTCTGCTGAAAAGCTTCTCGAACAACTCGAGAATATGCTGGAGTGGGCGCGAATACAAACTGGAAATCTAAAGTTCGAACCACAGAAGCTTGTATTGGATGATACCGTAAAATGTGTTTTAAAATTATTGAATGATACGGCAGCAGATAAAAAATTAAATATCAGATACAACGGCAGCGAAAATGTAACGGCTATAGCGGATTCTAATATGCTTAAGTCTATCATTCAAAACTTGATTAGCAATGCCATTAAGTTTACAGAGCCGGGGGGTAACATTGTGGTTGAAGTATTACAAGTTGGGAAAGACCTGCGCCTTCGCGTAACCGATTCGGGAGTCGGTATTACAGAACAAGATCAACAGTATTTGTTCCAGGAAAATCATATCACCAGCACAATTGGAACTCAGGATGAAAAAGGTGCGGGCATTGGCCTGAAACTGTGTATGGAAATGATTGCCCTTCATAAGGGAGAAATATCTGTTGAAAGTGAAGTGGGCGTGGGAACTGCTTTTACAGTTACTCTACCAGATATTATTATTACAAAAGAAGAAATTGCAGAGTGCTGATCTAATTTTTATAAAAAGGTTGGTTAAGAATAATGTTATTATAAAGGATGTTGTTTCTCAATTATACTTTAAATCGCTACTGTTCCACATTTCTCTCTGGGTTATTTATTCTGATTTTTCTAGTGGCAGGTTCCATCAAAGTTCGGGCACAGGAAGATAAGGTGGGCTTGGTCTTGAGCGGCGGAGGGGCTAAAGGTTTTGCCCACATTGGTGTTTTAAAAGTACTGGAAGAGGTAAATATGCCGGTGGATGTCATAACCGGCACTTCAATGGGAGCCGCTATCGGAGCCTTGCACTCGCTTGGATATAGCGCTGATGAGCTGGAAAAAGTGATCCTCGAGACCAATTGGCAGGCTCTTTTTTCTGATGATGTCAATAGGCGTTATATCCCGATCGAGGAGAAAATGTGGGATAGTAAATTTCTGGTTTCCCTGCCTATTAAAAACGCATCCGTCGGTTTGCCTACCGGGCTTGTTACCGGCCAAAAAATAAGTTTGCTGCTCACGCGCCTTACCTGGCCGTATCATGATTCACTGGATTTTAATGACCTACCCATTCCTTTTGCATGCATAGCCACTGATCTTGAAACCGGAGAAGCAGTAGTTTTTAATAGTGGTTCTTTGCCAGAGGCATTACGGGCGAGTATTGCTTTGCCCAGCATATTTACACCAGTAGAAAAAGACGGACGCATACTGGTAGACGGAGGTTTGGTTAGGAATCTCCCGGTACAGGATGCCTTGGATTTAGGTGCAACCTACACGCTAGCAGTAAATGCCAGTACACAACTTTTAGACGCTGAAAATCTGGTGAGCCTGGGTGATGTTTTAAATCAAACCATCAGCCTTCAAATGTCGAGAAACATGAAGGGGCAGGAATTAATAAGTGATTTTCTGCTTCATCCGGATCTGGGTGATTATACGACACTTGATTTTGGTGAGGCTGAAAACATTATTCAGCTAGGCGAGGATATGGCCCGGGAGAATTATGATGAGTTAAAACACCTTGCAGACTCTTTAAATAGGAACAGAGAACTAAAAAAGCTCCAAAGGGATAAAAATCCTGATTCTTTTAATGTTCAGGAGGTATCGTTCAACGGCTTGGTTCAGTTAAGCGAAGAACAGGCGTTAAAGGATTTAAACCTCGGAAATGAATCCCCTGTTACTTTTGCCCAAATTGAAGAAAGTATAGCCCGCCTGCATGGGTTGCAGGTATTCAGCCATGTGTCATATCGCCTAATAAATTCCGATGATCATTACCGCTTGATTGTGGATGTGACAGAAGATTCCCGCGACTTACTGCGTTTTGGGTTTCGTTATGACAGCTGGACCAGAGCTTCCCTATTACTAAATACGACGTTCCGTAATGTATGGTATCGTAATTCTACAATGCGCCTGAATGCCCGCTTTGGTGAGCAGTTAGAGCTCGATGCCCAGCATTTTAGCTATTTTGGGAATAGCCCCAAGCTGGGCACCGGAGTGGATCTGAACTTTACGCGCTATTCTATCGATCAGTACGATAACCGCAGCAGGACGGCAAATATCAATACCGATGCAATTTCATCAGAGGTTTTTCTGGGAACAATGTTTTCATCACTTGCCATGGGCGGAGTGGGTATACGTCAGGAGGTTTTTAATCCCTCAACCCGTATCGGGCCGGAACGCTCTGCCGATGGATGGTCTTCTTTCACAAGTTTGTTTGGCACCTTTTGGCTTGATTCTTTCGATAGAGCAGTATATCCCAATACTGGGCATTCTGTAAACATACGATCTGAATTCTCACTTCCCCGCCTGGGATATATTTCTTTTAGCAGGCATCAATTTGACTGGAGCGGCTATTATCCGATTAATGATAATGTGGTGATGCAAAATAATGTGATACTCGGGCATGCCTTTGGCCCTGATCTCCCGTTCCACCATCAGTTTTTCCTGGGCGGCTATCCTAAATTCTCAGGATATAATTTAAATGAGTTAGCCGGGCAATCGGTGGCATCCCTTCAGGGAAAAATACGTTTAGAAGTTCTTGATGATCGTTATGTGATATTTGGAAGCAATGCAGGTAATGCTTTTGAGCAACTTACTTTTAATCCCGAAGAAATTACAATGGGATGGGATGTATCCCTTGCGGCAAATACGATGTTGGGCCCGTTGTCGCTTACGTTGATGGGCAGCCGAAGGCATCCTTTGCTGGTGGAGTTCCATGCAGGATACAGGTTTTAAACTCTGGGCCTCTTACGTGAGTTAATCAGGTTTACTGCAAAAATAAAAATACTGGCCCCGACAATTGACCAGACAATGGGAAATTGTACCTCCCCGGCGGAGAAGACAAATAACTCCGGGAGGTTTAAGGCTCGTCCCAGCCATGATCCAATTAATGCGCCCAGAAATCCAACGCCCATAGAAAGTAAACAGCCACCGCGCTGGTAGCCCAAAATAGCTTGAGCTATTGCACCACAAAGTCCTGCCACAATAAGTAAAGCTATAAAATCTAAAAAACCCATGATAATAATGATGTCCGTTGTTTTGTTTACCAAAAGATAATCAACTCTGCATTGCTGTTCCCGAAGAAATTTATAGTAGAAATTCCGGAAGTCCTAGAGAGTCTGGTGGATAAAACCGTATATTACGCACTCAAAAAATTAAAGGATACATGAAATCTTACCTCACGGAAATTGTAACTGAAGCAGTCAGGAAAGTTGGCGGTGATATTGAGCTTCCACCCGTTACAATTGAAAAGCCCCGGATTCCCGAACATGGTGATGCGGCTACAAATATAGCCCTTCAGCTGGCCAAGCCACTGAAGAGATCACCCCGTAAAATAGCCGAAGAGATTGTAGAGGCTATCGATTATGATGCCTCAAAGATTAAGGAAATACAAATAGCCGGACCAGGGTTTATCAATTTCAAATATGCTGATGCGGGTTTGCATGAGGTGCTTTCTGTGGTTGAGAAAACCGGTAAAGATTTCGGGAAGTCCATTTTAAATGAAGGGCGGCGAATACAGATAGAGTTCGTTAGCGCAAACCCAACAGGGCCTCTTACCGTTGGCCACGGAAGAAATGCCGTATTGGGTGATACCATTGCCCGATTACTCGAATGGACAGGGGCCCAGGTTGACCGCGAGTACTATTTTAATAACGCGGGGCGTCAGATGCGGGTGCTTGGCGAAAGTGTGCAGGCCCGTTATTTGGAATTGCTGGGAGAGGATGCAGCATTCCCTGATGGGGGATACGAAGGGGAGTATATCCGGGATGTGGCCTTAACACTTCAGGAACAATATGGCGACAAGCTCAAGAAAGCTTCTCCCGAAAAAGAATTTAAAGAAGCTGCGGAATCGGCTATTTTCAAGGATATTGATAATACGCTGCAGCGAATGAACATCAAAATGAACGCATTTTTTAATGAAAAGGAGCTTTATGAAAGCGGCGCCATTGAAAGTGTTTTGGAAAAGCTTGATCAAAAAGGCCTGATCTATAAAAAAGATGGTGCCGTATGGTTTGAAACGACCAGATTCGGGAAAGATCAGGATACCGTACTGAAGAAAAGCACCGGAGAGCCCACCTACCGGCTTCCTGATATTGCATATCATGCCAATAAACTAGACCGGGGCTACGACCTTTGTGTCGACGTGTTCGGGGCCGACCACATTGCCACGTATCCTGATGTATTATCCGGACTTGCAGCTATGGGCTATGATCCTGAAAAAGTAGACGTGTTGGTTTATCAATTCGTTACTATAGTGATGGAAGGCAAGCCTTTCAAAATGAGTACCCGTAAAGCCAATTATGTTACCCTGGATGAGCTTATGGATGAAGTCGGGGCTGATGTGACACGCTTTTTCTTCCTGATGCGCTCGCCCAATACACATCTTGAATTTGATATTGCCCAGGCCAAAGAAGCCGGTGAGAAAAACCCGGTCTTCTACCTTCAGTATGCACACGCCAGAATCAAAAGTATTTTCAGAAAAGCTTCTGAAGAATATGATTATAAAGGGGCGGCAGATTATACCAAACTCGAGCATCCTTCAGAAACCAGACTGATAAAGCGGATATCGGAATTCCCGGATTCTATTGAAGGTGCAGCCGTTAGTAAGGAGCCTCACCGCCTCATTAATTATCTGAACGATTTGGCGAGTGATTTTCATAAGTTTTATCACGATTGCCACATATTAGGACAAGAACAGGAGCTGGCTCGTGCAAGGATTGGTTTGCTTCTTATCGTGGCTCAAGTGATGTCCAATGGATTAGGTATCCTGGGCATTTCTGCACCCGACAGTATGTAATTTATCTGCTGTAGTGCCTTTGAAGTGCTCTTCCCAACGTTTGCCAGGCTAAAGTCACACATTGTTTGCGGGTGGGATACCGGCTAATGGACCCTAATGCTTTAACATCATCAGGCAGAGGTATTTCACCGATATGTTCTTTATCGAACAGTTTTTCTACTTCATGAATGAGCTGTTTAGCTTCATCCGAAGTGATATTTCTCACCTGCCGGGTAAGAATGGATGCTGAAGCCTGGCAGATCATGCAGCCCTTGCCATCGAACATAATTTCTTGGATGGTGCCATCATCTACGCAGCTGATGCTGAGATTGATGACATCCCCGCACTTGGGATTATATCCCGTTTCATAGAGGGTTTCATTAGTTAGCCTCCCTTTGTGAGCCGGCTCCTTAAAATGGCGTACCAGTACCTCAGAATATATTTGCTGTAAAGAAGTCATAAAAACCGTATTTCATGATTCTTTTTCCCGGTGGCTGCCCTCCGGCGGATCAATACGGGGCTTTTCTTGTTGATGATTCTGTTCCCGTTTTTCTTCCTGTTGGGCCTCATTTCCACCTTCATTCCCGGGTTCTTTTCCCTGTGAAGCTTCAGGCATTAACTGCTTGTAAAACAAGATAAGGGTAAAAATGGAAACACTGATTGCGGCGTCTGCTATATTAAAAATATAGGGAAAGATACGAAAACCATTGATGGTTAATGTGAAATGGATAAAATCGACAACATGCCCGTCCAGGAACGTCCCGTAATTTTCAATCCTGGCCATAAACAGCCTGTCGATAATATTACCGAGGGCACCGCCAATAATCAACCCCATGCATATCATATAGCCGATAGTGGCTGACTGCATAGTTTTGAAAATGAATACTATAATGACAACAGTGGCTACAATGGCTATTAAACTAATAATCCAGGTATCTGCCCAGCTAATCCCAAGTGCCATGCCAGGGTTTTGTGTATAATGAAACGCAAGCCATCCTTCTATAATTTGATAATTATGTAAAGTGGGTGTGGTTCGAATTACATATTTGCTGATTTGATCAAGTACGATAACAGCAAAAACTGCAAGGGAAAAAGCCGACAGTTTAGATTTATTCAATGCCAATGTTTACCTTTGGGTTTTTAATTTAGCTTCAATACTAATTTGTGTGTGTGGAACAGACTCAAGACGCCCTTTAGAGATCTTCTCTCCGGTTACCTTGCACACGCCGTAAGTTTTGTTATCAATACGTTTTAAAGCATCATCAAGGTATTTAATAAATTTACGTGTACGATTGTAAAGCATGTACGTTTTCTCCCGTTCCTGGGCGTCAGTACCGGCATCAGCCATATGAAATGAATAGGCCGATTCATCGGAAGAGTTTTCGGTATTGTCTTTTAGGGTTTGAACAAGCATGTTCAAATCGTTCTCAGCTTCATCTCTTTTCTTAATAATGATCTGGCGGAAATGTTCCAATTCCTCATCACTATAAGGAGATACCCTTTTTTCTGTTTCGTCGGTGTTTTGAGCTTTTCCCATTATAGGTTTTTTTTAATGTTAGTATTTCGTTGAATAGCTATTTCGCATTCTTTTTCCCCAATTTCCCAGGATTTTACATAGTCCGGAGAGTCGAGGCTGTTAAATGTTAATTCTTCAGATAATGTTTCGAGCTTAATATAATCCTGCTTATCCTGTATGGCTTTTTTTAATTCTTCTGAACCACTGTATGCAATACTTATACGATCGGTAACATCAAAGTCGGCATCTCTCCTCATACTTTGCACTCTGTTAATAAATTCACGGGCTATACCTTCATTAGCCAGCTCAGGCGTCATCTTGGTATCAACCGCAATAGTTACTCCGCCTTCAGTTTCAACCGTCCAGCCTTCGAGGCCGTGCCGTATAATTTCGATATAATCCGGTAATAATTCAACCTCGCCTTCACCATCAAGTTCCAGCTGTAGTGTACCCTTATCTTCAAACTCGCTGATTTGCTCAGTGGTAAGGTTCTTGATGAGGGGGGTGAGTTGCTTCATTTTCTTGCCAAACTTTTTCCCTAATGCAGGGAAATTGGGTTTTGCACTTTTATGAACAATCCCTGAATCATCATCTACATACTCGATAGATTTAACGTTCACTTCATCCAAAATGATATGTTTAACCGATTCAAAAGCTTCTTGCTCTTCGGTGTTTCCTGCAGGGATAATAATTTTTGCCAGGGGCTGGCGCACGTTGACCCCTATTTTATTCCGGGTCCTTAATACCATCGAGGATACTTTCCTGGCCAGGCCCATCCGGAATTCAAGATTTTTGTCTATGGAGGTTTCTTCAACTGTGGGGTAAAAGGATAAATGCACCGAGTTTTCCTCATGGCCAGTTACCTCATGCAGCCTTTGGTAGAGCCATTCGCTGTAAAAAGGAGCAAACGGACTTGCCAGTTTAGATAAATTAAATAAGCAGTCATACAGGGTTTGGTATGCTGAGGTTTTGTCCAGGCTCGTTCCTTCTTTCCAGAAGCGGCGGCGGCTTCGGCGTACGTACCAATTGCTTAAATCATCAGCAAAACGTTCAATTTCCCGGGCGGCGCGGGTTGGCTCATAATCTTCAAGGAAAGCGTCTACTTTTTTAATGGTGGTGAACTGCCGGGATATAATCCACCGGTCCATCTCGCTGCGTTCGCCAACAGGAATCGGAGTACCGGAGAAGGTAAACAGATCAATGTTCGCATACATAGCAAAAAAGGAGTAGGTATTGGTGATGGTGTTGAAAAACTTGCGCTGGGTCTCTTTTAGTCCTTCTTCACTAAACTTAAGGTTTTCCCAGGGTGACGAATTGCTCATCATATACCAGCGGGTGGTGTCGGCACCATAGTTTTGCAGTATCTTGAACGGGTCAACGGTGTTGCCCTCCGATTTACTCATTTTCTTGCCGTAAGCATCCAGCACCAGACCGTTGGAGACAACATTCTGATAAGCCGGACTGTCAAACAACAGGGTTCCCAGTGCATGCAGGGTATAAAACCAGCCACGCGTTTGATCTACACCTTCGGCAATAAAATCCGCCGGGAAATTCTCTTTAAAACTGTCTTTGTTTTCAAAGGGGTAGTGCCATTGGGCAAAGGGCATGGCCCCGGAATCAAACCACACATCCAGCAGGTCGGGGATGCGGCGCATGGTGCCCCCGTTTTTGCTTTCCCAGGTGATTTCGTCTATATAGGGGCGGTGCAGGTCGATTTCCTGATCATCACTGAGCCCGGCTTTCTCACGCAATTCGGCTATGCTTCCTATGCTTTCTACTTCTTCGGGATCATTATCATTGACCCAAATCGGCAAAGGTGTGCCCCAGAAGCGTTGACGGGAAATGGACCAGTCTACGTTGTTCTCAAGCCATGCGCCAAAGCGTTTTGTACCTGTGCTTTCAGGTTTCCAGTTGATCTTGCTGTTGATGTCTACCATCCGGTCTTTTACGGATGTGGTTTTGATGAACCATGATTCCACTGGATACGACATCAATGGAGTGCCTTTTCTCCAGTCGTGGGGGTAGTTGTGAAGGTAGGTCAGGTGCTTGTACATGATCCCGCGCTCTTTCAGGTTGCGGGATATGTTTTTGTCAGCATCTTTAAACCATTGACCGGCAAATTCTTCGATCTGCGGCTCGAATTTCCCCTCTCTGTCCACGGGATTAAACAGGGGGATGCTTTCCTTCATGGAGATGTTATAATCGTCTGCTCCAAAAGCCGGGGCGATATGCACCACGCCAGTACCGTCTTCAAGCGTAACAAAATCACCTTCAATAATTCGCCAGGCTTGGGGTTTATCAAACTCTTTCAGTGCGTAGTCGAATACCGGGGAATAGGTTTTTCCGACGAGTTTACTGCCTTTTACCACGCTGATAATCTCGTAGTCCTGGTCGCCCAGCACTTTGTCAATCAAGCCTTTGGCTAGAATAAATTTCTGCTCTTTGCCCTCAAAAGTAAGTTTGACAGTAGCATAATCAATATCTCTATGGACAGCCAGCGCCATATTGGAGATCAATGTCCACGGGGTGGTCGTCCAGGCCAGGTAATACGTATCTTCCTGATCATCGGCTTTAAATTTGATGAATACCGATGGGTCCTGAATTTCTTTATACCCAAGGCTCACTTCATGTGAGCTTAATACGGTGCCGCTTCCCGGGGAATACCACTGAATCTTATATCCTTTATAAACGAGGCCTTTGTTGAACAGCTCGTTCAAAGCCCACCAAACGGATTCAATATATTGATTTTCAAAAGTTATGTAAGGGTTGTCAAGATCAACCCAGTACCCCATGCGGTTGGTGAGGTTATCCCAGAGGTCTTTATACCGTAGTACACTTTCCCGGCAGTGTTTGTTGTATTTGGCTATGCCGTAGGCTTCAACCTCGGAACGCCCCTGCAGCTTCAGTTCTTTTTCCACTTCAATTTCTACAGGCAAGCCGTGGGTATCCCAGCCGGCTTTGCGATCAACCCTATGCCCTTTAAGGGTTTTGTAACGGCAAAATAAATCTTTGACCGTCCTGGCCATCACATGATGAATGCCGGGTTTGCCGTTAGCCGTCGGCGGGCCCTCATAAAAGGTATAAGGGATGCCATCTTCCCGGGTGGATAAACTTTTCTCAAAGATGTTGTTCTTTTTCCACCATTGGAGGATCTCCAGCTCTTTTTTTGCGTAGTTGAGCTGTTTAACTTCTTTGAATTTCTTAGACATGAAAGATGAATCGATTGCAGGTTCCGAAAAAATTATAAGCTCCAAATATACAAAAAATATCGAACAGTCAGTGTTAGTGAATAACATTGAATGGTAGATATCTGCCTTTTTGAGGCTGAGTCCGCTCTAACTAGTGAAAGAGCAAAGCTAAGGTAGTTATTTTAAGGAGGTTAAATTAAATAAAAATTAAGGGTTATGAGAACGTGATTTGGTGATGCAATAACCACAGCATCAACAGGTTAATGTTGATAGTATTTAACTCTGAAAACCAGTAACACAAATTTAATGTTGAAAACGAGAACCATAACGAAATTGGAACCCTTTAAAATTTGTTTTGTTTGCTTGGGCAATATCTGTCGAAGCCCAACAGCCGAAGGCATATTCCAACGTACTGTGACCGATCAGGGCCTTAATGAGTATTTTGATGTTGATTCAGCCGGAACTTCAGCCTGGCATATTGGTGAGCCGGCCAATGCAAAGAGCCGTATGATAGCAAAAAAATACGGTACCGAATTGCTCTCCAGGGCCCGTAAGTTTGAACCCGTAGACCTTGAACATTATGATTTAGTCGTAGCAATGGACTATGAAAATCAAGACGCGCTAAAAGCGCTTGACCCCATGGGCCTTCATCATCCTAAAATTGTTACCTTGCGCGAATTTGATACCGAGCCCGGCGATGGGGAAGTACCTGATCCCTATTTTGGCGGTATACATGGTTTCGAGAATGTTTATGAAATGGTAAGTCGGTGCTGTGAAAACCTTGTTGAGCACCTGCGACCTTCAGTTAAGTAAAAAATAAGTAAAAATGATTAAACAGTGAGATAATGCTAAACGAATCTCTGCAGAAATATTTTATTGATACTATAAAAAGTGAAGTTGAAACCGCCGAGCCTGTTTCGGGGGGCAGTATAAATCAGGCTGCCCGCGTGAAACTCAAAAATGGGGAATCCTATTTTGCAAAGTGGAACAAATATTCGCTTGCCCCAATGTTTAAAACCGAAGCCAAAGGCCTTGAGCTTCTTAGAAATGCAAATACCGACATTGTTTTCCCAAAGGTGTCGGGGTTTGAAGCTATCCGGAGTGAAAATATTTCTTTTCTGGTGATGGAACATCTGGAGGCGGGAAGCCCCCAAAAATCTTTTTACAAGAATTTCGGGAGTCAACTGGCCCAGCTTCACAAGAACATGGACGATATGTACGGCCTTGACCACGATAATTTCATCGGAAGTCTCCCACAAGATAATTCCCAATCTGCTGATTGGCTGTTTTTTTTAATTGAAAGGCGGCTTCGTCCTCAGTTTGAAATTGCTGTAGATTCGGCCCTGCTGCCTGCCACGCTCAATCAAAACTTTGAAAGGCTGTGTGAGATGCTTCCGGAACTGCTTCCCGATGAAAAGCCAAGCCTTTTGCACGGCGATCTTTGGAGCGGCAACTACATGTGCATTTCCGATAAGCAGGCCGCCCTGTTTGACCCCGCCGTTTACTACGGCAATCGTGAAATTGAGCTGTCTTTCACCCAGCTATTCGGAGGGTTTGACGACTCCTTTTATGATGCCTATAACGAAGCGATGCCGCTACAGCCTGGTTTTGATGAACGGGTAGATATTTACAACCTGTATCCGCTGCTCGTGCACGTAAACATGTTTGGCCGGGCCTACGCCAGTCAGGTGCAGGCTATTATACAGGATTTTTAAATGGATGTTGTATTAGCTTTTTTTCTTCTTAGATAAAAATTACACCTCTTCTGAAGTTGGCTTCGTCTCCAGGCCGTCGAGGATGTGTGTATGAAAACCTGTTTTGCTAAAGCGGCTGCATGTATTAGTTCTGACCCGTTCCAAATGCTCATTAATGCTGCTGAAAGGTACTACCAGATTTCATAATCGGATAGATTGTTGTTGTAGGTTTTTCCCGAACGTTCCACACAAATGTTTGAACACTTCCACTGTAACTTAAATCCTGAATTTCTCCGAATTTGCTGCGTAGTTGCTCCGAAGTTTGTCCGACTATTACACGGACGAAACACGGAGCAACCACGGAGCAACTACGGAGGAGTACCGATGTTGAAGGGGAGAAAAATTTAATAGATATGTTATAAAATGCATGGTATTACTCTTGAATATTTTCTGAATTAAAGGATACAGACAGATCTAAAATGGATGCGTTAATAAAGGTATAGAAATCTGCCGATTAGCCGTTATTTGTGAGGTAAGGAATATTCGATTATTTTGCAGCTTTAGGAAATCATTAAGGAGTATTACTTTGGGCAAATCAGCATCAGAGAGAAGCAAATCCATAGATGGCCTATCCATCAAATCCGTATATACGGCCGATGATCTGCAGAATATTTCAAATATAGATTCTGCCCCGGGATCATTCCCTTACACACGGGGCCCTTATCCGACCATGTACACCGAAAAGCCATGGACCATTCGCCAGTACGCCGGCTTTTCGACAGCCAAAGAGTCGAATGCCTTCTACAGGAGGGCATTGGAAAGCGGCCAGCGCGGGCTTAGTGTGGCTTTTGACCTGGCCACCCACCGCGGCTACGATTCTGATCACCCCAGGGTCGAAGGCGATGTAGGCAAGGCCGGCGTGGCAATTGACTCCGTTGAGGACATGAAAATCCTGTTTGACCAGATTCCACTGGATAAAATGTCGGTATCCATGACTATGAACGGGGCAGTACTGCCGGTACTGGCAGGTTTTATTGTTGCTGCCGAAGAACAGGGGGTGCCTCGTGAGAAACTTAGCGGCACCATACAGAACGATATCCTCAAAGAATTCCTGGTGCGCAATACGTATATCTATCCGCCGGAGCCCTCCATGCGTATCGTATCGGACATTATTGCGTACACCAGCCGTTATATGCCCCGCTACAATTCGATTTCCATATCCGGTTATCATATGCAGGAAGCAGGTGCCACCACCGCTCAGGAGCTGGCTTTTACGCTGGCCGATGGCATTGAATACGTAAAAGTAGCTTTGAAAAACGGCCTGGATGTGGATGATTTTGCCCCCCGCCTGTCTTTCTTTTTCGGCATTGGGATGAATTTTCTGGCGGAGGTGAGTAAATTGAGAGCTGCCAGAACACTATGGGCAGAACTGATGAAGGAAAAGTTCAATCCTGAAAATCCTAAGTCCCTGATGCTCAGAACGCATTGTCAGACCTCAGGATGGAGCCTGACGGCGCAGGATCCCCTCAACAATATTGTCCGTACTACTGTTGAGGCCATGGCCGGGGCACTGGGTGGAACGCAGTCGCTTCATACAAACTCCTACGATGAGGCGCTTTCCTTACCCACCGATACCGCCGCACGAATTGCACGCAATACTCAGCTTATCCTTCAGGAAGAAACCGATATTTGCAGTACGGTTGATCCTTTTGCGGGTTCTTATGCTGTTGAAAGCCTTACGGCTAACCTTATTAAAGAAGCCCGCGAAATCATTGCAGAGGTGGATTCTTTGGGGGGCATGGCCAAAGCTATTGTGAAAGGCATGCCTAAAACGCGCATCGAAGAAGCCGCTGCCCGAAAACAAGCCGGCATTGACAAGGGTGATGTCACCATTGTTGGCGTGAATAAATATAAAACAGACAAGGCAGAACCGGTGGAAGTGCTCAATATCGACAACACCGATGTACTGCGCCAGCAGGTCGAGCGGTTGAAGAAAACAAGGTCTGAAAGGGATGAAGGTGCTGTAAGGCAGGCTTTAGAGGCTTTGACAAAGGCTGCCGGCCAGGATAATGGTAAAAACCTGCTGGACCTTGCTGTTCAGGCGGCCCGGGTACGAGCCACGGTAGGAGAGATATCAAGTGCCCTTGAAAAGACCTGGGGGCGCCATACCGCCGAACCCAAAAGCATAATTGGAGTGTATGAAAGCATGTATAAAGATGACGAGGCTTATCAGCGTACCAAACAGAAAGTAGAAGAATTTGCAGAATCCGAGGGGCGTCGTCCCCGGATACTCATTGTGAAAATGGGGCAGGACGGCCACGACAGAGGATCCAAAGTGGTGGCAACTGCATTTGCCGACCTTGGTTATGACGTGGATGTGGGCCCGCTGTTTTCAATCCCGGATGAGGCAGCCAAACAGGCCGTGGAGAATGATGTGCATGTGATAGGGATATCCAGCCAGGCGGCCGGCCACCGCACACTGATCCCCAAATTGGTGGACGAGCTAAATAAGCTGGGTGCTCAGGATATCGTTATTGTAGCCGGAGGGGTGATTCCGGAGCATGATCATACTTATTTAAAATCTTTGGGGGTAAGCGAGATTTTTGGTCCGGGCACGAATATACCGGAGGCTGCGGGGAGAGTTATTGATGCGATTGTTGCAGGCCGGGGGGAGAGATAGTTTAGTGATGAATTGTGAGTGATGAGGTATGAGTTGGGGGAATAATTATAATCACCAAGCATGGAAAACCAGTGGCTAAGATTTTGCCGATTGAAAAAACTATCGATGAAGTTCGCTCAGAAATCGATATTGAAATATTGGATGACATTATTAGTCCTTTAGACCGGGAAGAATACTCTTAGAACTAACAACAATTTGAAAACTGCCACAACCGACATCCAAACAGGTATCCTTAGCGGCAACCGGCGCATGCTGGCCAAGGGGATTACCTTGATTGAGAGCCGGCGGGATCAGGATATTGATGCCGCTCAGGAAGTGTTGAGTAGTGCGATGGTTAATACAGGTAACTCCATTCGCCTGGGAATCACGGGTGTTCCCGGCGTTGGGAAGAGTACTTTTATTGAAACACTGGGAATGCAACTAATTGAGCGGGGGCATAAAGTTGCCGTACTTGCTGTCGATCCCAGCAGCCCGCGCTCCGGGGGAAGCATTTTAGGGGACAAGACCAGAATGCCGGTACTGGCAACGAGGAAAGAGGCTTTTATTCGTCCATCGCCGGCCAGTGGCACGCTTGGCGGTGTGGCGGGGAAAACCCGTGAAACAATGCTTTTATGTGAGGCAGCCGGTTATGATGTAATATTGGTAGAGACTGTAGGCGTGGGCCAATCGGAAGTAGAAGTTGCATCAATGGTCGATTATTTTCTGGTGCTCATGCTGCCCGGCGCCGGGGATTCCCTGCAGGGTATAAAAAAAGGAATCATAGAATTGGCCGACATGTTGGTTATAAATAAAGCGGACGGGGATAATCTTCAATCAGCAAAAGTAGCTAAAAATGAATATGAAAAGGTACTTCACCTTTTACATCCTCCGCAGAGTCGGGTCAGGTTATGCAGTGCTTTAAAAGGTGATGGGGTAGCAGACGTGTGGGACGAGGTGCGCCTGTATATAAAGGCTCAAAAAGAAGGGAAGCATTTTGAAGAAAACCGAAAGAAACAACTGTATAACTGGATGATCCGTATTACAGAGGAAACTATTTTAAAAGACTTCAGGTTGAATAACCGCATCCAACAGGCGCTTATTAATATTAAGTCACAACTTGAGAAAGGGGAGACGACGCCCGTTATAGCATGCAAGCAACTGGTAAAAATCTATCGTGAAGATAGGGTGCGAACTGATTGAGGTTGTTATGGTAAGATATCTTAAATTATAAAAAGAAGAATCCGGGTGAAACCGGAGGGTACGATCGGTTTTCAAAGTATATAAATCAAGAAAGTAAATCAATAATACTATGAACGAGCAAACCCTAGGCGAGAGAAATATCAGCCCACTCACTAAATTTACTGATGATGAACAGATGCTGAAAGAAGCATCGGCCGATTTCGCTAAAAGTATGATCGCCCCTCTGGTCCATTCTATGGATCAACAGGCCCAGTTAGATAAAGGTTTGATCAAAGCCTGTTTTGAACAGGGACTCATGGGAATTGAAATACCGGAAGAATATGGTGGTGCCGGAGGCGGTTTTTTTATGTCCATTCTGGCTATAGAAGAAGTTGCCAGGGTGGATGGGTCGGTCAGTGTATTTATGGATGTTCAGAATACGCTGGTGAACAATGCCTTTATCCATTGGGGCAGTGAAGACATTAAGAAAAAGTACCTGCCTTTATTGGCGGAATCACATATTGGAGCCTATGCACTCTCGGAGGCCGGTTCGGGTAGCGACGCGTTTGGGTTGAAGGCACACGCTGTAAAAGAGGAGGGTAGTTATATCCTTAACGGCAATAAGCTTTGGATTACCAACGGAGCCGAGGCGGATGTATTTATTATTTTTGCCAACATTAACCCCGAAGTGGGGTACAAGGGTATCACGGCATTTGTTGTAGAAAGAGGATTTGAAGGTTTTACGGTAGGAAATAAAGAAGACAAACTGGGAATTCGAGCCAGTTCAACCACGGAACTCATTTTGGAAGATTGCCGGGTGCCGGCCAGTAATATATTGGCTTCTGAGGGGACAGGATACAAAGTGGCCATTGAAACTTTAAATGAGGGAAGGATTGGAATCGGCGCCCAAATGGTTGGGATTGCTCAAGGCGCTTTTGATGCCGCACTGGCATACAGCAAAGAGCGCCAGCAATTTGGTAAAACAATATCCAATTTTCAGGCTGTGCAGTTTCAATTGGCAGAAATGGCGACCTGGATTGAGTCAGCCCGTTTGCTGGTATATAATGCGGCAAGAATTAAAATGTCCGGTCGGCCTTTTGCAATGGAAGCTGCAATGGCCAAGCATCATTCTGCTGAGGTGGCTGAGAAGGTAACATCTGCCGCGGTAGAAATCTTCGGTGGTTATGGTTATGTTAAAGAATATCCAGTGGAGAAATTCTACCGTGATGCCAAGATTGGCAAGATTTACGAGGGAACCTCATTTATGCAGTTACAAACTATTGCAAAAAATCTGTTAGCTCGTTAAATAATTATTATTTTTTTAAAATAAAGGGAACGTTACACCGCGTTATTTACTTTATTCTGCCTTAGTGCAAAGAAATACGTATATAACCCTGCTTTTTATGAAGGATTCTAATATTGAACTACTGAAATCGGTGTGTAAAGATCAGGTTTCTTATGAGAAAGCCAGATCATTATTTGATCAGATCATTTCGGAAAAGGCTGCCATCCAGCAACACCTGAATTTACTTGAGGCCGCTATTCGTAATGATTACGATTCTATAGTAATTACAGAATTGGATCTTGAAGATCCGCGTATCGTATATGTAAATGATGGATTTTTAAAACTTAGCGGCTATACCAGGGAGGAGGTGATGGGCAAAACCCCCCGGATTCTTCAGGGACCGAAAACTGACCGCAAAGTCCTGGATAGGTTAACATCCTGTCTGAAAGAAGGGAAATCGTTTTTTGGCCAGACGATTAATTATAAGAAAGATGGTTCGGAGTTTGTGAATCAATGGGATATCCACCCCTTGGTAGACAATCAGGGGGAAATCACACATTGGGTTTCTTATCAGCACGACGTTACGGAACGTAAAAAAATAGAAGGGGATAAAGTAGAACGATTTCTTTTTAATGGTAATGATGATGAAAACTTGTTTGAAAAGGCAGCAGAAATCACTGTAGAGTTTTCGGATACCGGTGCCATAACCTACGCCAGCCATTCATTTTGTGAGATATGCGGCTATTGTCAGGAAGAGCTAAAGAAACAAAATATCCGGGACCTATTGCCGCCGGGCAAAGGCAATTTATCCGATGGCCATTTAAAGCAATTGGTGGACCAGGAATTATCTTACGAGAGATTTCGCACATTGCTGAGAACAAAGAATGGGCTACCAGTTCAGGTTGAAATCACTCTGAAGGGTGTGAGTTTAAGGGAAAGTAGGACTATTTGTGCAAAAGTTGCCAATGTTTCTTTTCGGAAAAGGGTTTCTAATACTTTGAAAAAGCGTAATGTGGATTACCAGCGTCTGGTAAACAATAGGTCGGACTTTACTTACGGTTTAAGTGTAGATGAAGGAGGGAATCCATTTTTTAAATGGTTATCCGATGGCTTTAAATCAATTACCGGTTTTAATCCCGATGAATGTTTTACAGCTGCGAATTGGAAAGAACTTGTTCATCCGGATGACTTGGGCCAGTTTACCGATCACATTAACAAAGTGTTAACAGGAAATTCTTCGTGTTCCGAATACCGGATAAAAACCTGCCAGGGTGGATTTAAAAAAGTATTAGACTATGCGAAGGTGGATGAAACAAATACAACTACTGTTAAAGGCTCCATTATGGACATTACTTTATTAAAGTAGCATGTTTTCCTAAACAATACCCTGGTCGTGTGCCCAGTTGTACATTTTTTCATGCAGGTCTTCCTGATCTTCATCAGAACCATTGAGCTTGGTCTCAATGTCAGTCCGGGACAACAAAGCCAGACAACCCATCTCTTGTAATGCCTCATCAAGCTTTTCCGGAGCAGTTGATGAAAGCTTCTTTAAATCGATTTCTGCTGTTTTATGGGTAAGGTCCATCAGACAGTAAAACTTATCTTCGGGTTTATCACTGAATCCAAAAACTTCAAGTTTAGTCTGTTCTTTTGTAGGCATGATGGCGGAGTTTTCGAGGAAGTTATAATTTTTAATTTATTCACTGAACTGTTAACCTGCAAAAAGTTACGATGAATTGCCAATTGTATAGAAAATAGTTGGGGTAATAAATTGGTGAAAAAACACTTTCTTGCTGTACCCCCTACATATCTGGTAACGACCTGGCTAAATTTGCAGAATATAAACATCCTATTTGAAAGCCTCAGTTTATTAAAAAATCTTTGATATTAATGGTTTCCCGTTGAAGCGATATGCTGTTCCAGTTGGTTAAATTTGATGAATATTATAAAAGTAATTAAACATTGTTTAATAGTAGAGCTGTCACTATAGTGATATAAATTTAATTGCTTTGTTAAGGTCTTTTATATCAATGCAATGGGTTTAAAAACTTTTTTATAATATTTCAAGTAGTTAAAAAAGTGAGATAAGCCTTTAAATAGCATATCAGGCTGGTGCAGAATAAGATAAATCATAACTAACAGTTAACTAATGTAAATTAATAAATTAAACTTAATTTTTCTTATCGTTAAATATGATTTACATTATATATAAGTAATTAAGATCACATTATAAAATACAAGAGAAAAGGAAGGTGCCTTATATCATCTTCAGTAATTTATAACACATTCATCAGGGTAAAAATGATCTATCAATTCAGCAATACGCTATTATTTAAAAAAAATACGAACAACCAGTTGATGCATTCGGCCGGGATGGCAACATGGGTGGTGCTATTATTCGTACTTTCTGGTTTTGTCCATTCCGCATCGGATGATGAATCCTTAGCAGATCCTTCAAGTGACTTGTCAGGCACCTATATAGTTAAGGAGGGTGAAAATCTATGGAGCATCGCCGCAAACTATACAAATGCCTATGACTGGGTCAAACTATATGAAGCAAATCGAAATGACATTTTGGCTTCAGATGTAATATTTCCTGGTCAGGTCCTTATTATACCAGAATCAATGCTGGGGATAGGAATACGGGTAGATGAAGTGACAAAAGCAGTAATGTTGTCAAAGCCTGAAGCTAAAATAGCCGAGACAATTGAAGGTTCAGCACAAAAATCTAATGAACAGAAGGTTTACGACCCTGTACTACAAATTGATGGCCTGGTTATAGATGAAACCATGTCAAAGGTAGGGAGGGATTTTTACAACTTTTTTTATAGTGAATGGGATTCGCCTGCTGATGCCCATAATTATACGATCACGGTTTCCGAAACGCCGATGCCTAACTACAATACACAGGTCACGATTAAAGTAAATGATACAAGTGTATTTCAAGCAAACCTGCAGCCCCGCTACGAGGAGATAGAAGGAGCAGCCCAGCAGGGTGTCGGCAGAACTGTTTGGTACTTGCAGAATTACCAAACTGCTCCTTTGTACTATTAATTAATCGACAAATAAATTAAAAGAGGATGATTATGTATTTATTAAAACATGTATTAATAATATTAATATTAAGCCTGGGGTATACGTTCACCACTGAAGCTCAACAGTTAATTTATCAACCTAAACATCCTGCATTTGGCGGTCACCCAAATAATGCTTCCTGGATACAAAATTCTGCAGAGGCACAAAAAGACCAGGTGGAAAGAGATCAATTCGGCAGGGATCCACTGAATGAATTTGGCGTGAATATGCAGCGGCAAATATTGAATCAGCTTTCCCGTGAAATCATTCAGGACCGATTCTCAAACTTGGATTTAACGGAAGAAGGTCGCCATGACCTCGGTGAATACATCGTTGAGGTAATTCCGGGCGGCAGCGGTACCAATATTATTGTTACCGATCCTGCAACAGGTGGCCAAACTACTATAGATATTCCAAACTATTAATTGATGCGATTGCAGAAATTTAAATATTATTTATTCTTTTGCTTCATTATGAGTGGTTGTGCTTCGTATATGCAGCCGTTTGAAAGAAGTCCCGCGAAAGTTGGTAATGAAAGTCACGCAAAGGAAGGCTTAAGTAGCTTGCCCGAGCCTAGTGAAAAAATCGTTGCCGCAATTTACAGGTTCCGGGATCAAAGCGGGCAGTACAAATCTGGAGCGAATTTTTCTACTGCTGTAACTCAAGGGTCGACTTCCATATTAATGCGATCATTGGAAGAGTCGGGCTGGTTTACGACTATTGAAAGAGAAGGATTGTCTAACCTGTTGAACGAACGTCAGATCATTCAGTCTATCCGCTCACAGCATGCTGACCAGAATGGAAATAAATTACCACCAATATCCCCTCTGCTTTACGCAGGGATACTACTGGAAGGTGGGATCGTCTCATACGACACAAATGTAATTACCGGAGGGCTTGGAGTGCGATATTTTGGTGCGGGAGGTTCCGGTGAATTTCGCCAGGATCAGGTTACAGTTTATTTACGAGCTATATCGACTCAGAGCGGTAGAGTATTAAAAACCGTTTATACGACGAAAACAATAATATCACAAAAAGTAGATGGATCACTGTTCAGGTTTATTACACCAACACGCATGATGGAAACCGAAGCCGGCTATAGTTTTAATGAACCAACAACTATTGCGGTAACAGAAGCTATTGAGATGGCGGTAAAAAGCTTGATTATAGAAGGTGTCGACGAGGGGTTATGGAATCTGAAGAACCAGGAGGATTATTATTCGGATACTCTTGAGAATTATCGTAATCATAAAGATGATGATCTGGGTATTGATTTTGGAAGAGCTGAAATCGTACGTCCTACAGGATTAGCTATAGGTTTTAATGCCGGCGCACAACTTTATGAAGGAAATTACGGTAATTCAATGTTGCGTCCGACGGGTGAATTAATGCTGCGATATCAGTTATCACCTAAGTGGGGGATTGGATTACAGGCAAGTCGCGGAAATATTGCCTCCGAAGGAAGATTTGAAAAAAGTATGAACACAGGTGAGTTGAGGGGAACTTACCATTTGATCTCGAGACAGCGCATCTCACCGTTCCTTTTATTAGGGGGTGGCGTACTGGTAGAAAACCAAGAGATATTTGATTTTATTCCGGAATATCATCCTTATGCAACCGGTGGAATTGGTCTTGAACTTTTGCTCTCCAAGCGGCTTGGGGCGACGATTATATTAAAGAATAACTATTCCATTTTAGATGGTCTCGATGGATTAAACAATGGTTATCTAAATGATAATATTTGGTCTGCTAAGATGGGCTTTACATGGTATCTGGGAAAAAATTAACCAATATAAATCAACAACTAATTAACCAAAAGGAGGTTAATAATAACGCTGAACTGCAGAAATAAAAAAGACGATGCCAGAGGGGCATCCATTACACATAGCAATGGATGCCGGGAACACTCCAACACCGCCTTCAAAACGAGATTTTATTAAGTATAAGAAAAAAATCGTTTAAGTATTTCTGCTCCTAAACAACGTCCGGTAGTCGGGCACACCAAATCAAAGACAGGTATAAAATATAATTGTCTTTAAATATAAAACAAAAATAACTAGGAGTACTACAATGAAAAAAGTAAGTATAGCACTATTTGCAATGCTGTTTATGGTCGGTTTCGCCCATGCTCAAAATGAAGCTTCGGTGACTCAGGCAGGTAATTGGAACGAGGCTTCGATTGAGCAGGCCGGATATGACAATGAGGCTTCAATTTATGGCAACCAATATGCTAATAATAATGAGCACAAGCAGATCCAAGTAGGTGATAACAACACTGCAAGCGCCAGGCTATTTTCCGATAAAATGGAAGGCAGACAGTTGCAAACCGGTAGTGATAACTATTCTGCGCTAAACCAGGCTATGAAATACGCTTATGCCAGAACAGTGCAGGCTGGATCAGGTAACTTCGCTGATGTACATCAGTCTTCGGGAAAAAGTTCTGAAGTTCATGTTGGTCAACTCGGTGATGAAAATACAGCAGGTATTAAGCAGAGCGGTGAGGACAATTTGGTTGCCATGATTCAGATTGGTGATGAAAACCAAGTTGGTACTAACCATCATAGCTATCCTGGTGTTGTACAAAGCGGCGAAGATAATATAACCTTAATTGGTCAAAAAGGTGATCAAAACTCTGCTACTGTTGATCAAAGTGGCTGGGATAACAAAACCTTAATAGGTCAATTGGGTGATGGCAACTCTGCTGATGTTGTACAGAGTGGTTCGGATAATAAAAACATAGTTGCTCAATTGGGTAGTGACAATGCCGCTTATGTAATGCAAAGTGGAAGTGATAACATGGGAAGTATTGTTCAGTTTTCCAGCAATAATATTGCCACTATAAATCAAAGTGGATCAAATAATAATGCTAATATCAACCAATCAGGTAATTCTATTATAATCCAATAGCAGAAATCTACTGCGGGCAGGGGAGAAACCTGTCCGCAGTTTTTTCTTCAAAACGAAAAAATATGTGATAACAGAAGCATTGAAGGAAGTAGTGTTTTTGATGATGTACAATAACCGAAGTGTAAAGTGATTGTTTATTATAAATATCAGTATATATAAAATGCCACTATGAATCTATTCATGATAATAATTGCCACGATTTCCCTGTCAATATTTTATCCCGATAAAAGTAAAGATGAGCCTAAATTGTATGTGGCAGATATAGAAATGGAATATTTGGAAACTGGAGCAGAAATAAAGGGGCTGTTTCTGAACAAAAGTAATGAGCAGGTAAATTTCGTATACCGCTTGAGCCTGCACAAAAGGAGCAGATCCGGCAGTAGTTCAACTAACCAGGGCGGGCTTTTTGTTGCCGAACCCGGCGAGAAAGTATTTCTGAGCCAGGTTAATATTAGTCTTAAAAATGGTGAAAAGTATTCAATTGACTTAAAGATATATTATGGCCAGGAAGTGATCGCCCAAAAATTTATTAGCAGTTCATTCGACATATAAATAAAGAGAAGTTATAATGCGAAAATACCAAGTTCAACTCGTATTTGTTTTGATTTTAACCTGTGCTTTTACGCAATTATCATGTAAGGAGAACTTGATGGAAGCCGAACGCTACGGTGAAATACATGGGGTGATCCAAAATGATTTTGATGATAAAGTAGTTAAGGGAGCAGGTGTGACTACAAATCCACCTACAGTAGCCACATCCTCAGATGGGAGTGGCAGATTTAAAATAAAAGATGTTTCCCCAGGTAACTATACGGTTCAGGTCAAGAAAAAAGGCTATAAAGGAACCAGTGTAAATATTTCTGTGCGAGAGGAAAAGACAGCAGATGCACTTATTTTCCTTAACCTGGACGAGGAAGAGTCCTCCAATAGCATGGCTGAAATAGAGATTACAAGATGGCAGAACAAATCTTCAAATGACAGTGTTTATGTGGATGTGAATTATAGAATTGATAATGTTGGAGATACCGATATCCAGGCATATGAAATCTATTTCAAAATTGAGACCGAATCGTCAATATATTATCAGGAACAACAGGGTGAAAAATTAAGAAGCGGACAGAAGAGTTTTGGTGAATTTAAAAAATACATGCATAGCGAAACGGCTAAAAAAGTTATAATAGATGATCACTGGCTCGGCTCAAAAGAAGAGTCTTCAGACGAGGATTGATTCGATTGTTTCGAGCTCGCTTGCCGAAAAGCCGGGGTTCTGAAGGCTGGCTACATTGTTTTCTATTTGACCAGGACTGCTGGCGCCAATTATCACCGAACTCATACCCTTAAGCTGCAATACCCATGCCAATGCCATTTGTGCCAGGCTTTGATCGCGTTCTGCGGCAATTTCATTTAATTTAACAGCCTGATTAACCTTATCAGCAGTTACCTGACTTCTTTGAAGAAATCCATGATCCAGTGCTGCTCTGGAATTCTCTGGTATACCATTTAAATACTTATCGGTCAGCATGCCCTGGGCAAGAGGTGAAAAAGCAATGCATCCCATGCCTTTATCTTCCAATACATCCAGGAGCCCGTCTTCTATCCAGCGGTTGAACATGCTGCACGATGGCTGGTGTATAATAGCCGGGGTACCCAGATCGGCCAAAATATCTGAAGCTTGCCGGGTCTGCTCCGGGTTATAATTCGAAACGCCTACATATAGTGCTTTGCCGGAACGCACGATTTGATCCAAAGCGGACATAGTCTCTTCGAGAGGAGTATTCGGATCAGGGCGATGATGATAGAATATATCAACATAATCCAGGCCCATGCGTTTTAAGCTCTGGTCAATACTGGAAATCAAATGTTTCCGCGATCCCCATTCACCCAAAGGTCCGTCCCACATTAGGTAACCCGCCTTTGAACTGATGATCATTTCATCGCGATAACGGAAGAACCCATCTTTTAAGATCTTTCCAAAGGTTTCTTCGGCAGATCCCGGAGGTGGACCGTAATTGTTTGCTAAGTCAAAATGGTTAACCCCAAGATCGAAAGCCCGATGAATCATAGATCTGGAATTATTAAAGGTATCTACGCCACCGAAATTGTGCCATAAGCCCAGTGAAAGAGCAGGTAATAAAAGGCCGCTGTTTCCGCATCGGTTATAGTGCATTTCCTGGTAGCGTGCGGGGTCTGGAGTATAATACATTCTGAATAGCAGTTTAAAAAAGGTAAAAAAAGCAAATTGATCTGGTGTGGAAAGGTAATAAAAATTCCCCACTTCCGTGGTTCATTATGAATGAAATTAACAGTTTTGCCCGGCCACACTTGTCTTCCACCTTTGCTGATAAAATGCTATACTTAACAAATCGATTATAATTACAGATTCACAGAAAATTCTTTGAAAAGACAAAAAGTTACAGTTAAAAATTATGCAGGCTTGCATGCGCGTCCGGCGTCTTTACTCGTAAAACTGGCCGCTCGGTATGAATCTGAATTCCATATCAACATGTATGGGTACAAGATTAATGGGAAAAGCATATTAGGGGTATTGACGCTTGCGGCCGAGCAGGGAGCCGAAATGGAGCTTGAATTGGAAGGTCCTGATGAAGATGATGCCATAAAAGCCCTTATAGAACTATTTGAAAATGGTTTTAATGAAAGCAACGGGGAACATGGGTAAAGAGGTAATGAAGGATGAAGTTGTAATTAAAGGCCAAAGTGCATCACCTGGTATGGTGATTGGTACGGCATGGATATTTGATCGCAATAGCTTGTATGAAAAAGGAGGGGAGCTGAAAAATCAGATTAAAAAAGTGCCGGAAAAGAAAAAAATTGATAGTGCACTGCAAAAAGTTCTGATGGAGCTGAGCAACATGGCCCATTTTGCCAGCCGGAAAGCGAAAGATAAACATGCATTAAACATCCTGGAAGCGCAAAAAGAGATAACCCGTGATCCGGAACTCTACAGGAAGATCATTTCTCTAATCGATAAAAAATCCTGCAGCGCCGCCCAGGCTGTACAGGAAGGTTTTCAATCATATATTGATTTAATTGAGCAGCAGGATAATCCTTTTATGAAGTCGCGCCTGATGGACCTAAAGGATATCCGGGACCGCCTGATCCGTAATATCCAGCAAAATACGATGATCTCCACGGTCCGAAAGAATGCTATTATTGTTGCCAAAGAATTCAGCCCTACCGATATAGTGATGCTATCCCGGCAAAATGTGGGAGGGATTATTGCCGATAGCGGTGGACTTACATCTCATGCCGCTATTATTGCAAATTCTATGGGTATACCAATGATGGTGGATACCCAAAAGGCCAGCAGGGTCATTCACAATGGCGATACGGTAATCATCGACGGGAACAGTAATGAATTAACGATAAGACCCGGCAGAAAGAAGCACCAGCAGTATAAAAAGCTGGTCACCTGGCAGAATAAGCAGCTCGAAGAGGAGGCCAAAGAAGAACTCCTGCCATCCACTACAAAATGCGGGCAGGAGGTAAAGCTGCGCGCCAATATAGAATTCGAGGAAGAGCTTTCTAAAATTAAGAAATATAATGTTGCCGGTGTTGGTTTGATGCGCACCGAGTCGCTTTTTTTTAGTGATGGCAATTCGGCTCTGGAAATAAATAAACAGGAACAGTTTTACGAATCCGCACTGAAGCACACCAACGAAGAGCCGCTAACGATAAGGCTGTTTGATGTGGGAGGTGATAAGCTGCTGGATGACGATGAATCCGAAGCCAATCCTTTTTTGGGTTGGCGGGGTATACGGATCTTGCTGGATCACCGCGAGCTGTTAAGAAGTCAGTTCGAGGCTATCCTTAAGGTTTCCGGCCGTTATCCCGGGCGCTGCCGGATTCTGGTGCCCATGATTTGCAATCTTGAGGAGATAAAATCTGTGCGGATGGAGCTGGATCATGCGATGGCAAGATTTGATTCGCTGGGTATTGCCTATGATAAATCGATTGAACTGGGCATTATGGTGGAAGTCCCTTCGGTTGCTGTACAGGCAGAGGCTTATGCCGATTACGTTGACTTCTTTAGTATCGGCACCAATGATCTTACCCAGTATACACTAGCTGTAGACAGGGGGAATAATCTTATATCATACCTCTATCAGCAAATGCACCCTTCGGTCTGGCAGCTGATTAGGATGACCGCAGAAGCCGGACGTAAAAAAAATATCCAGGTTTGTGTTTGCGGTGAGCTGGCATCGAATCCTTTTGCCGCATTAATCCTCGTTGGATTAGGAATATACGATTTAAGCATGGTCCCAATATTTGTTCCTGCTGTAAAAAAAGTAATTCATAAACACGACATGAAGGAAATCGGGATACTAACTGAAAAGGTTTTAAATGCAACCAGTATAACCGAAGTAAATGAAATTATCCAGCAATGGAAAGCGGCCTAGATGTAATAGGCAATCGGAAAATGCCAATACTCTTTAATTATTTTTAGGTCAATGCCAACAGCTAGTTTCTATAACCATATTGCACAGACCAGCGACGGTCCTTTAGGACTTGAAATCAGCCATGCCAGGGGGTGTAATTTACATACCACCGATGGACGAAGCTTTGTAGATTTTATATCCGGAATAGCGGTCAGTAGTTTGGGGCATGGGCATCCGGAGGTGATAAAGGCTGTTAAGGAACAGGTGGATAAGCATATGCACGTGATGGTCTACGGCGAGTTCATCCAGAAGCCGCAGACTGATCTGGCAGAGCTGATTACGAACCATCTCCCCGATACGCTTGATCGCATCTACTTCACCAACAGCGGGACAGAAGCAACCGAAGGCGCTCTCAAACTGGCAAAAAAGCATACAGGCCGATCCCAGTTTCTTGCCTTTAACAACAGTTATCATGGCGATACGCAGGGGGCGCTTAGTGTAACCGGTCGAAAAATGTACCGTGACCCTTATTTGCCGCTGTTGCCGGATGTTAATTTCGCAGATTTTAATCAAAATTCAGCGCTAGAGAAGATCACACGTAAAACGGCCGCTGTAATCCTTGAGCCTATACAGGGTGAAGGGGGAATAATCCCCGCCGAAGAGGCCTGGCTTCGAGCCGTCCGTGAACGGTGTGATGATACCGGTGCCCTGCTGATATTCGATGAAATTCAATCAGGATTCGGTCGTACTGGTAATCTATTTGCATTCGAACATTATGGTGTGGTTCCTGACATCCTATGTATGGCCAAGGCGATGGGCGGAGGAATGCCTTTGGGTGGTTTTGCATCTTCATCAGCAATTTTTGAGGCCTTTAAAAATGATCCGCCTTTAAATCATGTCACCACCTTTGGCGGACATCCGGTAAGTTGTGCTGCCGCCGTTGCATCCCTCAATGTATTGCTGAATGAAGATTTAATGAAGCAGGCCAGTTTTATTGAAGAAAAAACAAGATCTATATTGCAACATCCTTCTATTGTTGAAGTTAGAGGCAAGGGCGCCATGCTGGGCCTTCAATTGCAAAGTGTGGAGCAAACTCAGCAGGTAGTGGATCAATGCTTTGAGAAAGGTATCCTGCTCGGCTGGACGCTACATTCAACTACCCTTATCCGCCTTGCACCACCACTTACCATCGGTAATGATTTACTTGTTGATGTACTGGAAACCATACGGTCTTCTATTCCCGGATAACCTGAACGTAGACCTGTAATATTTTTGTTATATCACCTATGAAACAAGAAAAACTCAACCCAATGCAATCCAAGAATCCGGCCACAGAAAAAAACATTGCGGAATACCCTGAAACATCTATCGAAGAAGTGGATCAAATTCTGCATAATATGTCACAAGCTCAGCGTGAATGGGCGCGCACCAGTCTTCATGTTAGATCTGACAGATTGTTGAAGCTTGCCAGCCTGTTGGAGGAGAACAAGGATGAATATGCAGGCCTGATCACCGATGAAATGGGCAAACCTTTGTCTCAGGCAATTGGAGAAGTGGAGAAGTGCGCCTGGGTATGCCGCTTTTATGCCGAAAAAGGGCCTGGTTATCTTGAAGATGAAGCCGTTCCGACAGACTCCGACCAAAAGTATATGATCAGCTATCAGCCCCTGGGAATCATCCTGGCCATCATGCCATGGAACTTTCCGTTCTGGCAGTTTATCCGCCATGCTGCGCCCAGTTTTATGGCTGGAAACAGCATCATACTCAAGCACGCCTCCAACGTAAGCGGATGCGCACTCGCTATCGAGAAGCTAATGATTATGGCCGGGTTTAAGGATGATCTTTTTCGCTCAATATTTATACCCAGCAGTAAAATAGAACGGATTATTCATCACCCGGCCGTAAGCGGGGTCACCTTAACCGGTAGCACGCGCGCCGGCTCCAGCGTTGGCCGGCAGGCGGGGGAAGCACTCAAAAAAACTGTATTGGAGCTTGGTGGCTCCGATGCATATGTGATTTTAGATGATGCCGACATCGAACAGGCCGCCGATCTTTGCGTGACGTCCCGGCTAATTAACAGCGGGCAAAGCTGTATATCCGCCAAACGGTTTATCATTATGGACGCCGTTTATGATGCATTCAAGGAAGCTTTCAAAGAGAAAATGAGCGAAAAAAAGATGGGTAATCCCATAGACCCTGACAATGATGTGGGGCCGTTGGCCAGGGAAGATTTGCGCAATACGCTCCACGAGCAGGTGAAAAAAAGCGTCAATCAGGGGGCAAAGATTATAATGGGAGGTAAAATACCCGATCAAACCGGATATTATTATCCACCCACTATCCTGGAAAACGTGGAACCCGGTATGGTCGCTTTCGACGAAGAACTATTTGGCCCCGTAGCAACTTTCACCAGAGTGAATACCGAAGAAGATGCTATTGCGGTCGCAAACAATTCGATCTACGGCCTGGGAGCGGCGGTATTTACCAAAGATGTGAAACGGGGACAGGAAATTGCTTCCCGGCGTTTAGAAGCCGGATGCTGTGTGGTTAATGAAATAGTGAAATCCGACCCCAGGCTCCCGTTTGGCGGCATCAAGCAATCCGGCTACGGGCGCGAACTGGCCCGCGAAGGCATCCGGGAATTTGTTAATATAAAAAGTGTTGTGGTAAGCCGGTGAGGGAATGAAGGATAGTGGGCTGTAGCACCGCCGGTACAGGTGTCCCGCCTGTACCTCCTCTGTCCCCCGGCCTCCGGCCGTACCCCCGGCTGCGATCTCAAATGTAATAATTGCAACTAAATAGCTGGCCCTTTGTATAGGTCTAATATTTGACTTATTACACGCCCTGTCGGTCAGAGGCCGTAAGACAAAGTTTTAGATCTCTTGATACAGCCTCGGGTGTGCACTTGTGCATCCTGAGTGCACTTCTCTCGAGGCGTGGACGCCTCACGGAGCAGCTTTAGCCCCTTTTGATACACCTCCGGCGGATTAGCGGGTTATGAGCGGGTAATTGGCCCCGTCGATTATTCATTTGTTCCCTAAATGCCCTTGCATATATGTGCGATGTATGTTAATATCTCTCCATGGACAACTTCAAAAAAGCAATTAAAGGCCGGGGGGCTGGCGATAATCCTGAGAACAGATTTGTTGGTCTATATGTAGAGACTGAGGAAGAACATTTTTCCTGTCCGAAGACCCAATTCCACACCGATTATTCAAAATCAGCGATAACGAGGAATGACAGTCCGGATATCGGTTTTGAATACAGCTTTAATCCCTACAGAGGCTGCGAACATGGATGCATATACTGTTATGCCCGCCCTACTCACGAGTACCTGGGCTATTCGGCAGGATTTGATTTCGAGAGCAAGATCATGGTCAAAAAAGATGCCCCGGAACTGCTAAGGAAACAGTTGGCGCATCCTAAATGGAAACCTCAGGGAATCGTGCTCAGCGGTGTTACCGACCCCTATCAGCCCGCTGAGCGAAAGTACGAACTCACCCGTGCCTGTCTGAAAGTATTGACAGATTTCAGAAACCCCTTCAGCATCATCACCAAGAATCATCTGGTTACCCGCGACCTCGATATTCTGGCTGAAATGGCAACACACAGGGGAGTAAAAGTAAATATCAGCGTGACCACACTCGATTCAGAACTGGCGCGGGTAATGGAACCGAGGACATCCGCGCCGGAACGCAGGCTTGAAGCTATCCGCAAATTAGCAGATGCGGGAGTGCCGGTCGGCGTGATGGTAGCCCCTGTAATACCGGCACTTACCGATCATGAAATGCCTGCAATAGTTAAGGCAGCCGCAGAGGCCGGTGCGGAAACAGCCGGATATGTAGTACTCCGCCTGCCTTTCGCCGTAAAAGATCTATTCGAAGATTGGCTGGGAAATCACTTCCCAGACAGGAAAGAGAAAATAATAAGCCGCGTCAAAGATCTCAGAGGAGGCAAAATGTATGACAGTAAATTCGGTTCCCGCATGCGCGGCGAAGGTGAATTTGCCAATCAAATGAACCAGGTCTTTAAAATGGCTGTCCGCAAAGCCAGCCTTGATAAATCTTCAACCCCGCTCTCATCAAAATCCTTCAGAAATCCCGATGATAAGCAGCTAAAGTTATTTTGAGTGAAGCGTTAAGAACCTCCCGCGATAGATATGTCATAAAAGCATTTTTGCTGCGTTTATAGTTCTTAATCTACCCATTTCTAAATAAACGTTAATATGAACATCCTGCATTCCCCGAAAGTTATTATTGGCAGCCTTGCTTTTCTTCTATTTGCTGGAATATCAACGGCCAGCGCTCAGTTTGAAGGAAGCCTGGAGGTCAACAGGTACAGCATCAGCCAAGATGGCAGTGAAGATCTTAAAGCCAATTATAATCTAAGTCTGAGCCCCGAGCGTATTTTGTTTTCTAACGCAGAAGGCGCCAAGGCTATTGATATGATGGGTGCTATTGAAGCGAACGCCATACTTGTCCGGAATGACATTGAAGATTTTGTGTTTTTGGGAAATCGCTCAGAAGCCGTAGTGCTTCAAAAGAAAGAATTGCTTTCCATGATCAGCCTTATGGAGAATATGAAAGGCATGAATGAGAGCAATAGCAGCCAGGGTACGAACTCAAAAAAAAGATTTGCCGAAACATCTGAGACTCAAACCATCGATGGGTATAGCGCAAAAAAGTGGCTGATGCAAACCGCTGGTTCCAACGAGGTTTTTCATGTGTGGCTAACCGATGAAATGAATATTGAATGGGGATTGCTCAGCGAACCCTGGCTTACCGACCTGACCTTATTCTCTGACCTTCCGTTTACGGAATGGATGAGCAAAGGCCAATCTCCCATACTAGTTGAGCGTTTTGTTGGTGATGTGCTCACCGACCGTATTGCTATGGAAAATATTGAGCAAAAAAGCATCCCGGGCAATCGTTTTGACATTCCTGAAGGAACAGAAATTGTTACTTTTCAGCAGCTGCTTTTGCAAAGAATGAGCGGGATGTAAACTTTTCGGTTCAAATGAACCTGTGAGTCCTGTTTATGAGTGCCCGCGGGTTGGCCCGTACCCAACTCAACCGTGTAACAAAGGCGTATCAACACCGTATCAACACTATATCAAGACTGTATATTTATAGCCTTGATACGCCTTTGTTATGGTTTTGAGTTGGCTTCGAGTACCCCTTAAAATGTGTAGGTGCAGGTTTACAAGGTTTATTAAGGTTATGAGAATCATGCTGGCAAATCACAGAGGCTGTCTCAAAAGGCTGCTGAGAGACTGTATCAAAAGGCTGCTACGGCAAAGTGTCCACGCTCGCCGGGATAGCACCCGTGCATCCTGAGTTCATCCCTCGCGAGGCGTGGATGCCTCACGGAGCAGTTTTGGAGCTTATGATACAGCCTCGAGCAGTTTATAGGCCTTTGCTGTCTCAAAAGGAGCAATTTTCGACCTTTTGAGACAGCCTCTTCCTACTCTCTTAACACTTCCAGCGCCGGACGATCATATACGCCGCGGCTGTTAATTAACCCGGTCAGCATGGTGAGCATGGTCACGGCGATGAGCGTTACAAATAACGGGGTGATACTGGGTATAAAGGTTACCTCGAATACGTAAAAGGCCAGTATCCAGGTGGCAAACAGGGATAGTATAAGCCCCGTGGCCGCCGCCATGATGCCCAGGAACAGGTATTCGATGAGCATGATTGTAATGACCTGCTTTCTGGATGCTCCAATGGTCTTTAAAAGCACACTTTCTTTCATCCTCTGGAAACGGCTGGTCATAATGGCGCCGGTTAACACGATAAGCCCCGTTATAATGCTGAACAGGGCCATGAAGCGGATCACATAGCTCACCCGGCTTAAGATATCATCTACGGTAGCCAGTATCAGGTCCAGGTCTATTACCGAGACATTGGGAAAATTCTGCACCACGGCCCTTTGCATGGTAGCTGTTATGTCACTATTGGAGGTGCTGGTAACGAGTACGTGGAATTTTGGCGCCGCTTCCAAAACTCCGGCAGGAAACACAAAGATGAAGTTAGGCTGAACCTGCTGCCAGTTCACTTCCCGGAAACTTCCTACCACGCCCGAAATGGGAATGCCCTGAACGTTGAATTCAATTTCGTCTCCCAGTTCAAGGGCTAATGTCTCAGCGATTCCATTTTCCACCGAGATAGGAATGGGCCCGTCTCCATCCTGATAGCGGGGTGTCCATTCACCTTCAGCAATATATTCTCCGGGAGACAGGGTGTCGCGGTATGTGGCGCGCATCTCGCGGGCATAGATCCATGAGGGGATGGTGCGAGCTCCGGAATCCCGCAAAGATTCGAGGGATTCGCCTTCGATACTTGAAAGGCGCATGGTCACGATAGGAACACTTTGTATGACGGGTGATCCGAATGAGCGTACGGTTTCGGAGATGCCATCCAACTGGTCGTCCTGGATATCGAACATGATCATGTTGGCCTGATTTTCGCCCCGGCTGAGCTCAACCTGATCAAGCAGTAGATTTTGGGAAAGGTATAGCGTGGAGATCAGGAAAGCCCCCAGACCAATAGAAAGAACCATGGTTACCGTCTGATTGTTGGGCCGGTAGAGGTTCGCAAGGCCTTGCCGCCAGGTGTAGGGCCAGCTGCCGGGAAAGAAACGCCTGATGAGCTTTACCATAGCCCAGGCGCTTAGTCGCAGTAATCCGAAGGCTACAAATATGCCTGCTGCAAATCCCAGGCCCGTTATAAAATCCCCGGTCTGATAAATAGAAAACAGGGCGGTGCCGGCGGCGATCGCGCCATAGGTCAGAAGCTTGAGCGGGTCAGGTTTCATACTGCCGGAACTTTCATATGCACTTCTGAGGGTATACAGCGGGGATATGTTCCGGATAGATAACAGCGGTGTTAGGGCGAACAAAACGGCAATACCGGTTCCAAGAAAGATGCCCTGAACGATAGCCGGGAAGGATACAGCATATGAAATCTGTACGGGCAGAAAGTCGGCCAGAATAAGGGGTAAAAAAAACTGGATTCCCAGACCGAGCAGGCAACCAAGAATGGAGCCGAATACGCCCATTAAAAATACCTGGGTCAGGTAAATAGAGAACGTTTGGCGTTGCTTGGCCCCGACGCAGTGCAGCACAGATATGGTGCTCAACCGCTGGCGGATGTAAACATGAATGGCGCTGGCCACCCCGATTCCTCCGAGGAGCAGAGCTATGAAACCGACCATGTTAAGAAAACTCGTCAGGTTGGAGAATGCCGAGCCAAGGTTTTCTTTTCGTTCTGCAACGGTATCGAAAGAAACCCGGTTGGCTTCAAGAACTGGGGCGATACTTTCGGTTAACTCTTCAATATCGACATCATCAAAGGCAACATGAACCTTATAATTTACCTGGCTTCCACGCTGTAATAGATTGGTATTGTCTACCGAAGTTCGTGGGATGAATACAGTGGGACCCAGAAGCCCTGCGGTAATAGACTCTCCCGGAATGTTTAAAATGGCCCCTGCTATGGGAAAAGTAATATCGCCAATTTTAATTTCATCACCCGTGGTCAGGTCAAAACGAGTCATCAGACCTTCATCGACCAGTGCGCCATTTGCAGCACGGAAACCGGAGGCCGCTCCTGCAGGATTTGTTTCAAGCTCACCGTAGTAGGGAAAACCATCCTCAATGGCGCGGACTAATACCAGACGAGTGTCCTGGGATTTTGGGAACAAGGCCATGGAAGTAAATAAAATTTCCCGGCTTTGTTTGCCACCAATGGAATCAATGATCTCTTCAGAGCGATCGTTGAAAGGCATTCGCCCCTCAAGCACCAGGTCAGCGCCCAGCAGGCTTTTAGCTTGATCGTCAATGGCGTCTTCCAGGTTGCTGGCAAATGAATTGATGGCTACCAGGGCGGCAACACCCAGTACAATACAGGATAAAAATAGGATTAGCCGTTTTTTGCTTCCACGGCTTTCCCGGTAAGCCATCTTTAAGATCCACTTCATGATATGCTCCCGGCTTTTAGCCTGTAAATTTTACATTTTCATCGTTTTCTATGCGTCCGCTTTTTAAACGCAGAATGCGTCCCGTTTGACTTGCCAGTTCGGGATCGTGAGTCACCATTATGAGAGTGGTGTTATACTTCTTGTTGAGCTCGAAGATCAGTTTAGTGATTTTGCTGCCGGTCTCGCCATCGAGATTGCCTGTCGGTTCGTCGCAGAACAGGATCTTGGGGCGATTGATAAAAGCGCGTGCCAGAGCAACCCTCTGCTGCTCGCCGCCGGATAGCTGGGTAGGATAGTGGTGCAGCCGGTCTCCCAGTTCCACCTGTTTCAGAAGTTCGGCGGCCCGGCCGTCGGCATTTTTTGTGCCGTTTAATTCCAGCGGCACCATTACGTTTTCCAGGGCTGTAAGGGTAGAAATCAGTTGAAACGTTTGGAAAACAAAGCCTACATACTGATTCCGAACCGATGCCCGTTCATCTTCGTTTAAATGATCAATTTCGATGCCGTTTAAGGTGACACTGCCTGAGGTCGGATTATCGAGGCCGGCGCAAAGGCTTAAAAGTGTGGTTTTGCCGCTTCCGGAAGGGCCTACAATAGAACAGGCAGAGCCAGCGGGAAACGAGAACGAAACATCATCGAGTACCGTTAAATCGTGTTGACCACTTTTGTATACTTTGCTGAGATTTTGAACTTTTAGGATTGCCGGATCTGGCATGAAAATATTATTTGAGTGTAAACAGTTTACTGTGTAGAAGCTTATACTTGAAAGCCATGTAACTTGTTGCGTCTGGGATCAATTTATAAAAAAGTTGCCTTTGAATACTTACACCACAAAATACTAACAAGAACAACGACAAACATTATGAAAATAAGGTTCCAATTGATGATACTGTCTCTGGGGGTAGTGTTAATGAGTTTTACCACCGGAAGCCGTAATATCGTTTTCTTTGGAGACAGCCTTACGGCCGGATATGGAATCGACGTAAGCAAGGCTTATCCCGCATTGATTCAAAAGAAACTTAACGAGTTAGAACAAAACTATAAAGTAGTCAATGCCGGACTAAGCGGAGAAACCACCGCTGGAGGATTGCGGCGAATAGACTGGCTACTCCGCAGCCCTATTGACGTTTTTGTTCTGGGACTTGGCAGCAATGACGGATTGCGCGGGCTGGATTTGGAGGACACGCAGGTTAACCTCCAGCAGATCATTGATAAAGTAAAAGAAGAAAATCCCGATGTGAAGCTATTAATTGCCGGAATGCAAATACCGCCGAATCTTGGGGAAGACTACAGCAATAAATTTCGGGAAATTTACACCCGGCTGGCCGAGAGTAATAATGCCATTTTGATTCCCTTTCTGCTGGAAGGGGTGGCCGGAGAGCCCGATTTAAACATGCAAGATGGCATCCACCCCAATCCTGATGGTCATGAAATCATTGCAAATACAGTTTGGGAGACTTTGGAGTCAGTTTTATAACACATGGTAAGGTAGTTTGTAGTAAGCCTATAAAAGTTAATCCAAAGATACAGACTCACGCCACCTGAAAGGCGCATGTGTACTGCCTGAAATTCGCTTGTGTATAGCTTTGCCATTGGCAGGCGCCTTCCCCGACGGGCCGCTCAGTATAAATTATTTAATGCAACAAGCTTGCACTTGTCAGGAAATGCAACTAACTTGCAATTCTTAAATCAGAATAACTAAAAAAGAAAAGAAAATGACCAATATAATTACATATACTAAGTTTTTAACTGCACTTTTCCTTGCAGCTTTCCTAGCCTTTGCCTGTGATAACCCTGTAGACGATGGCGATGAGCATCATGAAGCCGAAGGGTTTGTGCTGACCAGCAGCGGTGTGGAGATAGTTCGCTATGAAGCCGGTGAATTTGCATTTAATGAGACAAGCGAATATACCCATGACGGACATCTCCGAGTATTGGAAGGGCAGGAGACGCCGCTTATCCGCATCAATTTCCTGGAATCAGACGGTACTGAATTTACACCGGATGACGATGATTTATCATTAGACTGGGATATTACCGATGCAAGTATCGTTGAGATAGAGCAGCATTCAGAAGATGGGAAATGGAACTTTCATATTAGAGGCATTGAAGAGGGTGAAACTTCCATACGATTCTTTCTGATGCACGGAGATCATGCTGATTTTGAATCCCTCCCTATGCCTGTTGAGGTTGAACATAGTGATGAAGCTGGTGACAACGGTGATCATGACCATGACCATTAGTTTCCAACTGCTAATCAAATAGATTGTAGTTTGTAATGTTTAACAACTATTAAAATTATAAACCTTTTATTTTGCCTCATGAAAAAGGGAGTGAACTGCTCAAATAAGCGGGCATTCCTTTTTCATGATAAATGGAACCCCCTAACAATGAAAACATGGATTCAAGCCTGCATCACCCTACTTTTGTTTTGCATTCTCACGTATGTGAATGCAAATGCAGAAAGTTCTAACGTTGGGATGATTCAGGGCAAGGTTATAGATTCAGAAACAGGAGAGCCTGTTGGCTGGGCAAGTATTCTAATTGAGGATCTTCATCGATCGGTCACCGCTCATGAAGATGGAGGATTTACACTGCGAAATATTCCGGCAGGCGAGCATGTAGTTAAAACCTCCAGGCTGGGCTATGAGAGTACAGAGAAAACCATACAGGTTATTCCGGGGGATACTACCGGGGTTATTTTAGAAATTAAAGAAACTATATTCCGTTCATCCGGAATTGAAGTCATTGGTCAGCAGTTTACCAATGGGGATCCCACAACCCAGACAGAGAGGGTTGTTTCCGGCAGAAAATTAAGACAGCAGTTAGGCAGAACCATTGCCGAGACCTTAAACGACGAGCCGGGCCTGTCTCAACAAAGTATGGGTCCTGCCCCATCACGTCCGGTATTGCGAGGGTTGGGGGGCGAGCGCCTGTTGATTTTAGAAGATGGCGGCAGAACAGGAGATCTTTCGGCCACCTCGGCTGACCACGCCCTGGCCATAGAGCCCATGACGGCAGAGCAAATCGAATTAATAAGAGGCCCGTCAGCGTTAATGTACGGGTCCAATACCATAGGTGGGGTTATTAATGTAGTAAGGGGCCAGGTTCCGGTTAACATGCCTGATCATGTACATGGCAGCGGCAGTTTTCAGGGAGAATCGGTAAACAGGGGAGTATCGGCGGGGGCAACGGCTTTTGGCCCGGCAGGCAACCTCGCTTACCGCCTTGACGGCAGTGCCCGCAACGCCTATGATATCACGACCCCCTCCGGAACCCTGGATAACTCGGATATCACAACCTATAATGGTTCTGCGGGTTTGAGCTATATCCGGTCTAAAGGTATGATTGGAGCTTCGGCAAATTTTCTGAACACCGGGTACGGCATTCCCGGGGGTTTTGTGGGGGCTCATCCTAATGGTGTGAACATTGAAATGAACCGCCGCAACTTTCAAGTAAAGTCCGAATACCACCTGAACAATAACTGGCTCCGGCGCCTGGAAGTAGACGGCAGTTACGCCTATTATCATCATCGGGAACTGGAATTCGGTGGAAATGTGGGATCAGAATTCGGGGTATTGACAACCAACTTAAATGCTCATGCCCATCACGAAGGAATCTTATTTTCAAAAGGGATGATTGGTTTGCGGGCGGAAAACCGCAATTATGCCTCCGGGGGGGCTACTTCTACCCCCACAACCAACGAGCAGGCACTGGCCGGCTACTTTTATGAAGAGGCAAAATTTGATAAACTAAACCTTCAGGCGGCATTGCGGTACGATTTCAGAAAGGTTGCCCCTGAAGAAGACATCATTTCGAAGACCATCGGTGAAATCAGAGAGCGTAGCTTTCATAATTACTCGGCGTCGCTGATGGCCACTTACAACCTCAGTAGTGCTTTCCAGATGGGCAGTATATTGATGCGCACGTTCAGAGCTCCGGGGGTTGAAGAGTTATTCTCCGAAGGCCCCCATCTGGCGGCTTATTCTTTTGAGGTAGGCAATCCGGACCTTAATGAAGAGCGAGGAGTGGGGATTGATCTATTCACCCGCTACGGCGGAGAACGTGCCCAGGTTCAGCTTACTGTGTTTCGCAATCAGTTTCAGGATTATATCTATCCTGTGAATACCGGTGAGATCAGTCTGAGTAAATTGCTGCCTATTTATCAGTACGTGGGTGAGGATGTATTGATGAGCGGGGCGGAGGCAGGCGGTGAAATCAAACTGCTTAACAATTTATCAACCTCGGCTCAGATCAGTTATGTTCGCGGTGACATCATAAATCAAGGCGCCAACATGCCCCTGGTCACCTTATCGGACCGCCACGAACCCCTTTCGATGATCCCCCCTTTAACAGGTAAAATTGATGTTGAGTACCGAAATAACGATCTGACATTAGGAGCATCTATGCGTGCCGCTTCCAGTCAGCAAAGAACAGGAGAATTCGAGCAGCCCACAGATGGGTACGGTGTGTTTGATCTCTACGCCCAATACATGTTCAATTCCGGCAACATGCTGCACACCGTCTCGCTGAATTTTGATAACATAACCAACGAAGAATACCGTATGCATTTATCCCGCGTGCGGGAAATAATGCCCGAGCCGGGCAGGAATGTGAAGTTACTGTACAGGATGTACTTTTAGCCATAAATACCGGTGTAAATGCGATCTAAAAAAGGTCTTTTGTCTTGGATTTTCCGATAATTTTGCTATACTAAGGAGGAAAATCACTTTAAACGCTTCCCTCCATCTCATTTGCAGAGGCGGCCGGAACCCCAATCCAAATTTATGGAAGATAAAGCAAAAGAATACTGGACCCGCAATCTTCGCTATCTGGCCATTCTGCTAAGTATTTGGTTCCTGGTATCTTTCGGGTTCGGTATATTGCTGGTCGATCAGCTGGATGCCATTCAAATCGGAGGGTTTCGCCTGGGCTTTTGGTTTGCCCAGCAAGGCTCCCAATTTGTGTTCGTGATTTTGATCTTTGTCTACGTACGGCTGATGAACAACCTTGACAAGGAATTTGGATTTGATGAAGTATAGATAATCACCCATCTTTTTTAGCTCTGTTATTAATGGATATACAAACCTGGACGTTTATAATCGTTGGTGCCTCCTTTGCCCTTTACATAGGGATTGCATTTTGGGCAAGGGCCGGATCAACCACTGATTTTTATATAGCCGGAAGCGCGGTGCATCCTTTGGCAAACGGCATGGCAACCGCAGCTGACTGGATGTCGGCTGCATCATTTATTTCCATGGCCGGCCTTATTGCTTTCCTCGGACGAGACGGCGCGGTATACCTGATGGGCTGGACCGGGGGTTATGTACTTCTTGCTTTGCTTCTGGCACCCTATCTCCGGAAATTTGGAAAGTTTACCGTGCCCGATTTTGTGGGTGACCGCTACTACTCCAGAACGGCAAGGCTTGTGGCCATTCTTTGTGCCGTGTTTGTGTCTTTCACGTACGTTGCCGGGCAGATGCGAGGAGCCGGCATTGTCTTTTCCCGATTTTTGGATGTGGGCATACATGAAGGCGTCATAATTGGAATGATCATTGTGTTCTTCTATGCGGTATTAGGAGGGATGAAAGGCATTACCTATACGCAGGTTGCTCAATATTGTGTGCTTATATTTGCATATATGGTGCCGGCTATCTACATATCCTTCATGATGACCAACAATCCGGTGCCGCAAATAGGGTTTGGAAGTATGCTCTCTGACGGATCGGGGGTAAGTTTGCTGGATAAGCTGGACGGGCTAACCACCGAACTGGGGTTTGCGGCCTATACCTCAGGGACAAAATCCACCATTGATGTATTTTTTATAACGGCGGCTTTAATGGTCGGCACGGCTGGTCTCCCACATGTTATTGTCAGGTTCTTTACGGTGCCAAAGGTGAAAGATGCCAGGATATCTGCCGGTTATGCCTGCATATTTATCGTGCTTCTTTACAGTACGGCTCCAGCGGTGGCGGCCTTTGCCCGTGCGAACTTAATTGAAACAGTTGATCAGGTAGAATATAACGAGGTACCCGAATGGTTCACGAATTGGGAAAGCACGGGATTACTGGTATTTGATGATAAATCAGGAAATGGTAGAATTAACTATTTAGCTGATCCGGATGCCAACGAACTGGAAATTGACCCCGATATCATGGTGCTTGCCAACCCTGAAATTGCCAATCTTCCGAATTGGGTGATTGGCCTGGTTGCCGCCGGCGCACTGGCGGCGGCGCTTTCAACCGCGGCCGGGCTGTTGCTTGTGATTTCAACTTCGGTAGCCCATGACCTTGTGAAAAGGACCATGCTGCCTGATATGACCGACAAGGGAGAGCTTAATATTGCCCGTATCGCCATAGCCTTTACCATTTTAATTGCCGGCTATTTTGGCGTTAATCCCCCTGGTTTTGTTGCACAGACGGTAGCATTTGCCTTTGGCCTTGCCGCCGCCTCCTTTTTCCCTGCGATCATGCTGGGCATTTTTTATAAGAGAATGAACAAAGAAGGGGCTATTGCAGGTATGGTATCCGGAATTTTATTTACGGCATGCTATATCATTTACTTCACCTATATTAACCCGGAGATTAGTAACCCCGATTACTGGTGGTTTGGCATATCACCCGAAGGCATAGGAACCCTTGGTATGCTCATAAATTTTGCTGTGGCAATTGTGGTGTCGCGCTATACAGCCCCGCCGCCGCAAGAGATACAGGATCTTGTTGAAAGTATACGAATACCCAGAGCGCTGGTTGAAAAAGTTAAAAGCGATTGAGATTGCTATTAAATGAAACGATTTCTTTCGATAATAACTTTATGAAAGCCAAAACTGTTATCATAATTGGATCATTGTTGATGGCTCTGGCCGTAGCTTTTGGCGCCTTTGGTGCCCATATTGTTGAAAATATACTGACTCCGGAGCGGTTTCAGGTTTATGAAACGGCGGTATCTTACCACTTTTACCACGCCATTGGCATTCTATTCATTGGTATTCTGTCCGTGTTTGTAGAAGAATCTCGCTGGCTGAAGTGGGCAGGTTACCTGTTGATTGCCGGTATACTGATCTTTTGCGGCAGCCTATATTTATTAACGTTAACGGACACCGGATGGCTGGGTGCCATTACCCCAATTGGCGGGGTTGCCTTTATATTGGGATGGATCTTTGTTGCGGTGGGTATGGCAATGGCACCTATAATCAAAAAAAGCTAATACAATGGATATAAATAATGCGAAGGTTCTATTAACGGGCGGAAGCACAGGGATAGGCTATGAAACTGCAAAAATGCTTCGCTCCCAGGGCGCGCAGGTAGTTATCTGTAGCAGAAATGAGCAAACAATACAGAAAGCGGCCGGGGAGCTGGATGTATTCGGATTTCAAGCCGATGTTTCAATCGACGCGGATGTAACGAGGCTGTTTGATTTTGCCCTGGAAAAGCTTGGCGGGCTGAATGTTTTGATCAACAATGCGGGTATCGGCTACGGGGGCTCGCTTGTAGATACTTCGGTGGAGGATTTGACAAGAATATGGGAGACTAATGTAAAAGGTGCTTTTCTTGCCGGACAATTAGCCGCAAAACACTTTATCAGCGAAAGTACAGGCAACATTATTAATATCGGGTCTTCGGCCGCCAAAAAGGGATATGCTAATGGCTCATCGTATGTGGCCAGCAAATTTGCCCTAACAGGCCTCACCGAATGCTGGAGAGCAGAATTGCGTCCTCACAATGTAAGAGTAATGCAGGTGAACCCGAGCGAAGTAGTTACCGAGTTTGGCTCAAAGCAGAGGTCACAACGGGTAAATGTGGATAAGAAACTTAAATCCAGTGAAATAGCCCATGTTGTCTCAGCCATGCTGTCGATGAATGATGTAGGGTTTATAACTGATGCTGCCGTATGGGCTACTAATCCCAATGGATAACTTTTTTTATATGGCTTGAAACCAATTAGTCTACCTTGAAGTAATTATAATTTCCGGACTTAGGTTCCCTCGCCGGTTCAGCCAAAATGGCTTCACCTCTAAAATCAAGTACTTCACCTCCTAAAAAAGCACGGGCCGCCCTTCTTTGAATCCAATTAAGCTCGCTAAAGACAGAAAACATTTCCTCGTCTACCGAACGGGAAAGGGTTAAAGAGTTCGAATTTTCTATTTTTAACTGAATGTCCTGAGCAATGCTTTTTTCAAAGGATTTGCTTCGGGTCATTTCCGTTATTCCCTGGGCGCCTTGAAGAACAATTTTATTCTCGCGTTTTACAAGTCTGTAGCCGATGGTTTTGCTATTTCTGGTGGAGGGGTACAAGAAATACAGGATATCCCAGTTATCAGAGCCATTATGATATACAAACCGGTACCCACTGTGCAGCAGACGAGTTGTAGTTTGATTCTGGTAGGTATGATCCATATATGCCGTTCCGTTAACATCTTTCTTCCTATCGTTAACGCTCACGTGGCCGGAAACTTCCGCATAAGGGATATGGGTAACAATCCCTATTTTTTCATCGCCTACGGTAAATTCGCCCTGATCCCATTTAACACCATCGGCAATATTGTCAAATGTGAGGTCGATATCGTAGTTTTCACCGTCTTTTGATGTTTTGATATGGACTCTGTGCTCATCCGGAAGCTTCCCCTCGAAATAAACATCCTTCTCAGGATGAAGCCTGAGGGTATGATTTTCTTTATCTTGCACCAGCTGATCTATAGGATATTCACGCGATACCTGATATACTTCATCATCATTCAGGTTAGAAACAGACAACTGCAGGCCGCTTACCGCAGATTTAAAGTTGCCAAAATTGGCAACTGAAAAGGTGGCATGCACTTTTAAACCTTCATCCAGATAAAAGTGATAGCTCCAGAATTCGTTAAAATGATTGCCTTCGAGTGTTTGCGCCCATATATCACTTGAATTTGGTATTCCAAGCTCTCCCGTTGGGTTGGAGATTTGCCCGGTGACTTCGCCTAGTGAAAGAAAAAGAAATAAACTAACTGCCGTGATAGTCTTTAAAAATGTACTCATTTATAATATTGATGAAATTTTGCTGCATACCCGCTCAACTTATTATATGCAGTTTACGGGATGTTATATTAACTATTATCAGTTATAGTTGGTTCAGAAGAATACAATGAACGGTGATGAATTATTTAAATATTCTAACGATACAACCTTGTTTTCGTTGCACAAAAGGTTAGAATTCAGTTGGTAGGTATCTAGGTGCGGGTCTATGTAATTAAATTAATATAAATTATTTTCTATATAGAAACTTATTGTATGCAGGATTAAGTTCTTCTTTCAAAGCGCAAATTATCAACTGTTTTGGAATCCTAAATTATGCAAAGTCAACACCCCCTATCATCAAATTCCTTCTGGACCGATAACACGTCTACGCGAGCTGATTATCATTCCTTAAAAGGTAAAGTTGAAGCTGACGTTGCCATAATCGGCGGGGGGATCACCGGCATGATTGCCGCCCTTCAACTGACAGTGGCCGGCAAAAAGGTGGTTATATTGGAAGCCGATCGTATTGCCGGAAGTACTACCGGGTTCTCGACTGGTAACCTTTATGTACCTTTGCAAACGAAATACCATAAGATATTAAGCGATTTTGGAAAGGATACTGTCGAAATTATTGCCCGTTCCAGAATGGAAGCTATCGATTTCGTGGAACGAACCATTCGCGAGAATGTAATTGATTGCCAGTTTCATAGAAGGCCGTGGTACATGTATACCAACAATCCACAAAATGTTTCCATTGTACAGGATGAGGTGAAGGCATTGAAAAATGCAGGTATGGAGATTGATTTTGTTGAAGATATGCCACTTAATGTAAAGTATTTGAAAGCGGCAAAGATGGAGAATCAGGCGCGGTTTAATCCCTATAAGTTTGTTACGGAACTGGCCCGTATTCTCAGCCAGCAGGGATGCCTTATTTATGAATACAGTCCAGTTGTAAGATATGAGGAGAATGATGTCTGCACGCTATTTACCCGTTATGGAAAGGCGGCCGCTGAGTATATGATCGAAGCCACTCATATTCCTAAAGGTATCAATATGGTGGATACCCTTGTCTATCCCCATCGCAGCTATGTAGTTGCCGCACAGATCAACGAGCCTTACCCAGACGGCAACTTCTGGGATATGGACAAAGAGCCGGCCCACGCAATCAGTTCGCATGGCATCAAATCAGATAACCTTGAGATGCTGATGTTTGCCGGCAATCATCATAAAACAGGACAGTCAGATAAACTTTATATGCACCACTATTTGGAGATAGAAGAATTCATTGACAAAACATATCCGGGGGCGGAAATAAAATACCACTGGTCGGCTCAGCACTATACGCCCGCTGATGGGGTTGCTTATATAGGCAAGGGAGGAATGGGCTCCGACAAAAGATATATGGCTACCGGGTTTGCTGCCGACGGTCTTACCTATGGGGTAGTGGCAGGGATAATTATCTCAAACATGATAACCGGGTACGACAATCCCTGGCTTGCCGCCTATGATTCTACAAGGATCAAACCCATATCCTCATCCAAAGAATTTGTGATGGAAAACATCAATGTAGCCATGCAGTACATCAAAGATTACCCCAGGTTTGGGGAGGTTGAATCTTTTTCAGAAATTGATAAGCTGGAAGGGCGCACTTTACAGCTGAATGGAGAAAAGCTCGCCGCATACCGTGATGGAGAGGGGGAGATGCACGTGCATTCGGCCATTTGTCCGCACATGAAGTGTGTCATCAACTGGAATGATGCAGAAAAAACCTGGGACTGCCCCTGCCACGGCAGCCGATTTTCAATAAATGGTGAGGTAATAGAAGGCCCGTCACTGGAGCCGCTGGAGAAAAAAGACGTGGGCAAGGAAATGACTTGAAACTATAGGTTTGTTATAATTTCCCTCACTAACCTGGCGAAATCATCCTCCCGTAGTTGGGCCGCTTCTTTAATCTCGCTATGATCCAGTTTTGCCGCGTGTACACCGGCGGCCATATTGGTGATCAAAGAAATACCCAGGCTTATTAGCCCAAGGGTTTCCGCCTCCAGAAGCTCGGCAGCGGTGGACATCCCTATGGCATCAGCGCCGAGAGATCGAAATGCGCGAATTTCAGCGGGTGTTTCATAACTAGGGCCCCTGGCAAAGAAATAGCTACCGTTTTGTACAAAAATACCATTTTGGTGAGCGATACTTTTGGCTGCATCTACAATTTCACAGTTGTGATAGCGCCGGTAATCCATTGTATTGTTCACGGATAAATTACTTCCCATCCGTATGAGATCGTCAATTAGCATCAGATCACCGACCTTGTACCGGTAATTAACACCACCGGCGGCGTTGGTCACAATTACCATCTGTGCCCCCAAAGCTTTGGAAAGCCGGACAGGCAAAATTGTTTTTTCGAGAGAATGGCCTTCGTACTGGTGAAAGCGCCCTGCAAAAGCCAGCACTTTTTTTGTACCGATCTTACCGGTGTGGAGCGTGCCCGCATGACCGGCAACACTTGTTTGCGGAAATCCGGGGATTGTGGAATATGGAACAGAAGTAGCTCCTTCAAGCGCATGAACAAAATTTCCAAGGCCGGAACCTAGTATAATGGAAACGTCAATATTATTTAAAAAGCCCGAAGATGTTAGATAATCAGCAATTGTGATACGGATTTTGAGATTTTTTGCTGGGGGAATGTCATGGAGGTTATAATTTTTCTGCTTTAGAATTAACCATAAAGTACACAAATACACAAAAGGTAGAAACAAAGCATTGCTCAATGACATTTAATGCTATTCAGCATCCTTCCCTGGTAAACTTTTTGCGCTATTGGGACTAATAGAATCTGCTTAATAAGGCAACAACCGCGGTTTCCGCGCGCAGACGGTGATCGCCAAGGCTGATGATCCTTGCTTTATTATCTTTCATAAGCTGCATTTCATCTTCTGAAAAACCGCCTTCTGGTCCAACCAGCGCAAGATAATCGGTATCTAATTTAAATATTTCGAGGGTCTCATTCTTTTGTTTTTCATGAGCGGTAATCAAACTCATATTTTTATAATCACCAATGGCATCCTCTAAAGAATGGTGATATTGAATGGCAGGTAGATAGCTCCGCAGAGACTGCTTCATAGCACTACCGGCAATGGTTTGTAAACGATCCACATTTACTTTACTACGTTCGCTGTGGTCAGATTTGAACAGAATAATTTTTGTACTCCCTATTTCAACAGCCTTCTCTATGGCAAACTCCAGGCGTTGTCTGTTTTTAAGAACCCCGAGAACAAGGATTAACTCGCCTGGCTTTGGTGTGAAATGCTTGTGCAGTATGGAAACTTGTAGATCATTTTTCCCTGCAACCTCAACGCGACCTTCATATTGATTACCCACACCATCAGTAATAAAAATAGCATCACCAACCTGATATCGTAACACTTTAGAGGCATGCCGGGCTTCATCGCCAGCAAGAGTAAGAGTTCTTCCCTGAACCTGTTCAGGTGGGGCGTAAAATAAATTCATGAATTGTCAGAGATAACGTAATCGCCGGGGACAAAGGCTGTTTCACCAGTTCGTAACATATTATCCACATAGGGTTTACACATCTGGCATCCGCAACAACATTTTCTTTCAGAGATAAGATCTTCAAACTGCATGTTATGCTCTTTGGCGTAGTCCTGCAACTCCTCAAATGAAATTCGGTGACATATGCACTTAGTTACCAGTTTTCTCATAAAGACAACTATCAGCTTTTAATTTACCAGGGCCATTAATGTATTAAGTAACACTTGTATTACTGTGCCAATATAATTTATACCTTAAAATGTTTACTCAACTTTAAATCCTGGCCCTGATAATTACTCTTTATCTCATCTCCATAAACGAAATCAGGTACCTCCGTATTGGGCTCAAAAATCATGCGGAAGAATGTCTGCCCATCCTCGATCAGGAAAGGGACGTCATGGGAGCGAACTTCTAGTACTGCCCGCGCTCCGGAATCATCTTTGCTGCCTCCAAACCCGCTGTCAAAAAAACCGGCATAATGCGTTCTCAGTTCTCCCGATCCAGTATCATAGGGAACCATTTCAGCTGCCAGGTGGCGGGGGATACGGCAATGTTCGCGCGATGCAAATATATAAAATGCCTCTGGCTCCAGAATTAGATGGTCTTCCTGATTTGCATATATAGGCTCCCAAAACTCCCGGGCATTGTAATGCCCAATTCTGTCCAGATCGATGAGGTCTCGGTTCTTTCTTGCTTTATAACCAATTACATTGTCTTTATTTCCTTGCAGGCTTACACTCATGAAAAGCCCGCCGTTCACCTTTAACTCATTAGTAGAAAGGGCCTTTCCGGATGAATGAAGCAGCAGGGGATCGGTTTGATGCACATGAAGTATATCCTGGTCGTTTAGCACAGCATTGCCATGCCGAATACGGAGTTGGTTCAGCCGCTGACCAGTACGTGCACGAATTGAAAATGTTTTAGGCACAACTTCGAGATACAAGTTTCCCTTGTAACCCGGCACGATTTCCTCAAAGCGGTGGGAATAGTCGGTAATCACCCTGGTGAAAATGTCCAGGCGTCCGGTGCTGCTTTTAGGATTCGTCTTCGCAGCCAATTGCTGGTCTGAAATTACCTGTAGATTAGAAAGGCTTCCGTTTGTATTGAATAGGTCTTTCTGGAAATCAGTCACCGATTGTGGTAAATGAAGGCTTTCCAATAACGGTATAATATAGGTGCAGTTAGGTTCCAGAACAGCTCCGTCTTTCAGGCTGAATGAATGCTGAGTTAGTTTGCCAAGTTTGCTTTCCACACTCTCATTCTCAGGCAAAAAGCTGCAGCGAACCCGGTAAGCAACCTCTCCAAGACGCAAATCAATGGAGTTGGGTTGAAACTGGTTATCTTCAATTTCATATCCTTCGGGTGCGGAAATTACGCCCTCCCTGGCCAGCAGCTTAAGTTTTTGTACGGGTAAAATTCCCTTAGTGCGCAAAACAAGCCGGTTTGATTGTTTTGCCGGGGTGGGGGTTTGGGTGGCCATAAAGTTTTACTTTTGAAATTGTACAGTTATAGGAGAGTAATCACTCAGCGATGTGAGATAATAAGGATGAGATATAAGTTGATAACAATCATTATATCGGACTAACGCCTGCCAGTTCATGAACGATTTTCCATTCTTCTTCCGTAACAGGCTGAATGGATAAGCGAGAGCCTTTTTTTATGAGCATCATATCTTCAAGCCCCGGTGTTTCCTTGACCATATCGCGGGTAACGGGATTACTGAATTTTTGGGTTAGGGTAATATCTACCAGCATCCACCTTGGGTTCTCTTCAGTGCTTTTAGTGTCAAAATATTTAGATTTCGGATCAAACTGTGAAGGGTCAGGGTAAGGTTCTGATGAGACGTTCATAGTTCCGACAATAGCCAGTGGTTTAGTTCGTGAGTGGTAGAAAAAAACACCATCGTTGATATTCATCTGATCACGCATAAAATTGCGTGCCTGATAGTTGCGGATGCCTTCCCACCAAGTTGTCTGGTTGGGCCGTTGCTGTAAATCATCGATACTGAATTCGTCGGGCTCGGTTTTCATGAGCCAAAATTTGCGTTCTGCCATTGAATAATAATATAAGTTATAAAGGTATACGGGCTTTTAACCAATTATAATATAAAAAGGCCCGGTCAGGAAAGTTATTAAAATACGGTTAAAACTCATACATTTGTTGAGGTAAAATAAGTGATATAAAATGTAGCAGTGTGGCTTTACAAATATATTTTACAACAATTATTTTTATGAACTGAAACAATGTACTGACTTTCAAATGGTCATGGAAATTTATGCCCGAGACGCCTGTTAGTTTACACAAATTTATTTTTAATAGTTATGAGCAAACCAGAAGAACTGGTGCTGTTCTGGAGCGGAGGCAAAGATGCTTTCCTCGCATTAACGGAAATTGATGGTAAAGCAGCAGTTACACTACTAACTACTTTTAATGAGAAGACACAAGCGGTACCTCATCAAGAGATACCCCTTTATGTGATTAAAGAGCAAGCCCGCCAACTTAATTTAAAGCTGCTGGCAGTGCCATTGCCAGATCAATGCCCGAATGAACTATACCTGACGAAACTTGAGCAAGCATTGAAGAAGATTACTTCAAAACCCAAGCTAGTCTTCGGTGATCTCCGCCTTGCCAATATTCGCACCTGGCGCGAACAGGTTTTTCATAATATGGGATATGAATGCCGTTTCCCCATCTGGAATAAACCGTATCCGGAGCTGCTGGCAAAACTGTGGAGACAGCCTGTCGAAATCCATATTAGCGCCGTCACCCCGCCTTATCAGAACGTTCTTAAACCAGGAATGAAATATGACGGACAGTTGGTAAAAAACCTCCCGCCAAATATCGATCCGCTAGGAGAAAACGGAGAATTTCATACGGTAATTTCATTTCTTTGATTTCTATAATACTGCAATCGGTGGCGATGTTAGTGAATTTGGTTCAATAGAAATTCAGCCGCAAGATATCTCACTTGCTAAACATTTGGTCTTATATATTCTTAATCACCAACTCCATAATCTCTTTTTGCAAGCTCTTGGCCTTGTCTTTATTATACCACCCGTGCAGTTTGGCAGCTTTTTCTTCATTAGTAAAAGAGTCATCCTTCTTCAACCTAGCCATTAATGCTTGTGCCGGAACCGGACGGGGTCCCCACTGCCATTTTTCTTCCAAAGTTTCTGCGTCAACACAAATTACCTTTGGAATTGAGCGGCCGCCGTTGGTCAGGTACTGATCGATCAAATCATGATTCTCGTCGCGAAGTAAGATTTTTAAAGAAATATCCGGAGAAACAGTGGCTATATTCTGCAGGCCCGGAAGGCTTTGGGCCGCATCACCGCACCAGCCCTCTGTAATAACCAGCCAAACTTCTTTCTTTCGTCGCTTCTTAAGCTGTTCGGTATATTCAGGAGGTATCGTTACTTGCTTCTCAAGACGGTGCATCCTTTGCACATTGAGTCTGGTGTAGGCAAGCAGTTCTTTGGTCTGGTTTTCACCGGTTGTTTTGTCTTCTTTTAACAAATTAGCAATAATATCCCGGTAGAGAGGGTAGGAAATGGCTCGATCGATGTGATCTTGTGTAACAGGCATATAAACAAAAGGCTTTTGTATCTTTATTATTAATAAACCATAACGATATCAAACTGCTTTAAGTTCATTTTAACTAATAAGTTCTATAGTTAATCCAGTATTCAAGCATCAGGGCAAGTTCCCAATTCGATTTGAGAATCATCCGGTTTGTATTGTATTAGACGTTGTTAGCCAACTAATAAACATAAAGTAATAAAAGCCACAAAAGCGAATGAGGTCAAGTATTTTAAGCGCATAACTTTATCATAATCTGCCTCTGTGCCCTTTATTTTCTTTAACTGGAACCATATGACCGAACCCGCCAGTGCAGCGACAAATAAAAAAACCAGTCCCAGAAAGAGATTATCCTCCCTTAAGGAATAGCTGATAATCAACATTCCCGGATAGTATGAGAGTACAAAAAAAGTTTTTATACCCTTAAGGCCATACTGAATGGCAAACGTTTGGTAATTGCGCTCCCGATCTTCCTCCATTTGGAAAATCTGGGAGACCGGATATAAACTAAGCAGTATCAGCGAGCAGCCTGCTGCAGGAATCACTAGGAAGGCCCCTGGTGACCCGCCCAGAGCGATAAAACCCATAAGGAAGGAGCAGGCCCCGGTGCTAATACCAATAGCCACCATGCTCAGCCACGGACGCCCTTTCCATTTTGCCAGTGGCGTGCTGTAGAGCCAGAACATTAGCATACTGGCGAGGTAGACAGTGGTGAATGGCAAGCCCAGTAAAAAAGCCAGCATTAATCCAAAAAATTGTAATGCAAGTGAAGCTTGATGCATCCAGCCAGACATAATCGGCGGGTGCTTTAACCCGCCGATCCGTCCTGTGTCTTTATCCCAGTATGAATTAAATGCTGTGGCCCCGCCAAACAGTAGCAAATGTACGTTCAGAAACTGAAGCAAGAACATGCCCCAATCAGGAGCGCCAGCATAAAACAGGCCACCCAGTAAATAGCAGCCCGACAATATAAAAACCTGATAATGCCAGCGGAGGTGGATAATAAAATCCACCACCTGCATCCTTGGGTTTAGTCGGGCTTCTTTTTGGGCGGTCACTGCATATTACCGGGTTAGCTTCTTGTACTGTATTCGATGCGGCTGATCATTATTGATGCCCAGACGCTGCTTGCGGTTTTCCTCATATTCGGAGAAGTTCCCTTCGAACCAGTATGCATTGCTGTCACCTTCAAAAGCAAGAATATGGGTTGCTGTACGGTCAAGGAACCACCTGTCGTGAGAAATAATCACAGCACATCCGGCAAAATCGAGCAGGGCATCTTCGAGAGCTCTTAACGTGTTGATGTCAAGATCGTTTGTTGGCTCATCAAGTAGCAGAACATTTCCGCCTTCTTTAAGAGTCTTGGCAAGATGCACCCGGTTGCGTTCACCACCGGATAGCTCAGTCACCTTCTTCTGCTGATCACTGCCGCTGAAGTTAAAACGTGCTACATAGGCACGGGAGTTCACTTCACGCTTGCCCAGTTGGATGATATCCTGGCCATCGGAAATTTCTTCCCAAATGGTTTTCTCCGGGTCAAGAGGACGATTTTGATCCACATAGGCCGGCTTCACTGATTCACCGATAGTGATTGTGCCGTCATTAGGCTTCTCCTGGTCCATAATCATCCGGAAGAGGGTGGTTTTACCCGCGCCGTTAGGACCAACAATCCCTACAATGCCCCCGGGTGGCAATGAGAAATTTAAATCATCATAAAGCAGTTTCCCATCGTATGCTTTGGAAATATGGTCGGCAATAATCACTTTGTTGCCGAGGCGGGGACCTGCGGGAATATTGATTTCCAGCTCTTCACGCCTTTTTTCCTGCTCATCGGAGAGCATATCTTCGTAGGCCGAAATACGGGCCTTGCTCTTTGCACGGCGCCCTTTGGGGTTAGCTCGAATCCAGTCAAGCTCCCGGGAGAGCGTTTTCTGACGTTTTGATTCTTGCTTTTCTTCTGTAGCCAAACGCGCTTGTTTTTGTTCCAGCCACGATGAATAATTACCCTCAAAGGGAATGCCTTGTCCACGGTCAAGTTCCAGTATCCATCCGGCTACATTGTCGAGGAAGTAGCGATCGTGTGTAACGGCGATTACGGTTCCGGCATACTGGGCCAGGTGCTGTTCCAGCCAGCCTACAGAATCAGCGTCCAGGTGGTTGGTTGGCTCATCCAAAAGCAGTACGTCGGGCTCTTTAAGCAGCAGACGGCATAAGGCTACACGGCGGCGTTCACCACCTGAAAGTACTTTTACAGAAGTGTCGCCTTCCGGGCAACGTAATGCGTCCATAGCCATTTCAAGTTTACTGTCCAGGTCCCAGGCTTCTTTCTGGTCGATTTTCTCCTGGAGCTTAGCCTGCTTCTCAATTAGCGCATCGAAATCGGCATCCGGCTCGGAAAATTTGGCGCTTATTTCTTCATACTCCTTCAAAAGGTTGACAGTTTCCTGGGCACCTTCTTCAACAACTTCCCTCACTGTCTTGTTTGGGTCCAACTCAGGCTCCTGTGGCAGATAGCCGGTGGTGATCCCCTTTTGTATGGAAATATCGCCAATATAATCTTTATCAACGCCGGCAATAATACGCAACAAACTGCTTTTTCCGGAGCCGTTTAGTCCGAGCACGCCAATTTTGGCCCCGTAAAAAAATGAAAGATAAATATCCTTTAAAACTTGCTTGTTGGGCTTGTAAACTTTGCCAGCCCCAACCATCGAAAAAATAATCTTTTGTTCGCTCAATGTGTCCTGTAATTTTTATATTAATAGTTATAGCCCGATAAAATACGGTAAATATTCGGCTAATACATGCATCCGCTTTTTCGGAGATTCATGATATATGATAAATGCTTAATTTATTATTACGATTGGAAGCCAAATAAATTTGCTATAAACTTAGTTAATCCATAAATAAATACTGCATAAGTGTCTGTTTTTAATTAATATATAAGTGGAAGAACTTATGCTTGCTTTCATGATGTAAAAGCTTTAAAATTTAAATAGGTTTACTAGAACTCCAACCAATCATAAGCTGCCTATGGAAGACATGAAGTTTTTGGATGCTGCAGAAAAAGGTGATTTGGATACCATCAATGACCTCATTCGTGAGGGAAGTGATGTGAATATAAAAGATGAACATCAGCGAACTTTGCTGTTGAAAGCCTCAAAACATGGACATATAAATGTCGTTCGAATGTTATTGAGCAATGGAGCCGAATTCAATACCCGGGATAATCGTGGAACCAGTGCGTTATACTGGGCCGCTTCCCAAGGGCACACAGAGATAGCCCGATTGCTTATCGAATACGGTGCGGATGTCAATGTTTTGGACAATCATGGCTGGTCGGCATTGGATCACGCAAAATCAACAAATAAACCCGAGATTGTTACTTTACTGGAAACACCCGGCGTTGTACACAAAAGTTATTAATTTCTTTGCACCCTAAACTAAAAGGTCACTACGGTGGCCTTTTTTATTCCCCTACTATCAAGTATGCCCCGAGCTTATAACCGTTTACCAAACATATATGCTGATATTGAAGATGTATACGGGATGATTCAACACCAGGTTCCGGTGTTTGAAGATTCACTGGTTATGCTCCAGCATTCCCTGGATCGTTGCAGGTCAATCCATGTCAAAGAAAAGTATTCTTTAAAAGAACTAGAGAAGCTGGAAGCTCTGAAAAACAGGTTTATCCGCACCACAAATATATTTCTGGAAGTTTTTCTACAGCTCATTTGTAAAATAGATGGCGAACAAATGGGTACAATCGTAGATCAGATAAATCGAGCGGAGAAAAAGCAAATAGTCAATAAAGCTGATGACCTCGTTGAATTAAAAAACCTGAATCTAGACCTGGCTCAAAGTGATTTCCCCGAAGATTTACATGTATACCTGAATCTTGTTAAAGAACATGCCCCTCTTTTGTTTGATTATTTTAATGGGTTCATCTGTTATGCCCGGAAGCGCAACTTCTATAGGGAACCGGAAAGAATATCATTGAACTCCGAAACTTTTCTTGAAAAATAAGCCGGTAGGAATTCTCCATCAACTAGCAAGTGAAACAATTTTAACCTCCCCCCTTTATTTAAGCCTGATCAAGATTTCCCGATTCTTTAAGCGAGACATACTATTGATAAAGGTTGATTTATTTTAACTATTCAGTCGTCGTTTTTATCCTATGGTTTTCTAACTCGACTCTGATTTGCGTTGTTTCTAACTTATTAAAAACAACAACTTGAGAACAAAAAATAAGATATTATTATGACTGATCAAAAATGCGCATTAATTACCGGTGCTTCCAGTGGAATCGGAAAGGAATTAACCTACCAGTTTGCCCGTGACGGATATTCGCTGATCCTCAATGCCCTGAATAAAACAAAGCTGGAAGGCTTTGGAATGCAGGTAAGAGAAGAGTATAAGGTTCCCGTTGAAACTATTTCGGTTGACCTATTCCAAATGCAGGGGGCTGACGAGCTTTATAATGAAGTCCGTAATCGAAATTTATCCGTTGATGTCCTGGTTAATAATGCCGGAGTGGGCATGTATGGTGATTTTGCAGATGTTGATATGGAAGAGTATATGAAGATCATCAATCTGAATATCATCTCCTTTACCAAAATTGCCAAATTATTCACCCCGGAAATCATCGAGAGAAAGGGCAAGATTCTTAATACGGCATCGGTCGCTTCCTATCAACCGGGGCCGCATATGAGCGTTTATTATGCTTCTAAAGCATATGACTTGTCTATGTCATTGTCACTTGCTGAAGAGTTGAAGCCTCATGGCGTTACGGTGACGGCTATATGCCCCGGACCCACATTGACAAACTTTGCAAAACGGGCAAAGCAAGAGAATACAAGGGCGTTTCGAAATAAAATGCTAACTATGGAAGCCAAATCGGTGGCTGAGGAAGGTTACCAAGCTTTCAAAAAAGGTAAACGGGTAGCGATAGCCGGCGCCAAAAATAAAGTTTCCATGCAAATGGAAAGACTCTTGTCACAGAAAGTGCTTACAAAATTCTCAGAACTTTACCTTACCGAAACGATCGATCCGGATAAGGAAAAATTGCTGCATGAAAAAGTGGATGAACATCTCGAGCAAATGGGACAAAAGAAGCAGCCTGTTAAGCAGGAACAAGTAGGACCGCAGGGGCAAATAAGTGAAACTCATGAGGGCGAAGGCGCTCGAGAAGAAGAGCAGATTACTGAAACTTTCAAACATTCCGATCCTTCTCTGTCAGGTGATCGAAAACCCGGCCCTATTGACGAAGAAAGAATTCGCGAAAAGGTAAAGGAAGAAAAAAAAGAGCTTCGCTAGTTCCGGAACACCAGGTAGGCTCAAAAACAAAAAGGCTGTTTCAAAAGGTCTAAAAGCTGCTTCGCCAAGCGCCCACGCCTCGAGGGATGTGCACTCTTATAACACAAGTGCACAACCCGAGGCTGTCTCAAAAAATTGCTACGGCAAAGCGACCACGCTTACCGAAAGTGCACTCGTGCATCCTGAATGCACCCTCGCAAGGCGTGGACGCCTCACAGAGCAGTGTTAGCCCTTTTGAGACAGCCTCGTAGCAGTGTTTTGATATAGCCTCTTTTTTACCTTAATCTTCTATGGTCGAAAGGTCTCCTTCATCAACCCCAAGGGCTCTGGCTTTAAGAACCCTGCGCATGATCTTCCCGCTCCTGGTTTTTGGAAGCGACTCAGCAAAAGTCACTGTTTCAGGCCGGGCAATAGGCCCTATTTCAGTGCTTACATGTTTCTTGAGCTCATCCTCAAGCTTCTTGTCTTTCGTTATACCGGTCTTCAACAGCACGTAAGTGTGAATAGCGTTGCCTTTAATCTCATGAGGAAGCGCAATGGCTGCCGCTTCTGAAACCGCAGGATGACTCACCAGCGCACTTTCTACCTCAGCCGTACCCAGCCGGTATCCGCTTACTTTAATGACGTCATCAATGCGCCCGATAATCCAAATATAGCCATCTTCATCAATACGGGCTGAATCTCCGGCTTTATACCAGCCTTTGTCTTGATATTCTTTCCAGTAGGTTTCCACATAACGTTCGGGGTCGCCATGAATGGTTCTCGCCATTCCCGGCCAGGGTGTTTTCACTATTAATTTTCCTTCCTCACCGGCGGCAACCTCTTCGCCCTCATCATTTACTACTCCTACTTCAATACCAAAAAAGGGTTTGGTAGCAGATCCCGGTTTAAGCGGGGTGACAGGGAAAGGAGTGATCATAAAGCCACCTGTTTCTGTTTGCCACCAGGTATCCATAATGGGACATTTATTATCGCCAATCACCTCATGGTACCATTTCCAGGCTTCCGGGTTAATCGGTTCTCCAACAGATCCAAGCAATCTTAGGCTGCTCAGGTTATGACGTTTTGGCCACTGATCCCCAAAGCGCATCAGCCCACGAATAGCGGTAGGCGATGTATATAAAATAGTGATGCCATATTTCTCGATCATGCTCCACCAGCGGTTCGGATACGGATGGTTCGGGGCACCTTCATACATCATGATGGTAGATCCGTTAATGAGCGGACCGTAAATCATATAACTGTGCCCGGTAATCCAGCCCGGATCGGCGGCGCACCACCAGCGGTCTTCATCTTTAATGTCGAAGACGTACTTATGGGTGGTTGATGTGTACACCGAGTAACCGCCGTGGGAGTGTAGCAAGCCCTTCGGTTTACCGGTGGTTCCTGATGTATAGAGAATAAACAGGGGATCTTCAGAATCCATGACCTCAGATTCGCAAACCGGATTGGCTATAGGAAGCGACATCAGGTCGTGGTACCAGAAATCCCTGTCGTTTTCCATGTGCACGTCCTGACCGGTTCTTTTAACCGTTATGCATACTTCCAGAGTTGGGGAGCGGTCGATAGCATCATTGGCAATTCCTTTTAGATCAGTGATTTTGCCCCTGCGCCAGCCACCATCGGCAGTGACCAAAACCCGGCTTTTGGCATCGTCTATTCGGTTTGCAAGCGCTTCTACGCTAAACCCGCCATAAACAACGCTGTGGGCGGCGCCAATCTTGGCACAGGCCAGCATGGCGATGGTCAGTTCCGGTATTTGGGGCATGTAAATGGTAACAATTTCCCCCTTTTTCACGCCCATGCTTTTCAGTACGTTGGCAAATTTAGAAACCTCACGATTTAATGCATGATAAGACATTGTTTTTACATCACCGGGCTCGCCTTCCCATATTAAAGCTAATTTGTTGCGGCGGTGGGTTTTGAGGTGGCGATCTATCGCGTTTAGGATGATATTAGTCTTTCCGCCTGTAAACCATTTATAAAAGGGTTTGTCGCTGTCATCCAAAACTTTAGTCCACTTTTTATACCATTCCAGCTTCGATGCTTCGGAGGACCAAAATTTTTGAGGATCTTCAATCGATTGCTTATAAACTTTATCATAATCTTTAATATGAGCAGCTTTAACAACTTCTTTAGATGGATAAAACATCTCCGAATCATTGGTTTTCGGTGCATCATTCTCGCTTTGCTTCGGCATAAGTGGTTCTCCTTTTTAATTCATGGTTATCAGGGAATATACTAAATTGAAGGGTTAATCCTCAAAATCTAATGTAGGATCGGGGCAAATTATAAGTACGAATCAATACAGGGATGCCTGTTTTTAAACTCCATGCTCGTATTTTTGCGCAAATATGATTAATTTATTCGAATAAAGATTTATTAATTCTCTACTACTTCATAAGGTATTGAATATCTGATGCTCTCTTCGTTATTACGGTTTTCCGGGCCGAACCTACCCACCGGATTATTTACTATGATGGCTATGATTATTATTCTGATAATCACTTTTTTAGACATCAAACCCGCCAGTGCTCAGCAAAACCTGACACGAATCTCTGCGGCCGAACGTGCCGATGAGCAGGGCCATGTAATTCGCTTCCATTTGGAAGAAGCTGTCGATTCTTTTAAGGTACGTCAGCCTTTCCTGGACCTGGTTCAGGTACATTTATATAAAGAAAATATTGACCCCGATCTTATTAGGGTGTTTGAAACCAAAGCCCCGTTTCGAGGTGTTGAACTGAAACAGATAGAAGGTGGTATTGGTGTTAATATTCATCTGGTGGAAAATGCTTTTCTGAAGAGTAATGTTTACCCTGATGTCAACAACACAGACCTTTTACTTGCCTTTACCCAGACCAACGAGGAAGAATTGAAAATGCAGACTGCTGATGTTCATCCTGTTTCCTGGGTGTATCCCATTTCCGTTGAGGGGGCAGATACCGTAATCGAAGATTTACCTGAATTTAGTGAAGAAGAATACGACAATGCCCGCGATTTATTCGATGAGGTTGATAACTTTGCCAGTGAATCTTTAAAATTTGAGGTTGTCGTTATCGATGCGGGGCATGGTGGCAGAGACCCCGGCGCTATTGGCCATGGCGGGGTTAGAGAAAAAGACATTACGCTTTCTGTAGCCAGAAAGCTTGGTAATTATATTGAAGAACACTTGCCGGACCTTGAAGTTGTCTATACCCGAGACGATGATACTTTTGTAGGTCTCGAAGAAAGAGGACAGATTGCCAATAGGGCCAATGGTGATTTATTTATTTCTTTGCATGCCAATTCAAACCATAGCAGCCAGCCCGCTGGCTCGGAAGTCTATTTCTTAGGATTGCACCGAAGCGAACAAGCGTTTGAAATGATGAAGAAAGAAAATGCTGTTGTCCAATATGAAGATGAAGAAGAACGCTCAGAAGAATTAACCCGTGAAGAGCTTGTCGTTTATGAACTAGCCAATATCGGCAACATCGCCAGCAGCGAAGTTTTTGCCGGCCTGACGGAAAGGCAATTTGAAGAGCGTGCCCGAAGGAGGTCCCGTGGGGTAAAACAAGCGGGGTTTATCGTACTTTACCACGCATCCATGCCCGCTGTACTTGTAGAGTTGGGTTTTATAAGTAATGGTCAGGAGAAGAATTTCCTAACCAGTGAGTACGGCCAGGCCATAATGGCCTCAGCCGTTTTTCGAGCCGTCCGCGATTATAAAGGCACGATTGACCGAAGCCAAAACAACGGAGACCAACCCTGACGGGTCATTCGGCAGAGACGGCTTCCGATCGCATCATTTTAATACCCTTATTCTTCATTTCCTCAATGGCTTTATCGCCATCACCAGGCGCTTTGTTAACCGCAGCAATGGCATCGGTATAGACATGAGTCTTATAGCCCAAATCTACAGCATCCAACGCCGTAAAACGTACACAATATTCGGTTGTAAGCCCGCAAATAAATAACTGCTTGCAGTTTTTATTCTTTAGATACTCAGCAAGGTTCACATTGGTTGCTTCGAAGGCGGAATAACCGTCATCTTTATTGCCCATTCCCTTAAGGAAGATCTGGTCAATTTTTTCTGTGTTCAGGTCCGGATGAAAATCGGCACCCTCGGTATCCTGAATGCAATGGGGAGGCCATTTTTCAAAATGTACGGTTTCCGTAGGATGCCAGTCTTTTGAGGCGATAACCAGCGAGAACCGCTCCATTAACTCATTTACTCTGGGTACAATGGTATCCGCGCCTTCAACCCCCAATGATCCGCCCGGACAAAAATCATTCTGAAAATCTACTATAAGTAATACCGGCATGACTACTCCTGTTGTGATGATAAGTTATATTCGTACGGCAAGAACAAACCTGCCTTCCTTTTATTCTAATAACGGATTGACTGTTTTATTCGTTTGAAAAAAGAGGAGGATTAGTCATGTTGATATTTGGGTTATACAGTGATTTAATGGAGAACTTATGTTAAGAATGGAACGGTAAAAAAAATCACCCCATTTTGGTTTACATATGGACAACACACAATCGTATATAAAGAAGATGAAGTCTTTCCTCGGCAATCCGGATAATCTGCCGGATGAGGCCGGGGAGGTGGAGATTCGCCAAACCCATGGCTCGGTACTGGCACTCACTGAAGATCATGTTTACAAGGTGAAGAAACCTATTGATTTTGGCTTTATGGATTTCACTACGCTTGAGAAAAGGCACGAGAATTGTCAAAGGGAAATCAAGCTGAACAGGCGGTTATGCGAGCGTATATATCTGGATGTGATCACTATCACCGAAGATCAAGACGGAACCTGGCGTTTTGGGAACGGAAAAGGAAAGGTAATTGACTATGCCGTGCGTATGAAACGGCTGGAGGATGGGTATTTTCTCAGGGAGCTGCTGGATAAAGGAGCGGATTCCATGGAGATGGTGCATGTGATAGCCGATTCCCTTACTTCTTTTTATCAGCAGCAGAAACCCAGCGAGCATATCTCTAAATACGGAAATATCAGACATATCAGAGAATGCTGCGAAGGAAATTTTCAGGTAATGGAAGAGTTTGCTGAGGATATTGTAGAACCTTTGGCTTTTAACATCATAAAAGCTTTCACATTTGGTTTCCTGGAAAAGCACCAAAGTCTTTTTGAAGGGCGCATCCAACAGGAGAAGATTCGGGAATGCCATGGAGATCTTCATATTGACCATATCCACTATCAAAACGGCCGGCTGTGCATTTATGACGGCATAGAATTTAATGAAGCCTTCCGAGATATTGATATTGCCAATGATCTGGCATTCCTGGCAATGGATTTTGATCATAATGGATATATCCGGGAGTCAACCCACTTCACCACGCTCATGGTAAAAAAACTGGATGACCCCGAACTGCGGCCGTTGATGTTGTTTTATAAAGTCTACAGGGCTTGTGTTCGCGGCAAAGTTCATGGAATAGCGGGAATGGATGATTCATTATCTGAAAAAGATCGAAAGAATAACCTGGATATGGCGAAATCATTCTTTAAACTAGCCTTGCAGTACGCCTGTTGCGGTTCTGAACCGTCGGTCCTGGTGATGTTTGGTCCTGCTGGAGGTGGCAAAAGTACTTTGGCACAATCTGTGGCACTTTTATTAGATTGTCCATATCTCAATAGTGATCTGTTTCGAAAGCAATTGTTCAACCTGGCAGCCGATGAACCCACCCCGGACTCTCTAAAACCAAGTGTATATAGCTCAGAAATCACAAATCAGGTTTATAATGCACTGATAGAAAAAGGCTTGGAATATTCGAAAAAATATCCCAATATTATTTTGGATGCCACTTATTTTGATCCCGACCGGAGGGGGGAGACCCGGCTTGCATTTCTTTCTGCTGCCGTAAAACCTTTATTTATTTTTGTTACGGCTCGCCATGAGATAATCCGCCAACGCCTGGCCAGCAGGAATAAAGATGGCAAGGCTGTTTCGGATGCCCGGGAAAAAGATTTTGATAAACTAGTGACTGAGTATCCCGATCCCAACCCCGGCAACTACCAGGGAAACCTTATTGAGATTGATAACTCAGGGAGTTTGAATGAGATTAAGGAAAAGCTCCTAACACTGTTAACGGATAGGGTGCTGGGTTCGCAAGAAATATAGGGTGATTTATTGCAATCTTTAATGCAATGAGGGTATGCTATAGATTTGGACTAAAGGTGTGAAATCAAAGCAGACAGCCATAACTTTACGAAGTCAATTAGGATAAAGATTCTAAAATAACTTCTGGCCGATGCTCAGCAATTTTAAGTAAAACCCTGGCAGGTCCTTGTGGTTTCCGTCTTCCTTGCTCCCAGTTCCGCAATGTGCCAACACTAATTCCCAGCAAAGCTGCAAATTCCTGCTGGTTCAGGTTATGTTTTTTTCTGATTTTGACGACATCGGGTTCTTTGATTTCAGTCACTCTTGAAGCTTCACGCTCCCCTTTATAGATTGCCTTGGCCTCTTTTACACTTTCCACAAGCTCATTGAAGAATTCGTCTTTCATTTTAGTCCTCCTGAATTATAGATTTAAGTACTATAATTTGTTTAGGTGTAAGGTCAGCTGTTTCATTTTTTGTGTACGCGTACAAGAAATAAATCCGACTTAAATGACCATAATAATAGTAAATTATTATTATCCCACCACGTTTCCCCCTGCCAGAACCAGCCCAGCGTAATTTTCTTATGCCACCGCTCTGTTTAATCAAAACGCCGGAATCAGGGTGGATAGAAAGCTTTAACTGCAATAAACGAAACTCCTCAGCGGAATCAGTTCATTAATTCTCTTAGTAAAAGTAGAAGTTTCAACAAATTGCATGAGAATAACGAATTGTTTTAATAGAAATTACGCCATTGACTTATTATTTCAAAATATTAAAGCCTATTCCTTTTCAATTTTCCCTCATCCCCTAAATGTGCCCGGTAAAAAAAGTGTCTTAAGGAATCAGCCTGAATACCCGGACGAAACGCGGACCAAGTCCTGACCAAGTCCGTACCAAGTCTTACTAAAGCCCGACTGGTAGTAGGAGATGTATAAGAGTTGAGTAGAGCTGGTTATAGATTTGATGTGGGAATCTTTAAAACGGTACTGTGGCTCTTATCCGGTAAAACAAATCAAAATCTTCATCGAGGCCGAAGCTGTTAATAGGCTGGCCGATCCCTAGGGAGTGCTCTATGCGCAGCCCCTCTATTTGTAGTATATTCTTGAGCTCAATACCGGTGCCGGCGCGATTATCCCGGCCAGTATTGGATTCCCTCAACTGAAGACTGCCGGCATCGACAAAAGGGGAGAGGCTTGTCTGGCCGAGTATGGCCGTCCCTAATAGCAGCGTGCGCAGGTTGATGAATGGCACCCGGTACTCAAGAGTGCCGAATAGTAGCTGGTTTCCCATCTGATAATTGTTATATCCCCGTACCCGCTCAGCATTGGGGAGAGAGAACAGGCCGAGGGGGTCTTCGAAAGGGACTGTAATGTAATCTTGTTCAGAGAAACCAATATAGGTTTGTGGAAAGGGGTCGCCATACAACCCCAGCGCCCTCAGGTAAATATAGAACCGTGACTGGCCCGGTGCTGGCAAAATAAAGTAGGCAGCGAGGTCGGGACGGAAAAAGCTGCTATCGGTCAATGGGCCGGGAAGGGCACCGGTCAACCTGAAACGAAGGCCCCATCCTTCGAGTTGCTGGATTACGTTTCCCCGAATGGGCAGTTCTTTGTTGATAGAATAGGTGAACCTGATGTCGGCCTGCCTGCCAGTTTCGGGTGGGGTGAGGCCGGCAGGTTCTAACCTGAAATTATCCCGGTTATAAATTCTTCGGTTACTGTATCGGGTACGGAGCTGGATATCGCTTGATATGTAAGGCTCATCAAACCAATCCAGAGGTTGACTGATACTGACGAAACCTCCATCAGTTTCCTGAAAGAGGCTATGGCTGCCATATCGACCTACTGATGGTTTGCGTTTGTAGACGTCGAACCGCAGGCTGGGCCGGAATTGATTGTTCGTATAGGTAACATAGAAAAAGCTTTTTTCCAGGGGTTCGGTAAAGGAGAGACCTGCTCCCGCCAAAAGCATATGCTTTCCTATGGGCTCGATCCAGGCGGTAGCCGCACCAAAACCATATTCATATTCGCCAAGTAGATTACCGGCGTAATAAGGCGCTGCCAGTGAGATTCCGTGGGTCAGGTTACGGAAGGAGTTATAAGAGTAATTCTCCTGAATTAAAGAGGCATCGGGCCGGATAAATTTGGGGATTTCCTGAGGTGGACGATGGGTGGTCCAGTTGGCGTATTCTGAAGGAACATCCCGGGGTTCGGCTTGTGTTCGAGTGGACGCATCGATTAGAAAAGCATGATCCCGTCGTTTTGTTTCTGTACTTTGGATGACCAGGCGTCCTTCCTGATGTTGAGAGTCAGGTTTCAGCCAGTCATGTACAGTGGCTCCGGTGAAAATGTTGGTTACCCGTACGGGTTCACCAGGAGTATTTATGTTTAATAGAAAGACGTTTTCTATCTGGTCGCGGAGGGAGGTAAAAGCAATGGCAGACCCGTCGGAGTTCCAAACGGGGAGGCGGTCATCATGTGTGCCATCGGTAAGAGGGGTGATGGAATTGCTTTGAATATCAGCTAGTAGGATATCTCTTTTGCGCTCCTGGGAAAAACGGGAGATCAGGAATTTATCATCATTCGGATGCCATTGGATGGAAAGAAGCTGAGTATTCCCTTCAAAAAAAGTGACTTGCTCTTCCTCACCGGTATTTAGATTTAATACAATGACATTATCGGTATGGCCCCGGCTTTTTATGAAAGCCAGACGATCACCATCGGGGGAGTAAATTGGGGAACGGGCCCTTTTATCTCGTGTGAGCCTGTTGCTCTTCCCAGAGGGGAACTCCGCTGTATAGATATCATTTACAAGGGCACCGCCTGCCCCACGGGTGGTGCGGGAGTATGCAATGCGGGTGCCAGAGGGGTGCCAGCTAATTGGTGGGTTTATCGACCCCCGGGCAAGAACCCGCTTTTCTCCTTTAGAATCACTGCTTACTGTAAGAATTTCCGTTGCAGGCCGTTCCAGAGAAGCTAATCCGAGTACGGCAACATGGGTAGTATCGGGGCTGTATTTTATATCATGGTACCAGCTTGGAGGCAAGGTAATAGGTTTTTGTTTAAGGGAATCAAGGCGATCCATTTGCGCGGCTATGGTATTGTAGTAAACGCCTGTATGCTTTTGCCAATCATCGTAAAACTCATTGTAACTTTTATCGATAGTGAATTTTAGGGCGGTGTTGAAATCATGGGCATTGGCTAAACCAAAAAGCGTTGATTTACGATGCTGCAAAAGATTAGCCAGGGTAGTATCGCCGTATTGTTCGGCTAAATAGCGGGCCTGGGAATTCCCGACAGCATACAAAAGCTGACTGTTCCAGGCGGATTGCCTGTCGGTGTAGGAAAGGCGGTCTTCGAAGGCCGCGATGCGAAGCCATCGGTCACCGCGGCGGGCATCCCACAATTCTGTTTCATATTGGGCTAGGCCTTCGGTCCAGAAGCGAGGCAGCGGGTTGTTGGTTAGGAGTGTTTCAAAGGGGCTGATACCCGATCTGACGGCCTCAAAATGGAAGATATGAGTAAGTTCGTGGGAGATGACTTTTCTAAGCCATTTTGTCTCGCCTGTAAAGGTGGTTGCATAATCATTAACATGCACCCAGATATTGGTATAAGGATTGCCTAAAGGTACAGCGAAGCCGTTGGTGATTTCATCTTGGTCAGTCAGGTAGATCCGCACTTTTTTATCGAGCTCAAAATTAAGGTTAAACGAAAGTACTTTGTAGGTTTTTTCAGCAATGGCTGCAGCGTTATTTTGGATGCCATCGAGATGAGAAGGGTAGATTAGTTGAAAATGTTCGGTTTCGGAAACCACCCAATCCAGCTCCGGATGATTTCTGCCGGCGGCACTGCTGAAAGTTTGAGCGAAAGCTGAACAAGGAAACAGCAGTACCAGGAAAAGCACAAGCAGAGGGATCGGGCATCCTGGAAAACGTGGGGCTGTATTGGATATTAAAGACATTAAGGTGATAATCTATTTGCTCCGGCTATGCTTAAAATGAATTTTAAACGGCTGCTACAAGGCTGACTGAAAAGGTATAAAACTGCTCCACGAGGCTGTCTCAAAAGGCTGCTACGGCAAAGCGTCCACGCTTGCGAGGAGTGTACTCGTGCATCCTGAGTGCATTCCCGCGAGGCGTGGACGCCTCACGGAGCAGTTTTGGTGCTTTAAATACAGCCCCTCAACAATCTTTTGAGACAGCCTCCAAGCAGAACTAAGCCTAATGATACAGCCACTTTCAGGAGATTGCCAACTTAAAACTAAAAAAGAGATTAAATAAATTTATCAGCCTCTAATCTAGCAATTTGCAATAATGCTTTTAATTATTTTTAAAAAGTTGTATAAAAAAGGTTGACAGGGAGTTATATATTTTATAAGATAGTTATCGGTTAAGTTAGGTAAATACAATAATAACCCATCAGCTTGGCAAAAAGTTGATATTGCAGGCTGATTGAATATGGGTAAAAAAACAGAAGCTATTCATTAAATACTGAAATCATGAGAAATGATATAACGAGGAAAGACTTTTTAAAAAAATCGGCGGTAATTTCTGCCGGGATGTCATTTGGCTTAAGCGCAAAAAGCCATAGTAAAATACTGGGCGCAAATGATAGGGTGCGGGTTGGCATTGTAGGATTCTCAAATAGGGCCCGGGGCGCACTGATTGGTGCTTTTATGAAACATTCAGAGGAACTCAACTTTGAATTTGTAGCTGTTTCGGATATCTGGAACCGCCGTCGTGATGAAGCGGTCGCTTTTTTGAAAGATGAGCATGATGTTACCATTGAACAGGCGCGAAATAACGATGAGTTATATGACCGTGGTGATATTGATGCTGTAATTGTGAGTACCGCAGATTTTCAGCATGCTCTGCATGCCGTTGAAGCTGTGGAGGCCGGATGTGATGCTTACGTTGAAAAACCGTTTGCCGAAACAATGGAAGATAATCGTTTGGCACGTGAAGCCATTGAAAGAAACAAAAAGATTGTGCAAGTAGGGTCCCAAAGGAGAAGCGGCGCCAATTATCAGGCTGCTGCCGACTATGTACATTCGGGCGATTTTGGCGATATTGTGATGGCGGAAATGACCTGGAATGTAAACCAGCCCGGGCGCTGGAGGCTGCCAACACTTGCCCAGGAAATTCGAAAAGAAGACACTGATTGGGATCGTTACCTGATGAATCGTCCTCATGAGCCCTGGGATCCTCGTAAATACCTGGAATACCGCTTATTTTGGCCTTATTCATCCGGCATCCCGGGTCAGTGGATGGCCCACCAAATCGATACTGTGCACTGGTTCAGCGGATTACCTCATCCCCGAAGTGTAGCCGCTAACGGAGGCGTATATTTGTGGCAAGATGGCCGGCAGAACTTTGACACAATGACAGCCGTATTTGATTATGGTCCTTTAGAAGATAAATCAAAAGGCTTTCAGGTGGTCTACTCTTCCAGATTTACAAATTCTGCCGGTGGCGTGAAAGAAATCTATTATTCAAACGGGGGCGAATTAAATTTGGATACCAACCAGGTTTCTTCAAATGGCGGATTAGGCGAGCATCATAGTTCCGCGATGAACATGCAACCCAATATGCTGAGCGACTTCTCCCTGTCGGATGCGGCCAGTGCCGAAACCAGTGCGGATACGGGAGTAGATGATATGACCTCCATGCACATGAGAAACTGGATGCAATGCGTGAGAAGCCGTGAGGAGCCCAACGCAAGCGCGACTGCGGGATATAATCACTCCATTGCCAATATCATGACCACAGCCGCCCTACGAACGGGCGAATTTGTTACGTTTGATACGGAGAACCAGGAAGTGCTGGCGGGGGGCAAGCCGTTTAAGTATTAATTGAGGAGAAAAAAACTATTTATTTTTCTTCTTTGCGAGCATAGGGAATTCCATTTTCAGGAATTCTCTTTGCTCGCTTTTACAGGAAAGAAATCTGCACAGTGCGTGAAATGGGAGTTAAAATTATATAATTGCAGCCATCCTGGATTAGTTTTTTTTATTTGCCTATAAAGTTAATTAAAAAAAGCCAGGTTAGGTTGTTATTTCCATGATGGAAAATACTTTTCATTATTTACAAAAAACTATTGCATTGAAAGGCGTTACTGGTTTTTATATCTAATCCAAATTAGATATACATAAGAAATACTATTTGATAAATGCTTTACTACCAGGCTCTCCATGATTAATAGCATGAGCATGGTACTATTTTTATAGCCTTTACAATTACTTTGAACAGGTAAAAAGATTTAAATTAAGTATTGACAAGGATATATTTAATTATTAACCTAATTACAGGAAACGAAAATAGGGCTTTTATATTTGAGGTCATTTGTAAAAAACTGATAAATATTTTTGACTTCGCTTAAGTTCTTAACCGGTAAAGTTGTTTGTTAACACAAACTAGTAAATAAGTTATCAAGACTTTAAAATTTACTATTCATCAAAGAGGGATTAACTTATGAATAAGCAATACGAAAAGTTTAAAAAAAGCCACCCGATATCCGGGATTGCAGCGGTATTATTTCTGCTAGTCTGCTTCAATGTTAATGCAAATCCGAGTGCTGGCTTACCTGATACAGGTGCAGCAACTTACCTTTCAGGCACGAGTGAAAGCGTTCAGCAGGATATATCCGGTACAGTTATCAATGAGGAGGGAGAACTGATAGCTGGTGTTACGGTAGTTGTAAGCGGGACGACTACCGGAACAACAACCAATATTGATGGTGAATATAGCCTGACTGTCCCGGCGGATGCCGAATACCTTACGTTCTCGTATGTCGGCATGCAAACACAGAATATTCTGATAGATGGGCAGACAAACATTGATGTTACCATGGCCGATGATACCCATAATCTTGACGAACTTGTTGTTGTAGGTTACGGTGTTGAAAGGAGGTCTAACATTATTGGATCTGTAACTGCCGTCAATAGTGAACAGCTTACTGATGCACCTGTTTCCGGGGTATCCAATGCCCTTGCCGGCCGATTGCCCGGAGGCATCTTCATGCAGCAATCCGGAGAGCCTGGAGCTGATGCGGCTACCATTCGAATTAGGGGTACATCCACGTTAAATAATAATCAGCCCCTTATTGTGATTGACGGAATATCCGGGCGTGATATGAACTCTATTAATTCAAGTGATATTGAGAGTGTAACCGTGCTTAAAGATGCCTCTGCCGCTATTTATGGCGCGAGGGCGGCCAATGGTGTTATCCTTATAACCACCAAGCGCGGGGAAACGGACGTGCCGCCTTCTTTCAATTATTCTTTTAGTGAAGGATTTTTATCACCTACCATGCTTCCCGAAATGGCAGATGCTGCAACCTATGCAACCATGATATCTGAAATGGAATCATACCGGGATATTGCTCCGGTGGATAGAAGTTTTTCAGCGGAAGACATTGAAAAATACAGGTCCGGTGAATTCCCATGGACGCACCCCAATACCGATTGGTTCGATGAATCCCTCAGGGATTACAGTTCGACCCGCCAACATAACCTATCCGTTCAGGGCGGTACTCAAAACATCAGCTACTACGGCTCCTTTGGCACGCAAATGGACGATGGTATTTATACCAATTCAAATACAAATTATAACAGATATAATTTACGGGCTAACCTGGATATCAAGGTCAATGATTACCTGGATTTGGGACTTGATATTTCCGGTTCACAGGAGAACAGGATGTATCCCACAAAATCAGCCGGTTCTATCTATAATGGGATGATAAGATTGTATCCTACTTCCCATGCTGTTTTCCCCAATGGATTACCCGGCCCGGATATCGAATACGGGGATCAGCCTATGGTATCTGCATCCGATCAAACAGGGTTTGATGAAGATAATCGATTCAGGAGTAATAATATCTTCTCTGGCAACTTTAAAGTTCCCGGTATAGAGGGACTGGCCTTATCCAGCTACTTTGCATACGATACGTATAACCGGGATAGAAGTCTATTCCAGAAACCATGGATTCTCTACAATTTGGATGAAACGTCCTATTTTGCTGCAGGCAATACGGGTAGGGAAGACGGATCAGAATTTCTTGTTGGAGCACCGCGAGCCCATGCTGAACCTAATTTAGAAAATACAAGTCAAAAATTCTCAAACAGGACACTGAACGTAAAACTTGATTATACGAAGTCATACGATGGAGGGCATAATTTAAGCACGTTTGCTGCATTTGAACAGAATGAATATGATTCTACCGGCATTACGGCATTTCGCAGGCATTTCGTCTCAGATCAGTTGCCTTATCTATTTGCTGGGGGGGACAATGAAAAGGATAATTCAAGTGGAGTTAATCTGGATGCCAGCCAGAACTATTTCGGACGTGTGAGCTATAATTATAAAGAAACCTATATGTTCCAGTTCAGCTTCCGAAGAGATGGTTCATTAAGATTTTCCAAAGAAAACGGCCGATGGGGTAATTTCCCGTCAGTACTTGTTGGCTGGGCGCCATCAAACCATGACTGGTGGAGTATTGATGCCATCGACTACCTGAAGTTACGAGCATCAGCCGGAAGAATGGGCAATGACCGCGTAGATCCTTTTCAATACCTTACCTCCTATGAATTTGAGACGGGTTATACTTTAGGGTCTGATAAGACATACGGTTCGGGACTTAACCAGGCCGGTGCTCCAAATCCATTTATAACATGGGAAGTTGCTAATATCGGTAATGTTGGCTGGGAGTCTTACTTTCTTGACATGAAACTGAGTTTTGAAACCGACTTTTTCTATGAAAGGCGATCAGACATACTTGTTGAAAGAAATGTTTCAGTACCCCGATTTACAGGAATCAACCTACCTGACGAAAATTTTGGTATTGTTGATAATTGGGGCTTGGAAACAACTGTTGCATACCGGGAAGCAAGAGAAAATTTCAGATATGGATTATCCGGTAACTTTGCTTTCGCCCGTAATGAAATTGTGGAAGCTGACGAGCCTGAGCAATCAGTAGAATGGCAGAGGCTTACCGGACAACCCATGGGTTCTCAACTGATATATAAATCAGACGGTATCTTTCGGGACGAAGCCCACGTGAATTCAATGCCTCATGTAGCCGGAGCTCGTCCGGGTGATATCATTATTGAAGACTATGACGGGGATGGTGAGATCACGCCCTCCGACCGTGTATTAATGCAATATAACAGTGGCTCAGGAACATTTGATATGGTAACCCCCGAAGTAACTTTTGGTCTATCCTTCGATGTCGGGTATAAGAGCTTTGATATCAGAGGCCTTCTGCAGGGTCATTCCAGAGTGATGAGAGATATACATACTGATAATCGCATTGGCTCTGCCGGAAACTACTTCCAATATGACGCTGAAGACCGGTGGACACCAGACAACCCCGATGGAACAAAGCCAAGGGCTTTTGAGAGGAATGAAGAATACTGGAGAGACTCTCACAGGACGGATTATCACGTAGTGGATGAATCGTATGTACGCTTAAGGAACCTGCAGCTTACCTATACGATACCGGAAAGATACAGGATGAGGGTTGGTGCAACAAATGCCCAAATTTATGTAGCCGGGCAAAACCTGATGCTCCTTTATTCCGGCAATGACATAATGGATCCGGAAAGTCATGGTATGGGTGCTTATCCCATCATGAGGACACTCACTATGGGTACAAAGTTATCCTTTTAATTGATTATAAGTACACAAATTTAAATGAGGTGAAAATATTATGTATAATTCAATGAAATACATTAATCTATTTATAATCCTGGTATTCGTGTTCACTGCCTGCAGTGATGTATTAGATCAAAATCCACAGGATCGATACTCAGACCCTGTTGTCTGGTCGGATATTGGGCTTATTAAGTCATACCTGAACAGAGCCTATGATCAGGTCGAATATGGTATGGGGAAAGGGGAAATGCTTGGCGCCATGTCCGATGAACTCGTCATGGCTCGGGGTGGTGACAATAAACCCTGGAACACCGGCCAAATAGCTCCTGATAGACTTGGCAGTAATCGCGGTCATCTTAATTGGGGCCATTATGATAATGTCCAAAGAATCAATATGGCTATTAGCAATATGAATGATTTTGAAGGAGCAGAAACGGACGAGATCGATATATTGATGGGGGAGGCCCTATTTCTCAGGGCATGGACCTATCATGAAATGATGCGTTCATACGGAGGCCTGATACTTACGGAGGAGCCTAATGATCTGAATGCTGATTATCAGGATATAACCAGATCCACATTTGAAGAAACGATAAACTTTATCGTAAACGATGCGGATGCTGCTGCTGAAAAGCTTGGTTTTAAAAGCGACATGGAAATGGGACGTGCAACGAAAGAAGCAGCTTTAGCATTAAAATCAAGGGTACTGCTTTTTGCTGCAAGTGAGCTAACAGCCGGCCCTGATGTGGCGAATGAGCTGGTGGGCTATACGAATCCCGACAGAACTGCTTTATGGACTGCCGCCCGAGATGCCGCAAAGGATGTTATAGATTTGGGCACGGCAAGACTCTCTGATTTTGGAGCCCCGGACCAGGCGGCTGTAGCCGAAAATTACCATGCATTTTTCGAAACAACCGATCTTTCGGATGATGAAATAATCTGGGGCAGGATGTTCAGGAAAGATGTTGGAAGAACGCACAATCAGAACCGGACATCCGGGCCAAACGGAATCAATAACTTTGGACGGAATGGTCCTATGCAGCAGATGGTTGAGAGTTATCAAATGGAGGATGGGTCGGATTTTAGGACCCATTTCACCGTTAATGGTAATGAGGAATATGAACTCTCTTCATCAGTTTTTACGTATGAAAACCCCTACCATTCCCGTGAGCCGAGGTTTTATGGAAGTATACTGCATGACAGTGCCCGCTGGCAACAACGCTTCCCGAACCTCCAATCAATTGATCCGGTTGGTATTGTAGACCGGCGCACAAGAAGGGTTATTGAAAACGGAGAAGTTGTAAATGAAAGATTCGGAATAGATACCCGCCAGGGACCGGTTGAGGACTGGAACGGAAACACAGGGGGTTATCTTCTTAAGAAGTTTATGCAGCGCAATAGCGTGGGCAGGGATGAGAATAATGATAATTCCTGGATCTTTATGCGCTATGCCGAAGTGTTGCTTAATTATGCTGAAGCCAGCCTGGAGCTTGATGATGTAGGAACGGCAAGTACTTATATTAATATGGTAAGAAACCGTGCAGGTTTGCCAAACTTTACGGGAGATGTTATGGAAGCCCTGCACTACGAAAGGAAGATAGAGCTATTTGCTGAAGATATAAGATGGTATGATATAAGAAGATGGAGAATGTTGGATGAGTATCTGCCAAAAACACCCTATGGGACAGCAATATTGGAAGTTACAGAAAATGGCATGACCACTACCACATGGAGACGCATACGCGCTATGCCTGACAACAATGTTGTGGAAAAGATGTACTGGATTCCTATTGAGAACGACGAACTGCAAAGAGCACCCCAGTTGCAGCAAAATCCCGGCTATTAACCTGAAGTAGTAAACTCATATAATATGCTGTTTACAATGGTAGACAGTATGTTTAATATCAACATAATTCAACAATATCATGAAAATAATACTCACAATGATTTTTACTCTGCTGATTTCATCAGCTAGTGCCGATTCGAATGAAGAAATTGAATTCAGGCCAGATGAGGCGGAAAATAAGATAGGGGTTTATATTGGCGGTGAATTATTCACCAACTTCTTTTATCCTGACGATATGGAGAAACCTGTCCTCTATCCAATTTTAACAGCTTCCGGGAAAGATATCACCAGAGGATATCCCTATAACCCCCGACCCTTTGAGAGGACAGACCATCCTCATCATGTAGGATTATGGCTAAATTTTGGTGATGTAAATGGATTGGACTTCTGGAATAATTCATTCGCTATTGATGAGGAAGATAAGCACCGATATGGTTCGATAAAGTTCAAGGAAGTTATCAGTCAGGATCCGGAGAGAGGTGAATTGATTGTCGGCTCAGATTGGGTTGATAATGAAAGTAACACACTGTTGAACGAGGAAACAACTTTTATCTTTAGGGAGACTAACGGTGTTCGTACTATTAAAAGAACATCGAAACTAACAGCTGCTCAGGATGCGGTAATCAAAGGGAATAAAGAAGGTTTATTAGGTTTACGAGTTGACAGAGCCTTTGAAGAACCATCAGATAGCCCACAGAGATTTCTCGACAGCCAGGGAAACGTTACTGAGGTTCGTATAGAAAACACTGATGGAGTGAATGGTGTTTATCGTAATGCTGATGGGCAAATTGGCGGTGATGTATGGGGGGAACGTTCTCCATGGGTAGCACTGCGTGCCGAAAAAGATGAAGAAGTCATTACGGTAACGATTTTCGATAACCAGAATAATCCTTATTATCCGGCTTGGTCTCATGCTCGCGGTTATGGGCTGTTCGGCGTAAATAATCTTGGTGGCAAAGGTATGCATGATGATGCAGAAGATGTTGAAATAAATTTGAGCCCGGGGGAAAGCGTATCATTTACTCATCTGGTAGTTGTTGGTGGTGATATGAGCGATGAGGAGCTGACCCAAATGTTTAATGATTTCAATAAATAATACCTATCTTTGCATTCATAAATAAACACATAAAAAAAAGACAATATGAACTATTATTTGAAATACTTCTCTCCAAAAATATCTTTGCTTGTGATATTACTAGCATTTGTATCGCATGCAAATGGACAAGAGTCACCCATAAAAGCCGCATTGATTACAGGTGGTGGCTGGCATGATTACGAAACTCAGGAGGGATTGTTAACCAATGGAATCAGTGAGCGCCTTGGAAATGATATCGAATGGACGATCATTCATGAAGGTGATAAAGAACCGGACCATCACGTTTCCATTATGCAGAGGGAGAACTGGGCGGCAGACTATGATGTGATTGTCCATAACACAGGTTTCGGCCGGGTAACAGATCCCGATTTTGTAGCTCAGTTTGTTGAGCATCATAAGGGGACTCCAGCTCTTATTATACATGGTGCTGTTCATAGTTACCGTTATGCAGAGCCAGCTGACCCGTGGTTTACTTTTTTGGGGTTACAATCGATGAGGCATGAGAGCCAGCGGGAGTTTGAGGTGGAAAACCTGGCACCGGATCACCCTATTATGAGTGGATTTCCTGCGACTTGGCAGACTCCCAGAGATGAGGTCTATATCATAGAAAAAATATGGGGTGATATAACACCTCTGGCACAAGCTTACGGGGTAGATACAGAAAAAAACCATACTGTAGTATGGACTCATGAAATTGATGATACGAGGTTATTTGGAACAAGTCTTGGTCATAACAATGATATATTTGAAAAGGCTGAGTTTTTAAATATGGTTACCAATGGCCTTATTTGGACTGTAGACAGAGAATGAACTTTTTTCTATTAAGAAATGCGATTTATGTTTTATGTGTAGAAGTTGATTATAACACGTCAGCGGTCATTAGACCTGTAATATGAAATAAACCCGGCATAAATAACCTTGTCGGGTTTATTTTTTTATATGTTTTCATTGATAATTCTTTTTTCACAATGTTAAATACTAGTTGCTTTTATAAATTTCGTTACCTAACCCCCTTATTTTTTATGGTTTTACTATTCTTAATTACTGCCTGTAGCAGTAGGCAAGGGGAAAATAACGAGCCAATGCTTTCAGTAGGACATTATTTTACGGAAGCTGAAGGAAAAGAATTTTTAGAGCAGGCTCGCCGGAAATATACTACTTTGGAAACTTGGGAAGGTCGTACAGAAGAAATAAGAAACCAGATAAAGAATGGAACAGGGTTAAATGAATTTCCTGATAAAACCCCTTTAAATCCTGTAATAGGTAACGAGCGAATTCACGATGGGTATAAAGTGCAAAATATTGCTTTCGAAAGTCTCCCCGGAGTATTTGTAACAGGTAGCTTATATACACCTGTTGAATTTGATGGCGCTTTACCGGGAATCTTAAGTGGTCATGGTCATTGGTCAAGCCCTGGGAATATTGGACGTTACAGGCCGGATGCACAGAAAAGATTTGCTTCGATGGCACGAATGGGAGCCAGAGTATTTGCTTATGACATGGTGGGCTACGGGCAACTTGAGGAGTTTGGTTGGGAGCATAAACATCCTCAGGCTTTAAAATTGCAGCTCTGGAACAGCATAAGGGCGACTGATTTTTTGATTTCTTTGGGAACTGACTCCGGCAGAATTGCTTCAACAGGCGCTTCCGGTGGGGGATCACAAACATTTTTTCATGCTGCCATTGATGATAGAATCGCCGTTTCGGCTCCGGTAGTCATGGTATCGGCTCATTTTTTCGGTGGATGTGTGTGCGAAAGTGGTATGCCTGTACACAATGCACAAGGTTTTCAAACTAATAATGTGGAAATAGCAGCATTAACTGCTCCACGTCCGCTGCTTTTGGTTTCCGTTGGGGGTGATTGGACAAAAAATACACCGGAAGTGGAATATCCTCATCTTCAGTATATTTTTGATTTATATGGCAAAGCAGAGAATGTTGAGAATGTACATCTTGCCGACGAAGAGCATGGCTATGATTATAATAAACGTGCCGCGGTTTATCCTTTTTTAGCTAAACATCTGGACCTGGATTTAGCAAAAGCCATGAACCCCGATGGCAGCCTTATTGAGGACGATATAGTAATAGAAAAACAAGAAACACTGTATCCTTTTGACGCGGAACATAATTTTCCCGATTATGGTATCACCCATAATGATGATGTCGTTTGGGCACCATAGATATTCTTTACAGCTTCGTCTGATGCCTTATATAAACTTATAATGTTTAATGCCTTCAAGAATTCCGGCTGCGTAATCTGAATTTGCAAAATATACTCTTGGATTTCCTTCCAGTTTATTTAGCTCCTGGCTGTGATTGCCTACTACTACAGAAAGGCGTTTTCCGGTAAGCATCTCGTAATCATTGCCTGAATCACCGGCAACAAGTATATTTTTTGGGCTGATGTGCCATTTTCGGCTGAGGTAGTCGATGGCTTTTCCTTTGGATGCCCGTTGCGGCAGAATATCCAAATAGGCACTATGGGAATAAATAAGGTTATAGCGCAGCTTCTTTTCAGCCAGCTTTTGATGGACAAGGGCAACGTGATCTTCATTGGGTTCCATATTATAACTCAGTTTGAATCTCCGCTCCCCATCTTCTTTTTGCTGAGTTAAAAAATCCAGTTCGGCGAGCGCTTCTTTTATCTGCTCGGGTTTCCACTGATATGAAATATGGGCACTCCAACCATCATCCTGTTGGAGATTATCATAATTGCTCCCGTAAAAAATTTCAGTACCAACAGAAGAGATAATGATATGGGGAACGGGTACTTTTTTCTCGGAGAATATATTTTTAACCAGCTCCAGGCTACGGCCAGTAGCTACCCCGAAAGTTACATTTTTACTATCGTTACTTACAGTCTTGAAAAATGAATCCATAGCTTCATCATCGCCAACTAGTGTATCGTCAATATCTGTTATGATCAACTTTTTCACATTCTTGAAGCGTTGGCCGGGAAAAGTAAGATTGCTTTTTTCCTTATACTCCTGGGCATATTTTTTTACTACTGATTTTATTTTTTTGATGAACGTATGAGTATGGGCTTCCCAGGAATAATACTCTCGTACACCATTAATGCCATTGGTAGAATATTTAGTCCATAGATCAAGGTCTATCAATATTTTTTTAATAGCATCGCCAATTTTATCAGGATTTGTGGTATCAACAAGAATGCCGTTTTTGCAATTCTTTACGATATCCTGAGGGCCTCCATCATCGGGGCCGATGATAGGAAGGCCCGCCGAGGCGGCTTCAATAAGTGTCAGGCCGAAAGGCTCTGAGAAAGCCGAGTTAACAAAAACGCCCCGGCTTGCGGCTGCCATTCTGTATAATTCGGGAACTTCATTATTAGGATCATGTTTTTTAGGAATGGCTAACTTCCCATACAGATCATATTTATCCATCAGGTACAGCAGATCATTAAGCACCTCGCGTTCATTATCATCCATATTGTCAATATCTTTGCGGATTCCTGCGAAAATGGCAAGATTTGCAAAAAGTTGAAGTTCCTTATTGGTTCCGTAAGCTTTCACCAGCCCTTGTATATTTTTTTTGCTGTCGGGCCGGCAGATAGTAAGAATGAGGGGCTTGTTTGAATTTTTCAGAAACCGTTCCAGTTCCGAATGCATTTTGTGGCGGGCTTGCATGGATTCCTCCGGTTTCTCCCGGTTTTCATCTTCATCGTAATAAAACGGATAGAATATGTCGGTGTCGATACCGGGAGGAATCACCTGAAAGAAGGGAATTTCGTGGTTATCGTACAGAAAGTACTGTTTCTTAATTTCATGATGCGTACTGGTGATAACCATATCAGTGGTTCTCAAAACATCTTCTTCTGCTTTTATGCGCTTGCTGATATTAAATTGCTTATCAATCTGCTCATAACTCATCCCTTCGTTTTTAAGCGAGTTTAGTTTACTTCTACCTAAGGAGTGCCCGGTAAATACATAAGGAATGCCCATAGTTTGTGAAAGGCGCTGAGCTACATAACCGGCATCGGCATAATGGCCGTGAAACAGGTCTGGATTAATCCCATGTTTCTTATTAAAACGAATCACATTATCGGCAAATTCGTCAAGGCTGGGCCATAATAACTCCTTTCGCATGTATCTTTTCCCACCGCACCGTATGCGGACAATACGGGTATTTTTGCTTATAAGTTCTATTTCTTGTTTATAAGTGGAGCTTACCCGTTTATCATCAATATAACGTGTAAACAAATCGACTTGTTCAACCTCTTCATGTTCTCCAAGTGCTTTCGCCAGGTCGACCACATATTTTACCTGACCGCCCGTATCGGCGTCACGTCCCAATTCCATATTGCTGGAACGAACTAATCCATGGAGACTGAATAATTGAAGATATAACTTCTTTTGATCTTTTTTCAAAACAGACTTTTCCTAATTATTAGCTAAGAAGAACTTATTTAAACAGAATACAAATTTATCACGTTCTTTATTTATAAAGTAAATTTGCTGTGAAATACATTATAATTTCTGCCGGCCCCTTATCTCTTAATGGTTCTGACGTGACTTAATAAATCAATAATAATCATGGAACAAATATAAAAAACCCCTGACATCCATAGATGGATTCGGAAACCTTGCTGAAACAATCCTGCCTTATACTACTTTAATGTTTATGTTTCCAATTAACTTTATAAAAGTTTAAATTACAAGCTTATAATAAAAATGGTAATCACCCTGATTTTTTAATGGAAAACGTTAAAAAAACTTCTTTCAACATCTTATGGTTTAGCCTTTTGTTAATTATAGGTGCCATTTTTGTAGGCCCCGGTCTGGCACAAGCACAGGTGACAGGCGATGAATTATGGTTACGGTACGAGCAGCGACAAGCGGAACATTATGAAGCCGGGCGAGTGCTTTTAACATGGGGTGCTGCCAGTTTGGCTGGAGGGAGTTTGTTTCTTTTTACCGACATTAAAGACTTCGGATTAATGACAGCAGGATGGGGAGCTGTAAACACAGCTATAGCCGCAACCACTTTGCTAAACCCGTCCGTTTCTACCAGGGAAGAAAACAACATCAGCGATTTATTGCGTAAGGAACAACGATATAACAGGATAGTAGCTGTGAATACCGGATTGAATGTAAGCTATATAGCAGCCGGTTTGGGTATGGTTAAATATGGGGCGGCCCGAAGTACGCGGGAATATGGGGCCGCCATATTAGCGCAGGGGGCTTTTTTATTGGTATATGATTCCGTATTGTTATATTTGTCCAGTCGGTATCTAAATCAAATTAGTTTGTATCCGGCGTATATTAATAGCGTATTGCCTTATCAGGATTCTTCCGGTTCTGGTGGATTTACCCTAAATGTTAAATTTTAACTTTAAACATTCCTATGAGTACAGAAAATGGCCTCAAGCAGGATATTCAACTGCCTGACGTAAAACTGAATATTGTACGTCCTAAACAACCTATTGAAGTTCCAATAGTGGAAAATAAAATTGCCACCAAGGGTGCCAGCCCTAATTTTATCCGGCATATTGAGTTTGATCTGACCGGAACCGAACTTGAAGGCAATGTAGTTGCCGGGCAAAGTATTGGTATTGTTCCAGATATTCTTGATGAAAATGGTAAGTATCCCAAGTTACGACTTTACTCAGTTGCCTCACCATCAAGAGGCGAAGACGGGGAAGGCAAAATAATTTCAACTACCGTTAAACGACTTATCGATGAACACTGGGAAGATCAGACTATTTTTACCGGAGTGTGCTCTAACTATCTGTCGACACTTAAGCCTGGTGACAAAGTAAAGATGACAGGCCCGAGCGGCAAACGTTTCATACTCCCTGAAAACCCGGAAAAATACAACTACTTGTTTTTTGGTACAGGCACAGGCATAGCACCTTTTCGTGGAATGATTATGGATCTGATGGAAAAAGATGTGCAAACTGACGTTGCAATGATCTTCGGCTGTGCATACAGAACCGATCTATTGTATTCAGAGTATTTGCAACCTCTGGCGGACTCGCGGGCTAATTTTCATTACTTGAAATCCATTTCACGTGAAGATGCCAGAAAAGACGGGTCGAAGCAATATGTGCAAACCCAGATAGAAGATGAAAGTGAGTTGCTGCATCCGATTTTAAAGAAAGATAATACATTAATTTACGTCTGTGGCCTTAAGGGAATGGAAACCGGAATATATAAATTGCTCGAAAAGAATGGTTTCGGAGACTACCTCAATATTTCTGATAAGATTGCCGGCAAAGATCCAGATGATTGGGATGCTCATGATTTGAAGCGAAATGTAAAGCCATCAGACAGGATGTTCCTGGAAGTTTACTAGCATTTACCTGCGTCAATGCATCACCGTGTGAACCCCTAATTAACATACGAATGGTGTAGTGACGCGGGTTATTGTTTTATCCTAAACAACAATCGGCACTTTCTAATCAGCACCTCTTGGCTCTTCAGAGGTATCATCGCGGTACTCGGTTAAAGTAAATTCAGGGGTGAAGGTTGCATAGCTGGCAGGGATTACTTGATGTCCGTACCGAGTGGCGAAAACTTTGGTGAATTCCGCCCCAAGGAATATTACCATAATGTTGTAATAAACCCATATAAGAAATATCACAAAAGAACCAGCGGCACCATAGGTCGTTTCAACTGTGCCCCCACTCATATACCATTGAATCCCAAGCCTGCCCAGGAGAAAAAGCAAAGTAGTTGCAAAAGCTCCGATTAATATATCTCGCCATGGAATAATAACATCGGGCAAAAGTTTAAAAATCACCGTGAATAGTGCGGTAATTATAACCACAAAAAGTACTGTATTTATAAAGCTCCAAAATCCTATTCCCCCCGGAATTATTGGATCCAAAACCGGTTCCATGAAAGCGAAAATAGCATCTATTATTACTGATGCCGCCAGGAAAGAGGCAAAAATAATAACCAGAATGAGGCTCAAGACTCTGTCTATTATAAACCGCTTTACCGTGCTTTGTTCTAATTTAGGCTGAACTGCCCATATATTGTTCAGCGAATCCTTAAGTTGGGCGATAACCGTAGTAGAGGCAAAAAGTAAAATTCCCAAGCCAATGAATGATTGCCAGAGCCCTGTTTGCTGCCTTCGAGCACTGGCAACAAAGCTTTGTATAGTCTCTGCCATTTCACGATCCATCACTTCTTCCATAGCATCGGCTAAATGGCCTTCTATTGCCTGTTCACCAAACATAAAACCAGCCAAACTGATGATGATAATGATCATCGGAGCAAGGGAGAAAATGGTATAAAAAGCCACACCGGCCGAATGCAACATTATATTATCATTCCACCACTCATTGATTGTGAGAAATGTCACTGTTTTAATTTCGTACCAAATTGTTTTAATACTCACTCAAATTCCTTTTACCAAAGTTTCGTTGTATAACTGTGATTTGTCATACAGAAGGTTATAAAATAATAAAAATAGTCAAATAAATAAAAAGCCTTAAGGGATGCAAAAGTTTCACTACAAAGAAATCACACTATGTAATTTCTTGTACCAGACAATTTCATCTTTGTTATCTACTTTCAATAGTTGTGTAAATTTCCATAACTTAAACGCTGTTATGTTCTGGCCACTGCCTGAACTTTTATTTTCCAATTTAACTTAACATGGCCCAAAAAACATCCGCAGAAATCAGAGAAGATTTCTTTAAATTTTTTAAGAGCAAACAACATATTATAGTAAATAGCGCGCCGGTTGTACCTCAGGAAGATCCTACTTTATTGTTCACCAATGCGGGCATGAACCAGTTCAAACCCATTTTCCTGGGCGAACAGGAAGGCTATAAAGATAAAGGCACTGTATATAAACGTGCGGCTAATACCCAACGCTGTATTCGTGTAAGTGGCAAACATAATGATCTGGAAGAGGTCGGCCACGATACTTATCATCATACTTTGTTTGAGATGCTGGGCAACTGGTCATTCGGAGATTATTTTAAAGAAGAAGCCATTGATTGGGGATGGGAGCTGTTAACGAAAGTTTGGAAAATTTCACCCGATCGTCTTTACGCAACAGTATTTGCCGGCGATCAGGAAGATGGATTACCGGCAGACGATGAAGCTGCGGAACTATGGAAAAGCAAGACAAGTATTAATCCCGGACATATCCTGAAGTGCGGAAAAAAAGATAACTTCTGGGAAATGGGGGAAATAGGGCCCTGTGGGCCTTGTTCTGAAGTACATATAGACCTTCGCCCGGATGAGGAGAGAAAAAAGCAGCCCGGGGCCGATCTTGTCAATAAAGAACATCCAAAAGTAATGGAGATTTGGAACCTGGTATTCATTCAGTTTAACAGGAAGAAAGACAACAATCTTGTTGCTTTGCCCGCCAAGCATGTCGATACCGGAATGGGATTTGAACGCATAGTAGCCGTACTGCAGAACAAAGAATCAAATTACGATACAGATGTCTTTACTCCCCTTATCGATCAGGTTGGTAAGCTGGCTAAAATTAGCTATGGAGAATCAGATAAGTCTGACATAGCCATGCGTGTGATAGCCGATCATATACGGTCGGTTTCGTTTTCTATAGCTGATGGGGCCTCACCGGGAAATGACGGACGTGGTTATGTTATCCGCCGAATACTCAGGCGAGCCGTGCGATATGGATGGGATACCCTTGGGATGAAAGAACCTTTTATGAATAAGCTTGTAGATGTGCTAGCTGAACAATTCAAAGAGGTATTTCCCGAATTGATCGCCCAGAAGGACTATGTTCAAAATGTAATTGAAGCCGAAGAAAAAGGATTTATCAGAACTCTGGGACAGGGAATCCAGCTTTTTCAGAGTATGATAGAAGGTAGAACGATATTGCCGGGTGAAGATGCTTTCTTGTTGCACGATACCTATGGCTTTCCCATTGATCTTACGGCTTTGATGGCCCGCGAACAGGATAAAGAAGTGGATATTGTGCATTTTGACGAGCTTATGCTCGAGCAAAAAGAACGCGCGCGCTCCGCAGGCAAATTTGGGACGGTTGATTCTGATCAGGAAGAATGGACATTCCTTAACAAAGACGATAAAGACACTGAATTTCTTGGATATGACCAACTTGAGGCTAATGCCTCAATCTCAGCTTATCGCAGAAGCGGGAAGGAAACTGCCCTTGTACTAGACAGGACGCCCTTCTATGCCGAAAGTGGTGGGCAAGTGGGTGACACGGGGATTATCACCAGTGGTGGCGAGCACATTCGGGTCTTGGATGTTAAAAAAAACGATGGCCGTTTCATTCATTATGTGGATCACCTACCTGAAAATCCCGATGGAATATGGAATGCTGTGGTAGATCAGGAGCGACGAATAGAGATACGGAAAAATCATACTGCTACTCACCTGCTTCACGCTGCGCTCAGAAATATTTTAGGAACCCATGTCGGCCAAAAAGGATCACTTGTCGAAAATGAACGGCTTCGTTTTGATTTCTCCCATTACGAAGCTCTTGATACCAATACGATCAATAAAATTGAAGAACTGGTAAATCACAAGATCCAGGAAAATATCGCGCTTAAAGAAGAACGTAATATACCGATTACAGAAGCCAAAAGACGTGGTGCCATGATGTTATTTGGTGAGAAATATGGCGATAAGGTAAGGGTGATAACTATTGATCCACAATACTCAGTAGAGCTTTGTGGAGGAACACACGCTAGGGCGACAGGCGAAATCGGCTACTTCCGCATCACGGGTGAAAGTTCCGTGGCAGCGGGTATTCGTCGAATTGAAGCTGTCACCGGCAAAGCAGCCGATCGGTACCTGCGTAAGGAAAAGGTGATTGTCGAGCAATTCAAATCGCACATTGGCAAAACAGACGATCCGGTAAGCGGACTGGAAAAGCTGATCATTGAAAAAAAAGAGTTAGAGAAGGAAGTAGAAAAGCTGCGCTTACATTCAGCAACATCCAGTCTTATTAATCTCATCGATAATGCTGAAACCCTTTCCAATAAGATCAAGCTTATAAGGGGTGAAATTCCTGGTGCCAGTATGGATGTACTTAAACAGCTCGGTTACGAATCGCTACGTAAAAGTGCGGAAGGAACTGTAACTGTTCTTGGTTCTAAGGATGAGAAAAACGGCAAGGTATATCTTCTAGCTGCTGTTACCGATGATGTTATTGCCCGCGGGATCAAAGCAGGTGCGTTGGTAGGGCGGCTGGCAAAGCTTGTTGGAGGTGGAGGCGGCGGACAGCCTGGTCTGGCTACAGCCGGAGGACGGCAGCCCGAGAAGCTTGGTGAAGCATTGGAAGAGGCAAAAAATATATGCCTGGAAATAAAACAATAGTCGGCCCTGCGTATTCCTCATGCCTTTATCCACATTGATTTCTAAACTTCCATCTGCAAAATTCCCGTTTTTTCAGTATACTAGAGTTCTGAAATTTCAAATACATTCATTTATTATTAAAAAGCATATAAAAATCTCACGGAGTTTGAATGGGAAATGAGACTGAGGTAGCCGGTTTTACACCTACTGGTGCCGTTTACAAAAGTACTAAACTTCCGAAACCCACCCGGAAAACACATAAAAGCCTGGGCATAAAAGAAGATGAACTCTTAGGTTTATATGAATGCATGTATCGCCAGCGTCGTTTTGAGGAACGCGCTGCCCAAATGTACCAAAAAGGTAAATTTGGTGGGTTTCTTCATCTTTATATCGGTCAGGAAGCACTATCATCCGGTTTGAATTATGCATTGAATGATGATGATGATATCATCACTGCTTACCGTGATCATGGCATGGGTCTGGCAAGAGGCATTTCAGCCAAAGCCGGCATGGCCGAATTGTTTGGCAAAGCTAGCGGGTGCAGTAACGGCAAAGGTGGATCAATGCACTTCTTTGATGTTAAGAACCATTTCTGGGGAGGGCATGCTATCGTTGGTGCTCATGTTCCTCTGGGTGGAGGCATTGCCTTGGCCAATAAAATGCGTAATGAAGAAAAAGTAACAGTCTGCCTTTTTGGGGACGGTGCTGTCGATCAGGGTTCTTTAAATGAAAGTTTGAACCTTGCCCAGTTATGGAAACTTCCTGTAATCTACGTGATCGAGAACAATGGGTATTCTATGGGTACCGCCGTACAAAGACACAGTGCCGGTGAACTTGTAGATCGTGCCCTGCCGTATGGAATGAAGCATGACGTAATATCAGGCATGGATTTATTAACCGTGATCGATAAATTTAGGGATGTAGCCGAAGAGGTACGTAAAGATTCCATGCCCTGGCTGATTGAAGTGCGTACATATCGCTACCGCGGCCACTCAATGAGTGATCCCGCTAACTATCGTTCTAAAGAGGAGCTGCAGGAGTTTAAATCTTATGATCCCATTGAACGATTGAAAACTTACATTCTGGAAAGGGATTTATTCGACGAGAAAAAACTGGATGAGATCAACGGCAATATAGATGAGGAAATCCTGGAGGCAATAGATTTCGCTGAAAACAGCGATTTCCCCGATGACGAGGAACTCTACAAGCATATCTATGCCGATGATGATTTCCCTTACTTGCGATAAAGCTCACATACTTATTATTTAACCCGACATTATTTAGGAGAAAATGAATGGCTGAAAAACAGTTTCGTGAAGCTATCCGCGAAGCCATGACAGAGGAAATGCGACGTGATGAAAGCGTATTTCTTATGGGTGAAGAGGTGGCAGAATACGAAGGAGCCTATAAAGTTACCCAAGGCATGCTTGCCGAATTCGGTGGCCGCCGTGTCATTGATACCCCCATTTCTGAACTTGGCTTTTCCGGCCTCGGAGTAGGTTCCGCTATGAACGGCATGAGGCCGATCGTGGAGTTTATGACGTTCAACTTTGCCGTGGTAGGCATTGATCAGATTATCAATAACGCCGCAAAAATCCGATCAATGAGCGGCGGACAGGTTAAAATCCCCATGGTTTTTCGCGGACCAAATGCATCTGCCGGACAGTTAGGTGCTACGCACTCCGTGGCTTATGAAAGCTTATATGCCCATTTCCCGGGATTGATAACCATATTCGCAGCCGATCCGTATGATGCGAAAGGTCTGCTTAAATCGGCTATACGCGATAATAATCCTGTTATCTTCCTCGAGTCTGAGCAAACCTACGGGATGAAGCAAGAGGTACCGGAGGAGGAATACCTTATTCCAATTGGCAAGGGAACTGTTAAACGAGAAGGTTCTGATGTAACACTGGTAGCCCACGGTAAAATGGTTCATGTAGCCAAAATGGCAGCCGAACAGCTTGCCAAAGATGGGGTTGAAGCAGAGATTATCGATCCGCGTACGATTAAGCCTTTCGATATCGACTTAGTTATTGAATCCGTCAAGAAAACCAACCGACTTGTGATTGTTGATGAGTCACATCCGTTCGGAGGCGTGGCCGCTGAAGTGGGTTTCCAAATTCAGCGCGAAGCTTTTGATTATCTGGATGCTCCGGTACAAAGAGTGACTGTGCCAGATGTACCCGCTCCTTTCTCAAAGAAATTGTTCGATCTTTGGTTCCCAAGCCCAAAAGACGTAATAGAAGCGGTTAATTCAGTAACTTACAGGAAATAAAACTTAAACTTTAAGAAAGAAACATATGGCCATCGTCATTGATATGCCCAAACTGAGCGACACTATGGAAGAGGGTGTCATCGCCAAATGGAATGTGAAAGAAGGAGATGAGGTGAAATCCGGCGATATTATTGCTGAGGTTGAAACCGATAAAGCAACCATGGAGGTCGAGGCTTTCGATCCTGGTACTATTCTAAAGATCTTTGCAAAAGAAGGGGATGCTGTTCCTCTTGGCGGTAAGATGGCCGTAATCGGTAAAGAGGGAGAAGATATTTCCGACCTGCTGGGTGATAAGAAATCAGAAGACAAACCATCCAAAGAAGAGGCCCCGGTTGAAAAAGAAACTCTGGAATCCGAAGCCGAAACAGAAGAAACACCCGGAAAGAAAGAAGATTTTGACCCACTGTTTGGTGGGATAGAAGGCAAGGGTACAGAAAAAGAATCAGCTGAAGATGGACATATTAAAGCCTCTCCACTGGCTAAAAAAATGGCCAAGGAGCAAGGTATCGAGCTTTCAAATGTAAAAGGAAGTGGACCATTAGGCAGAATCGTCAAAAAAGATATTGAAGAATATGAGGCTCCTGCCGCTCAACCCACTGCCACCAAACGGGCTGAAAAAGATGAAGATGTACCGGTAAGTCAGATGCGAAAAAGCATTGCCAAACGCTTGGCGGAAAGTAAATTTGGGAGTCCGCATTTCTATGAGACTGTAGATATAGATATGAAAAAAGCGGTTGACGCCAGAACCGCTATGAACGCAAGCGGTGATGTTAAGATCAGTTTTAATGATTTTGTAGTCAAAGCCTGTGCAATGGCTCTTCGCCAGCATCCTAAAGTGAACAGCTCGTGGCTCGGAGAAACCATGCGTCGCCATGCATCTATTCATGTTGCCGTTGCGGTTGCTGTGGATGAAGGTTTGCTTACTCCGGTAATTCGTGATACCGATATTAAAGGTCTGACACAAATCTCAGCTGAAACCAAAGAGCTTGCCGGTAAAGCAAGAGACAAGAAGCTTCAACCTCAGGAATGGGAAGGAAGCACCTTCACGGTAAGTAATCTTGGTATGTATGGTATTGAGGAATTTACAGCTATTATCAATCCTCCTAATGCATGTATTCTTGCAGTAGGTGCAATAAGAGATATACCTGTAATAGAAAATGGGGAAATCGTACCGGGCAAGCGTATGAAAGTCACCCTTTCCAGCGATCATCGTATTGTGGACGGAGCTACATCCGCACAATTCCTGAATGCTGTGAGAAACCTGCTCGAAAACCCGATGAATATGCTTCTGTAGAAAAATAAACCTCCATAGAGTACATTGCTTCTAACGGGTTGGCTCTGGATTAGTATAGTCAGTTTTAATGAATAAACATACAAAGGCTTTTCGTATAAAAACCTTTGTGACCTTAGTGCTCTTTGTGGTAAAATTAATGGCTTATGAAAGGAATCATTCTTGCAGGCGGTACAGGTTCACGTCTTTACCCGCTTACTAAAGTTACAAATAAGCACCTGCTTCCCATAGGCAATAAGCCCATGATATACTACCCCATCGAAAAGATGCTGGATGCCGGTATTGATGAAATCCTTATTGTAACTGGTACCGAACATATGGGTGATGTTGTCAATTTATTAGGATCAGGCCGAAAATTTGGATGCCGGTTTACCTATAAAGTACAGGATGAGGCTGGTGGAATAGCACAGGCTTTGGGCCTTGCTGAAAATTTCATAGGCAATGACAGCATGCTCGTTATTTTAGGCGACAATATCTTCAGCTTTTCCCTGAAGGGTGCCGTTGAATCCTACGCAGGCGGTGCAAAAATATTGATTAAGAAAGTCGCCGATCCCAAAAGATACGGCGTGGCTGTAATTCAGGGCGATAAAATAACAGGAATAGAAGAGAAACCGGAGAACCCAAAGTCGGATTATTGCGTTACAGGCATTTATATGTTCGATAACGAGGTTTTTAATCATATCCGTAAATTAAAACCATCGGGGAGAGGAGAGCTGGAAATCACCGATGTTAACAACTTCTACATCAGAGAAAAACTAATGAAATACGCAGTACTCGACGGTTGGTGGACCGATGCGGGTACTCCTGAGTCTTATAAAACCGCTAATGAACTGGTTCACAAAAAGGGAAGCAATATATGAAAGGTCGCATATTATTATTTGGAGCAAGCGGTCAACTTGGCTCGCAATGGAACCTATATCTGAAAGGTAAAGGCTTTTCATATAAATCATGTACCTCTTCGGTTGTAGATATTACCGATGGTACCTCGCTGCGCTCTGTATTTAATAGCTACAGACCTGATATTGTGATTAATTGTGCCGCCTTTACTAATGTTGACCTTGCGGAAGATGAACCTGAAGAGGCTCGGGAAGTAAATGGAGAAGCTGTTGGCACTATAGCAAAACTTTGCGAGGATGCAGGAGCCAAATTAATCCATTACTCTACAGATTATGTATTTCCCGGAGATAGTGAAGACAGGGAACGCCTGCCCCTGGGATATCCTGAAACATATGATCCCAATCCGGTAAACACTTACGGCCTTACTAAATTGATTGGAGAACAGCTGCTTCAAAAATACTGTTCTAATTATATTATCATCCGCACCTCCTGGGTCTGCGGCCCAGGTGGCATTAATTTTATAAAAACAATGCTCCGTCTTTCTGAAGAAAAAGATGAGCTTCGGGTAGTAAATGACCAGTTTGGTGCCCCCACTTTTACCGGGAATATTGTGGAAAACACCATGGCTTTAATTGATGCGGATTTCAAGGGGCTTATTCATGCATCGAGTTCAGGGCTCACAAACTGGCATGAATTAGCAGCCGCCACTTTTGAAAAAAAGAATATAAAAACAAAACTCAAGGCTATACCAACATCCGAGTATCAAACTAAAGCCGTTCGGCCTCTGTATTCCCGGTTAGATATATCCAATCTGGAAAGCATTTCAGGAACACGTATTATCTCCTGGCAGGAGGGGCTTGATGATCTCCTACGTCAACTTTAAACAAAAGAAGGCCGAAACGAATGACTTTTGAGCCATCCGGCATTAAGGATGTAATTCTTATCAAACCTAAGGTTTTCAAAGATGAACGGGGCTTCTTTGCAGAAACCTTCCGGGAGAGCACTTTTAAAAAAAATGGTATTGTGCGGGAGTTTGTCCAGGATAACCTCTCAAGTTCAAAAAGAAATACTTTGCGCGGCCTGCATTACCAGATCATTAACCCCCAGGCAAAACTTGTGATGGTAACACAGGGTGAAATTCTGGATGTAGCCGTAGACATAAGGAAAAATTCACCAACCTTTGGGGAATCTGTTACCGCCCGACTTTCCAGTTATAATAAGCACATGCTTTTTATACCCGAAGGTTTTGCCCACGGATTTCTTGTTCTCTCCGAAACCGCTACATTTCTTTACAAATGCAGCGACTATTATAATCCTAAAGGGGAGCGTGGAATCCGTTGGAATGATCCTGATATGACTTTGCCTTGGCCTGATGCGAGTCCGGTACTATCAGAAAAGGATAAAAATTTGCCCTTCTTAAAGAATGTTCAGGACCTGCCCGAATAAGGCTCGGAATATAGTTATAATAAGGCAAAACAGAATTTTTAAGATATTCTAAAGAGTTCCAGATGACTTGCAACGATAGTAGGCATGGATACTTGTATATATAGTACTTATACTAAGGATAATCTAACTGACAGTTAATTATGCAAATAATTATTTTACCTAAGCTTAATGATAAAATAATTAACACCCTTAGTGATGTTAACAATTAAACAGTTCGTCAGAGAAGTTACGCCCCCGGTATTTAAAAAAGCAGGAATTTATTTATACAAAAAAAGCTTTAAACATAATGGTTCTCCGTTAATCAAAAAAAATAAAACATTAGAACCAGATAAGATAGATCCGGTTTTATTTAGCCATTCTACTGGTAGGATGACTTTCTTAATACCTCTCCATAAACTGCGATATTATGGAGGGCTTTCTTACACCTATGAGCAACATCATTTTCTGCAATATTATCAATGTGGGCCTTCTTATTTATTCCGCTTTTACCAAAAACATCAACCTAAAAATATCTTTGAAAAGCACTACCTGAAGGCTCCAACAAATAGAACAAACTTACCCGACGGCAGTAGTTTCAATAATCCTTGGGTTTATGGTGTTCCCTGGCTATTTACACATGACGGGAATAGTACGGGGGATAAAGGCCTGGGCCCTGAGCATGGAGCGCAATCTTTCGGGCCAATTTCCAAACAAAAATATAAAATGGAAATTATTCGGCTAGATCAGATCCTAAAATCTATAAAAACTAAAGGATTTATCCCTGAAAGTGGATCAGATGGATATCCACGCGGATATTTTTTGATGAATTCCAATGATGATTGGGTATTCTTTTTGGGCGCGGGCCTTCACAGGGTTGCGGCAATGGCGCACCTGGGTTATGACTTAATCCCCGTACAGTTTAAGCAAAATTTCCCCAGGTTAATTAAACAAGCCGATAGTTCCGTGTGGCCTATGGTTAAGCAGGGCGTATTGTCGAAAGATGAAGCCGAAAAGATATTTATGCAGTATATGGTGAGAAACCCGGTGGTAAATGGTGCAGGGTAAACAGAAAATCAGGAAAAGTTCTCAACACGATATGTTTTAATACCAACCTAGTTTAAATCCCCAACGCCCCACGTCATAGATAAAGGCAATACCCCAATAGAAAACGAAATAGGCACCACCTCCCAGTAAGGCAAGTGCCGTAACCATTCTCGGTTGATTCGGTTTCTCTGATGCCCAACTCATCATGCGGTTGCCACCGAAATAGACCAGAAGGGCAAACAGCAAAATAAGCACGGCAACCTGCCCAATCCCGTGCACTATCATCACGGCAGCACCATATGTAGGGCTTTGGGCGGAGGCCGCATACGTGAGGAATTCTCTGAATACAGGGAAAGGCCTGCCAACGGCAAATAAGCCTACAAGTGAACCCATCATAGCTGCTTTGGTGATAGAAGCACTAAAAAACTCATTGGTAACAGATGATAGCCGGGCTGGTAACTTGTTGAAAAATCCAAGCTCCAGGGCTCCCCAAAAAATCATAATTACCCCTATAATGGAAAATACCGCCTGGGCCTGAGCTATCCGTACGGGCCGTTCATTGAAGGCTTCAACACCTTCAGGCCCCAGAAAACCAACAAAAATTCCATATGCCGCCCCTATAAAAACAACGGGAATGGTAAAAGCAATTAAAGTATTCCATGCAGTATCACGCTTAACTTTTCCATCAGTTGAACATGCCAGACCCGGTAGCATGGCAAAAGCTACACAATTGCAGGCTGTAAAGGTTGCTGCTAGACCGGCTATAGCAGCAAAGATAAAACCAAAACCGCCGCCCCGTTCTCCAAAAGTTCCCGCCAATGCACCGGTGTCACCAATTGTATTTCCTGCAATCACATCCCTGCCAAATCCATCCACCAGGTGGTAATTCCAGAAGCCGGCAATCATTATTCCCAGGGTCATGATCAGCATCCCGTAAAACAGGCGCCTATATTGCCCATATTCATCAGTGAAAAATTTGCCACCGGCGGATATTGTATGATCAACTTCAGTTTTCATAAGACTCCTTTAATAATAAAATTATCTAATCCGGTAGAATAGAAAAATAAATCAGGATAGGCAAGAATTCTTGCCCCAGCTAGTTGTTAACAAGTTTTTGCTCGAGACGGTATCAAAAGAACTAAAACATCTTTGTGAGGCGTCCACGCCTCGCGGGAATGCACTCAGGATGCACGAGTGCATCCTGGCAAGCGTGGACGCTTTGCCTCAGCAGCAATAAATCAGGATAGACAAGGATTCTTGCCCCAGCTAGCTGTTAAGAAGTTTCTCTTTAAAAAGACCGGGATCAGTAACCGGCTCTTGGCATTCAAAATCCTTGCAGACATAAGCTGTCGTATGATTGTTCAAAGGTTTTTTGCCCTTTAAGGTAATATGGGGGGAGTTTTGGAAATCTCTGCCCATTATAAATAATGAGTTTGGGTCATATCGGCTGGCCCATGTTTGTCTGTATGGCGAGGGGTCGTTGCCCACCACTATAATTTCTTTGCCCGGCTGAATTTCATTTAGGGCCGCCTGTAACAGATAACCAAAGACGGTTCCATGTTCCGCCATCACTTTGCCAAGCCGCTGTATGGCTTTAGAAGCGATCAATAGCATCTTATGGCTACCGGATAAGGCTCCGACCCTTTGAAGCGCTATACAGGCCGCCGAGTTGCCGCTTGGCGTAACATTATCAAAGACATCACGACTACTGACAATTAATTTCTCATGGTTTTCGGAAGTATAATAAAAAGCTTCATGCTTTGTATCATAAAAACTTTCCTGCAGGCGTGTCGTCAATGACCGTGCTTTGTTTAGATAACTTTCATCCCCGGTAATTTCAAACACGTAGCTCAAAGCCTCCGAAAACAAAGCATAATCATCTAAAAAACCATGCTGTTTAGCGATGCCGTCCTTGTAAGTTCTGTTCAATACATCACCCTGCAGGAGTTTCCCAATCAGCATTTCAGCATTTTGAACTGCTGTTTTCTTAAATGCTTCATCACCGAAAACTTTATAGCACTTGCATAGACTTTTTATCATCATAGCATTCCAGGAAGTGATGATTTTATCATCCAAACCGGGGCGGGTTCGTTTATCCCGCTCTTCAAGCAGTATCTGCTTGCTTCTATCAAGCGATCTTTTCAATGAATCACTATTGATAGTAAAATCACCGGCATGTTCTTCCAATGATTTAGAGCGATTAAGAATGGTTTTGTCTTCCCAGTTGCCTTTTGGCGATACAGAGTAAACAGTCTTAAAAAAATCGAAATCCTGGCCGTTTAGCAGTGCGGTTATTTCCTCTTCCCGCCATACGTAAAATTTCCCTTCTGCGCCCTCGGTATCAGCGTCCAGAGCAGAATAGAAACCACCTTCTGCCGAGGTCATTTCTCTGGTAAGCCACCCAAAAGTTTCGTAAATGGTATCTTTGTATAATTGCTTGTTAGTGATTTGCCAGGCATCACAGAGCGCTGAGAGGAGAAGCGCGTTATCGTAAAGCATTTTCTCAAAATGGGGCGCCAGCCATTCCGCATCGGTACTGTACCGGTGAAAACCGCCCCCGATCTGATCATAAATGCCTCCCATGATCATTTGGTCAAGGGAATGCAGTGCCATCTGTTTGGCTTCTTTATCTCCACTGAAGTGGTGGTAGCGCAGCAAAAATTCAATTCCCATGGCTGCGGGAAATTTGGGGGCATCGGAAAAACCACCGTGCCGGGGTTCGTAAGAATTCTTATAGCTTGTGAAGGCATCTTCCAAAAGCTGACGGTTAACAGTACCCGGTGATATTCGTGAATACAAATCCTGCTGTAAGGCCTCAGCCATTTTGCCCGCCTGCTGTTTCACGCTCGCAGGATCTTTCTCGTACATGTCCGCCAATCTTTCCAGTATGGTTCGGAAATCCGGCCTTCCGTGCATGCTGTGGGGAGGAAAGTAGGTGCCGCCAAAAACAGGTATCTGATCGGGTGTAAGCCAAACATTCAGCGGCCAGCCGCCCTGACCGGTCATCATCTGCACAGCTTCCATATAGACCGAATCCAGATCCGGCCTTTCCTCGCGGTCTACTTTAATATTGATGAAATTTTCGTTCATCAATTTAGCAGTATTTGCATCCTCGAACGACTCATGCTCCATAACATGGCACCAGTGGCAGCTGGAGTAGCCGATACTCAGAAAAATCAGCTTATTTTCATCACGCGCCCTGTTAAGTGCCTCATCTCCCCACGGATACCATTCCACCGGATTATATGCATGTTGCAAAAGGTACGGTGATGTTTCGCTGATGAGCTTATTAGGTTTCTCAGCCATGGTATTAGTATTGCTTTTAGAGTCAATTTCTAAATGGAACGCCGCAAAAGGCAAAAAAGTCCTGAAAGGAAAGCCTGTTTATGATTAGGTGTAAAAACAAGGGCAAGAATGAAATTCACCCTTGCCCCTTTGCCATTAGGTCTAATACGTTTTAGAACTTACTCCGGTTTCCCACCTTCACCCCAAATCTTCTTATCTCTTCGCCGGTTGGTAACGCGGCTCACATAAATTGCAAACTGGTACAAAAAGATCAGCGGTATACCAATCATAAACTGCGAGATTGGATCAGGAGGCGTGATAAATGCTGCCAAAATAAAGCAAACGATGATGGCATGCTTTCTGTAGGTAATTAAAAACTCGGGCGTCAAAATACCCATTTTCGACAGGATATAGCTTGCCATGGGCAACTGGAAAACAATGCCGCAGGAAATCGTCCACATAGTAAGTGAGGAGAAATAGGCGTTTATATCAAAGTCATTTCTGACAACCTCAGAAATATAAAACTGATTAAAGAACTGAAGGGCAAACGGTGTTAGGATCATATATCCAAACATAACGCCGGCAACGAAGAGCAAGGTAATATTCACCACGGTAAACCGAGTCCCTTTTCTTTCCTCTTCGCTGAAGGCCGGGGTCAGAAAAGCCCAGAACTGATAGAAGAATACAGGCGAGCCTATAATAGCCCCCACAACCAGAATGGTTCCCCAATAGGTAAAAAACTGCCCCGGCAGTCGCCGATTTTGCAGGGATATATCAATCGCATTGATGCCCAGCCAGTCATAAATAAAAAAGGATGACTTCGCAGGCCCCAGCAGGATCACATCCATGATGAAATCGGTAAACAGCAGGGCAAGCGTTACCCCGGCTGCCAATCCAAACAACCCTTTAAAGATTCTCCAGCGAAATTCCTCCAAGTGATCAAGGAAGGACATTTCGTCCAGGCTATTTTCGGGTGCTTTCGCCTCTGGCGGATTGGCATCCATGATTTGACGGTCGGCCATTTTCTGGTTCTAAGTGTTCGTTGTTGTCTTTATAAAATATTGAATCAAGCCGTCACAAAATCATACAGCGGAAAAGCTTCACAAAGGCTTTTCACTTCTCCGGCTACTTGCCAGTGAATCTCTTCGTTTGTCGGATTTTGAAGCACACGGTCGATCAGGTCTACAATGCGGACAAACTCGTCGGGTCCCATACCACGGGTGCTCATAGCCGGCGTACCGATACGAATTCCGGATGTTACAAACGGGCTTTCCGTATCATAAGGTACCATGTTTTTATTGACGGTTATCTCAGCTTTTTCTAAAGCTATTTCGGCATCTTTCCCGGTGATGTTTTTGTTGCGCAAATCAATAAGCATCAGGTGGTTGTCCGTACCGCCGCTCACTAAATTATAGCCGAGCTCGGTAAACCGGTGGGCCATTGTCTTGGCGTTTTGAATAACTTTTTGCTGATAAGTTACGAAATCATCCTGCAATGCTTCACCGAAACTGACGGCTTTACCGGCAATAACGTGCATAAGCGGTCCGCCCTGAGTTCCGGGGAACACCGACGAATCAAGAAGCTCGCTCCAGTTCTTAACGCGGCCCGATTTCGGCGCCACTTTACCTAAAGTGTTTTCACTGTCTCGCCCTACCAGGATCATTCCTCCGCGGGGGCCTCGCAGCGTTTTGTGCGTAGTAGTCGATACGACATGAGACCATGGTAACGGGTTATTCAAAAGCTCAGCGGCAATCAATCCGGCTGTGTGTGCCATATCCATCCACAGGAATGCTCCTACTTCATCGGCAATGGAGCGAAAAGCCTCGTAGTCAAAATCTCGGGTATAAGCTGATGCTCCGATAGAGATCATTTTAGGTTTCACCTCTTTGGCCCGCTCGCGGATCTTGTTCATATCCAGGCGGCCGGTCTCCTTATCGACCCCATAAAATTCGGCTTTATATAAAATACCGGAAAAGTTTACAGGAGAACCGTGGGTGAGGTGGCCGCCATGTGCCAAGTCAAGCCCCAAAAGAGTGTCGCCGGGCTTTAAAAAGGTAAGATATACCGCAGCATTGGCTTGGGCGCCCGAATGAGGCTGTACATTGACCCAATCCGCTTTAAATAGTTGTTTAGCGCGGTCTCGTGCAAGGTCTTCAATGGTGTCTACATGTTCGCAGCCGCCGTAATAGCGTTTGCCGGGCAAGCCTTCGGCGTATTTATTGGTTAACGGAGATCCCATAGCTTCCATAACCGCTTTGGATGTAAAATTCTCGGAAGCAATGAGTTCAATATTATTATTCTGCCGGTCCGTCTCTTTGCCGATCAGATTGAATATTTCCTGGTCCTGAGCTTTTAAGTTTCTCATGATTTTGTGATATCCGTTTTTGATGTTAAATCGTGTATTTTATTGATGCGCCTACTGTGGCGTCCGCCTTCAAATTTTGTATTCAGCCATATCTTTACAATATTTTCAAGTTCATTATGCAGTGTGCGTCCGGGCAGGCATAATATATTTGCATCGTTATGCTGCCGGGTTAATGCAGCGGTGTCTTCATCATATACAAGGGCTGCACGAACATTGTCAAATTTGTTGGCCGTAATGCACATTCCTTGTCCGCTTCCGCAAACGAGAATTCCTTTCTCGTGCTGATTGGAATCAATTGCCTGTGCCACCAGCACGGCATAGTCAGGATAATCGACGGAATCAGCTGAATGAGTACCTAGATCTACTGGAGTATACCCCAGTTTAGTGAGAACTTGTTTTACCTGTTCTTTAGCCTCAAAACCGGCGTGATCAGATGCGACAGGAATTTTCATGATTTTAGAATTTTGAAAGATTATTTAAATAAAGATCAGCAATTTATCTGTGATATTAAAGCACTCAACGTTCATTTGTTAATGCGTATACTAATAAATTTACCCCCATACGAAATGCCTGATCAGCAACTTCTGGTGGATTGTTATGGATATCGGCGTCCGCCCAACCATCTGTCAAATTACTTTCATAAGAATAATATAAAACCAGCCTTCCATTTCGATAAACTCCAAACCCTTGCGGCGGATTGCTATCGTGTTCATGGATTTTCGGCAGCCCGTTAGGGAAATTAAAAACCTGGTTATAAATAGGATGCGCAATCGGCAATTCTACCATCACTTCATCAGGAAAAATCTCTTCAATCACCGGCCGAATATACTGATCAAAGCCATAATCGTCATCGATATATAAAAACCCCCCATTATCAAGATAATCTCTCACATTGGCCGCCTCAGCAGAATTAATGGTAATATTTCCATGGCCGGTCATAAATACAAACGGGTAACTGTGAAGTTCCCGGCTGCCAATGGATACATCCTGATAACTATTGGTGATTGAAATGGGTACATGCTCTTTTGCATATTCAATAAGATTGGTTAAAGATGACGGATCATTATACCAGTCACCTCCACCACGATACTCTATCCGGCCTATAGAAAACTCCCCATTGGATTGTGCTTTGGCAATTTCATCAACCGGCACAGTCAATAAACAAATAAGTATTAAAGGGAAAGTTTTAAGTAAATTCAAGAGATCTAAATTGGAAATTAGCCTGTAGAACCTTTTTTGTTCAACGTGTAGTAAACGGCAAGTTGTTGTGTAGATTATAAACAAAACATAAAACATAAAAAGGCTTTTATATTATGAATTAATCCGGACACTATCATACTGCTTATTGATGAAATTTGAAAAAAGCTAGAAGTACAAAAAACAAAAAAAAGACGCAGGGACAGGCGTCCCGCCTGTTCCAATCTTTGTTCCCCGGCCTCCGGCCGTCCCCCCGGTTGCCGATCTCAAATGCAACGACTGCAAAAAATGTTCGGTATAAATAACAATTGTGAATAAATAGCCGGACTTAGTATAGTTTTTATATTTGGCATATTACGCGCCCTGCCGGCCAGAGGCCGTAAGACAAAGAAGGTACAGGCGAGACACCTGTACCGGCGGGTTCCGGGTGGGGCTGGGTACCGAAGCGATTTGTCTCGGATGTGACGGAGCAGAACAGAGACTCCGGAATTAAAATTAAAGTATCCCGCTGTTTCCCTAATCCTAAACATTCTTCAATTCAAACACCTTGCCTGCCTTCTGGCTCACATAGCCGGAGAATTCCAGTTCCAGCAGATCGATCAGCAACTGTGTGCCGTTCTTTTTTAATTTTTCTGACATGACATCGATATGTAAAGGGCCGTCTTCGAGTAACGTGCAAATTTGCTCCGCCGGCTCATTGAGTTTCTGTTCCCGCCAGCTATTGAGCGGTTTCGGCTGAACGCCGCTAAACTTCTGCTGAAAACTAATTTCATTGAATATATCATCGACGCTTTGCACTAATTTCCCATACCCTTCTTTGATGAGCTTGTTGCAGCCTTCCCCCAGCCTGCTGCTGTTATTGTGAGGCACGATAAAAACCTCCCTGTTTTGGTCGAGAGCACTGTTGGCCGTAATCATACTGCCTCCCTTAATGCCGGTTTCGATAACCAATACTCCGAGGCACAATCCGCTCACAATTCGGTTTCGCACAGGAAAGTTGCCGGCATCGGGTTTGGTGCCGGGTGGAAATTCAGTGATCACCGCACCCCCATTATCCATAATTCTCCGTGAAAGGGGGATATTGGCGTTAGGATATACCCAATCTATGCCTGATCCCAGTACAGCTACCGTTCTTCCTTTATGATCAAGTGTCTTTCTGTGAGCCAGCGTATCGATGCCGTATGCGAGCCCGCTAACAATGGTAGCATTTTGCGCTACCAGTCCCTCTACAAAATGTTCGGCCATCGCTTTGCCGTATAGCGACGGGGTACGGGTGCCCACTACCGCTACATTATCATTCAATAAGGCATCCGGCGAGCCCAAAACCCACAAAAGAAGGGGAGAGTCATAGATCTCCCTCAGGTATGGCGGATATCTTTTTGACGCCAGGCTGATAATTTCGGCACCCATTTTATGGGTAGTCTCCAGGATCTGATCTACCCGATGCCAATTTTTATACCCCGCCACCGCCGCGGCAACTTGTCCGCCGATTCCCTGAATAGCCACCAAATCTTTTTGCTTAAGCTTAAACACATCCATCGGATTCTCCACAGCACGCAGCAACATCCTAATTCGCTGAGCACCCAATTTCGGAACCAGAGAAAGGGCCAATATCACGCGCTGAACTTCAGACATTTGCTTTTATAGTAAGTGATGATGAAATAGTTAAAAATAATATACAACAAATTGTATATAGTGCAATAATCTTGTTTAAAATTCGCAAAACAAAGTCCTGACCAACTCCTATACAACTCCTACACAAGTCTTACTCAAGCCCGCCGGGCAGTAGGAGTTGTTCTGGGGTTGATCAAAGCATAAATGGGGGGTATTCAAGTCGAATGCAAAAGAACACTCACGCATCCGCTTCATATAATTCTCGCTTGCTCCAGATTTCCTCTTTTAACCGTTCAAGGTTGTATCCGGTTACCGCCGATATTGGAATAACCGGCACTTCGAGATTTACTTCCTGATCCAGTTTATATTCGGGCTTCAGGTCCATTTGGGAGATGGCCACCACCTGGGGTTTGTCTAGTAAATCTAAACGGTACTGGCGGAGTTCCTCGTTAAGGATCTGATACTCTGCTTCAATATCATTCATGCAGCTTATTACAAATAGCAGCACCTTATTGCGTTCGATATGCCGGAGGAAACGTATTCCGAGGCCTTTGCCTTCATGGGCATTCTCAATGATACCGGGTATATCGGCCATTACAAAGCTTCGCTGATCGGGCAGGGTGACCACGCCCAGGTTCGGTTCAAGCGTGGTAAAGGGATAGTCGGCTATTTTGGGGCGGGCTGCTGAGAGCGAGGCCAGAAGCGTGCTTTTGCCTGCGTTTGGAAATCCGACAAGGCCAACATCGGCAATAAGCTTTAGTTCAATCTCCACGGTTATTTCTTCGCCTTTTTCTCCGTCCTGGGCAAAGCGTGGTGTTTGGTTGGTTGAACTTTTATAATGGCTGTTGCCCTGGCCACCCCGGCCTGCTTTGGCTATAATCAGCTTTTTGCCATCTTCGGTGATCTCGCCCAGACGTTTGCGCGTGCCAAATTCATAAGCTTCAGTGCCCAATGGAACATCAAGCACAATATCCTCACCACTTTTTCCGGATCGGTTACCGCCCTCACCGTGGCCTCCGCGTTTAGCGTTAAGATACTTCTTGTAGCGCAAATCAAGAAGGGTGTTCATTTGTGCATTGCCGCGCAATATTATATGCCCGCCCCGGCCGCCGTCTCCGCCGTCAGGTCCGCCTTTGGGTTCAAATTTTTCTCTTCTGAAATGAACAGAACCATCACCGCCGTCTCCGGCTTTTAGGTAAAGTTTGGCATAATCGGCAAATCGCATAGGGTGTTTTAATAAATTTGTTCAAGAATAATAAAGAAAATGTAACAGATCAGTCCGGCGTTTTACTGTGCTTTAAACCAGCTTTTTATGAGGCTTTTGTCCAATCTTCCAGTTTGATACCTTTGATTCGTTTAAAATGGCTTGTGTTGTTCGTAACCATTTTCAAATCATAAGTCACAGCCGTGGCACCAATCAGCAAATCAAAATCATCGATTAACATGCCTGATTTTCTAAGTCGTGCTTTTTCTAATGCATACTTATCTATACAATGAATAATGGGTATAATCTGAATTGCAGATAAAAAGAAATCTAGTGCTTTTTGGTTGTTAGACTTGTCTTTACTGTTTGCTACTCCGTATTTCAATTCAGCAAGCGTTATTTCAGAAATAAAGCAGTTCTTTGGTTTTACTTCTTTAAATTTTGCCTTTAGATCATACATGCCTTTGATGAAATAAATACAGATATTTGCATCCAGTAGGTATTGATTCAAAACTCTTCAATCTTTCTATTGAATGTTCTGGTACTTTTAATGTTGAGAATTAAATCTTCGGCACTTTCATTTTCATCCCAACCACCAAATGCCTGGTAGAAGTCGGGTGACGCTTCGTGGATATCTTTTTTTACCGTCTGGGAAAGTTTAGAAATGAGATCAAGCTTGTTTTGTGAGCTCATGTTCTTCAACAGAGCAATATAGCTGTCAATAAGCTTTGAATTAACATCTGTGGTTTTCATAAGGATTAAGCGGTTATAATTTTACGTATATCAATAATAAACAAGGATGAGTATATTTTGACATACGAAATGGAAAATTATTGCTTATACAACTAGAATGTAAGGAAAAAGGGGGAATGATATATTAAATCGGCTAAATTAATGGTTCAGAAAAGTGCATCGCTCATTGTCTTACGGAGATATTTTATGGGTAGTGCCAAACTGGGGATACGGAGATACCTTTTATGGTGACCCTTTATTAATTTTGTGTATTTAGTGCCCGTTGTGGTAAATAAACATGCACTGTTCGGATGATAAGGAAATCGTCAGACCAAATAGTTTTTTACTTTTTTTGCCCTTTGCGGTTATAAATTCCGCTCTACAAAATCCTGCATCATTTCGTATAAATGCCTGCGGGCATTGCCCACGGCGATGGCATGAGACCGGTTTGGGTAGGTCATCGTTTCAAATTGTACTCCCGCATCAATAAGGGCATCAGTTAATTCCAGGGCATGCTGGAAATGGACGTTATCGTCAGCGGTTCCGTGTGCGAGTAAATAATTGCCTTTAATTTTATCTGCCGCATATACCGGGGCATAGTTGTTGTACCCGTTAGGGTTGAGCTGGGGAGTCTGCATATATCGTTCGGTGTAAATGGTGTCGTAATACCGCCAGTTGCTTACCGGTGCTACGGCGATAGACGTGGAAAATATATCAGATCCGTACGCCAGCGCGAGCGTAGATAAATATCCTCCATAGCTCCATCCCCAGATGCCTATGCGGTCTGCATCTACGTAAGGCAAACTAGCCAGGTGTTCGGCGGCTTCAATTTGATCTTTGGTTTCGTATTCGCCCAGGCGTTTGTACACTTGTTTGCTGAAGGCCTGGCCCCGGCCACCAGTTCCCCGGTTATCGACACAGAAGATCAGATAGCCCTGGTTGGCGAGATAGCGGTGCCACAGGCCCCGGTCGCGCCCTTCGTACTGATTTTGTACGGCTTGGCTTCCCGGCCCACCGTAAACATACATCATCACGGGATATTCTTTGGATTCATCAAAATCCAAAGGTTTCAGCCAATAGGCGTTGAGCTCTACTGAGTCGGCAACCGTAATGGTGGTGTATTCTTTATCGGGGAAGTTGAAGGTGCTGATTTTTTCTTCAAGCCCGGCGTTATCTTCAAGGGTTTGAAGCTGATCGCCCTGCCCGTCATGCAGTGTCACGATTTGAGGGTGTTTGTCGGATGACAAATAGTTAAGGTAGTATGAATAGTCTGGGGCCATATTGACGGTGTTCCAGCCGGTGATGGTGCTCAGACGTTCTTTGCCGCTTCCGTCGGCATTGATTTTGTAGAAATGCCGCTCAAGCGGGGAATCTTCGGTGCTGAGGTAATAAAAGGTTTGGGTTTCTTCATTGAAGCCATGGTAGCTAGCTACTTCCCAGTTCCCTGATGTCACCTGGCGGATTAAATTCCCGTTCATGTCATATAAGTAAATGTGGTTATATCCGTCTTCTTCACTTACATAAACAAACTGTTCGCTGTTCTCCAGGAAGGAGAGATCATCATTTACATTAATCCAGGAGTCACTCGTTTCGGTTTTGATGATGTTGGTGTTACCGCTGTTTACTTCTGCCAGCATAACATCCTGCCGGTTTTGCAATCGGTTCATGCGCCGTATGGCAAGCGTTTCAGGATCTTGTGTCCAGTTGATTCTTGGTATGTACTGATCCGTTTTGTCACCGGTATCCATCCATGTGGTTTCTGCACTTGCTATATCATAAACCCCGATGGTTACAATGGAATTTCGGTATCCGGCCTTGGGGTATTTAAACCGGACTGCTTCGGGATAGTCACCTCCCCATTGCTGTATAACAAATTCTTTAACATGGCTCTCATCAAACCGGTAATAGGCAATGCTGCGGCCATCCGGTGACCAGTAAAATGCTTTGGATAAAAGAAACTCTTCTTCATAGACCCAGTCAGCGGCCCCGTTTATGATTTCATTTAGGGACCCATCGAAGGTAATTTGAGTTTCAGTATTGCTTTCCAGATCAACAAGAAACAGGTTGTTCTGCCGAAAAAAAGCCACTTGATTTCCATCCGGAGAAAATGTGGCATAAGATTGCCGTGTATCGTCTTCGGTAAGTTTTGTGAGTTCCCTGGTTTCCAGGTCAAACACGTAAAAATGAGACTGAGTGCTGCGCCTCCACAGCCTTTGAATATCAGTTTCGATCAGCACCTGGCTTTCATCATCCGAAAATGAATAATCTTCCAAAGCTATGGGATTCGTCCAGCCATCGGGTATCAATTCGTCCGACGATAAGATGACATCATATGATCCGTCGAGAATGCTGTTTCTGCGCAGTTCTATGGTACCCTCTGCAGGATTATCGGCCAGTGATGAATAGTACTCACCATCCTGCATCCAGTTAACGCTTCTTACAGTTTCGGGGACAAAAGATCCGTCGAAAAGGTGGTCGAAGGTAAGCTGATTTTCTTGTGTGGGCAGTTGTAGGGCTATTATCAGCAGTGTAAAAAGTAAACCTGACTTTTTCATGGACGCATAATTAGTTGTTTCATTGGGCAGTAATAAATTGCAGTTAAAGTTGTCTCAAAAGACTGCATGAGGCTGTCTCAAAAGGTCTAAAATTGCTCCGCAAGGGCGTTTACGCCTCGCAGCAGCCTTTTAAAGCAGTCTCATGCAGTCTTTTGAGGCAGCCTCATTTCGCCTCAAAGGTTACTCACTAATTACAGCTTACAACGAACAACCAACCACCAACTAATATTTATTCTGTACAAGATTCAGCAATCGGGCAAGTTTGCTTTTCATCTGAGTTCTTGGAACAATGAAGTCGAGGAAGCCGTGATCAAGCAAATATTCGGCTTTTTGGAATCCATCAGGCAAATCGCGGCCAATGGTCTGGCGGATAATGCGAGGACCGGCAAAACCAATAAGTGATCCGGGTTCGGCTACATTAAAATCTCCCAGCATAGAAAAACTGGCTGTGACACCTCCGGTTGTCGGGTTGGTAAGATAGGATATATATGGGATGCCCGCCTCGTGCAACTGGGCCAGCTTGGCTGATGTTTTTGCCATTTGCATAAGGCTCAAGACGCTTTCCATCATTCGCGCGCCACCGGATTGAGAGATGATGATAAGCGGAATACCTTGTTTCCGGGCATGATCGATGGCTATGCCAATTCGTTCGCCGACAACAGAACCCATGCTTCCGCCAATAAAGCGAAAATCCATGCAGGCAACCACTGTCTTATTCTCTTTCACTTTACCGACCCCGACCCTTACGGCATCCGATAATCCGGTTTTGGTTTGAAACTCTTCCAGTCTGGCGGTGTATTTTTTACGGTCTTCGAAATCAAGAGGATCAGCCGATTTGATATTAGCTCCGAGTTCTTCAAATTCATTATAATCAAAAAGAATAGAGAAGTATTCCTTGCTTCCGATGGGAAAATGGTGGCCACTGGCAGGATCTACCCAGTAATTATCTTCCAGTTCCCGGCGGTGAATGGTTTCACCGGTTGTTGGAACCTTGACCCAAACACCCTCGGGCATTTCTTTAGGGGTATTGGTTCGTATATTCGATCCTTGTCGTTTAAACCAGCTCATATTTTTATATGCTACCTTTTGTTATTGGTACGTTTTGCTTTTTATAAAGTTGTTAGCTTCGCATTATGCAAAATTGGGGGTAGGCAAATTTTTTAATAACAGATTTCCAAATTTACCACTTACTAATAATAAGGTTCAAAACGTTCAGGTGCGACTTTTTTTATGAGGGAAGTCGGTGCAGTATCATTTCTGCCGTGGCAAATATTAAACAGATCAATCAGGTTAATTGCAGAGATGATTTCTTCACCCGCCGTTATAGAGTTTTCACGAATTTCATGGGCGAGACGGTTTAAGCCTGTTCCTGCTATTAATTCACCTTGTTTGATGATAGAGCCAAAGTCGGTAAGAGCCTTTATGGAACTATCTTCTTTGGCTAAAGGCTGATTTCCTTCGAAAGTGAACATTTGGTGGTAAAGGTGTTTTCGCCGGGCATCGAGAACGGCATGTATTTTTTTGGCGTCAGGATGCTCTTTTTTTGCACCCAAAGCTATTCCTGCCAAAGTATTGGCTGCATATAAACCGGCATCCGAACCAAATAGCATTCCTTTCACGGCGCTGCTGCCTACCCTTAAGCCTGTATAGGAACCAGGTCCGGCGCTTAAGATGATTCCGTCAAGCTCGGCTAATTCTATATGATTGTCCTTCATCAGCTCATCGGTAAACACAAATACCATCTCAGAGTGGATTCCGGTGCCGATTTGCCTTAGTTCCTGGGCTTCCCCGTCTTTTAGTCTTAATGCAACCGAACAAACGGGGGTGGCGGTTTCTATGGCAAGAATGTTTTGGGGCAAAATGATATTCTATTCATGATAAGGTGTATTTTGTAGCTGTAGCATTTTCTAATAAAAATGAGTGAAAAAAGTAAATTTTTATTTGAAAAGTCTATTCTCGCCTTACTTTTTATTGTTTTCTGTTTTTTAATAAAATATTTGTTTTTTTAAAAAGGATATTTTATTACAATAAGGTTAAGTTTATTTACGACTGGAATTACCTAACTAGAACCAATAAATGAGGAAAAACGCATGAAATATAAATTACTATTAATGACATGTATTGTGTTCGGTTTTGCGACCGTCGGTATGGCGCAAGTTGGAACTGTGCATGGTACAGTAACGGACCAAAGCACAGGAGAGAATCTTCCTGGTGTAAATATTGTAGTTGCCGGAACTGGAAGTGGTACCACAACTGATATGGCCGGTGAATATAGCATAAATGTAAATGAACCTGGTACAGAATTGGAATTTACATATATCGGCTATATTTCCCAAACCATAACAGTCACACAACAGCATATTAATGAAGGGCTGGATGTGAACTTGGAGCCCGATGTAGCTTTAATGGACGAACTGGTTGTAGTAGGTTTCGGTACACAGAGAAGAGGTGACGTCAGCGGGGCTGTAAGTTCAATTTCAGCTGCTGATATTGAAAGACGTCCGATGACAAATACTGCACTTGGTATGCAGGGAATGAGTCCCGGGTTAACTATTCAGGATCAGGGCGGACAGCCGGGTGAAGAAAGTGCTGTTGCGAGAATTCGGGGAACAGGGACATTGAATAATGCCAATCCACTGGTTCTGGTTGACGGCGTCGAGCAGTCGCTGGCAAGTGTGGAATCTACAAATATTGAGACAGTAAGTGTATTGAAAGATGCAGCTTCCGCAGCTATATATGGTTCACGAGCGGCTAATGGGGTGATATTAATTACAACTAAACGTGGAACAGAAACGGGTGTTACTGTAAATTATAACGCTTATGCGGGAGTTCAAAATCAACTATTCTTTATGCAGGGTGCCTCAAAGGAAGACTGGATGATGATGGAAAATGAGGCACGTATTGCAACGGGAGCGGAGCCAATGTTCACGGAAGAATACATTTCGAACGTACTTGCCGGAACCAATCCTTTAGAATATCCATTCGCTGATTTTGAAGGAGGAACATTCCGGAATAATGCAATGGAGTATAATAACTCTCTTTCTATAGCCACAGGTGGTGAGAGTGGTAGGATATATGCAGCTATGAGCCACAGTGACACCGATGGTATCATGCAAAATTTCAACAGCAAGCGTACTTCACTGCGAATTAATAGCGATTTGTTTGTGACAGATGATTTAACCTTTAAAGCAAATCTGCTTTACAGGAATCGCGACGTAAGCGGTCCTGGGTTCAGGGCGCAGCGAATTGCTCAGGCCCTCCTGCACATGAACCGGGATATGATTATGAGTTATCCGGATGGGCGAAATGCAACGGGCGATTTGATTGGGGGCACGTGGAATCCTTATGTCATGGCAAATTCGGGAGAAACAAACAGGATAAGTGATGATATAGTAGGTACGGTGGGAATTGACTATCAGATTAGTAATGTGCTTTCAATTGAAGGTGATGTCACTATGAATAGAACAACTTCGGAAGAGTCTATTTTTAGAGAAGATCGAAGTGATATGATTCATCCTCTTTCCGGTGAGACAGTAGCCGCAAGCGGTTGGTTTTCTACAAATACCTTAAATGAAGGTCGATATAACCGAAGAGAATTGAGCCAGCGTGCGTTTATGAATTACTCTGATGAAATTGCTAACCATAGATTAAGCGCTATGGCCGGATATGAGGAAATATATACCCGAGCTACCCAAACATCCGCCGCACGATCTGGTTTTTTCAATAATGATCTTCGGGAATTAAGCGCGGGTGATTCTGGTAACGAACAGACCTGTTCGCAATTCAATGACCCCGGGAGCTATACCAACGGATGTTTTAACAATGAGTGGAGAGTCCGCTCCTTTTTCGGGCGAGCAAACTATTCGTATGACGACCGATATTCGGTTCAGGCCAATCTACGGTATGATGGTTCTTCCAGATTTGCGAAAGGCAATCGATGGGGCTTTTTCCCGTCATTTTCCGGCGGCTGGAGAATATCCAGTGAAGAATTCATGCAGGATCTAGATCTGTTCAGCAATCTTAGGTTGCGGGCTTCCTGGGGCCAGTTAGGTAACGAACGGCAAGGTTCCAATGAAAGGACAGGATTGAATTCTTATCTGAACAGCTATAACCTCGGGCTTTCGTATCAGTTTGGTGATGGTGTAGTACCTGCTGCAGCGGTAACATCGGCCGGGAATCCTGATATCGCCTGGGAAACCACAACCATGACCAATATAGGCTTGGATATGGGGTTTCTGGATGACAGAATTGAAGTTATTGCTGAATACTTCCGCAACTATACCAGCGATATCCTGCTTGTTCTCCCAGTACCTGCTACAGTGGGTATGAGTGCACCCTATCAGAACGCGGCCGATGTATCTAATAATGGTTGGGAACTGGCAGTAAACTACCACAGCAGTGTCGGGATGGAAGAAGGCTTTCAATATTCTGTTGGAGTCAACCTTTCGGATGCCGTTAATAAAATTGAAAACCTAAGCGGGCAAGGGCCGTTTTACCCCGATGGATTTACTGTTTGGACAGAAGGCGAATCAATTAGTTCCTTGCGCGGTTATGGGTCACCAGGGATTTACCGTACCCAGGAAGACCTTGATAAATATACTGCCACATATAGTCCCAATGTTACCATCGGAGACCTTATCTATGAAGATCTGGATGGCGACGGCTCTCTCAGTACAGCAATGTATCCCGAAGGAGATCATAAAGTTATTGCAAACGAAGATCCCCGGTATGAGTTTGGTGTGAATTTTGATGCTTCTTATAGGGGATTTGACTTCAGTATGTTTTGGCAGGGAGTAGCGCAGCAGTATCATATGCTGGATGGCGCTGTGGTTGAAGGACCCAATAACCAGAACTTCATTGTGGACAAGTATGTTCAGGAAAGATACCATCCAACTAAAAATCCCGATGGAACCTGGCCAAGAGTGATGACGGGATCGCAAGACTGGAATAGACGTGCATCTGAATTCTGGCTACAGGATACGAAGTATGCAAGGTTGAAAAATATACAGCTGGGTTACACCATTCCACAACAAATGACCCAAAACCTCCGGGTTTTCCTGTCAGGTAAGAACCTGGTTACATTTACGCCGACAGAGCTGTTTGATCCTGAGACCCCAAGAGGAAGAAATCAATTTTATCCTCATTCCAAATCAGTTGAAGTTGGCCTGAACGTCACGTTTTAATAATATTTTAATAAATGAGATTTAATATGAAAAAGATCATAACATTAAGCTTAATGATGTGGATCATCGTCTTTACAGGATGTGGCGATGGACTGGATATTTCCCCGACAGGCTCGGTAACAGAAGACTCATATTGGGGGCGCGATAGTGATGCAGAAATAGCCGTCAACGCTGTTTATGCGGAAATGGATGGCCGAACGATGGGCCTGGATAATCGTACAGATATAGGCTATGCACAGCTGGGGCCCCTTGTGGCATCAGACGGTACGGTTGAAGGCAATTGGAATAGGTATTACAGAGGTATACGCAAGGCTAATGATGTAATTACAAACATTGATCAAATTGAAATCGGTGATGCGGAGCTTCTGGAAAGATTAGAAGCTGAGGCAAGATTTCTTAGGGCCTACTACTACACACAACTTACCAGCTTGTGGGGTGATGTACCTTTGATTCTCGAACCTATCGGTATTAATGATCATACGGCCGTTACAAACCGTGAAGAGGTTGTTGATTTTGTTATTGAGGAACTCGACGATATCATCGATTCGGAGGTTCTTGAAATTAGTTACAGCGGTGATAATGTAGGCCGGGCAACACACGGAGCTGCCCAATCGCTAAAAGCAAGAGTCGCCCTTCGGAACGAGCGTTGGACAATTGCCCGCGATGCTGCCCAAGCGGTGATGGATAGTGGTGTCTATGAACTTTATCCAGATTATGAAGAGCTGTTTCATTATGAAGGGCAGAATTCTTCTGAGGTGATCTTTGACAGGCAATATACGGCCAATGGAAGCAACTATGATGCCTTTGGCTTGTCTGCCTCATCTATTGGGGGTGGTTCGGGTATTGAGCCAATTCATAATCTGTATTTGAAATACAGGCTGGATGACAGCGCTTATGATATTAATAGTTTTGATGAACCCGGCGAGGCTTATGAAGACTTAGATCCCCGATGGGCTCATACAGTATTTTTTACCGGCCAACCAATTGGTGATGGCGACATCTATGATTCTAGCCCAACCAGCTCAACACCTGATCGGGTAAATAGATTTGAAACTACTACCGAACTTGGTTACAATTTAAAGAAGTATATTGACTATGAAAATGATATTGAGAGCCCGGCTACGGGGTCTATAAATATGATTCATATTCGGTACGCTGATGTTCTTCTGATGTATGCTGAGGCGAAAATTCAGCTTGATGAGATTGACCAGTCGGTATATGATGCGATAAATAAAGTACGAGAACGGCCAACTGTAGAGTTGGATCCGATTACTTCCTCAACACATTCAACTGCTGAAGAATTGATGGACTATTTGATGGACGAAAGAGCCCGTGAATTTGCCTTTGAAGGTCTGCGTCTGTTTGATGTACACCGGTGGAAGATTGGTGATGAGGTAGCCGGACCAGTGCTTGGCGCACATTTTCAAAGAGAAAATGGGGAAATTTATCTCCAGTCTGTCGGCTACACAAGAACGTTCAACGATTATCACCATCTCTGGCCAATTCCTCAAAGTGAAGTGAATTCTAATAGTTCGATAAATGATAATAATCCTGGTTATTAAAGGCCGGGGAATCTGACAAAAATTCTATAGAGAGTATCTATTGCACTTAAAAGCTGTAACCTCAGCTTTTAAGTGCTTTTTTATAGACTGAGAGAATAAAATAGCTAATATTATAGTTCATCAAAAAACAGGAGGCGGATGAGAGTAACGCCAAAATCATATCGGTAAGCTGAGTCTATTAAATATTGATACCGGTCATTGAAAAGCAGTCGTTTAAAAAATTCCCTGCCATCATCTGGTATTTGCCTTATCTTTTGGTATGTATCTAACCTGTGTTACTCGGAATTTCTATTTAACTCTCGTCTGATGAATTGTTCAATCTTTTTGTATTTAGTCATTTTATTTATTGGTTTTTTACCGCAACAAAGCACTAAACCTGTAGACAAGACCCAGCCTTATATAGAAAGGCAGCCCATCCACTACAAATATGCGCCTAAGGTTGAGCTTCCGGTTACGCAAAATGAGGATGGTTCTTACCGGGTAGAGGTCGCAACGGATTCTCTTGAAATAGTTACACTACATTATGTGGGGGAAACCTACCCATTACTGGTAGGGCAGGATAAGGCTATAGATGTACATATTGATCGTGCCTGGTTTCCCGGCAATACCCGGGTGGAAGGTTTTTCATCACAGCTGAACGAGGCCTACCAGGAGTTTCTTCCTGAAGAGCAGGTTCTGAAAAGGGCTATCAGGAAAGAAATGCCGAGGTTCCGGGAGAATGAAAATAACCGGGTTCTTCATTTTCAGAAGCAACTTATTGAACTGAACAGAAAGTACTTCGAAGGCACCGGCTTTGATGATTTTATTTATAAAGCCAAAGGTGAGTATCTTGTAAAGGCGCTCAATGAAGTTCAATATAAAAGGGATATATCCGGCTATGATGCAGAAAGCGCCCGACAGGCCATTCTGGAGGAAGCCGTGGAGATGAAATTTTTTACTCTTAAATCCCTGAAGGCCCAGCGCGCCGGAATCAGAGATTTTACCAATTCTTATTCCAATACCTTTGGGGTGAAATCAAAATATGACGCAGAGCATGATGCGGATTTACTCAGCTATGAAGTGAAGCGCTTGGGGTACGACACTTTAAATGCTGCAAGAATATCGGTTCTGGACTTTATAGAAGATGAAGATGCTTACGCACATGCAAAGATGTACCTGGTGGCGGAACGCATTGGAGAGGCTCCGTTTGACCGGGCCGAGCCTACTTACTTTGATTTCTTAGAAAACTATTCCGGATACAGTGAATACACAGCGTTTCTTACGGATCATTACGAGGGAATAAAATCGGTACAACCGGGGCAGCCAGCCGTTGAGTTCTCTATTAAAGATTTTCAGGGGCAAACCCGCACAATGGCTGATTTCTCAGGGAAATTTGTACTGTTGGATCTGTGGGCAAGCTGGTGCATACCATGCCTGCAAGAATTTCCTCACATGGAGCGGCTTTATGAAAAATACGATCGTGAAGATTTTGAGATTGTAGCACTATCCATTGAAAATGATCGGAATGCCTGGGAAAATGCTGTTCAGCGTTATAATCACCTCTGGCCTCAGCTACATGACGAGGGCGAATTTCAACAGGAGACCTTTACTGCATATAGGGGTGGTGGAATTCCATTTTATATGCTGATAAACCGGGATGGCGAGATCGAACGGCATAACGATATCCGCGCATCCTTCAATCTGGAAGAGGTTTTAGACAGTTTAATCTACGCAGATTAATTACAAAAAAATAATATTACCGCCTAATGACGTTGAATAGAACAATGTCAGGGGATTATAAGGGTATTCTTTAATTAACCTGCCCCTGGAAATGAAAAAACACTGAAACATTTTATCTTAAAAAAGGTATCATATTTGCACACTGCGATTTAACGAAACATCGATCGCTAGCAAGAGAATGAAGAAGCGAATATCTTTTTGATATATCATAATAGGATTATTTATCTAAAAATTCACATCCTGCCTTTCAATTAAAAGTAAGCTATGAAAAAATTAAGTTTGACTGCGGTCGCTTTTTTGATGCTGAGTCTGTTTAATACAAAATATCTCCACGCTCAGGATCTGGAAGCGTTCGAAAAAAATGTAACTGAGTTCACGCTGGATAACGGGCTAAGTTTTGTTGTGATGCAAAGAGACGTGGCTCCGGTCGTTAGTTTTGTGACCTATATTGATGTGGGTGCAGCCAATGAGCCGGTCGGGCAAACAGGAATTGCTCATATATTTGAACATATGGCATTCAAAGGTTCGGGTGAAATCGGCACAACAAACTTTGAGGAGGAAAAGAAGGTAATTGAGCAGATGGACATTGCTTACCGGGAATGGCTGCGTGAAAAGAACCGATCTAACCCCGACGATGAGAAGCTGGAAGAAAAGTGGGAGGAATTTGAACGTTTGCAGGAAGAATCTCATGAGTATGTTGTAAACAATGAGTTCACCCAGTATATAGAACGTGAGGGCGCATCGGGGTTAAACGCCTTTACAAGCGCTGATGCTACCGCATATTTTTACAGTCTGCCTCAAAACAAGGCCGAACTTTGGTTTTCACTTGAAGCAGATCGCTTTAAACAGCCGGTAATGCGTGAGTTTTATACAGAAAAAGATGTTATCCATGAAGAACGAAGATCAAGAACCGATTCTAACCCCATGGGCCGGCTGTTGGAGGAGTTTATATCAATCGCTTACTCAGCTCATCCGTACAAAAATCCTGTAATTGGCTGGCCTTCAGATATCCAGAATACCACCATAAAGGATGCTCTGGAGTTTTATGAAGACTATTATGTGCCCTCGAATATCACCATTGGCATTACCGGTGATATTGATCCTGATGAAATGAAACGCTTGGCCGAGCTTTATTTCGGTGATATGCCGGCAGGGGAACCAGCCCCGCAGTTATTAATAAAAGAGCCAGAGCAAAGAGGCGAACGCCGGTTTGTAATTGAAGATAGTTCCCAGCCTTTGTTTTTAATGGGTTTCCATGGTGTTGCGGAAAATCATCCGGATGCCAAAGCCCTTGACCTGTTGGGTTCTATCCTGGCCGATGGACGCACTTCCAGATTATACCGAAGGATGGTTGTTGATGATCAGTCTGCCTTGCAACTACAGGCGCTCAGCGGATACCCGGGAAGCAAGTATCAGTCCATGTTTGTTACCTTTGTAGTGCCAAATCAAGGCGTTGACGTTGCTGATGTTGAGGAGACGGTACTCGAAGAAATAGAGAAAGTGAAAAATGGCGAAATTACGCAAAACGAACTGGACCGTGTGAGAACGAATGCTCGAGCTAGTCTTGTTAGAGGATTGGCCTCAAACAGTGGTCTGGCACTCAGGCTGGCCGAAGCTTCCGGCAAACACGATGACTGGCGAACCATATTTACCGATCTGGATGAACTAAATGAAGTTACTTTAGATGATCTTCAGCGAGTGGCAGCAACCTATCTGATTGAGAAGAATCGTACTGTGGGCACAATTCAAAACGAGCAAGATGAAGAAGTTGCCGGTAATCAATAAATCCATCCAATTTTCAATAAAGCATATAACGTTATGAAACGAATATTTAGCATCTCCTTGATTTGGCTGGTAGCGGGATTTTCCCTGCTGGAAGCCCAGACGCGCTATGATGAATTAACATACCCGGAGTTAAATACATATCAGGAGCCTGATATCGTCACATTTGAACTGGACAACGGGATCGAGTTTTATCTGGTAGAAGATAATGAACTGCCTTTGATTAACATGAATGTTATAGTAAGGGCTGGTTCATTTATGATTCCCGATGATAAGGCAGGATTGGCAAGTATGACCGCTCAGGTGATGCGTAGCGGAGGTACCGAAACATATCCTGAAGAAGAGCTTAATGAGTTGCTTGAAAATCAGGCCGCACAAATGGAGCTGGGAATGGGTATGAGTTCCGGTTCCGGCTCAATGAATGTGCTCAAAGAAGATTTTGATGACTTACTGCCGGTATTCATAGATTTAATGAAAAACCCGGCTTTCCCTGAAGATAAAATAGAGCTGGCTAAAACCCAGTCCCGAAGCAGCATTTCACGTCGCAACGACAACGCCCAAAGTGTAGCAAACAGAGAGTTCGGGCGGCTCATATATGGGGAGGAATCCTTATACGGCAGGCTTACCGAATATGAAACCATAAACAACATATCCCGTGACGATATGGTTGCCTTTCATGAACAAACATTCACCGGCAGTAATCTTATGATTGGCATCACAGGTGACTTTTCAGCTGAAGAAATGAAAAGAACACTTGAAAATGCATTTGCCGATTACTCTAAGGGAACAGAGAATGATTTAGACTTGCCGGAAGTTGACTATACCTTCGATTCCAGCATAAACTTTATTGATAAACCGGATGTTAACCAAAGCATTATATTCATGGGCCATATCGGGGGATTCAGAGACAATCCTGATTATGCAGCTCTGCAGGCTATGAATGAGGTATTGAGCGGGGGATTCTCAGGCCGTCTATTCCAGATTGTCCGTTCGGACATGGGGCTGGCATATAGTGTATTTGGCAGCTATCAAAGCAACATTCAGTATAGAGGGCAGTTTTATGCCGGCATCAGCACCCGAAGCGAAGCCACGAGTGAGGCTATTAATGCGGTACGTGATCAAATCATTCGACTTCAGCAGGAAAAGGTGAGCAGTCAGGAACTTGAAGAAACCAAAGAAAGTATCCTGAACTCCCTGGTGTTCCGTTATGACAGCAAGTCAAAGGTTTTGCGGGAACGAATGAGCTATGAATACAACGGCTTGCCTGCTGATGCTTTCGATCAGTACATCGAACAACTAAGGGAGGTTGATCCTGATGATATTTACCGTGTGGCAAATGAATATATAGAACCCCAGAACATGCGAATACTGGTAGTGGGCAATTCTACAGAAATAGGCGACCAGTTGGAAAAATTTGGGGATGTGAATGAAATTAACATCAGCATACCACGAGCACCCAGAGAAGAAGCCCATTGAACAAGGATGACCTTGATGTTGAATATTCAGGTTCTGAAGAAACTAATGGTGTTGAAACAGCAAATCTTCGTTTTTCTGGTGATGTGGAAATGAATCTGTTCGTTGATGAAGAGACCAATCTGCCGGTCATGATGAGGTACAGCGAATTCAATCCTCAGTCTGGTGAAGATCTGATCGAAGAGTATTTTTCCAAATGGAATGAAAATGGCGGGCTATCTGTAGCTTTCAGCAGCAAAAGTTTCAGCAATGGGGAAATTTCAAACGAAGTACTTCTGGAAAACCATATTGTTAAGTAATTCTAATCAAAATACCTTTTAAACAGGCTTGGCTTGGAAAGTAATAAAAAAGGCTTAATTAACTATTAAGCCTTTTTTATTCTGTGTAGAATCTAAAATGTCGCTTATTGTTTCTGAATTTTAAATTCTCGTTTTTCCCCGTTATTTTTTTATCTTTGGTTGGTATAATTCAAGAGACCCGCGATACTTTTGGACATCAGTATTATTTATTTCGACGGGTATGATCGAAGTTATGCAGAGGCAATATCTCGTTTCATTTCGATCGTTTCAATATTTGGACTATATGTCCACCGGTTTTAACTGTCCACATTATTAAACTAAAACCGGCTTAAGATAATATTTAAATATAGGAGGTTAGTGTGCGATCATTAAAGAATTCTGCATCTGAAGAGTTTTATATCGACGGTAAACCACCAAAATATAAAACCTATAATCTGCGCAACTTTAAAGAGCTTCCACAAGTTCAAAAGCTTACTGAAGACCTTCGTTTTGCCATTGAAGTGGTAGGCAATGTTTTGCCGTTTAAAGCCAACAATTACGTTGTGAATCAGCTCATAAACTGGAAAAAAGTACCCAACGACCCGATTTACCAGCTTACTTTCCCTCAGAAAACCATGTTGAAGGATCACCATTTTAATAAGATGGCTGATGCCCTTAAAAGCGGTGCATCCAAAGAGCAGATCAAAAAGGTTGCCAACGAGATTCGGATGAAGCTTAATCCGCATCCCGCCGGCCAGGAAAGTAATAAACCCTCGCTGGGTTGCGAGGAAATGAGCGGCATGCAGCATAAATATCGTGAAACAGTCCTTTTTTTTCCCAGTCAGGGCCAAACTTGCCATGCTTATTGTAGCTTCTGCTTCCGGTGGCCTCAATTTGTGGGTATTGATGAATTAAAATTCGCTATGCGCGAGTCTGATCTTCTTGTGGAGTACCTGAAGGAACATCCTGAAATCACTGATGTACTCTTTACAGGCGGTGATCCGATGATTATGAAGGCTAAAGTTTTGGCTTCCTATATCGATCCACTTCTGGAAGCTGACCTTCCCAATCTGAGAACAATTCGCATAGGAACCAAAGCTCTGGGTTACTGGCCCTATAAATTCGTAACAGATAATGACGCCGATGATACACTAGCTTTGATGGAACGTGTTACAAAAGCCGGTAAACATCTGGCAATAATGGCTCATTATTCCAACCCCATTGAATTAAGCACTCCAATCGCTCATGAGGCGATCAAACGTGTTAGAAATACAGGCGCTCAGATTAGAACACAGTCACCGCTGTTACGGCACATCAATGATGATCCCAAAACCTGGGAGCTCATGTGGAAAGAGCAGGTAAGGCAGGGAATGGTTCCTTATTATATGTTCGTAGTTCGGGATACTGGTGCACGGCATCATTTCGATATACCGCTTGAGCGGGCTCATAATATCTTCAGAGCGGCTTATAAAGAAGTCAGCGGAGTCTGCCGTACCGTAAGAGGTCCGAGTATGTCTGCCGGGCCTGGAAAAGTACAGGTGCTCGGGGTGAGCGAAGTTGCCGGTGAGAAAGTTTTCGTACTTCGCTTCCTCCAGGGACGAAATCCGGACTGGGTGCAGAAGCCTTTCTTTGCTAAATATAATCCTGACGCCGTTTGGCTGAACGAACTTGAACCGGCATTCGGGGAGAACAAATTTTTCTTCGAAAATGAATACCTAAGAGATGGCACACCGGTTGATCAGTTAATTGATACCGGTGCTATTATGGAAGAAGTTAACTAATTGTAACCTCCGGCTGATTCATTAATACTAGCCTGGCTGATTACTTCCTAATATCGCAGCCAGGGCTGTATCAAAAAGCTGTTACGGTGAGCGTCCTCGTTGGCCGATATGTGCACTCGTACTGTAAGAGTGCACATACTCCTCCCGGGCTGAACCAGCTACTTGTTACGCCAAGACCAATTGCCCTTTGTTATAAATACCCACGGCTTTCCCAATGAGCTCTTTATCCAGATAAGGAGAGTTTCTCGATTTAGATCGTACTGAGGCTTTATCAAATATCCATTTTTCGTTGGTATTGAAAATAGTCAGGTTTGCCTGCTCCCCTACTTTGATTTCAGGTACAGGAAGATTCAAAATGCTGCGTGGATGGGTGATGAGTTTATCCAAAACATCCTCAAGCTTCATAATTTTAGTGGATATCAAGCATTTGCAGGTTACCCCCCAGGCAGTTTCAAGGCCCGTAATTCCATTGGGTGCGTATATGAACTCGACTTCTTTTTCATCAATGGTATGGGGGGCATGGTCGGTGCAAATAACGTCTATCGTACCGTCTTTAAGTCCTTCGATAATGGCATCAACATCTTCCTGGCTGCGAAGCGGGGGGTGCATCTTGAAGTTAGTGTCGAAATGAGTGCGTTCAATTTCCTCGTCAGTTAGATCAAAATGATGGGGACAAACCTCGGTGGTTACATTAATGCCCTTTGCTTTGGCCTGTCGAACCTGATCTACAGCATTTTTTGAACTTATATGAGCTACATGAAGATGCCCGCCGGTGAGTTCTGATAACAATATATCACGGGCAATCATCACCTCTTCCGCAATCGATGGGGTTCCATCTAAGCCAAGGCGGGTGGATACACGCCCTTCATGCATATGCCCGGGCCGGGAGAGGGCCAGGTCTTCTTCGTGGTTGATAACCGGGGTGCCAAGCATAGATGAATAGTCCAATGCGATGCGCATGAGCCGGGAGTCATACACAGGATCACCGTCGTCACTGAACGCCACGGCGCCGCCTTCCTGCATATCGGCCATCTCAGCAATGCTTTTCCCCTTGCGCTCTTTGGAGACGCATCCTATCGGGTGAACGTCGACCGGCAGGGATTTTGCTTTGCCAACGATATATTCTACAACGTCGCGCGTATGTGTAGCCGGATTAGTATTGGGCATACATGCTACAGCAGTAAAACCGCCAAAGGCCGCAGCCCGGCATCCTGTGGCTATTGTTTCTTTGTGTTCAAATCCGGGTTCCCGAAGATGTACATGCATGTCCATCCAGCCACCGGACACGAAAGCACCATTAAAATCCTGAGTAGTTTCTGAATCCTGAGGCTCCAGGTTTGGTGATATCTCAGTAATAGAACCATTTTTAATCCTAATATCGATGGTTTCCTTACCGTTATGGCTACGTCCTACCGGTACTAAATTTTGTAATAAGACGTCTTGTGAATCTGGCATAAAAAAGAAAGCTTAGTGAAACTTTGTGACTTAGTCACTTTGTAGATTATATTCAGGCTGAAATTACAAAAGAAAATTATAAATCCCGCTATAACCTCCCGAACAACTTGGATCTTTTCAACGAAATACCAACAGTATCGCAGTTAACCTCCGATATTAAAATTGTTTTGGAAGATCATTTTTATGATGTTCTTGTGCAAGGCGAGGTGAGCCAGCCCAAAACCAGCCGCAACGGCCATATCTATTTCACATTGAAAGATACCAACGCACAGATGCCTTGTGTGATCTGGAATAGTGTTGCCCAAAGATTAAAACTTTCCCTGGAACACGGCCAGCATGTCCAGATAGGTGGTGAACTGCAGGTTTATCCGCCACATGGAAAGTACCAGATGATCGTTTCGGCCGTGCAACAAGCCGGCGAGGGCGTTCTGCAGCAGGCTTTTGAAAAGCTAAAGAGAAAGCTTCAGGCAGAAGGGTTGTTTGATGAAGCCTATAAAAAGCCACTACCCAAATTTCCTAAAAGTATAGGTGTAGTAACATCAGCCGGCGGAGCTGCCTTTCAGGATATTGTATCAACACTGACCAAGCGCTACCCTTTAGTTAATTTGTACTTATATCATGCGGCAGTGCAGGGAGTCGCAGCGGCATCAGAAATTGCCGCCGGGATTGAACACTTTTCAAAATCACATGATATCGATGTGATGATTGTGGGCAGGGGCGGAGGTTCTTTGGAGGACCTGTGGCCGTTTAACGAAGAGATTGTTTCCAGGGCTATATTTAATTGCACGGTTCCCGTAATAAGTGCAGTGGGCCATGAAACGGATTTCAGCATTTCCGACTTCACTGCCGATGCCCGCGCCGCCACTCCAACTCAGGCGGCGAGCATGGCCGTTCCTGATTTCACAGAGCTGAGATTTCAGGTGGAAGACCTGGATAAATGCCTGACAGGTGCCATCAACTACCAGTTGCAAAAGCGAAAAGACAAGGTTGAGTACTACAAGAAAAACCATGCCTTGCAAAGAGTACGTGAAAAAGCAGTTCAATTGAACGGGCAGGTAACCTCTCTGAATCACCGCCTTAAGTCATCCATCAGATTTAAGTACCTGCACTTTTGCGATCTTCATACTGTATTGGAAAACCGGCTGGCCCGGGTAAATACATCGGAAGCTCTGGAGAAAGGGTTTGCAAGAATTATTCAGGATGATAAGTGGGTAAAGTCATCAGAGAAGTTCGACAAAAAAAAGGAATTTCAGATTCACTGGAAAGATGGCGAAGTTAATGTGAGATAATTACGATAAAGGGAATCCTGAATATTGAACAGGTAGAAAATACGTGGTTACTTAAAAATTTCAACAAGCCTTTATTTACAGCACTATCATAAATTCCCTTTTTTTATTTATCTTCATGTTCCTCGTTCCCTTTTTATTTTTTGTTTCTTATCAAATATGTCTAAAGTAAAAACACAGTTCGTGTGCCGCGAGTGTGGAAACATCTCAGGAAAATGGGTGGGTAACTGTCCGCAATGCTCGAGTTGGAACTCTTTTGATGAGGTTGTAAAGCTGAAGGAGAAGCCTGAACAGCATAAGGCACGGATCAATGGCAGCCAGTATAACAACCGCCCTACTTCGCTCAAAGACATTTCGGTTCAGGAATCCGACCGCTTCACCAGTGGAATCGGTGAGCTCGACAGGGTTCTAGGCGGTGGATTCATGCCCGGTTCTTTTGTTCTGCTTGGCGGTGATCCCGGTATTGGCAAAAGCACCATTGCCCTGCAGATCGCCAAGGAAAATAAAAATGTCCGAATTCTATATACCTCGGGTGAGGAGTCTGCCGGTCAAATTAAGCAGCGCGCTCTCAGGATGGAGTATGAGGAACCCGAACTTCAGGTTTATACCGAGACGGATATTAACCAAATTATCGAACAGGCACGCAAAGACAGGCCGGATATTCTGGTGGTCGATTCAATTCAGACGGTCTTTCGACCGGAGTTAACCAGCATGCCGGGAACGGTAGCTCAAATTCGTGAATGTGCGGCCCTGCTCATGCAGCTGGCCAAGCACGAAGGCATAACGGTGCTGACTATAGGCCATGTTACTAAAGAAGGGGATCTTGCCGGCCCGCGTGTCCTGGAGCACATGGTGGATACGGTTATTCAGTTTGAAGGTGACAAAAGCCTGGATTACCGCATCCTCAGAACCCTGAAGAATCGTTTCGGACCTGCCCAGGAGATCGGTGTATTCGAAATGACGGCAACCGGCCTGGAACAGGTTAAGAATCCATCCCAGCTGTTTCTTTCGGAGTACGACAGCGAAGTGAGTGGAAATTCAATAGTATGTACGATGGAGGGGTCGCGGCCCGTTCTATTAGAAGTACAGGCATTAGTTACCCCGAGTAATTACGGCATGCCGCAGCGGACGGCCTCAGGGTTTGATCAAAGGCGTTTATCGCTTTTGATAGCTGTATTGGAAAAAAGAGGAGGGTTCCCTTTTTCCAGTCAGGATGTGTTCCTGAATATTGCCGGGGGGATGAAACTAAGCGAAACAGCATGCGATCTTGGAGTAGCGTGCGCACTCGTATCCAGTTTGGTTGACAAACCGGTAGCCGGAAGTCTCGCATTTATTGGAGAAGTTGGTCTTGGTGCGGAAGTTCGCAAAGTTACGCGCCTTCAGGCTCGTGTAGAGGAATTAAAAAAGATGGGCTTTAATAAAGCACTTATACCGGGAGGCAGTAAAATTGCTGCTGAGGGTATAGGCTTGAAGAAAATAAACAATCTTCAAGGGGCGCTGAAGGAAGGAATGGGGGTTTAAAAGAGTAAAAAGTGAGTGGTGAGAAGTGAGATCTGATTGTCTCACTCCTTACGGTTCACTTCTCACACTATCTCCACTCGTCGCGCCGGCGTTTTCTTTCTTCACGGACGCTCTTTTTATGAGCTTCTCTTTTTTCTTCAGAAGGCTTTGCGAATTGCTGGCGTTCTTTATATTCCATCAAAACACGCGAACGCGTAATCATTTTTTTAAAACGGTTTATTGCCCTATCGATACTTTCGTTATCTTTTACCTTTATGCCGATCATATATATCAGAAATTATTCACTTAAAATTGGTTATTATTTTTCATGCTTGCAGTCCAGAATATAACATTTTTTATCTCAAACCGCTGTCTTTTCAAAAATTTAAATCTGCAGGCGAATCCGGGAGACCGAATTGGCCTTGTAGGTCCTAACGGAGCCGGCAAAACAACATTGCTTCGCCTTATTACCGGCAAATTGCAACCGGAGGCAGGGCAGGTTACCTGGCCCTCCGATACCAGTGTAGGGTATCTTGAACAGGAAGTTCTTGAAGTTAATGTCAATCAAAGCATTAAAAGTGTCGCCATGCTGGCCTTCGAAGAGGCCAATCAGCTTGAAAAAGAAATCGTTAAACTCGGCAACCAAATTGCCGAGACTACTGATTTCCTGTCTGATGATTATCAGAAACTCCTCGACAAAATCGAACGCGCTCAGACTCGCTACGACCTTTTGGAAGGTGGCAGAAAAGAAGCCAAAACCGAGGAGATGCTCGAAGGGCTGGGTTTTAATACCGAAGATCTTGACGAACCGGTAGCCAAATTTAGCGGAGGTTGGCGAATGCGGGCGCTTCTGGCTAAACTTCTGCTCCAGCGCCCTGATATCCTTCTGCTCGATGAGCCCACTAACCACCTTGATATCGACTCTATTGAATGGCTTGAGAAATATTTGCAAGCCTACCACGGGGCGGTGATCCTGGTCAGTCACGATCAGTATTTTCTGAACCGCATGGTCAACGGCATAGCCGAACTGCGCAACAGCAAAATCTTCACCTATACCGGAAACTATGACGAGTATCTCGTCCAGCGGGAAGAGCAGATTGAAATGCAGGCCAAGGTTTATGAAGCCCAGCAAAAGGAAATAGCCCAGACAGAGCGATTTATAGAGCGATTTAAAGCCAAAGCCACCAAAGCGAAACAGGCGCAAAGCCGGGTAAAAAGCCTGGAGAAGATGGAACGGGTGGAAGCCCCCGATGATGCCCAGGCCGAAATGAGCTTCCGTTTTGCCGAGCCCCCGCGCTCTGGAAAGGTAGTACTGGAAATAAAGAAACTGCTAAAAACCTACCCCAGTATCGACGATTCTCCACCGGTTCATGTCTTTACCGAAGGTCAGGACCTTGAAATCGAGCGGGGCGACAAGATTGCGCTCATCGGCACCAACGGAGCGGGCAAATCAACACTGGCCAGAATCATCAACGGCAACGAACCTTTCGACGGCAATATGAAAGAAGGGCACAAAGTACACCAAACTTTCTTTGCCCAGCACCTGGCCGATGTTCTGGAATCCGAACGAACGGTCCTGGACGAAACCTTGGCCTCGGCACCCACAGCCGAAGCCCGCGCCAACGCCCGGAATATACTGGGATGCTTTCTGTTCTCCGGTGATGATGTATTCAAGCCGATATCCGTATTGAGCGGCGGCGAGAGAAGCCGTCTGGCCCTGGCTAAAACACTGCTTCAACCCGCCAACTTCCTGATTCTTGATGAGCCCACAAACCACCTAGATATTCAGTCTAAAAACGTGCTGCTACAGGCCTTGAAAGACTATGAAGGTACTGTTCTGGCGGTAAGCCACGACCGGCATTTTCTCGCTGAATTCGCCTCAACCGTTTGGCGCGTAGAAGAGGGGCAGGTTTCTATTTATGACGGCGGCTACAGCTATTACGAGTGGAAACGCAAAGAGCAGCAGGAAGAAAAAGAAGGCAAAACCAAAGTTGTCCCCTCTAATGGAAAACAGGCTCAAAATAATGGAACAAAAGCTTCTCAGTCCGATGCAAAGCCAGCGGTAAAAGGCCCCAAAACAAAAGAGCAGAAACGTTTGGAAGCACAAAAAAGGAGCAAATCCGGCAGCAATACAAACGGCGTGCGGAAAAAAATGCAGGATTACGAGAAGGAGCTCGAAAAGCTGGAAGCCAGAAAAACAGAGCTCGAAAAACTACTTGCCGACACCACCTTCTACGACAAACCCGAAGCTAACGACTGCATCCGGGAACATGCTGAGATAGAGAAAAAACTGTCAGAGCTGTTTGCCAAATGGAGCGAGGCCGCGGAAAAACTGGAGGCTATGGAGGGGTAGGGGGGGGTGTACGCTGTGCTGGGGTTGTGGGTTGTGTGTGGTACGCTAGCGCTGGTTGTTGGTTGCAGCTCGTAATATGATTTTTTTCAGTAGCATTTTATCGAGGCCCTTACTTTATAAATTCACATTTATGAACCCGCTTAAATATCATATACTACCCCGTACCAGGGCCTGCTCATGGCTTACTCCCAGTGGGAGTTGTGTAGGAGTTGGTACGGACTTGGTCAGGAGTTGGTGATTTGTAAATTGGTAAATTTGTAGTCAGTTTCCAGTCTCTTGTTTCGGGTTTGAACCAAATCACGAATCTATATTTACAACCCATATAACGCAGTGTCCTGCGCATAACGGGCGCGGGGTTTATGAGTTAATAAAAGCGCAAAACGTGATTAAAGCCAACTGAAAATACCACAATCGCGTCCGCGTCCCCAGTTGATGCGTTTGTTATATTATGGGTGTAGTTTAAAAAGGTTTAATTTATATCATCGTTTGTAATGACTAATTCAAATCTTGTTGCATCATCTTCTCCGGTAACATCCCAATTCTCATCTACGATAGGCTGAATAGTTAAAAGAGGAGAAGTGTTGTTGTCGGACCTTTCGAAAAAACTGAGCTTTTCAAAAGCTGTAGTGGGTGGAGGTGAACTCCCAATGTCTCCGGCTTCGAAAATTTTAGTTGTTGAATCAGCGAGGATTGCTACGGTACTATCCATTTCCAGAAATGCTATTTCATAGGTAACATTGAGGTCCGATTCGGTTTGATTAACGATATAATAATTAGATCTGGCTGAGTGTTCGGTTATAACTTCAGGTCCATTAGTCTCATGGAGACAACCAACTAAAGAAGTTACAAACACAAGCAGGAAAAGTATTTTCATAGATTTCATAATAATGCCTTTGAGTATATTACCTATTGGCTGAAAAGATTAAAGCATGATACGCTTTTCAAACTTTATAAATATAGCAATTTCAGGCATACAGATTACTACAATTTTAGCTATACCAACTTATCTTATGGATAAAAAAGATAGGTATAAATGTATGACGAACCTTTATCTTCGGAGTATTTAACACATAATCACAACAGTGAAGAGTACACCCCACTACAGCGGCAGCGTACCAATCCACCAATTTACAAATCACAAATTTACAACCCCCATGCTCAAAACTATTACCCCCCAAAAGCTGCAATTTCTCAAGCCCTGGCTTGATGAAATTGTTGAGCAGGTAGAGCAGCCAGAATACATCAATGATGATCCGGTGAGTTTTATGCATGCATTTTCGGATAAGGAAGATCAGCTTTTGTCGGGTTTTTTCGCCGCCATCATGGCTTGGGGACGACGAGATATCGTGATTGCTAAAGTAAACGATTTGTTGTCCAGGATGGAATATCGCCCCGCGGAGTTTATCGGGAACTTCAGCGCGAAAGACGAAGCAATAATAACGGGATTCAAGCACCGCACATTTAATGAAACCGACATCACCTGCATGGTAACCATTTTGTCGGTTATCCTAAGGGAGAATGGCTCTTTTGAAGCTTTTTGGGAGGATTGCTACAGGGATGCTATCCAGCAGGACAGGGAGCTGATTGCTGTTTTCCATGAACGGTTTTTCGGTGTAACCCCCGATATGCCGTTGCGTACCCGCAAGCATATTGCCAACTCCGAGAAAAATAGTTCCTGTAAGCGGCTGTACCTCTACCTGCGCTGGTGCGTGCGTAAAAACAGCGTGGTGGATTTGGGAATTATGGATTTCATGCCGGCATCCAAACTAATGATTCCTCTTGATGTGCATGTGGCCCGGCAGGCCAGGAAAATTGGGCTGCTCTCGCGCAAGCAAAACGATTGGAAAGCTGTTAAGGAGCTCACCGAAAAGCTTAGCCTTCTAGAGCCGGAAGACCCCGCGAAATATGATTATGCCCTGTTCGGGTTGGGGGTGATGAAGTTGAAACTTCCGGAAAGCTATTTGGTTAATAAGAATATCCAGTAAAGGATGCCGAAACATGCCTGGTGTCGAAATGCATGAGCATTGCACAGTTTCATCCATATCATAATTCTATTAGAAAGGTTCTGGGAATTATTACGACTCTATATCTTGCCTTTTGGAGAATATATTCTATTTTGATGACATATGAGTATTGCATTGTCCAGACATATTGGGAAAAAATCAGTCACGTTTGATCTTCGATTAACGGTCAATTATTATGCCTATCGGGTGTTATCTTCATTGCTTAAGCATTTGACCCGGGTTAATGATTATCTGAAGCGAAGATTATCGGGAAAGCTGGACGAGTTGACGGATATTATGAAGGATGTGTATGCTGTGACAAAGGAAATTGACCCGGATGCTGCCCAAGGTATTTATACCGAAATTGTCCGTATCCGAAAGATGTTGTGCCGTCAGGAGAGAAGATTTACGAAGGTGGATTATTATGAAGATGTCCGCCGGCAGTTGCGCAATCTGATCAGGATTACCAATCGGGCAGAGGCGCGGGTTCATTCGGCTATCCATGTTCATTCCAGCCCTGTACCTACCCCGGATGCTGTTAAGCGGGGGCTACTATCTCAAAATAAATTAACTATTTCGAATGCCTTACGAGAAAAGGCAGATCATTGAACTCCCATTTCATGGTGGAAACCATCCGGCGGTAATAATATCGGTTGAAGATGTGTATCATCGTGAGGGTTATTATATCTGCTTAATGATTACCACTTCGCCTGCCCGGGATGAATTTTCGTTTGTTTTAAGCGATGAGGATATGATGAAGCCAATGGCAGAGCCATCTCAAGTGAGGCTTCATCTGATCGGGTGTTTTTCGGATGCGGATGTAATATCTAATGCAAACCGGAATACAATGAAAATCGAAGCTTTTGATCGTATGATTGATTACATGGCGGAGAAGGTATTTGGAACCGAGTTTCTGGAATGATCATCCGAAGAGGGAGGATCATTGCGAAGCCACTACTTTTTGAACCAATACTTCCGTCAGTTTTCGGTTTGCTTTGGGGAAAGGGTAATCTGGCAGCTCATTAATTTTTAACCACCGTATTTCGTCGCTGGTTTTGGGTTTTGGAGAGCCGCTTTTAATGGTGCAAAAGTAAGCGTGCATGTGGATGGTAAAATGGGAGTAGGCGTGTTTTATGTCCATGAAGAAGTCTCCAACTTGCACATCGACGTCCAGCTCTTCTTTCAGTTCCCGCGCTACGGTATCCGGAAAGCTTTCTTGTTTTTCCTGCTTGCCGCCGGGAAACTCCCATAATCCCCCGAGCATGGCGCTTTCGGGGCGGCGGGCTATGAGCACGTTCCCTCGGTTATCGTGTATGATACCCACCCCAATATTGTGATGCGGCCGTTTCTTTGCAGGGGATTTGTAGGGGATTACATCTACCATCACTTTTTGGTAGGCTACACAGTCTGTCTGAACGGGACAATCTTCACAAACAGGATTTCTGGGCTTGCATTGCACCGATCCAAGTTCCATGAGAGCTTGGTTGAAATCTCCGGGACGTTTCTTATCCAACAGCTTATCAGCCAGAGATTGAATCTCCTGCTTGACTGCCGAGCCTCTTACATCCCCCTGAATGCCTGCGTGCCTCGCCAGGACGCGTATTACGTTTCCGTCTACCACGGCATGGGGTTTGTTGTATGCGATGCTTAGAACGGCTGCTGCAGTATAATCCCCAATGCCTGGAATGCTTTTGATCTTATCGTAGGTTTCCGGCACAATGCCGCCGAATTCGTTGGCAACCATTTGGGCGCCCTTGTGCAGGTTACGTGCACGGCTATAATAGCCCAGCCCTTCCCATAAAACAAGTACGTCATGGAGTTCGGCCTCGGCAAGTTTCTCTACAGTGGGAAAGCGTTCGATAAACCTGAGAATATAGGGCGTGGCCTGGTCTACCCGGGTTTGCTGGAGCATAATCTCGGATATCCATATCAGATAGGCGTTATTGGTATCGCGCCAGGGCAGGATGCGCTTGTGATCGTCATACCAGTGCAGAAGGTTGGTTGAGAATGATTGCATAGGTGTGAGATTTGTTAAATGAGCAGGCGGATGTAGGGGCTGCTGGCTCAAAGACTGCTACGGCAAAGCGAAAGGCTGTCTCAGAAGGCTGCTGAGGCAAGCGTCCACGCTTGCCGGGTGTGCACTCGTGCATTCTGAGTGCATTCTCGCGAGGCGGGACGCCTCACGGAGCAGTATTTAGCTCTTTTAAGCCCCCATTATTTCTAAGGCATTATTCGGTGTATACATTTATCCGCCCGATTATTCTCTTTCGATTTCTTTTACGGTGATGTTGATGTTTTGTGATGCGGCGGCGCCGAATTGGTCGGTGGCTATGATCTGGAAGTCATGATCTCCTGCCTGGCGGCGGTTGGGGGTCCAGTTGAAGCGGCCGGTGTTTTCTTCCAAAGTGGCTCCCTGGGGGATATCGACTCCGATATAACGAACAAGCTCCCCATCAATGCCGTCGGGGTCGACTGCTTTAAAGGGAAGGGTGAAGGATTCATCAACGGCGATTGAAACGGGTCGCACCGGTGTAAATCGTGGCGGTGAGTTGAACGAGCGAATATCAACGGTAAACGAGGTGCTGTCTGTTTGTCCGTCTTTGGTGCTAGCTAAAATAGTGAAATTATGAATGCCGGTGTCGCTTGAGCCGGGCTGCCAGTACAGGCCTTGATTGTGTATATTTGCATTTTCTATACGGGAGCGATATTGAAATTTAACTTCGTTCATATCATGCTCACTATCAAGGCCAAGGCTTAGTAGCAGGGGTTGGGGATAAGGGATGACCATGTTATCGATTTCGGATATGTCCAATGAGGTGCCGGATGAAGTGTTTTGCGCTGTTTCAGTTTGTTCTGAATCAGCCAGGGTGTATAACCTGCTGATCTGGTCGTATTCGGTCATCCAAAGCTGATTTTTACTAACCGTGAAGTAGTTTTTGGAATCTGAATCGCTACGATACAGAACCGGCTCTTCATTACCTTTTTGCAGCCATACTCGTTGCCTGTTATCGTGGATCACCAGGTAATCTTGCCAGATTTCAATTTTTTCGATGGCTGTTTCGACGGTAAAAAGCCTTTGCAAACTGCCGTCGGGGTGTATGGAAAAGACCTCACCACGGGAGTTGGAGGTTAGAAGCTCATCATCAAAGGAAAAGATTTTATTAACACGTTCACTCAAGTTAAAATCATTCTGTAACTCAAGACGATCATTTTCCACTTCAAAATAAAACAATCTGCTGTTTTCGGTCAGAACGAAAAGCTGTCCCGGACGACTGGCCAGTCCCGCTATGCGTGCGCGCGTCTCTTCAAGGGGAAAGACCATTGATACACTATCGTCAACACTCTCCGCGGTTTTCAGGGAGATTCTGCCTAATCCGTCATCATGCAATGCAACGTAAAGATAGTCGCCGATGCGGGTGACATCATCCGGTTGAGAAGGAAGCCGGGTTGATGAGTAGATGCCCGGAACCGTGGTGGGATCAAGGACTGTGAGCCAGTTGTCATTTCCAAACAGGTATCCGTATCGGATATCGGATTTGATAATGTTGCCCCGACGCTGCATATTCTCTGAGGTAGATAGATATTGCAGCCCGTTTGTTGACGTTCGAAACACCGCCAGCCCCTCATTGTCGGATAACACATATAAATGTGCCGGGCTGCTATCGATGGTGATAATGTCGGGTATTTCCATCAGCCCATCATAATCTTTAATTATTTGGGGCTGGGCCTGCAGGGTAATTATACTGAAGGAAATCAATATAATCAGGGATAATAGAATTTTGGGGTTCATTTGCTTACAACCAGTTATGTTTTTTATACCAGTTTATGGTTTTGGTAATGCCGGTTTCTAATGGTACGTGCTGCCGGTAATCCAGTTCTTTTTTTGCCTTTTCAACTGAACATGTCCATTCGAGAATCATTTCGTTGGCTTTCTCGCGGTTTATAACGGGGTAGTGTCCGAAAAATGATGATACTTGTTCAATTGTGCCAGCTATCTTTTTGGCAACAGCCGGTTTAAGATAAATGACCTGAAGCCTTTTATTCAATACATTAGATGTTGCTGTTTTTACTTCTTCCCAGGTATAGGTTTTTTCACTGGAAATATAATAGGTTTCTACACCTTTTTTTTGATTATTCGCGGCCAGCATCATTCCTTCTACCAAATCAGAAACGTAGATCAATGAAAGCCTTTTATCTGCGCCTTTTTTTCCGAGAATAGGGAAAATTCCTTTCGAGGCCATTTTGAAAAGTGAATAGATCTGATCTTCACGGGGTCCATAGACAGCCGGCGGGCGTATAATAGTAATTGATGTTTTCTCGTCGGAAAGGCTATGAATCATTTCCTCCATCTTTTTTTTAGACTTACCATACATGCTCACTACTTCATGTTGATCATCTTCGGCAAGAGGAGTTCCATTGCTGGGCCCGGCAGCAGCCAGTGAGGAAAGAATGACTATTTTTTTCACTCCGCATTTCCTGGCCATGCGGATTACGTTTTCGGTGGCATCCACATTTACACGATAAAACTCAGGATAATCGGGTGCTTTAACCAAACCTGCCAAATGAAAAACAATATCTGCGTCTTTCATTCCTTTTTGCAGAACCGGCAGGTCGTGCATATCTCCTATTACTTTCGTGTACTGCTTGCCTTCCAGCCACTTTTCCTGATTTCTAACAAGACAACGAACTTCGGCGTCACCTGAAATTAAAAAATCTACAAGGTGGCTTCCGATAAAGCCGGTCCCACCGGTTATAAAGGCTTTCATAATTTTTGTATATTAGCCTTTCTTATTAAAATTTACATTTGCTACAGCTCTTCCCGACATGAAAAAGTGAGAAGAGATATACCCTTATTCGTTTCAAAACCTTTTCCTTCAGAACTCCTAATATATTGCAAACTGTGATGCATAAAAAATCTGATTATCCCTTATTTGTAAAACAAAGAATTAATGTCTGGTCTTAGAGTAGCAATATTTACGGGGAACTATAATCACATCCAGGATGGGGTTTCGCTGACGCTGAATCGTTTGGTCAGGCATCTTTTAAATAGAGGTATTTCGGTAATGGTGTTTGGCCCCACAGTAGAAAATCCTCCTATGGCCCATGAAGGGGATTTTGTTGCGGTTCCTTCCATTGCGGCTTTTGGCAGGCCGGAGTACCGGATATCTACAGGTTTCCCCAAAAGCGTAAGGGAAAAGCTGGACAAATTTTCACCAGATTTAATTCATATTGCCACCCCCGATGTTTTAGGATATAAGGCTTTAAAATATGCAAATGCTTATGATATTCCGGCCGTGGCATCTTACCACACACACTTTACAAGTTATCTGAAGTATTACAGGCTGAGCCTGGCGGAGCCGCTTGTCTGGAAATATTTGAAATGGTTTTACAGCAAGTGCCGGCATTTATACGTTCCTTCGGCTTCAATGATAAAAGAATTGAACGACCAGAACATTATAAATGGTTTGGAAGTATGGGCGCGTGGTGTTGACACCACTTTGTTCAACCCTGATAAAAGAAATCTTGAATGGCGCCGTCAGGTTGGTTTTGCAGATGATGATGTTGTAGTAACCTTTGTGTCACGGTTGGTCTGGGAGAAAGATTTGAGAACATTCGCAGCTACACTAAATAAATGTACTTCAGGTGATGATAAAATTAAAGTCCTGATTGTAGGAGACGGACCTGAAAAAGAGGAATTCCAGAAACTCTTACCTCCGGCACATTTTACGGGCTATTTAAGTGGACATGCTCTTGCTACAGCTTATGCCAGCAGTGATATATTTTTTTTCCCGTCCGATACAGAAACGTTCGGGAATGTGACGCTGGAGGCTATGTCTTGCGGGCTGCCCGTTATTGTTGCCGACGCTACAGGAAGCAAATCACTTGTGGATGAGAAAAAAAACGGCTTTATTGGGCAACCTCAGAATTCCGACCAATTTGCTACTTTTATAAACCTGCTTGCCCGTGACAACAACAAACGCAATGAAATGAAAAAAACGTCACGCCAGAAGGCTCTTGCATATGACTGGGAAAGAGTGATGGACGATCTAATTAATCTATATACACAAGCGGCCGGGAATTAAGCCGCAGAATATTGAATACGTGAAAATATTATATATATCACATTTACATCCTCCTCAAGAGATGGATCTTGAAAATACGGGTGGAATGCAACGCGTCAGCCAGCAATTCGTCTCGGAATTGGGCAAAAGGAAAGATATTCAGCTCAACACAATTATTCTTCAATCGTCCTGGAACTGGATAGCACTGAGAACGTTTTTATTTCTATTTAAAAACCTTTTTGCTATAAAAGCGCAGGTCAAAAAGAATAAACCTGATGTTATTTTATTCTCATCAATGGTAACCGCCGGTCTGGCCTATTTCATACGGAAGCAAATCGACGTACCCATGGTTTGCATTAATCATGGACAGGATGTAACGCTTCCCTTTTTAGCTTACCAGTGGTTTCTGCCGAAAGTCTTCAAAAATCTGGACGGATCCATTTCCGTAAGCAAGGCTACGCGGGAAGAAACTATAAAACGGGGCATGGACCCGGAAAAAAGTGTCGCTCTGCCTAATGGCTTTTCCAGTGAAGAGCTTAATTACGAGATTACCAAGGAAGAGGGAAGGGATCTGATGAAGAATGAGCTGAAGTACGATTTAAATGGAAAGAATGTACTTCTAACAGTAGGAAGACATGTAAAAAGGAAGGGACATGAATGGTTTATTAATAATGTTCTGCCATTAATTAATTCAGATTTTATTTATATTATCATCGGTGATGGCCCTGAATTTGCTAAAATAAAAGAAGCTGTAGATAAATCACCCAACAAAGAAAATATTATATTGGCGGGCAAGCAGCCAGACAAAGTGCTGCGATATGCCTATGCCGCCTCCGATTTATTTATCATGCCCAACATTAAAGTCCCCGGTGATATGGAAGGTTTTGGGATCGTTATACTTGAAGCGAATATTGCAAAGACACCAGCCATTGCCTCAGATATGGAAGGCATTAAAGATGTGGTGAAACAGGGCAAAAATGGTTATCGTATAACAATAGGCAGTTCACACGAATTTGCTGCCAAAATTGACGAAGTGCTTCACAATGAGCTAATGACGCTCTCGGAAAGTAGCAAAAAATACGTAATGAATGACTTTAGCTGGAGTAATGTTTTAAATGATTATTTAGGTTTTCTTGAAACAGTGATAAAACGGACAGAGCAAGGGCAGGGGATCAGGAATCGAAAGTAGAAGATTTTACATTTTTTTAGTGGTTGCAGGGTGTCATGCCTCTTATTTTGTACGGCGTAAAAAGGGGCTAATTTGATTGCATCTAAATACTCCCTATATTTCAAATTGATTTTTTTTAGACATGTTGAAGGGTTTGTAAATGGGTAATTCCAATACAGGTATAAAACAGACAGATATTTTTAGTAAAGCATATGACTTCACCAAAGCTGAAGAGGTTCGGGCTCAGGGGCTGTATCCCTATTTCAAACCTTTAACCGAAACCGATGGTAACGAGGTAGTAATCGGTGGCAGTAGGGTGATTATGGCCGGATCCAATAACTACCTGGGTTTAACAAACGACCCACGAGTTATGGAAGCAGCCAAAGGAGCCATAACACGTTACGGAACGGGTTGTACAGGCTCACGCTATCTTAACGGTACTTTGGACCTCCATCTTCTGCTTGAAGACAAGCTTGCTGAATTCATGGGAAAAGAAGCTTGTGTCTTGTTCAGCACAGGGTATCAGACCAATGAAGGCTCTATTCAGGCTATTGCCGGTAGAAATGATGTTATCTTTTCAGATAAAGACAATCATGCCTGCATTGTGACCGGCACATTATGCTCGAATGCAAGAACTGTGCGCTACAACCATAACGATATGGACCATCTTCGCCGGTTGCTGGAGAGGGAAAATTCTTCTTCAGGAAAGATTATAATCAGCGATGGCGTTTTTTCAATGTCAGGCGCCCTGGCAAACGTGCCGGGTATGGTTGAGCTTGCCGAAGAGTTTGATGCCCGGATCTATTTGGATGATGCCCATGCCATTGGTGTACTCGGAGACGGCGGACGCGGGTCCGCATCAAGTTTCGGCATGAAGGATAAAGTAGATCTTATAAGCGGCACGTTTTCGAAGTCTTTTGCCTCATTAGGCGGATTCATTGTGGGTAAACGTCCTGTTATAGAATACATCCGCCATTATTCCCCGGCCCATGTTTTCAGTGCATCCATGCCCCCTGCCAATGTAGCTACGGTATTAAAGGCCCTTGAAATCCTACAGGAAGAAACATGGCGGCTGGATCGCCTTGTGGAGATCTCGAGCTATATGCGCAAAGGATTAAACAGCATGGGGTATAAGGTTGTTGATAGTCAATCACCCATTATTGCCGTTGTTATTGGCGAAATGATGCAGTCATTTATCTTTTGGAGAGATCTGTTTGAAGCGGGCGTATATGTGAATGCCGTGATTCCACCTGCGGTACCCAAGGGACAATCACTGATGAGAACCAGCTATATGGCTACCCATACGAATGATCAGCTCGATGCTATTTTGGAAGCATTTCGTAAAGTGGGTATCAAACATGGCATTATAGATAAAAACGGTCATTCACTTATCGAAGCGTGACAAATGTGACAAAAAATAAGGACCTGGTTAGTATTTCCGTCGTTGAAAGCCGCGCTGACTTTTACGATTTTTTGCGTTTCCCTTATACCCATTACAAGAATGACGAAAACTGGATAGCCCCGTTGCATATTCAGCAGAAGCACCTGGTAGACAGAAAAAAGAACCCCTTTTACCTTAATGCGGATGCGGAGTTTTATCTTGCCAAACAAGGTGGAGAAATCATTGGTCGCATAGCGGCAATTGATAATAAAGCCTACAACAGCTACAACAGTAGTAATGTAGGTTTTTTTGGTTTCTTTGAATGTGTAAATAACCAATTTGCTGCCGACTTGCTATTCAAGATAGCGCGGGATTGGTTGAACGAAAAAGGGCTTACATCTATGCGAGGCCCGACCAGTCCCGGCATGCTGGATGAGATCGGAATACTCGTTGAAGGTTTCGATACCAAGCCTGCAATTATGATGCCCTATTCAAAGCCCTGGTATGATGATCTGTTAAAAGGAGCCGGATTTGAGAAAGCTATGGACCTGTTTGCCTATGGCATAGATAAGAAGTCCGTAAAACTTGACCGCCTTGATCGTGCCCAGGATATTGTAATGAAAAGAATTCCCGGGCTTAAAATTCGTCCTGTAAACACGAGGCAGTTTAATTCTGAGGTTAAAATTATCCATGAGATATTTAACAAAGCCTGGGCCAATAACTGGGGCTTTTACGAAACCTCTGTAGAGGAGTTTGCAGCGTTAGGCAAAGAGATAAAGATGATTTTAGATGTTGATTTAGCTCATGTGGCCGAGGTTGATGGGAAGCCCGTTGGGTTTTCTGTTGCACTGCCAGATATAAACCAGGCATTGCAACACCTTGACGGTTCGTTATTTCCAACAGGAATACTAAAATTACTTTTTTATAAAAGAAAAATTAACGCAATTAGAACCGCGTTGATGGGTGTAATTCCCGAATACCAGGGCCGCGGGATAGACGCGTTATTACATCGGCAGGCAATTGAGAATGGGTTAAAAAAAGGCTATGTTTCTTCAGAACTGAGCTGGCTGCTTGAAACAAATACACACATCATCAGAGTTGCGGAAAGGTTGGGCGGAAAACGTTTGAAAACCTATAGAATATATCAGCAGTAGGTTGATCTTTTAACATATATTATTAGCAATACCATTCCATTTTCGAAAATGATGATCCAAAAGTTATTTAAAGCATATCATCAGAAATAGTATGCGAAATCGACAATCAATGTTTAGGTTATGAGTGTTAAGACTTTAAATCGAACAGCCTCTCTGGCTCCAGCTGATTCCCCGTACAGAGTACGCAGTGCATCCATTAAAAACTTCGACAAGGATGATCTGGTGGGTGTATACCGAATCATGTTGCTGTCGCGAAGACTTGACGAGAAAATGCTTAACCTGCTCAAACAAGGCCGCGGGTTCTTCCATATAGGATGCTCCGGCCATGAGGCCGTACAATTGGCCGTAGCCAATAACTTGATAACCGGTAAGGATTGGGGAGCCTTATATTACCGGGATATGGCCTATTCATTAGGTATAGGCATGACGCCGCGGCAAATGCTTTCGGCTCATTTAAGCAAAATTACCGATACTTCCGCTGGCCGGCAGATGCCATCGCACTTCAATAGCAGGCAACACCGAATATTCTCGGTATCCAGTGCTATTGGCTCACAGTTTTTACCCGGTCTGGGTTTAGCCCAGGGTTCCAGTTTTCTAAAAAAAGACGAAGTAGTCTATATATCTACAGGAGACGGGGGGACCTCAGAAGGGGCATTTTTCGAAATGCTGAACTGGGCAACTCGCTGTAAAGCCCCCCTCATTATTGTAGTGCAGGATAATAAATACGCCATTAGTGTTCCTGTAATTGACCAAACTTCAAACAAAAGCATTTCCAAAACGGTAAGCGGGTTTGAAAACCTAGAGATGTATGAAGTAGATGGCACCGATTATTTCAATTCACATGCCGCTGTTGAAAAGGCTGTCAAAAGGGCCAGAAGCGGTAAAGGACCAACACTTATACATGCCCATGTAGTGCGATTGTTGCCGCATTCATCTTCCGATGATCAGAGAAAGTACCGGGATGGTGAAGATTTGGAAAATGATAAACTGCATGATCCTATCAGAAAGCTGGGCGACCAGTTGATTGATGCCGGCATAGCTACACAAACAGAACTGGATACTCTCAAAAATGAGGTAAAAAAACAGGTTGATGATGACACCGAATGGTGCTTGAAGCAAGATGATCCGAAGCCCGAGGACGCATTGAAGCATATCCTTTACGAGGGCGATTTAAACCTTGAATATGAAAAAAATGAACCTTCGGGAAACCCTATCGTCCTGGTGGATGCGGTAAATCATGCGATTGCCGAGGAGATGGAAAAGAATGAAAAGGTTATAGTTTTCGGAGAAGATGTTGCCGCCGGGAAAGGCGGAGTATTTACAGCGACCCGGGGGCTAACAGAAAAGTTCGGCAAGGAGCGTTGTTATAACTCCCCCCTTTCTGAAGCATCTATTATAGGTACCGCCTGCGGTTTGGCTATTCAGGGATTTAAGCCTGTTGTAGAAATTCAGTTTGGCGACTATATATGGCCGGCAATGCAGCAATTGCGAAATCAGGTACCCACCTTACGCTACCGCTCAAATAATGAATTCAGTTGCCCAATGGTTATTCGGGTTCCTATTGGCGGCTATATTCACGGGGGGTTGTGCCACAGCCAGAACATTGAATCCATGTTTGGCCATATCCCTGGCTTTCAAATAGTGATGCCAAGTAATGCAGCCGATGCCAAAGGTTTATTGAAATCAGCCATACGTGCTGAAGATCCAATATTATACCTGGAACATAAGGCCCTTTACAGGCAGGGTTTCTCGCGTCGTCCTGAACCGGATGCTGATTATTATATTGAACTTGGCAAAGCAAAAACCATAAGAGAAGGGTCGGACCTTACTATAGTTACTTACGGTGCCATGGTACAAAAAGCGATTGTTGCTGCCAGAGAGTTTGCCAAGAAAGATGTTAATATTGAAGTGATAGACCTGAGGTCTTTGTTACCTTTGGATTCCGAAGCTATTCTGGAATCCGTAAAAAAAACGGGACGGGTATTAGTGCTTCACGAAGATCTTGAGTTTATTGGTCTGGGCGCAGAAATTTCGGCGCAGATATCAAGCGGTGTCTTTGAATATCTCGATGCGCCTGTAAAAAGAGTAGCTGCCAAATTCTCTCCTATAGCCTTTGCTTCTCAATATGAGAAATATATATTGCCCTCTGATGAGGATGTAACGCATGCTTTAACAGAACTCATTAATTATTAAGCCTAGGATCTCCCGGTGTAATATAATTTGGGTGCCGTAGTTTTTATTTGAACCAAATAGTTCCGGTAAAGTTTTTTATTAATAGGTAAGGGCATAGCATTTACTTTACTGCCCCTGTTTTGCTAGCGCCTTACAATTTGGATTGGCTGAAAAAGCTGTACACCCTCCTTAAAAAACTTATCTTCTTCAACACCCCTACTACAAATAGTTTAACTGACTTTAATTAAAATCAGCTAAATTTTGATTTAGACCTGAATTTCCGGTTTGTTATATTACTTATCGGTAACATATTATGAACTTATAATATACATACCTTAAAGTCTTCTTGAAAAACTAATCCCTACCAAAACTTTCTATCATGGCAAAAAAGCTACTTGCTTTCCTGCTTCTTCTGTTTGTAACCCCCATATTGGTTCATGCGCAGGATGATGCTCGAATTCAAAGAATTAATCATATTCCCAAAATACGCATCGATTCAAACTCTTCCTGGGAGCCCAGGTTTGAGAAAACTGCTCAAAAAACACTGCCAGACCTTGAGGTAAACCAGACCGAGGTGATGCAGCGAATTGCTAATATTTATAAAATGCATCACTTGGCTATTGAAGCGCAGATCAATAAGGATGCAGTCACGGCTGAAACCTATATTACCGATGCATTGATGGCTATTCAGAATGCAATGAATGACTACCCGGAGGTTCAGGAAAACAGAAAGTTTAAAGAACTATACCGTACTGTGATGACCGAATATCAAGTGTTTTATGGTATTGATGAACCCGTAGTTGATATTCACGGTGAAATATTTGCGGTTCATCAGGAAATGTTCATGTCTGATAACGATTGGTTTGATGGGGAAAATATTGTATTACCAGAAAACCTGACAGTTAATAAAACAGAAGTTCCTTTAATCAGGAACCGTCAGGTCAACAATCACATAGCTTACCTGACTGTACGGCGCCCTGAAATTATGGAAAACTGGCTAAAGCGGTCGGTTAAGTATTTCCCGATGATGACGGAAATCTTCGACGATGAGGGAGTACCGAGAGAACTTATTCACCTT